>NZ_JBIAZE010000002.1:0-416284 GCF_042898825.1 Streptomyces sp. NPDC000345
CCTTGCCGCCGGAGAACAGGATCACCGGGTTCTCGAACTCGCCCGCCACCTCGCGGAAGATGTGCACCGCCTCGGACTCCAGCGCGTCCAGATGGCTGAGGGTGTACGGTCCGGCCGTGCCCTCCTGAGCCGTGGCGACGGTTGTCACGCCAGTCCCCTTTCGCTGAGCAGGGCGTACACCGACGCCGCGGACTCCTGCACGGTCTGATCCTGGGACTCGATCCGCAGATCGGGCGACTCGGGCGCCTCGTACGGGTCGTCGACGCCGGTCAGCCCGGTCAGCTCGCCCGCCGCCTGCTTGGCGTACAGGCCCTTCACATCACGTACGGAGCACACCTCGACCGGAGTCGCCACATGCACCTCCAGGTAGGCGGAACCGTTTTCCTGGTGGCGCTTGCGTACCGCCTCCCGGCTGTCCGCGTACGGCGCGATCACCGGCACGAGCGCCTTCACACCGTTACGGGCGAGCAGTTCGGCGAGGAAGCCGATGCGCTGCACGTTGGTGTGCCGGTCCTCGCGGCTGAAGCCGAGGCCCGCCGAGATGAACTCGCGGATCTCGTCGCCGTCGAGCACCTCGACGCGGTGGCCCTCTTCGCGCAGCCGGCCGGCCAGCTCGTACGCGATGGTGGTCTTGCCGGCACTCGGCAGACCCGTGAGCCAGACGGTGGCTCCGGTCGTCACGTGGTTCTCCAATGTCTGTGTCATGGGGGTCAGCCGTGCAGTCCGCACTCGGTCTTGGCGCGCCCCGCCCAGCGTCCGGCGCGTGCGTCCTCGCCCTCGAGGACCCGGCGGGTGCAGGGGGCACAGCCCACGGAGGTGTAGCCGTCCATCAACAGGGGGTTGGACAGTACGCCGTGCTCGGTGATGTACGCATCGACGTCGTCCTGGGTCCAGCGGGCGATTGGCGAGATCTTGACCTTCTGCCGCTTCTCGTCCCAGCCGACGACCGGGGTGTTCGCCCGGGTCGGGGACTCGTCGCGCCGCAGGCCGGTGGCCCAGGCCCGGTACCCCTTCAGCCCCTCCTCCAACGGCTGCACCTTGCGCAGCTTGCAGCACAGGTCGGGATCGCGGTCGTGCAACTTCGGCCCGTACTGGGCGTCCTGCTCGGCGACCGTCTGGCGCGGGGTGAGCGTGATGACGTTGACGTCCATCACGGCCTCGACCGCGTCCCGGGTGCCGATGGTCTCGGGGAAGTGGTAGCCGGTGTCGAGGAACACCACGTCCACGCCCTTGAGGACCCGGGACGCGAGGTGGGCGACGACCGCGTCCTCCATGGAGGAGGTCACGCAGAAGCTCTTGCCGAAGGTGTCCACCGCCCACTGGAGGATCTCCAGGGCGGAGGCGTCCTCCAGTTCGCGGCCCGCCTGCTCGGCGAGCGCCTTCAACTCCTCGGTCGTACGGCCTTCCTGAACCGTCGTCATATCCGTTCCCCTCCCGTTTCGGTGCGCTGAACGCCCCGGGCCAGCAGCCCGAGGAACTTCAGCTGGAAAGCGCGGTTGCAGGCCACGCATTCCCAGGCGCCGTGGCTCTGCTCGTTCGGTCGCAGGTCCTCGTCGCCGCAGTAGGGGCAGTAGAAGGGGGCGGCCCGCTCGCTCATGAGAGGGCCTCCTCACTGGCGCGCGCGGCCCAGGCGGCGAACCGCTCGCCGTCCTCGCGCTCCTCCTGGAACCGCTTCAGCACGCGCTCCACGTAGTCCGGCAGTTCCTCCGCGGTGACCTTCAGGCCACGGACCTTGCGGCCGAAGCCCGCCTCGAGACCGAGCGCGCCGCCGAGGTGGACCTGGTAGCCCTCGACCTGCTCGCCGTTCGTGTCGAGGACCAGCTGTCCCTTGAGACCGATGTCCGCCACCTGGATACGGGCGCAGGCGTTCGGGCAGCCGTTGATGTTGATGGTGATCGGCTCGTCGAAGTCCGGGATACGGCGCTCCAGTTCGTCGATCAGCGAGGAGCCGCGCGCCTTCGTCTCGACGATGGCGAGCTTGCAGTACTCGATGCCGGTGCAGGCCATCGTGCCGCGCCGGAAGGGCGACGGCTTGGCGGTCAGGTCCAGCGCCTCCAGGGCGTCGACCAGCGACTGGACCTGCGTCTCCTCGACATCGAGGACGATCATCTTCTGCTCGACCGTGGTACGGACCCGGCCCGAGCCGTGCGCCTCGGCGAGGTCGGCGATCTTCGACAGCGTCGCGCCGTCGACCCGGCCGACACGCGGTGCGAAACCGACGTAGAAACGGCCGTCCTTCTGGCGGTGCACGCCGACGTGGTCGCGCCAGCGCTCCACCGGCTGCGCGGGCGCGGGGCCGTCGGTCAGCCTGCGTCCCAGGTACTCGTCCTCCAGCACCTGGCGGAACTTCTCCGCGCCCCAGTCGGCGACCAGGAACTTCAGGCGGGCGCGGGTGCGCAGCCGCCGGTAACCGTAGTCGCGGAAGATGGAGATGACGCCCTCGTAGACGTCCGGGACCTCGTCCAGCGGGACCCAGGCGCCGAGCCGGACGCCGATCTTGGGGTTGGTGGACAGGCCGCCGCCGACCCAGAGGTCGAAGCCGGGGCCGTGCTCGGGGTGCTCGACACCGACGAACGCGACGTCGTTGATCTCGTGCGCCACGTCCAGCAGCGGCGAGCCGGAGATCGCGGACTTGAACTTGCGGGGCAGGTTCGAGAACGCCTTGTTGCCGATGATCCGGCGCTGGATCTCCTCGATCGCCGGGGAGCCGTCGATGATCTCGTCCTCGGCGATGCCGGCCACCGGCGAGCCGATGATCACGCGGGGCGTGTCGCCGCAGGCCTCGGTGGTGGACAGGCCGACCGCCTCCAGGCGGTTCCAGATCTCCGGAACGTCCTCGATGCGGATCCAGTGGTACTGGACGTTCTGCCGGTCGGTGATGTCCGCGGTGCCACGCGCGAACTCCTGCGAGATCTCCCCGATCACCCGCAGCTGTTCGGTGGTCAGCCGGCCGCCGTCGATGCGGACGCGCAGCATGAAGTACTCGTCGTCCAGCTCCTCCGGCTCGAGGATCGCGGTCTTGCCGCCGTCGATCCCGGGCTTGCGCTGGGTGTACAGGCCCCACCAGCGCATCCGGCCGCGCAGGTCGTTGGGGTCGATCGAGTCGAAGCCGCGCTTGGAGTAGATCGTCTCAATACGTGTCCGCACATTGAGACCGTCGTCGTCCTTCTTGAACTGTTCGTTGCCGTTGAGCGGGGTGAAGTGACCCACTGCCCACTGACCCTCACCGCGGTGACGGCTCACCTTGCGGCGGGGCGCGGAGGCGGCAGGGTTCTGCGGGGTGGCGGCCATGGTGAATACGTCCTTCGGGACAGCGACGGATGGGGCCGGCGCGTAGCGCCGTCCGTGAGGGGTGGCGGGCAGGAGGCCTTCACCTGCGCGTACGGGCGCATGGAGGCATGCGTGCGCGTCGTTGCGCGGGGGAGGCTGGATCAGGAGACGTCGGCGCTGCTGGACTGCTCAGCTCGCCGGACAGATGGCGCTGGACATGCGGCCGAGGTCGACGTGCCGCCGACTCACCAAGGCAATTCCAGTTCCAGACATGACGGAAGCGTGTCACGGCGATCTGGACACAGTCCAGCTTTATCCGCCATGTGGACACCCTTGTCCCGAGATGCGAGACGAAGGTGTCCTCGATCACATGACCCGCGCGAACCCTTGTCCACGCAGGCCAGAACGGCTAGGCGAGCCCTCGTCAGGCGGGGTGCGCGCCCGGCCAGGGGCCCGGCGCGGACACCTGCGGCTGCTCCTCCACCTTGGTGTCGAACAGCTTGAAGCCCCGGCGCTGGTAGTTGGCCATGGCGTGCTCGCCGTCCAGGCTGCACGTGTGCAGCCACACCCGCTTGGTCTCCGGCAGCCCCGGCCAGCGGTCCCCGAGGTCCCAGGCGCGGGCCGCCCCGTACGACAGCAGGTGCCCGCCGATCCGCCGCCCGCGGAAGGCCGGGATCAGCCCGAAGTACACGATCTCCACGACCCCGTCGTCCTGCGGCTCCAGCTCCACGTACCCGGCCGGCGTGCCCCGGTCGTAGGCGGCCCAGGTCTCGACCCCCGGACGCGCCAGGTGCTCCGCCCAGCGCGCGTACGGCCAGCTCAGCCGGTCGATCCAGCGGATGTCCCCGCCCACTGAGGCGTACAGGAAACGGCTGAACTCGGGCGAGGGCACCTCGGAGCGGACGATCCGGACGTCACCGTCCGGCGCGGCGGCCGGGAGGAGATCGGTCGGGGCGGTCTGCTCCAGGGACCAGGTGGTCACGGGGATGTGGGTCATGCGGTCAGGGAATCATCGGAGCCGAGGATCTGTCGATCGCGGTCCACGAACCGGGCCGTCCGGCCGCCGGGACTACCGGTCCGATCCGCCGATCGAGCCCAGCGGTGTGGCGAACAGCACCCGTCCCGACTGCGTCCAGACCTCTCCCGTCTCCGCCCAGTAGGAGAGGGACTCGGTGAGCCCGCTCCAGCAGGCGTGCGACCCGGCGGCGCCGCACTTCGCGGCCTTCGCCCCCTCGGTGGTCTGCCGCCACAGCACGCCGTGCCGCTCCCGCGCCGCGGCCGCCCGGCTGACGTACCACTCGCCGTCGTACGACAGCACACCCCGCACACCGGTGAGCTTCGTCTTGTACGCCTCCGACGCACGCACCCGCCCGTCGGCGTCCGCGGCGAGCAGGCCCTCCTGGCCGCCGGCCGTGCTGAACGGGTAGCGCCACAGCCGGGCCGTCCGGTCGCCGCCGTCGAGGGTCCACTCGCCGGCCACCAGGCTGTCCGGCGCCGTGCTGCGGTCGAGGGAGACGGTGGTGGGCCGAGGGGAGTCCGCGCCGCCGTCGAGCCGGTAGGAGCCCACGGCAGGCAGGACGAACCGGTAGCCGTGCGCCGACCAGCCGCCGGCCACCCGGCCGACCGCCTCGCCGGTGACATCGGCGCGCTGGACGCGGTTCATGTCGTACACGTACAGCGCGGACACGTCCCCGTCGTCGGCGGTGACCAGCAGCTTGTCCTGGTACCAGACCATCCCGGAGACATGGGAGGCCAGGCCCCGGTAGTCGCGGCCGCCGTCCACCGGGACGGCCAGCAGCACCCAGGTGTACGAGAGGTGGTCCAAATCGTCGGCGTCGACGAAGGCGACGCGGGCCAGCCCCCGGTCGGCCGCCGTGCCGCCGGTGCGCGACCAGCCGGAGAGGATGACCCGGTTGCTGCCCCAGAAACCGTCGTCGTCCGCGTCCCCGGATGTGGTGACCGCGCCCGCCCGCCAGCCCTCGGTGTCGTCGGTGTTCCAGCAGTACGCGCGCCTGGCCGCGGGGGAGACCGGCAGGTCCCCGCGCTCGGCCGCCGAACAGTCGCCGGCGTTGCGCAGGGTGCGGTCCGCGCCCGCCAGCACCGCGCCCACACCGACCGGCCGGCCCATCCCGGCGGCGAGCCGGTCCAGATCGGCCTGCGGGACCCGGTCCTCCGTCAGGACCGTGCCCTGCGCCGCCGCGGACACGGAGAGCGGCTTCAGGGCGCCGGGGCCGTCGTCGGTGACCGTGGCCTGGGAGGCGCTGATCATGGTGGCGGCGGCGGTGAGCGCGAGAGCGGTTCCGGCCAGGAAGGCGCGTACTGCCCTGCCCCGCCTGCGCCGGCGGTGTCGGCCGCGATGTCTCATTCGTCCTCCCGAGGCGGGCCAACTGCGCCTGATGATCCGTACGTTGACCGAGGAGCAGGTGGGGTGACCCGTAGAGGATGCTACGGCAGTCGGCCGCCTTCCCGGACGAAGACTGCGCAAATATGCGGAAGATGCCACCGGGTGCAGCATTCCTGCTACGGTGCGCGATTCGTTCACTACGGCAAGTGGGTCCGCCGTCGCGGCGGCGCCCCTCCGTCCGTCGCTACGGTGTGCGAACCCGGCCCCGCAGCACCGCGGGCGCCGTCGTCCGGGGCAACAGGTCCGCCGGGTCGGCCGGGAGGAGCACCTCGACCTCCGCCTCCTCGCAGAAACGATACGGCCGATGCTCCAGGAGTCCCCCCAGATACCGCCGTACCCGCGACATCTCGGCCCGCACCGTCACCGTGCGCGCCGGGTCGCCGAACATGTCCTCGGCCAGGCCCGACGCGCTGCGCCCGCCCCGGTGCACCGCGAGCAGATAGAGCAACTCGGCATGCCGCGGACTGAGTTCGCGCGACCAGGAGCCGGCCCCGCCCGACACCGTCACCGACCAGCGGCGCGACCGGCTCAGATCCAGCACGATGTGGGCGGCCCCGCTCGGCGACCGCTCGCCCGGCTCGTCCACCGGCCGCACCAGCCAGCCCCCGGCCAGCGGTTCCAGCGCGCACAGCCCCAGCGCCGGCAGCCACCGCCGCCCCGCCGACGGCGACTTGGGCAGCGTGATCCGGCCGGCATACGGCATCCCGGTCACCGCCGCCGTCCAGCCCTCCCCGTCCACCACCGCCGCCCGGCCGCCCAGCCGGGCCAGCACCGGCGCCGCCACCGCCCGCAGCCGCTCCAGCGAACCCACGTGCAACTCCCGCAGTCTGGCCTCGGCGAGCTTGGCCACCGAGTCGACCCAGGCCAGCGTGGCCGGATGCATCGTCTCCAACGGCCCGCTCACGTCGACCACACCTAGCAGCCGGCCGTTGCGCGGATCCGAGATCGGGGCACCCGCACACGTCCAGGTGCCGTGCGCACGCACGAAGTGCTCACCGGCGAACACCTGCACCGGCCGCCGCACCACCGCCGGCGTGCCCACCCCGTTGGTGCCGACCACGCCCTCCCCCCAGTCCGCGCCCAGCTCGAAGCCCAGCCCGTCGGCCTTGCGCAGCACGGGAGAACAGCCCTCCCGCCACAGCACCCGGCCCTCCTCGTCGGCGACGACCATGATGTGCTGCGCGACGTCCGCCACCGACAACAGCCCCTCCCGCAGCACGGGCAGCACCTCCCGCAGCGGCGACTCCTCCCGGCGGCGCCGCACTTCGTCGGCGCTCAGCAGACCGGCGGAGAAACCGTTCTCGGGATCCAGCCCGCTGCGCAGCATCCGCTCCCAGGACTGCTCGATCACCGGGCGCGGCGCCACCCGCGCCCGCCGGCCGGCCAGCCGCGCGTCACGCACCTCGTTGAGCACCCGCGCCGCCCGCGCGGCGTCGACGGCCGCGAGCTGCGGCACGTTCATCGGCGAGTGGGCCACAAGAGCCTCCCGGGAGACACGCAAGAGACGACCGGATGTCAAGTTCCCGCAGCGACTGTTTCCAGTCGTGCTGAAGGCCCCATCTTGCCGTCCACCTCGGCCGGAGGGGCGCACTCCGGTCACAACCACCGACAAGTTGCAACCCCCTGCAACCCTGGTGAACATCCACACCGTGTCCGAAACTTGAGCCACGCCGTCCCGAGCGGCGATCGTGGCCTCGCAGGGCCCAAGCTGCGGGGGTGGTGCCGTGTCGGCGCAGCACCACCCCCGCTCCCTGTCCGCGCTGCTCAGACCCCGGGAGCGGCCCGCTCCACCAGACCCGCCAGATCAAGACTGTGCGGCAGTGTGCCGAAGGCCGCGCCGCCGTCCCCGCCGAGCCGGGACGCACAGAACGCGTCCGCCACCTCCGGCGGCGCGAACCGTACGAGCAGCGCCCCCTGGAGCACCAGCGCGAACCGCTCCGCCAGCCGCCGCGCCCGCGCCTCCACCCCCTCCAGATCGGCCAGCTCCGCCAACAGCCCCTTGACCGCCGCGTCCAGCCGGTGATCGGCCCCGCGCGCCAGCCCCACCTCCCGCAGATACGCGTTCAGCGCCCGCGGCTCGCTCCGCAGGGCCCGCAGCACATCGAGGGCCTGCACATTGCCCGCGCCCTCACAGACCGAGTTCAGCGGCGACTCGCGCACCAGCCGCGGCATCCCCGACTCCTCGACGTAACCGTTTCCCCCCAGACACTCCGCCGCCTCCACCACCATCGGCGTGCAGCGCTTGGTCACCCAGTACTTGGCGGCCGGAACCGCGATCCGCAGAAACGCCCGCTCCTGCTCACCGCCGTCGTCGTAGGCCGCCGCGAGCCGCAGCCCCAGCGTCGTCGCCGCCTCCGACTCCAGCGCCAGATCGGCCAGCACGTTGCGCATCAACGGCTTGTCGACGAGCTTCCCGCCGAACGCCGCACGGTACGAACAGTGGTGCACGGCCTGCGCGACCGCCTGCCGCATCAGCCCCGCCGACCCCAGCACGCAGTCCACCCGGGTCGCCGCCACCATGTCGATGATGGTGCGCACCCCGCGCCCCTCCGCCCCGACCCGGCGTGCCCACGTCCCGTCGAACTCCACCTCGGCCGACGCGTTCGACCGGTTGCCCAGCTTGTCCTTGAGCCGCTGCAGACGGAACGGGTTGCGCGTGCCGTCCTCGAGCACCCGCGGCACCAGGAAACACGTCAGCCCCTCCGGGGCCTGCGCCAGCACCAGGAACCCGTCCGACATCGGCGCCGAACAGAACCACTTGTGCCCGGTCAGCGTGTACGTCCCGGCCTCGGCCAGCGGCTCGGCCGCCGTCGTGCAGGCCCGCACGTCGCTGCCGCCCTGCTTCTCCGTCATCCCCATCCCGAACAGCGCCCCCGCCTTCAGCCGGGCGGGCCGCAGCTCACGGTCGTAGATCGTGGACGTCAGCCGGGGCTCCCACTCGGCGGCCAGCTCCGGGTCGGCGCGCAGCGCGGGCACCGCGGCGTGCGTCATCGACAGCGGACAGCCGTTGCCCGCCTCGACCTGCGTCCACACCACGAACCCCGCCGCCCGCCGCACATGCCCGCCCGGCCGCGCCCAGGCCGCCGTCAGACCGGCGCCGACCCCCTTGCCGAGCAGCCGGTGCCACGCCGGATGGAAATCGACCTCGTCGACCCGGTGGCCGAAACGGTCGTACGCGCGCAGGGTCGGCGGATGCTCGTTCGCCTGCACCGCCCACTCCTGCAACTGGGCCGACCCGGCGGCCCGCCCCAGCGCGGACAGCTCGCCGCGCGCCTCCTCCAGCAGAGCGGGATCGAGGTGCCGCTCCACGGCGGACACCAGGGCCCGGTCGCTGCCGTACACGTCGTACCCGCTCAGCGGAGGGGGCTGGTTGCTCACGGTGTGCGTGCTGCCTGCCATACCGCGAACCTACCCCCGGGTACGCCCGTCATGACCGCCCGGAGCCCGCGTGCCGCGTCCCGGCCCGGCGACGCCGCCTCGCCGGAGGTGAGTGCAGACCCGAACGGCGGATACCTTTAGGGCGTGCAGCCAGCAAGACAGTCACCCGAGCCACCGGGAGGCCCCACGGGACGCCTCCACCGGGCGCGTGCCCTCTACCGGAACGTCTCCAAGCGGCGGACTGCCTGGCTGCTGTTGAAGGACACCGTCAACTCCTGCATCGAGTACCGCATCCTCGGTCTCGCCGCCGAGGCCGCGTTCTTCACCCTGCTGTCCGTGCCGCCGCTGCTGCTCAGTCTCATCGGCCTGCTCGGCTACGTCGACGACTGGACCGGCACCGACTCCATCAGCAGCCTGGAGAGCAACCTCCTGGAGGCCTCCCGCACGGTCCTGTCCGACAAGGGCGTCACCGAGATCGCCCAGCCCATCCTGGACGACGTGATGAAGGGCGGCCGGCCCGACGTCATCTCGATAGGCTTCCTGTTCGCCCTGTGGTCGGGATCGCGGGCCGTCAACGTCTTCATCGACACCATCACCGTCATGTACGGCCTCGACGGCGTACGCGGCATCGTCAAGACCCGGCTGGTGGCGTTCCTGCTGTTCATCGCGGCCCTGCTGATCGGCTCGGTCGCGCTGCCCCTCATGGTCGCCGGCCCCGACGCCGTGGTGCGGATCGTGCCCTGGTCCACCACCGTCGTCCAGGTCCTGTACTGGCCGGTCGTGATCGTCCTGTCCATCGCCTTCCTGACGACGCTCTACCACGTGTCCGTGCCGGTGCGCTCCCCGTGGATCGAGGACGTTCCCGGCGCCCTGGTCGCCCTCGCCATGTGGGTCCTCGGCAGCTTCCTGCTGCGCATCTACCTCACCAGCACCATCGAGGGCGCCACGATCTACGGCTCCCTCGCCGCCGCCGTCGCCGTCCTGCTGTGGATCGGTGTGTCCGCCTTCGCCGTCCTGGTCGGCGCCGCCGTCAACGCCGCCATCGACCGTGTCTGGCCCGCCGCCGCGACGGCCGCCGCCCGCGCCGCCAACGAACGGCTGCGCGAGGAGGAGGCCGCCGAGTACGTCGCCCGCATGACGGCGGCCCGCTCCCACGACGACCCCGACGACCCGGACATGCCCTCCGAGTTCCCCGAACGCTGGTCGCGCTTCCTTCCGCCGGACGACGTCACGGCCCGGCTGCGCACCCACGCGAAGAGCACCCCCAAGCCGAACGGCGTCACCGGAACGAACGGCGAGGAACCGCCTGCGCCGGAGAAGTGAGCGGGATCGTGCGGGGGCGCCCCTCCGTACGATCTCCGGCGGCGGGGAGCCCCGCATCACCACCCTGGTCACCGCGCTTACCGGCTCGATACCAGGCCGGGCCCGGACTGCCCCGGGCCATCGTCGCCGCCGCGCTACGAGCCCCGGCTCACCGAACTGCTGCCCGCCCGGCGCCCGGCGTCTTGCGCCCCACGCCCCGCGCCCGGCGACGAGCCGGCTCGGGCCGACGGTGGCGGACGGGCACCGCTGGGAGGCCGCGCGGGAGGCAGCGCGGGCAGCCGCACGGCAGCTGCGGGAGCTGACGGCCGAGGCGGCGGGGACACGGGGTGTGCCGGTTGTCGGTGGGGTTCTGGGTGGGTGTCCGGGGCGTCGGGTGTCTTGCGCGCGGGGTGTGCCGGTTGTCGGTGGGGTTCTGGGTGGGTGTCCGGGGCGTCGGGTGTCTTGCGCGCGGGCTGCTCCGTTCGTCGGCCGGGTTCCGGGCGGGGGGCCGGACGCGAGCGTCGTGACCACCCGCGACGATCCGTGACCCCCCCGTACCCTCCCCGGACACGCAGCACGACGCGCCCCGCGCGACCGTCCGCCACGGCCACCGGTGCCGGGGTGGAGGCGTAGCCTGGCCCACGTGTACGAGGAGCGGCCCTCCCGGCTGGCCGGGGCGGTGGTCTGGACGAACGCCCCCGTGCCGGGACCCGGCGCGCGGCCCGTCCTGCCCGACGGCTGCATGGACCTGCTGTGGAACGACGGCCGCCTGCTCGTGGCGGGCCCCGACACCCACGCGTACGTCCCCGGCGGCCCGCCCACCGCCTGGGCCGGTGTCCGCTTCTTCCCCGGCACCGCACCCGCCCTCCTCGGCGTACCGGCCCACGAACTGCGTGACCGCCGCGTGGAGCTGGCCGATCTGTGGCCCGCGGCCTGGGTGCGACGCCTGACCGGCCGGATCGCCGCGGCGGCCCATCCTGTCACGGCACTGGAAGAGGTGGCGCTGGAGCGGGCGGCCCCGCCCGACCCCGCACTGCGCCGGCTGGTCACCGCGCTCGCCGCGGGCCGCCCGGTCTCCACCACGGCCGACGAACTCGGCCTCGGCGCACGCCGGTTGCACCGCCGCTCCCTCACCGCCTTCGGCTACGGACCCAAGACACTGGCCCGCATCCTGCGTCTGCAGCGGGCCCTCGGCCTGGCCCGGGCGGGCGTGCCGTACGCGGACACGGCGGCCCGGGCCGGATACGCCGACCAGGCCCATCTCGCGCGTGACGTCAGGGAGTTCACCGGGACGACACTGAGCGACCTACTGCGGCGGTAGCGGTGCGAACAGGTCGACGCCGTTGCCGTCCGGGTCGTGGACGACCGCGTACCGCTGGCCCCAGAAGGCGTCCCACGGCTTGAGTTCGCCGTGATGACCGGCGCCGACCAGCTCCTCGAACACCGCGTCCACGTCCGCCGGTCCGTCGCAGCGCAGCGCGAGCGAGGCCCGGCCGCCCCCGGACGGCGGGCGCCAGCCCGGATGGAAGGAACGGACGGTCTCCTCGGTGTCCAGCAGCAGCCGCAGCCCGCCCGGCAGCGCTGCCTCGCTGTGGGGCTCCCGCTCGGCCCCGTCGGGGAACGCGAACCCGAGCCGGCGGTAGAAGGCGACGGAGGCTGCCATGTCGGAGACGACCAGTCCGATGGCATCGAAACGTGTACTCATGCGGTCAGGCTAGGCAGGGCCCGAGCGTCCGGTCTTGAAGGAAACGGACACCGGCCCGGCGCGGCCGCGCGAAGCGTGGCGCCCACGGCCGGGGGGCTCAGGTGAAGGTGACCGGGCCGTTCGCGGTGTCCACCGTGAAGGAGAAGGCGGCCGGGCCCTCGGTGAGGGAGAGACCGGTGCCCAGGGCCGCCAGCAGCGGGCGGATCTCGTCCGGGGCGGGGGCCGTGGCGGTCATCTCCCGCAGCGGGGTCACGGGCAGCCCGGACGCGGAGGGGTGCGGGCTCGTCCCCCAGTCGATGAGAAAGGGCACCAGCCCGGACGGGTGCGGGGAGCCCCCGTCGGTCAGCCGCCACCGCAGCAGGGTGCCGTCGGGACGGCGCCGGCTCATGTCCCGTACGTCACCGGGGTCGTAGCCCTGTGCGCGGGCGCCGGCGACCGTCGCGTCCAGGTCCGGAGGGCTGATCGCCCAGGTGATGGTCCGTGGGGCGTCGAGGCCGTCCACGCCGAAGGGGCGCGGACCCGTCGGTTCGGGCTGCTCCGGATCGGGGCCGAGGATCTCCAGGTAGGCGCGGCCGCCCAGTCCCACCAGATGGTTGCGGGTGCCGTGCCCGATGTGCGCCCCGCCCGGCGCGGGAACCACTCCCGTGCGCCGGGTGAACTCTGCGACCGTCGCCGCCAGATCGGGCGTTGCGAGAACGATGTGGTCGAGACGTGCGGGAATCGTGTCCATCCCGCCCGAGCCTACGCGCCACGCCACCGAAAAGGCCGCGCCTGTGGAACACCTGTCCGGCAGGATGACCCCATGATCCGTGCCCTGCGTGCCCTGCCGGCACTGTCGCTGCTGCCCCTGCTGCCCCTGCTGCCCCTGCTGCTCACGGCCTGCGGTGACGAGCGGCCCGGCGCGGCCGCTGATCCGACCGAACTGGCCGACAGGGCACAGCCGTTGGGCATCGCCCCGGAACTCGTGTACACCACGGACGTCGAGGGCTACACCCTCGCCCAGCAGTCCGTCGGCGTGTACGGCGACGACGGCTTCTCCGCGGCCTACTTCTCCCGGAAGAGCGGGAAGTTCTTCCAACTGGCCGTCGACCGTGGCACGTTGACTGCCGCCAACTGTTCCGGCCAGCCGGTCGCCGGCACCGACGGCACCTCCACCGCCTGTGAACGCGACGGCGACACCTGGTACCGCACCACCGACGGCAGCAGTGAGTACGCCGTACCGAAGAAGGACCTGGTCATCCGGATCAGCGGCGACGGGGTGCCCCGCGACGACCTGCGCGAGGCCGCCGAGAACGCCCATCGCCCCACCGCCGCCGAACTCGACACCCTCCTGCCCTCCGCCCCCGCGGGCGGCGAACCGGTGGAGCGCGGCGACCTGCCGCCGGAGGGCGACGGCGCGCCCGACAACGACGTCGGTGTGGGCGGATGACGAGTCGGCCGGCCGAGAAGAGGGCCGGCTGAGAACGCGGCCGCCCCGGAGAAGGGCCGGCTGAGAACGCGGCGGGGACGATGACGCGGGCAGCGGAGGAGTGTCAGGGGAGGAGTGGGGCAGGGGACGAGCGGGGGAGGTGAGAGCGGGGACGACGCCGGAGGCCGGCCCCCGAAAATTTCGCCCCGACGATCTCCCTGGGACCCGCTCCGTCCCGGTCATAGGCTCGGCCGTATGACCGCCCGCCTGCTCGTGTACACCCGCACGACCGCCTACCGCCACGACTCCATCCCGGACGCCGTCACCGCCGTACGCGCCCTGGAGGGTTTCACCGTCGACCACAGCGAGGAGCCGGGCGCCCTGGAGGCCCCGCTCGACGGATACGCGGCCGTGGTCTTCCTCTCCACCAGCGGCGAGGTCCTCACTCCCGCCGGGCGCGAACGCCTCGCCGCGTACGTGGGCTCGGGCGGCGGCTTCGTCGGGGTGCACGCGGCGGCCTGCACCGAGTACGACTGGCCGTACTACGGCGAACTCCTCGGCGCCCGCTTCGACCGGCACCCCGCGTACCAGCCCGGCAAGGCGGTGATCGAGGACCACGACCACCCCGCCACCCGGCATCTCCCGGCCGTCTGGGACGTCACCGACGAGTGGTACGACTTCCGCGTCAGTCCCCGCGGACGGGTCCATGTCCTCGCCGGCGCCGACGAGGCCTCGTACGAAGGCGGCGGGATGGGCGCCGACCACCCCCTGGTGTGGTGCCGCGAGGAGGGCGAGGGCCGCGTCTTCTACACCGCGCTCGGGCACGCCTCCGAGGCCTACCGGGACCCGGACTTCCTGGCCCATCTGCGGGGAGGGATCGCCTGGGCGGCCCGCTCCGGCCCCGAGGCAGGGTGACGACGTGGACGTCAACCACCCCTCGCTCCGCTTCCGTTGCCGGCAGGCCGGCCCGCACCGGACACCGGACTCCAGGGCCCGCGGCCGCGGTGCGACTCAGCGCCTGGGCTCAGCCGTGCTCGCCCGTTCCACCAGCCGAGTCGACAACTCCGTCCGGGTGCCCTCCGGATGCTCGCCGTCCATCATCCGCACCAGCAGCCGCAGCGCCGTCGCCGCCATCTCCGCCAGCGGCTGGCGGACGGTGGTCAGGGCGGGGCTGGCCCAGCGGGACTCGGGCAGATCGTCGAAACCGACCACGCTGACGTCGTACGGGATCCTCAACCCCCGCTCCAGCACGGCCCGGTAGACCCCCAGCGCCATGCTGTCGGAGCAGACGAACACGGCCGTCGGCGGCTCGGGAAGGTCGAGGAGTTCGCACATCCGGCGGTGGGCCACCACCTCCTCGAAGCCGCCGTCGCGCACATACTCGGGTCGGTGCGGCAGCCCGGCCGACGCGAGCGCCGATCGGTAACCGGCCACCCGGGCGCTGCTGCAGATCTTGCGGCGCGGCCCGGCCACCACGGCGATGCGCTCGTGACCGAGCGCCAGCAGATGTTCCGTCGCGGTCACCCCGCCCTGCCAGTTCGCGGCACCCACCGACACCACGCCCGGCGGCGGCTCCACCACCGGGTCGATCAGCACGAACGGCGTGCGGTGCTGCTCCAGCCACGCGTACTGAGAGGCCGTCAACTCCGCCAGGTTGAACAGCACTCCGGCGGACCCGCGCAGGGTCAGCTTGTCCAGCCAGCCGCGCTGCGGACGGCCGGCCCGGGTACGGGACAGGGCGGCCGAGACCACCACGTCCAGACCGGCGTCGTGCGCCGCCTCCTCCACCCCGTGCAGCACCGCCCCCGACCAGGAGCTCTCCAGCGAGTGCACGACCAGATCCACCAGCCGGGGCGGCTTCGTCGCGTCGAAGCGCGGTCTGCGCACATACCCGAGCCGGTCCAGCGCCTCCGTGACCCGGCGTCTGGTCTCGGGGGCCACGTCCTCCCGGCCGTTGACCACCTTGGAGGCGGTGGGTACGGACACCCCCGCCTCGCGGGCCACGACCGCCAGTGTCGGACCGGCCGTCGCGCTCGCACTCGCCGTGCGCACCATGCGGAACCACCTCTCCGGCCCGCCCGAGGGCCAGCGAAAGCTCGACCAGCGCCCTTTCGGAGCCGATCCGGACAGACGGCTCGCAGAAAGCGCTTGCTATCCTAGGGGTGGCTCAGCGAGACGTGAAGACGCCGGGAATCGCGGGATCTTGGGCGCCGGACGCTTTCGAAAGGGCCGTCACCGGCCGGACGGCGGCGACGGCGGCGACGGCGGCGACGGGAGGCTGCGGCGGGCGGGCGCGCGGCATGTCTCCTCGCCGGCGTGTGCCGACCTGTTGGGGGCCGGCCGGCGAGCCGGAAGACCGGCAGGAGGGCGGGGGAGCAGCGAGGCAGGGGAGGCGGACGGGGGGTAGGGCTCGCGCCCGCGTCGGGCCACCCGCGTCAGTCCAGCCGGGCCAGGCCTCTCGCGTCGGGCCACCCCCGTCAGGCCACCCGGGCCAGGTCCGCGTGCCGGACCTCGTGCGCCGGCGGCAGGCCGCTCGCCAGACGCTCCAGTTCCTCGACGACGACACGGCCGAGCCGCTCCAGTTCGTTGCCGAGGGAGCCCGCGATGTGCGGGGTGAGGAAGACGTTGGGGAGCCGGTACAGGGGTGAGCCGGCGGGCAGCGGCTCGGGGTCGGTGACGTCCAGGACGGCGTGCAGCCGCCCGGAGACCAGCTCGTCGGTGAGTGCCGCGTGGTCGACGAGGGCGCCGCGGGAGGTGTTGATCAGTACGCCGCCGTCGCGGACCAGGGCGAGGCGGGCACGGTCCAGCATGTGGTGGGTCTCGGGGATGTCGGGCGCGTGCAGGCTGACGATGTCGCTGTGCCGCAGCAGATCCTCCAGGGAGAAGAGCCGGGCGCCGAGTTCCGCTGCCTCGGCCGCGTCGACGTACGGGTCGTGCAGAAGGACCTCGACGTCGTGGGGGCGCAGCAGTTCCAGCAGGCGGCGGCCGACCCGGGAGGCCCCGATGACGCCGATCCGGCGGCCGACGTTGCCGAGGGCGGCGGTCTCGGCCGGGGTGGGCCCGCTGTGTGTACGGCGATAGCGCTCGCGGTGGGTGAACACGTCCTTCCCGGCGAGCAGGATCATCGCGAGCGTGTACTCGGCCACCGGTACGGCGTTTGCGGTCACCGCGCTGGAAACGGTTACCCCATGCTGCCACAGGGCCTCGCCGGCCAGCGGGCGCACGGAGCCCGCCGCATGAAGCACCGCGCGCAGCCGGGGCACCGCCTTGAGCGCGTCCCCGTCGAGGTGCGGACATCCCCAGCCGGTGATGAGGACATCGGCGGCGGCCAGCGCCGGGGCCGCGGCGGGGTCGGCGAAGTCCCGCACGACGAGGGCGGGATCGACCTCGGCAGTCCGCCGCAACCGGGCCAGCAGCGGGGCGGGGAACAGCAGGGGAAGGTGCACCGGATCCATGGCGAACACGGCCCTCGGCGGCTGGGCGCTGGGCATGACTCTCCCGGGGTGCGTAGGAAACGTTTTCTGTGAGCGTCCTCCACCGTAGGTCCGCTCACAGACGTGGTCAATCGGCCGGATGGATCGCCCGGCCGGAGAGTACGTCTCCCGTGGTCCCCGCCCCCAAGGCGCGGGCGGGTCCACCGGCGGCGGCCGCGACCGGCTCGGTGTCGGCACCCTCGTGTACGCCGAACAGCCCTGCCGCAGGCTCGTGCGCCGGAATACCGCGCGCCGGTGTGATGCTCTGGTACTACCGGTGCACAGCGCGGCGAAGGGCTGGTGGCAGATGACGGCGGACCAGACGAACCCCGTGGCCGAGGGCCGGAGCGACCCCGCCCCGGTCGTCGGAACCCCCTACGGGGCCGTACGGGGACGGTACGAGCACGGCATCGCGGTCTTCCGGGGCATCCCCTACGCGGCGCCCCCCTTCGGGCCCCGCAGGTTCAGGCCGCCCGAGCCGCCCGAGCCCTGGGACGGGGTGCGCGACGCCGGCGCCTTCGGGCCGACCTCGCCGAAACCGCCGTACTCCGACGCCTTCGCCCAGTACCTGTCCGACCCGGTCGTGCCCGGCGACGACTGTCTCAACCTCAACGTCTGGACCCCCGACCCGGGCCCCGGCGCCCGCCTCCCCGTCCTGGTCTGGCTGCACGGCGGCGCGCTGACCAGGGGTTCCTCGGCGGTGCCGGTCTACGACGGACGGCACTTCGCCCGCGACGGCATCGTTTTCGTCTCGATCAACTACCGGCTCGGCGTGGAGGGCTACGGGCTCTTCCCGGACGCCCCCGCCAACCCCGGCCTGCGCGACCAGCTCGCCGCGCTGCAGTGGGTCCACCGGTCCATCAGGGCCTTCGGGGGCGACCCCGACAGGGTCACCCTGGCCGGGCAGTCCGCCGGCGCCATCAGTACCGGTGCGCTCATCGCCGCCCCCCAGGCCCAGGGCCTGTTCCGGCGGGCCGTCCTGCAGAGCGGGCCGCCGGAAGCCCTGGAACGCGACAAGGTGCGCCGCATGGTGCGCCGGATGGCGACCCGGCTGAAGATCCCCGCCACGGCCGAGGCCTTCGCCGCCGTCGACCGCGATCTGCTGCTGCGCACCCAGGCCGAGGTCGGCAGACTCAGCAGCCCCGTCCTCGGCGGGCCGGCCTTCGGCATCGTCGTCGACGGCGACCTGGTCCCGCGCGACCCGCTCCAGGCCCTCGTCGACGGCGACGCGGCCACCGGAGCCGACCTCCTCCTGGGCTGGACCCGTGACGAGTACCGGCTCTGGCTCGTACCGGGCGGCCTGCTGGAACGCGTCGACCGGCTCGGCGCCGTCGCGCTGGCCGGGGCCATGGCCCGCTGCCGCTGCGGCCACGAGGTGCCGCGCGGCTACCGTGCCCTGCACCCGGAATCCGGCACCGCCGAGATCGTGGGCCAGATGGTCACCGACCACCTGCTGCGCCTGCCCCTGCAGCGCCTGGCCGACGCCCGCCCCGGAACGTCGTACGTGTACGAGTTCGCCTGGCCGTCACGCCGCCCGGGCCTCGGCGCCTGCCACGCCCTCGAACTCGGCTTCGTCTTCGACACCGGCCGCACGCCCGAGTCGGCGAAACTCGCCGGAGAGGGCGCCCCGCAGGACCTGGCCGACGACCTGCACGCCGCCTGGGTGCGGTTCGCGGCGACGAGCGACCCGGGGTGGGAGCCGTGGGACGCCAGGCATCCGGTGCGGGTCTTCGGTGATCCTTCGCCCGCGGACGACGCGTCGGCGTGTACGGACGGCGACCTTTCGCATACAAGCGCCGGTGGATCGTATACCGCATACGGGCTACGGGATCGTGAGCTCGCCCTCTGGGCGACCGCAGCCGACCCGGCCCCGCCCGCCCCACCGGCCGCACCCGGCGCACCGGCCACGACTCTGGATCCCCTCGCAGGCGGCCGGATCATCCGCCGCACGGAGCTCAGATCGGCCGTGCGCCGACTGCGCCGCGCCGGAGGGGCGCGACAGGACTGACCCCGGTGCGGGGGCGCGGATCTACGACGCTCCCAGCGTCCGCGCGATCGACGCGACGGCCTCCGGCCCCACCCGGCAGCAGCCGCCGATCAGGCGGGCACCCGACTCCCGCCAGCCCAGGACCTGTTCGGGGGTGAAGGTGGAGCGGCCGTTCCACGCCCGGGCCCGGGCGTCCCAGGCCTCTCCGCTGTTCGGGTAGACGACGACCGGCTTGCCGGTCACCCGCGCCGCCGTCTGCACGGCCGCGTCGACGTCCTCGGGGGCGCAGCAGTTCACCCCGACCGCGATCACCTCGTCCGCGTCGGCGGCCAGGGCGAACGCCTCGTCCAGAGGCTGGCCGGCCCGCGTCCGTGCACCGTCGACCGTATACGAAAGCCAGGCCGGCACCCCGAGTCCGCGCACCGCCCGCAGCAGTGCCTCGGCCTCGTCGGCGTCGGGAACCGTCTCCAGCGCCAGTACGTCGGGCGCGGCGGCGGCCAGGACCTCCAGCCGGGGCCGGTGGAAGCGTTCCAGCTCCTCGACGCCCAGCCCGTAGCGGCCCCGGTACTCGGAACCGTCCGCGAGCATCGCACCGTACGGACCCACCGACGCCGCCACCCACAGCGGGCGGGCGACCCCCTTGTCCCGGGCCTGGCGGGCGGCGTCCCGGGCCAGTTCCACGCTCAGCGCCAGCAGCCGGGCGGCCTCCTCGCGGGGGATCCCGCGCTGCCCGAAGCCCTCGAACGTCGCCTGGTAGCTGGAGGTGATCGCCACGTTCGCGCCGGCCTCGAAATAGGCGAGGTGCGCCTCGGTGATCGCCTCGGGGCGCTCGGCCAGCAGCCGCGCGGACCACAGCTCGTCGCTCAGGTCGTGCCCGGCGGACTCGAGCTGGTTGGACATGCCCCCGTCGAGGACGACGGTTCCTGCGGCAAGGGCTTCGGCGAGCGGTGCGCCGGGCGGGGGAGGAGTGTCGCTGGTCATGTCACGACGCTAGTCGAACGGGCGGCGGAGAGACGTCCGCGTCCACTTCGTGAACAAATCGCCCACCATGTGGAGAGCGGTCCGGCCGGCCTCGGTGCCCCGAGCGGCGTCCCGAGACGTCCTGAGGCCGCCTGGCGTCCTACGCAGCGTGCCGCCCGCCACCGCGGCGGGGCCGGGCCCGCCGGCGCAGGGTCATCGGCATCCCGAGCCCCGCGAGCAGCCCCGCGGCGAGGACGTACGGCCACCACCCCATCCCCGAGTCCATACCGGTGTTCGCGCTGCGGGTGCGCGCCGCGGCCGCTCCGGCGGAGGCCGGCTTCCGGGCGGACGGCGACGCGTTCACGGCGCCGGCCGTGAGGACCACGTCGTTGCCGTCGCCGCCCCGGTAGCTGATCCGGTACACGGTGTCGGCGAGCTTCACCCGCGCGCCCTCCCGCAGCCCGTCGAAGGTGCCGGCCACCGCGCCGTGCCCGGAGTGGTCGAGGACGGTGATCTCCCGCCGCCGCTCGTCCCGCCCGGAGCCCTCCGCGGCCGCCCCGGCCGCCGACAGATCGAGTCCGCCGCCCAGCCGCACCCGGCCGCTCACCCTCAACGGCGCCGTTCCCAGCACGAGTTGACCCCGGTCCTGCTGGGTGTAGTCTCCGCTCACCGTCAGCCCGCCGGTGACCACGCCCTCGTTGGTCACGGCCCCCTCGACCGTGCCCTTGCCGCCGAGCGTGCTCGTCACCCGCAGCGCCGAGCCGCCCGTGTCCAGCCGCGCGCCCGCCGAAGTGAGCCGGATCGCACGGCTGTTGGCGAGGCCGGCCCCGGCGCGCAGGGCGAGGGTGCCCTTCCGGACCGTGGTCGTGCCGGTGTACGTCACCGCGGATCCGGTGAGGGTCGTGGTCGCGGTCCCGGACTGGACGAGCGCGCCGCTCCCGCCGATCCCCGAGAGGGAGACCGGTGTCCGGGTGTTGCGCACGACGAGGGTTCCGTCGTTCACGATCCGCCGCCGTGTCGTGCCGGTGAGCAGGGAACCGTCGCCGCCCGCCGTCCCCGACCCCAGCCGCAGCACCGCGCCCTTCTCCACGGTCGTGGAGCCGTCGTAGTACTGGGCGGCCGCGAAGGTGACGTCGTTCCCCTCGGTGCCGGCGACGACGACGTCCCCGGCGCCGGGCGCGGCGAGGGTGTCGTGGTACACACCGCCGCCGATCGGCGCGCCCAGCGTCACCGGCCCGTCGTAGTCGAACGTCAGCCGGGACCGCCGCCCGCTGCGCTCGTGCAGGTTGATGTAGACGGTGTCCTTCGTGCCCGGCATGAAGATCCGGTGCGTGGTGCCGTCGCCCCACCGCACGTCCGCCCCCTCGATGTTGGTGCCGCGCTTGTTCGACTGATGAGGGAGGGCACGCCAGTTGAGGCCCGGGTCGCTGAGCGACGGATGGGTGTCGCCGCCCTGGTCGCTGTAGCTGTACTGGCCGGTGAGGACGACCTTGCTGCCGGGGCGGGTGTGGACGTTGACGTCGCTGCCGTACGCGCGCTGGTAGAAGTCCTGGCGCAGGGTGATCGTCTGGTACAGCGGGGTGTCGATGATCCAGGAGCCCTGGTTGAGGATCGCGCGGGCGGCGGGCAGCGACACGGGGTACTCGGGGCGGCCGACGGCCATGCCGGTGCCGTTGTCGAGGACCCCGGAGAAGGGATGCGTGCCCGCCAGGTCGAGGGTGCCCCAGGTGCTGCGGGGCTGGGTGACGAGGCCGGAGCCGCTGATCGTGCCGATGTTGAAGGTGCGGGTCAGCGACAGACGGAGCGTGCCGTCGACGCGCACGTTGAGCTGGTTGAGCCGGTAGCCCGGGGTGTCGTACGGGAAGTGGCCGATGAGACCGGTGCCGCCGCCGGTGCCGTACTGCAGCGTCGTCCCGCGTTCGACCGTGACGGCGGGCGGGTCGGGGTGGGTGACCGTCGTGTAGGGGTGGTTGCCGCCCTGGGTGCGCACCACCTGCCGCTGCCGCGCCTTCGGCAGGGTGAAGTCGCTGTCCCGGGTGAGGACCAGCGTCCCGCCGCCACGCACGGTGAGCGTTCCCTCGCCGCGGAAGACACCGTCGTACGTCGTCGTCCCGGACGGCACGGTGACGACCGTGTCCCCGGTGAGCGTGACGTCCCGGCCGGCCAGTACGTCGGCGGTGACGTCCCGGGCGCCGGCGGCCACGGCCGGGGGAGCGGTGGCCAGGAGGGCGGCGACGGCCGCGAGGGCGCCGGTGGCCGCTGCTGAGGTGTGGAGAGAACTGCGCACGGCTCGGAGACGGTGCGGGGCCGCCGCCGATAACAGAAATTCGCTGCCGCGCCGGAAACCCCCGGGGCCCGCCGGAATCCTCCAGAAAAGGTTTTCTACCAAGTCTCGCGCGACCC
Organism: Streptomyces sp. NPDC000345; assembly: GCF_042898825.1. NCBI lineage: Bacteria > Bacillati > Actinomycetota > Actinomycetes > Kitasatosporales > Streptomycetaceae > Streptomyces > Streptomyces sp. NPDC000345. The sequence goes on from NZ_JBIAZE010000002.1 coordinate 22,291, forward strand.
GTTGACCTGCTCGTAACACACCCTTACCTTTTCGGCGTTCGTCATTCCACATGTCGTTCGCAGTTACGAACACCCCTCGCTGGAGAGGCTGCCGCGTGCGCCCCGACCCGCTCGTCCTGCACGCGCCGGCCCCCGGACCCACCGGCACACCGACGGCGAACCGCTGGACGACCCCGACCGCCACACCCGGATCCAGACCTTCGGCCGGAGACCGGACGGCACCCCCGACTTCGGCGCCCCCGTCGCCGAGACCGTGAAGGAGAGTGCGTAGATGAGACGTGCGTACGCCACCCTGCTCGCCCTCTGTCTGGCGTTGCTCGGTGCCCTCGCCACCGCCGGGCCCGCCCGGGCGGCGGCCCTGACCGTCCCCAACGGAGTCCAGTTCACCGACACCTCCGGCAACGTCGTGCACGCGCACGGCGGCGGTGTCATCAAGGTCGGCAGCTACTACTACTGGTTCGGCGAGGACCGCAACGCGGACAACACCTTCCGGTACGTGGACGCCTACCGCTCCACCGACCTGAAGAACTGGGAGTTCAGGAACCATGTCCTGACCCAGTCCAGCGCCGCCGAGCTCGGCACCGCCTACATCGAGCGGCCCAAGGTCGTCTACAACGCCTCCACCGGCAAGTTCGTGATGTGGATGCACAAGGAGAACGGCACCGACTACAGCGAGGCCCGCGCGGCCGTCGCCGTCTCCGACACCGTCGACGGCAGCTACACCTACCGGGGCAGCTTCCGCCCCCTCGGCGCGTACATGTCCCGCGACATCACCACCTTCGTCGACACCGACGGAACCGGATACATGGTCTCCGCCGCCAACGAGAACTACGACCTGCACATCTACCGGCTCACCGCCGACTACACGGCCGTCGACAGCCTGGTCGCCAACCCCTGGGCGGGCGGCCACCGCGAGGCCCCGGCCCTGTTCAAGCGGGGCGGTGTCTACTTCATGCTGACCTCGGGCGCGACCGGCTGGAACCCCAACCAGCAGCAGTACGCCACCGCGACCAGCCTGTCGGGCCCCTGGTCGTCGATGACGAACGTCGGCGACTCCACCGCCTACGGTTCGCAGACCGCGTACGTCCTCCCGGTCCAGGGCACCTCGGGCACCTCGTACCTGTACATGGGCGACCGCTGGGGCAACTCCTTCGGCGGCACCGTCAACGACTCCCGCTACGTGTGGCTGCCGCTGACCTTCCCGTCCTCGACCTCCCTGTCCCTGTCCTGGTCCCCGGAGGTCACCGTCGACACCGCCGCCGGGACGGTGACCGGTAGCAGTGCCACGTACAACACGCTGGTCGCCCGGCACAGCTCCAAGTGCGCCGACGTGACCAGCCAGTCGCTGTGGCAGGGGGTCCAGATCAAGCAGTACACCTGCAACGGCGGCAACAACCAGAAGTACTGGTTCAAGTCGGTGGGAAGCGGTTACTATCAGCTGGTCGTCCGCAACAGCTCCCTGTGTGTGCAGGAGAACGCGAGCACCGTCACCCAGGAGAACTGCGACGCCTCGGCCACCACCCAGCAGTGGTCCCTCAGCACCAGTGGCGGCTATGTGACCGTCAAGTCCCGGGCCGGCGGCAAGTGCCTGGACGTGAGCGGCGCGTCCACCGCCAACTCGGCCGCGATCATCACGTACACGTGCAACGGCGGCACGAACCAGCAGTGGACGCAGGGAACATGAGGTGACGTCAGGTGAGCAGGTCGATCGCGTCGATCGACGTGCCCGCACTGAGGAAGGACGTCGTCCCCGAGCCGCTCGCCACGTAGATCCTCAGCTGGTTGTAGGCGCTGGTGTCCGTCAGCCAGGCGGACGCCGGCACGCTGTAGGTGAACGTGTGGTTGTTGCCCCGGTAGGAGCCCACGGTCAGCGACCGGGTGCTCGGCTGGGTGGGCGGGGAGGGGACGGCCGACGTCCAGGTGTCGTTGACGGTGATCTGCGGACGGCCGTTGGCGTAGGCCGTCGTCACGCCGATGCGCAGGGTGTGCGCGGCGGCGGCCTGGGCGGCGGTCAGCCGGAAGTAGACGATGATGCCGCTGTTGACGTCCTTCCACAGATAGCAGGGGAAGGCGGACGTCTCGTTGCCGCTGCCGATCACCACGTTCCCGGTCCAGGAGGCGGCCCGCACGTCGGACGGATGCGCGTACGTCATCAGCTCGGCGTTCTTGAAACCGCCGGGCGTGCCGTTCCAGTCGCCGATCCGCCAGATCGCGCTCGCGTTGCCCGGGTCGTTCGAGGACGGGACGGCGATCGTGTTCAGGGTGGTCGTAGCGCCGGCGGACACGGTTGCCTGTGTACTGTATACAGCCAACTCGCCCTTGTAGACGGTCAGTGTGTACGTTCCCGGCAGCACCCCGCCGATGGAGAAGTAGCCGTCCGAGGCCCGCGCCGGCCCCCAGTACTGCGCGGCCGAGTTGGCGAGCCCGACCGTGTAGGCGTACGCCGTGTTCCGCCCCGTGATGCCGACGCCCGCGACCCGGCCCCGGCCGCCCGCTCCGACGTACCCGGAGATGCCGAGCGAGTCCGCCCAGGACGTGGTGAGCGTCCCGGGGAAGAGCGACGAGGAGGGCGCCCCGCCGTCCGTGAGGGCGATGACGTAGGGGCCCTGGAGGCCGAAGCGCTGGGCCTCGGTCTGGTTCTCGCCGTAGTACAGGATCTCGTACAGGCCGCCGCCGTCGGCGCTCTGGTGGCGCAGCAGGGAGCGGTAGAAGGGCCCGCCCGAGGCCTTCTCGTGGTTGCTGCGCACGATCCACAGTCCGACGGATCCCGTCGTCCAGCCGATGTAGTCGTAGTCCGTCACCCGCAGCTTCGCGTAGTGCTTGGAGCGGGTCTGGCCGTCGGACTTCGCGAACACGTCCGAGGCCTCGACGGTGGAGGACGTGTAGGTGTAGGAGTCGGGCTCGTCGTTGAGGAACAGGCCCTTCTTCACGCGCAGGATGTAGCGGGTCGCCGAGACCGATGTGTCGGCCTTGTTGGTCCACAGGTAGATGTTGTTCTCGCCGCTGCGGGCCGCGTAGTAGTGCTTGAGCGTGCCGTACGTGACCGAGACCAGGATCGTCGAACCGGACTGACCGATCGTCACCGTCGAGGTGCCCAGGCCGGATTCGATGTGCGAGTTCTTGCCGTCGTAGCCCTGGTACTCGGTGCCCTTGTAGACCAGCGAGGTCAGGTCGCCGTTGGTCTTGCTGACCTTGAAGACCAGGCTGGCGCCGGTGTCGACGACGTAGTGGGAGCCGTCGTCGCTCCAGCCGAAGCCCGCGGCGGACGCGGGGGCGGCGAGCGGGCCGGCGAGGGCGGCCGAACCGGCGGCGGCCGCGGTGCCGAGGACGAAGGTGCGGCGTCGGACCGAGTGGCTGTCGGATCCGGACATGGGGGTGCCTCCTTCGGGAGGTGTGGGGTGTGCGGGTGTGGGAGAGAGTGACAGTTGAATCGATTTCGCGAAAGGGCTTTCGCTCCTTGGAGGTTGGCGATCTCGTGAAATCGGTCCAAGGTCTAGAAAGCGCTTGCCGGAGGCGGTACGGTCCAGCCGCCAGGACTGCAGCCGTGACGGAGGAGCCGCAAGTGAGACGTTTCACCATCGCCGCGTCGGCGACGCTGACCCTGACCGCCGTGCTCACCGCCGTCCCCGCCACCGCCGGGGCGCACGAACGCCCCGCCCCCCTCGGCATCGACCACTGCACCGCCACCGCCTGCCACTTCGACGTCCCGCCCGGCACGTACGACGTCAGGGTCCTGGTCGGCGGTGACGCCGCCTCCGGCACGAGCGTCAGCGGCGAGACCCGGCGCGCGCTGCTGCCCGAGACCACCGCCGCGGCCGGCGAACGCGTAGCCCGCAGCTTCACCGTCGACGTCCGTACACCTGAGGGCGAACCGACCGGCGCGGAGGGAACTCCCGGCCTGGACCTGGTACTCGGCGGCTCGGCGCCCGCCCTCGCCGGCATCCGGGTCACCCCCGCCCGGCACGCCCGCCAGATCTTCCTCGTCGGCGACTCCACCGTCTGCGACCAGCCCGGCGACCCCTACACCGGCTGGGGCCAGGAACTCCCGCAGTACCTGCGCAAGGGCGTGTCGGTCGCCAACCACGCGGACTCCGGGGAGAGTACGGTCACCTACCTGCAGAACCCGCAGCTGTGGGCCACCGTCCGGCCGCTGATCCGCCCGGGCGACCTGGTCCTGATCCAGCTCGCGCACAACGACAAGACGACCGACGAGGTGACGTACCGCACGAATCTGGAGACACTGGTGGCAGGAGTGCGTGACAAGGGCGGCGAACCGGTCCTCGTCACACCCATCGTGCGCCGCTGGTTCAACTCCGACGGCACGCTCAACAACGGAACGGCCCTGCTGGTCAACGGACTCGGCGTCGACCACCCGGCGGTGATCCGCTCGGTCGCCGCCGCGCGGGACGTACCGCTGATCGACCTGACGGCCAGGACGAAGGCGCTGGTGGAGTCCCTGGGCGTCGAGGGCTCCAAGGCGCTCTACCTCTACAACGAAAAACGCGACAACACCCACACCTCCGTGCACGGAGCCACGGTCTACGCGGGCCTGGTCCGCGACGAGCTCGTCGCCCAGCACCTGGTGCCGAGGGGCACCGTGCGGGTGGGATGAACCCCTGGGGGCGCCCCGACCGGAACCGGGACGCCCCCAGGTCCCGCCTCCCGAGGGGAGCCGGGGTCTTCCCGGCCCCGACCCGTACGGGGCCGAGGCCGCCGGCACCCGTACCGGCCGCATGCCGAGAGAGAACCCGCCGATGCACCTGCCCCCGCCCGACCCCGCCCTCAGCCCCCGCACCGGCTACACCCGCGCCCACTGGGAGGCGGCCGCCGACGCCCTGCTGGCCGCGGTGGAGCCGTACGCCACCGAGGACCGCGCCCTCTACCACTTCCCCGGCGACCGGGAGAGCTGGTCGGGCCGTCTCTCCGACGGGCTGGAGGGGTACGCCCGCACCCTGCTCCTCGCCGCCTTCCGCCGCGACGAGACGGCACTTCAGCGGTACGCGGACGGACTCGCGGCCGGCGTCCTCGGGGTGTGGCCCCGTATCGAGGACCGGAGCCAGCCGCTCGTCGAGGCCGCGTCGATCGCCCTCGCGCTGCGGCTGACCCGGCCCCTCCTCTGGGACCGTCTCGACGACTCCGTACGGCACCGCGCGGCCGCCTGGCTCGGCGATGCGCTGACCGCCGAACCCTGGCCGTGCAACTGGGAGTTGTTCCCCGTCACGGTCGGCGGCTTCCTCCAGGAGATCGGCTACCGGCCCGAGGCGGCCGGCAAGGCGATCGACCGGGGGCTGGAGCGGATCGAGAACTGGTACGTCGGCGGCGGCTGGTACACGGACGGCGACGGCCGGAAATACGACTACTACAACGGCTGGGCCATGCACCTGTACCCGGTGCTGCACGCCCATCTCGCCGGCGACAGCCCACTGCTGACCGTGTACGGCGGCCGTCTCCGGGCCCATCTCGCCGACTACGCCCGCCTGTTCGGCGGCGACGGCGCCCCCCTGCATCAGGGCCGCTCGCTCACCTACCGCTTCGCCACGACCGCGCCCCTGTGGCTGGGCGCCCTCACCGGCCACACCCCGCTGCCGCCCGGCGAGACGCGCAGACTGGCCTCGGGCGCGCTGAAGTACTTCCTGGAGCGGGACGCCGTCGACGAGCGCGGTCTGCTCACCCTCGGCTGGCACGGCCCCGACCCCTGCGTCCTCCAGGGCTACTCGGGTCCCGCCTCCCCCTACTGGGCGAGCAAGGGTTTCCTCGGCCTGCTGCTGCCCCCGGAGCACGAGGTGTGGACGGCACCGGAGGAGCCGGGTCCGGCGGAGCGGGAGGACGCGGTGACACCGGTCGCCGCGCCCAACTGGCTCCTGCAGTCGACCCGGGCCGACGGGCTGGTCCGGCTGCACAACCACGGCAGCGAGGACGTCCGCTACGACCCGTACTACACCCGGCTGGCGTACTCGACGGTGACGGCCCCCTCCCCGCCGGCCTCCCCGTCGTCCTCCTCCTCCGCGGCGTACGACAACAGTGTGATCGTCGGGGGCGACCCGAGTCGTACGGGTATCGAGCCGCTGGGCGCGGGGGACGGCTGGGCGGCGTCCCGGCACACCGTGGGCGGAGCCGGGGTACGGGTCACCAGCGTCCTGCTGGCGCGGGGCGCGACGGAGGTGCGGGCCCATCTGGTGACGGGGGCGGAGCCCGGGACCCCGGTGCGGGTGACGGGGTGGGCGGCCCCGGAGGGGGTGGGCACGCAGCTCACCCCGGTCTCCGGTCTGGACGGCGTCCCCGGCTCACCCGGTTCCGCCGGCTCCCCCGCATCCCTCACAGGTACTACAGGGGAGGGCGCCACCCTGTTCGTCGCGCTCGCCCGGCTCACCGCCGAGCCGCAACCGGCCCCGCTGGAGGACACGGTCTCCGTCCGGGTGGAGGGACCGGACGGGATCCTCGTGCGCTGGAGCGAGGGGACCGAGGTCCGGGCGAGCCTCTCCGGGGACGCCGTACGGGTCGGGCCGCCCGCCGTCGGGGCGGACGGCTGACCGCCCCGCACGTTCCACGGCGACCCCGGGCTTCACCACGGCCGGACGCCGGGGTTTCACACGGCGCCGGACGCCGGGGTTGTCACGGCTTGAGGCGGGCGATCCGCAGGGTCGTCGTGGTCGGCGAGGCTCCGGTGAGCGCCTTGGTGTACGTCGGGGTCACGGGGGCGTACGCCCAGGTCAGGGTGCCGTCCTTGAGGACCGCGAGGTCGCCCGTGATGCGGGTGCTCACCACCCTGTCCGCGCTCCGGAACGTGCCGTTCCAGTCGATGAGACGCAGATGGGTGCCAGTGAACGTGCCGGTGCAGGTGCCCTCGGCGCACTTGGCGTTCTTCAGGGACTCCCAGGACAGCAGGAGCCGGTCCTTGCCGTAGGGGGCGAGGTGGACGTTGACGTTCTCGGTACCGGCCGCCTTGGTCAGACGGACCGCCTTGCCGGGGCCGGAGGTGCGGTTCTTCATGAAGGCGACGGCGACCTGATGGGTGCTGGTCTTCGGCTTGACGGTCCAGCCGCGGCCGCTGGAGTCGTCCGGGTTCTTCTTGGCGGAGGCGGCCCCGCGCGAGGCGAACGCGGTGGCGTAGCGACCGGTGGAGGACTTCACGAGGTCACCCGTACGGCCGGGGAAGGTGCCGCCGCAGTAGCCCGCCCAGCACTGCTCGCGCTGCACGACCGGAGCGGTGTCCGGGGCGCCGATCCCCGTGGTGACGAACAGGCCCGAGCGCCAGTCGTCGAAGCAGAGGGAGGTGAAGGCGCCGGAGGTCTCGGCGTGCAGCGCGATGCCCTCGTTGTGGCTGCACCCCCAGCTCCAGCCGCCGCTGAGCTTCGTCCCCTTGGCGCTGAGGTACGTCAGCTTGTCGCCGTAGTGCCCGTCGGCGAAGCCGCCCGCGCCGTGCACGACGAAGTAGGCACCGTACTTGGAGCCGTTCCAGGTGAGCTGGCCGTCGAGCAGCGGAGCCGTGTCGTGGGAGGCGGTGCCGGTGAGTTTCGTGCGGAAGGTCTGCTTGCCGTTGGTGTAGCGGACGATCGCCGCCGCCGTCTCCTTCCACTTGTTGGTGTCCGGGACGCGGGTGAGCAGCGCGAACCCGTCGTCGTGCGCGACCAGGCCGCCGACCTCCTTGGCGCCCTTGACCACCGTGTCCGCGCCCGAGCGCTTCCCGGCGGCGGTCAGCGGGGTGACATGGACGCCGTCCGCGGCGGGCCAGGCCACCCGCAGCGTGCCGTCGGGGGCCACCGCGGTCGCCGTCCGCGTCCACTCGCGCGTGTTGTTGTAACCGGCCGAGAGATAGGGGAACTTGGCGCCGAGGGCCACGGCGGTGGTGGTGGGGGTGAGGTTCGGCGCGGCGGTGGTCGTCGCGGCCCCGGCGGTGGCGTACCACGCGCCGGCGAGCACCCCGGCGGCGGCGAGGGCGCCGATCGCCGGCTTTCGGGCCGCGCGGATGCGGCGGTGGCGCGTGGTGCGTCGTGCAGATGTCATGGCCTGTGGTTGCCGCCGGGACGGAGAAGGGTTGCCGTGCCGGGTGGGATTTCCGGGACGGGTGAACAGAGCGCGCCGGGGCGGGAATTCGGCGTTGCCGCCCGTGAAGGGCGTGCACAACAATCCCGGCATGACTTCTGCCATCCGCCATGTGACGGTCGACTGCTCCGACGCCTACGCCCTCGGCAGCTTCTGGTCCGAGGTGCTCGGCCGGCCCCTGCACGAGGACGACAAGCCCGGCGACGAGGAGGCGCTGATCGAGGGGGCGGGCCTGCTCTTCGTCACCGTCCCGGAGCCGAAGACCGTCAAGAACCGCGTCCACTTCGACCTCCAGCCGCAGGGCCGGACGCGGGACGAGGAGGTGGAGCGGCTGCTCGCCCTCGGGGCCGAACTGGTCGACGACCGGCGCAGGCCCGACGGCACCGGCTGGGTCGTCCTCGCGGACCCGGAGGGCAACGAGTTCTGTGTGGAGCGCGGCGAGGCGGAGCGGACGGCCACCGCGTCGCGCTGAGCGGCGGGCGCGCGGTGCCGACGACGGTTCGGCCTGCGCCGAAGGGCTGGGCGTCCAGCGTGCGCGGACAGCGGTCGGCACAGGCCGGGGGAGCGGGGAGGCGCCGGGCCCGTGACCCCGTTCGCCGCCCCGCACCACGCGGACGCGCCGCTTCTGCTGCCCAACGCCTGGGACCACGCCTCCGCGCCGGCGCTGGCCGGACAGGGCTTCCCGGCGATCGGCACGACGAGCCTGGCCGTGGTGGCGGCCGCCGGAGTGCCCGACGGGGCGTCGGCGACCCGTGACGCGACCCTCGGCCTCGCCCTTCTTCTCGGTCCGCTCCCTTTCTCCTCTCCGTGGACGCGGAGGACGGATTGAGTCAAGGCCCTGACGAGGAGGGGGAGTTCGCGCGTCTGCTCGACGCCGGGGCGGTCGGCATCAACCTGGAGGACGGGCGAGGTCCGGCCGTCCGGCAGCCGGACGCCACAAGGGCCGACACCGGTGTACGGCGACGTCCAGGCACTCGCCCCCGGCGCGACCGCCGGCTGAGGTCAGTCCTCCGGGACGTTTTCGCGGGGCCAGTGGGTCAGGGCCACGTGCAGCGCGTCGATCGCCTTCTCCCACGACCGCTGTACGTCCCGGGGCGCGCCGAACGACCCGCCGGCCTCCAGGGCGCAGTACCCGTGGAAGGTGCTGCGCAGCAGGCGGACGGCGTCGGTGAGGTCGGGCTCGGCGAGGCCGTAGGCGCGCAGCATGCCGTAGGTGATCTCGGCGGTGCGGCGCAGGGCGGCGGGCTCCGGCTCGGCGAGGAGTTCCCGGTCGATACGGATCTGCCCGGCCGCGTACCGTCCCGGGTGCTGGAGGGCGTACTCCCGGTAGGCGCCGGCGAAGGCGGCGAGCGCGTCCCTGCCGGCCAGCCCGGCGACGGCCACGGCGATACGGTCGATCATCTCGCCGCCCACGAACAGCGCGAGCCGCGTCCGCAGATCCCTGAGGTTCTTGACGTGGGAGTACAGGCTCGCGTCCTTGACGCCGAAGCGCCGGGCCAGCGCCGAGATGGTGACGCCGTCGGCCCCGGCCTCGTCGGCCAGCTCGGCGGCGGCCGCGACGAGACGGTCGGTGGTGAGGCCGGCGCGGGGCATGCGGAACCGCCTTGGTGGACTCGGGCCTTGACAGATCAGGGGAATCCTAAGGGCGGCCGGCATCACCGGATCCTGCTCGTGGCCCGGGTGCGCCGCAGGCCCGGCTTCGGCCCGGCCGGGACGGCGGCGGTCGCGGTGAGCACGGCGCCGCCGTCGCGGGCCCGGGCCGGGCACAGGACGTGCCGGTCGGTGCCCTCGCCGCCGTCTTGGTGGCCTGCGTCGCCGTCGCCGGCACCCGCTCGACGTCCCTGCGCCAGGAGGTGACCCCGAGCCGCTGCTCGGCCGCGTCACCTCCGCCTTCTGGACCCGCCCCCACACGGCGGCCCCGGTCGGCGCGACCGTCCTGACCTGGACGGCGGAACGCCACGGGACCGCCCCCGTGGCCCGGGCGGCGGGCGGCGCCAGCGTTCCGGGACCGTCACCTCCGTCCCACCCCGCGGACCGGGGTCAGCAGGGCGAACCGTCGCACCCCGGCCGTGGTCAGCCGTTCACGCCGGTGTAGCGCCCGAGGCTCCAGCGCCACAGCAGGCGCGAGCCCAGGTACGCCAGCGCGCCCAGCAGGGGGGAGGCCGCCGCCAGCCAGTAGGGGACGCCGGTGTCGTGACCGTGGCCGGTGAGGACGGCGGCCGGCAGGTAGGCGACGAACGCGAGCGGAAGGCCGTAGGTCAGCAGTCCGCCGACCGCGCGCGGGAGCACGTTCAGCGGGTAGCTGCCGAAGGTCCCGAGGAGTTCCTCCAGCCAGCGGCTCCAGTAGTCGGCGGCCGGGAAACGCAGGGAGGCGGCGGCCACCGCGGTGAAGAGCGCCGCCTCCAGCAGCATGCCGCCGACGACCGCCGCGACCAGGTACGAGACGCGGCCCGCCGTCCAGTCCAGGTGACTGCGGCTGATCGCGCCCACCATCAGGCCCGCCGCCACGGTCAGGTCGCCGATCGCGTTGGCGGGGAAGAAGGCGAGCTGGACCTGGCGGTGCACCGGCATGGGGCGCAGCAGATAGACGTCGATCTTCCCTTCCTGGATCTGCCGGCCGATGAAGTGCATCCGCCCCAGCAGCAGCACCATCAGACCGTGCGCGAGCATCCGCGTCGCCGGGATCAGCAGCACCTCCGAGCTGTCCCAGCCGCCCATCCCGGTGAACCGGGACAGCAGCACGGTTGCGAACACGATCACCGCCACCTGCCAGATCGCGCCGGCCGCGATGTTCAGCAGGAACTCGGTGCGGTACTCCATCGAGGCACGGATGTTGAGCAGCGTGATGCGCCACATGATGCGCACGGCCTTCACCGACACCTCAGCCCCCCTGTGAGATCACGCGCCGCGCGGCCTGCCGCCACACCCACCGGGTGAACAGCGCCAGCACGACGACCCAGGCCGCCTGCACGGCCAACTGGACTCCCGCGTCGGACAGCCGGATCCGGCCGATGTAGATCGACAGCGGCACGTTCAGCGTCGCCTGGAACGGCAGGAAACCGCTCAGCCTGACGAACCAGTCCGGGAAGAACCACAGGGGCGCGTACACGCCGGACAGCAGGTTCTGCGCGAAGATCAGGATGAGCATCGCGGAGTTGTTGCGGATGGTGAAGAAGCACAACTGGTCCAGGACGAGCATCACGTAGTACAGGACCCACTGGCCGAGCAGCAGACTGAGCGCGAACACCCCTGCCACGGCCGCCGATCCGGGCGGCTCGATCACTCCGGCCGCCAGACACACCGCGTATCCGCCCAGCGCCCACGCGAACCCGTACACCTGCTCACCGAGGGCGCGCAGGGCGTAGTAGCGCCGGGGCGGCAGCGGGCGCAGGTACCAGTACACGATGGTGCCGTAGTGCATGTGCTGGATCACGGTGTCCCGGCCCGCGTACTGGTCCAACTCCCGCAGACGGGAGGCGAGTACGGCCAGGACGGCGTAGGTGACCGCCTGTCCCTCGTCGAGTCCGGCGGAGGTGCCGGTGCGCGAGTACAGGCCGTGCCACAGGGAGGCCACCAGTACCACCTGAACCGCCAGCCGGAGCAGCACGGCGGTCATCCGGGGCGGGGCGTGCAGCTCGCCCAGCGGAGTGACACGGGCGGCGCGCCACGCGTGCACCATCGCCGTCACAGCGCCTCCGTGGAGACGTACGCGGCCCGCATCACGTCCTCGAGGTCCGCCTCGTCCAGCGCGACGTCGGTGACCTCGTACCGCTCGACGACCGCCTTCAGGGCCTGGTGCACGGTCGGCGCGGCGGACCCGTCCGGACCGAACACCACCCGCGCGCCCTCGTGCCGGACCACCGCGATCCCCGGCAGCGCCGCGACCTCGGAGTGCAGGTCGGCGAGCGTGACCCGCACCTGCCAGGTGGAGCCGAACGTGCGGCGGATCTCGTCGAGCGTGCCGTCCAGCACCAGCCGGCCGTGGTTGACCAGCACCACGCGCTCGGCGAGCCGCTCGACCTCCGTCATGTCGTGTGTGGTCAACAGGACCGTACGGCCCCGCTGTTCGACCTGGTACCGGAGGAACTCGCGGACCTGCTCCTTGACCACCACGTCCATGCCGATGGTCGGTTCGTCGAGGAAGACGACGGGCGGGTCGTGCAGCAGCGCTGCCGCCAGGTCGCAGCGCACCCGCTGACCGAGGGAGAGATGACGCACCCGGGTGTCCCAGAAGGAGGACAGGGCCAGCAGGTCGTCGAACTCCCGCAGACGGGCGCTGTGTTCGGCCGCCGGAACCTCGTAGATGTCCCTGAGGATCGCGAACGACTCGCGCACCGGGAGGTCCCACCACAGCTGGGTGCGCTGCCCGAACACCGCGCCGATGTTACGGGCGTTGCGCTCGCGCTCGCGGTACGGCACGACACCCGCGACACGTGCCTCGCCGGAGGTGGGGGTGAGGATGCCGGTCAGCATCTTGATGGTGGTCGACTTGCCGGCACCGTTCGGGCCGAGCAGCGCGAGGAGTTCGCCCGCGGCCACGTCGAAGGTGATGTCACTGACCGCGTGCTTGGCCACGCGCTCGGGGTTGACCAGGGAGCGCAGGGCTCCGGATAAGCCGGGTCGCCGGACGGTGGTGTGGAAGGTGCGGGACAGACCGCGCACCTGGATGGTGCCCCTCACTCGTTCAACCTCCAGTGAAATGCGGCCGGCCGGCTGGAGGGCCGGCACGGCCGCGGGAGAGGTACTCACCGTGTCGGACCGTCGATCAACCGGTCAATCGATTAATCGACCCGGGCGCGGTCGGCCGACGGCCACGCGGTCAGCGGGTGGCCGTGAACACGAACGAGAACTCGGCGGGTGCCACGTCCAGGAAGTACTGCGGCAGCGGGCCCGGGCCGCACGACTGCGAGCCCACACCGTGCTGACCGTGGTCGAGGTTGACCCACACCGTGTCGCCCGGCGTCAGATCGGTACGGTGCCGGGCGGCGTCCAGCTGCTCGCTCGTCCAGCGCCGGGCGGTGAACCAGAACTCCGGGGCGCCCTCGACGCGCAGTCCGCCGAGCTCCGCCCACCGGACGTCGGCCCGGGCGCCGTTCTCCTGCGGACGGACGTACGGAGTCTGCATACGATCCACCGTCGACCGCCAGCGGCCGACCGCCGACGCCGTCCTGCTGTCCGGATACGCCTCGCCGGGACCGCCGCCGAACCAGGTCACCGTGTCGGCCTCGGACAGGCCGAAGCGCACGCCGAGCCGGGGGAGCGGAACCGTCCAGTCGCCCTCCGGAGTGACGGACACGGTCAGCTGTATCCGGTCTCCGTCCGACGTCCACCGGTACACCGTCGACAGCCCCACCTCCCAGGCGGCCGGCGCCACCCGGGTCCGCACCGTCAGCGCGTCGTCCGCGAGCTCCACCGCGTCGAGGCGGTGCCGCATCCGGTGCAGGCCCAGCCTGCGCCAGAGCACGCCGTGCCGGACGTCCGACTGCCAGGGCGCGCCGTCGTCGTTGTCGGTGGTCGCCCGCCACACGTCCAGGCGCAGGCCGGTCACCTCCACCGAGCCGATGCCGCGCAGTGCGCCCGTACGCGCGTCGAAGGCGGCCGGGCCGAGGGTGATGAGGCGCCCGTCGGCCACCGGGCCGCTCGTGGCGGCGACCGACGGCACGGCCCGGGCCGTGCCGGGCACCTGGCCCCACGCCACCACATGGCCGGCCGGTGCCCACGCCGTGTCCTCGGCGAGCACGGCCCGCACCGTCCAGTACGTCTCCGCGCCGGCCGGCACGTCCGCCGGGGGCTGCGGCAGCTTCACGTCCGCCGACCGGCCCGCCCCGAGCGCGGGCACCGGCAGGACACCCGAGCCGACCGTCTCGCCGTCGGCCTCGAACGCCCAGGTGAAGGTCAGCGCCGACAGATCGGCGAAGTCCTGCTTGTTGGTGACCCGCACGGTGCCGTCGCCCGAGCCCTCCAGGGCGACCGGCTCGATCACCTTCGTGAACTCGACCAGGCCGGGGGAGGGGGTGCGGTCGGGGAGGAGCAGGCCGTCGCAGACGAAGTTCCCGTCGTGCAGCTCCTCCCCGAAGTCGCCGCCGTAGGCGTAGCCGAGCCCGGGGTGGCGGATGCCGTGGTCGATCCACTCCCAGACGAAGCCGCCCTGGACCCGCTCGTGCGCCTCGAAGATCCGCTGGTAGTCGGCGAGTCCGCCCGGCCCGTTGCCCATGGCGTGGGCGTACTCGCACAGGACGAAGGGGAGCCCGCGCCGCTTGAGGGTGCCGCCGTCCAGGCGGCGGCCGATGCGCTCGACCTCCTCGTGGAAGGCGTACATGCGCGAGTACATGTCGGTGTCGCGGCAGTCGACGTCACCCTCGTAGTGCACCAGCCGTGAGGTGTCGCGGGCGTGGATCCACTCGGCCATCGCGGTCAGGCCGCGGCCGGTGCCGGCCTCGTTGCCGAGCGACCAGATCACCACCGACGGGTGGTTCTTGTCCCGCTCGACCATACGGGCGGCGCGGTCCAGCAGGGCGGGGGTCCAGCGGTCGTCGTCGACGGGGTTGTCCCGCCAGTCCTGCTCGACGAATCCGTGGGTCTCCAGGTCGCACTCGTCGATCACCCACAGCCCGTACTCGTCGCACAGGTCGAGGAAGGCGGGGTGGGGCGGGTAGTGGGAGGTGCGGACGGCGTTGATGTTGTGCCGCTTCATCAGCAGCACGTCCTGGCGCATCGTCTCCGGGTCCAGGGCGCGGCCCCGTTCCGGGTGCCACTCGTGCCGGTTGACGCCCTTGAACAGGACCGGCCTGCCGTTGACCTTGATCAGGCCGTCGGCGAGCTCCACGGTCCGGAAGCCGATCCGCAGCGGCACCCGCTCGCCCTCGGTGGCGAGGACGCCGTCGTAGAGCCGAGGGGTCTCGGCCGTCCAGGGCAGCACAGGGACGGTGACCGTCTCCCCGGTCTCGACATCGATGTCCAGGGCGGGCACGGTCACCCTCCCGTCGACGTCGGAGTCGACGCGCAGGGTGCCCTCGCCCGTGACATGGTCGTAGGAGGCGTGCACGAAGAAGTCGAGCACGCTGCCCGCCGGCCGGTGCAGCAGCGTCACGTCACGGAAGATGCCCGGCAGCCACCACTGGTCCTGGTCCTCCAGGTAGGAGCCCGCGGACCACTGGTGCACCCGGACCGCCAGGACGTTGCCCGACGGCTTCAGCAGATGTCCGACGGCGAACTCGTGCGCCAGCCGGGAGCCCTTGAACTCGCCGAGGTCCGTCCCGTTCAGCCACACCCGGGCGCAGGACTCGACGCCGTCGAAGCGCAGGACGGCGCCGCCTTCCGACCGACCGGGCCAGTCCGCCGGCAGGTCGAAGACCCGCAGATGGTCACCGGTCGGGTTCTCGGTCGGCACCCGCGGCGGGTCGACCGGGAAGGGGTAGAGATGGTTGGTGTAGATCGGTGATCCGAAGGCGCCGTCGCCCTGCAGGACCCAGTGGCCGGGGACCGTGACCTCGGCCCAGTCCCCGCACTCGTCGCCGCCTTCGGCGAAGGAATCGTCCTCGGCGTCCGCCGTCGGTGACAGGCGGAAGCGCCAACTTCCGTTCAGAGAGAATGACTTCGCGTCGGAGGAGGCGTACCAGGCGCGGGGCGCAAGCGCCCCGCTGCCCGGTGAGACGTCCTCGACGTAGTCGACGGCCGTGGTCCTGCTGGTGGTGCGGAAGGACATCTGTCTCCTAGTTCAGCCCTTGATGCCGGTCTGTGCGATCCCCTGCACCAGCCAGCGCTGGAGGAAGAGGAACACCAACAACAGGGGCAGGATGGAAATCGCCGTGGCCATGAAGATCAGGTGGTAGTTGACGGTCTGGTTGGTCATGTACGACGACAGCGCGACCTGGACCGTCCAGGCGCTGGGGTCCTGGCCGATGACCAGCGGCCACAGGAAGGAGTTCCAGCCGTTGATGAACGTGATCGTGGCCATGGCCGCGAAGAAGTTGAGCGAGTTGGGGACGACCACGCGCCAGTACGCGCCCCAGTAGCCGAGTCCGTCCACCCGCGCCGCCTCCTCGAGCTCCTTCGGGAAGCCCAGGAAGTACTGCCGGAAGAGGAAGCAGGTGAAACCACTGAACAGGCCCGGGATGATGAGACCCCGGTAACTGTCCACCCAGCCGAGGGACGACACCAGCACGAAGCTGGGGACGAAGGTGACGGCGGTGGGAACCATCAGGGTGAACAGGACGGCGTAGAACACCTTGTTGGCGTGCCGGTAGGGGATGCGTGCCAGGCCGTAACCGGCGAGGGAGCACACGAACAGGATGCCGACGGTGTGCAGGATGCCCACGATCAGCGAGTTCACCATCGACTGGCTGAAGTCGACCGTGGTGTCCTCGAACGGCTCGGTGATGTTGCCCCACTGGATGTCCGTGGGGAAGAACTTCCAGTTCTCGCCGGTGATCTCGGGGTCGGTGGACAGGGAGTTGCGGACCAGCAGGTAGAACGGGATCAGGAAGAACAGCGCGGCGACGCCGGTGGCGAGGTACAGGCCGGCGGAGCCCATGACCGAGCTGCCGCGCCGCCTGCGGTGTGGCCGGGGGGCCGGGGGCATCGCGTCCTTCACCTCGGGTGCGATCGTGCTCACTTGGACTCCTCACCCCTTCCGAAGCCCATGATCCTGCCCTGGAGGAGGGTCACGACGCAGATCAGCAGGGTCAGGATCACGGCACCGGAGCTGCCCCGGCCGTAGTCCTGCTCCTGGCCCAGGGCGACGTAGTACAGCTCGACGAGGGGCGGCCGGCCCCAGGTGGTGCGCGCCAGCAGGTTGAAGAACTCGTCGAAGGCCTGGTAGGCGGCGACGAGCAGCAGCAGGATCACGGCCGTGGAGGTCGCGCGCAGCTGCGGCAGCGTGATGTACCGGAAGGTCTGCCAGCCCGGCCTGGCGCCGTCGATGGCGGCGGCCTCGTACAGCTCGCTCGGGATGTTCTGCAGCGCGGCCAGGAAGAGGATCATGTAGAAGCCGGACTGCAGCCACAGCCGGGCGGTGACGATGACCAGCCAGTACCAGGGCGGGTCGGGGTTGGCGAGCCAGGCGATGTTCTCGACGCCGAACCAGCCGAGCACCGTGTTCGCCAGGCCGAAGCGGACGCCGTTGAAGATGGACATCTTCCAGATCAACGAGGCGGCGACATAGGAGCACGCGGTCGGGAGGAAGAACACCGACCGGAAGAACGCCCGCATGAACCGCAGCCGGTTCACCAGGAGCGCCAGGCCCAGCGACAGCGCCCACGTGGTGGGCACGATGATGGCGGCGAAGACGGTGAAGGTGACGAGCGACCCCATGAAGTCGTCGTTGCCCAGCATCTCGCGGTAGTTGGCGAAGCCGACGAACTCGCTCGGTGTGACGGTGAAGCGGGCCTCGAAGAAGCTGAGGTAGATGCTCCAGCCGATGGGGACGTAGACGAAGATCAGCAGCCCGACCAGGAACGGGCTGGTGAAGAGCCAGAAGTTGAAGGTGCGGTTGCCCCGCAGCCCCCGCCGCGGCCGGGCCTTGGAGACCTTGGCCGGGGCGGGGCGCGCGAGGTCGCGCTTGGCGATGGCAGACATGACGCGATCCGTCCGGCGGCCTATCCGAAGAGCTTCTTCAGTTCGGCGTCGACCTTCTTGTCGCACTGGTCGAGCGCGGCCTCCGGATCGCCGTTCTTGCGGACGCAGTTGGCGAAGACGTCCTCCGTGGCCGTGATCATCGCCTGCGTCCAGCCGATCCTGTCGAAGTGCCCGAACTCGTTGAACAGCTTCACGCCCTCGGCCGGCAGGCCCGACTTCAGCTTGTCCGCGCCGGCGGCGATGGAGGTGCGCGGCGGGATGTGGAAGCCGTAGGACAGGGCCCAGTCCTCCTGGTACTCCTTCTGGTCGATCCACAGCCACTTGACGTACTCCTTGGCCGCGTCGACGTTCTTGCCCTTGGCGTTGACGAACATCGACCAGCCGCCGTTGTAGACGGCCGGCCTGCCGGCGGAGCCGACCTTCGGGAAGGGCATGATGCCGAGGTCGTCACCGAGCGCCTTCTGGAACTGCGGCATCGCCCACATCCCGCACCACTGGATGGCGCACAGGCCCTGGTTGAGCGCGGAAGGGTCCCAGAAGTCGGCCGGCGCGTCCAGCAGCAGGTCGCCGCTGGTGAATATCTTGCGCATCGCCTTCAGGCCCTCGACGACGCCGTCCGTGTGGTACGCGATCTGGTTCTTGTCGTCGAGGGTGTCGGCACCGGCCCCGTAGATCAGGGGCTGGATGACGGCGTGCAGGTCGTTGCCGAGGAACAGGCCCTTCACCTTGCTGGTGGTGAGCTTGGCGGCGGCCTCCATCAGCTCGTCCAGCGTGGTCGGCGGCTCGACGCCCGCCTTCTCCAGCATCGACTTGCGGTAGAAGAAGAACTGCGGGTCGTCGATCATACGGATGCCGTACGTCTTCCCGTCCACCGTGTGCGAGGCGATGTCGGCCTGGTTGAAGTCGTCCTTGACCGGCTCGATGAGGTCGGTCAGGTCGGCCACCTGGCCGCTCTCGATGAGCTGGTACTGCGGGTGGAACTCGAACAGGTCGGGCGCCTGGTCGGTGAGCAGAGCCGCGAAGAGCTTGCTCTCGAAGTTCGAGCCCGTGATCCACTGCGTGGTCACGTTCGCGTCCTTGTAGGCCTTCGCGTACCGCTTGATCGCCTGCTCGGTGCCCGCCTCGCCGTACGCGTGGAAGTACTGCACCAGGCCCTTGCCCGAACCGCTCCCCCCTCGGCCGTTGTTGCTGCCGCAGGCGGCCAGCGTGCCGGCCGCGGCCATGCCCGCGGCGGCCCGGAAGAGAGAACGGCGGGACCAGTTGTTGCTCATTGCCGACATGCTGACGTCCTTGTCTCGAAGTGCGGCTACGGCTCTGTGCACCGGCGCCAGGTGGCTCGATTCCTGTCGCGGAGCGGGACGTTAACCTTCGGCTAAGGCTTCGGCAAGGGGTTGGACGAAGCCTGTTCGAAGCGTTGTGATCGGTTCGGGATAGCGAACCGACCGGGGTGCGGGGAGGGGTGTGGAGCGCCGCAGGTGTGGGTAACGCGGGCGCGGAGAAGGGCGGTTGAGGCAGCCCGCGAGGCGGCTCGGGACGCCGGGGTGAGGGCCGCCGGGTCAGGTCCGGCGGCCCTCGGCTCAGGGGGCGGTCACGGGTGCGGCCGGGCCTGTTCGGTGCCACCCGTGCGGCGGGGGCGGATCGCCCGGCGGATCACCCGGCCGGCGCGGCCGGTGGGCGGCGCTCGCGGACGGGGCGGTGAACAGGGCCCCGGTGCGGGCGCGTTCGGCCGCGAACGCCGTCCGGGCGGCCCCGCCGGTGCACGTTCACCACTGCATCCCTTCGTCGGCGTGAAGGCGGTGCGGTTCGCCGGTTCACGAGGCCGGCGCGGTACGGCTCCTCGCCGCGGCCGGACGCTTCGCGGTCCGCTGCCCCACGGACTGCAGCGCCCCCTCGAGCGCGAACGTCGCCGCGCCCAGACACGCCGGGTCGGTGGGGATCGGGGAGAGGACGATCCGGTTGGCGGCCAGCGGCCGTTTCAGCGCGTGCCGGGCGACGGCCTCGCGCACCTCCTGAAGGAGGGGCACGCCGAGCCGGGCGGCGACCCAGCTGCTCAGCACGACCACCTCGGGGTTGAGCACGTTGACCAGGTTGGCGATGCCGGCCCCGAGGTAACGGGCCGTGTCCCGTACGACCTTGACGGCGACCGGGTCGTTCGCGGCGACCGCGTCCGCCAGGGCGTCGACGGTGGCGGTCTGGTCCTCGGGATGCAACAGGGGGCTCCGCGGGGCGATTTCACGCAGGTTCTGCATGATGCCGGGCGCGCCCACGTACGTCTCCACACAGCCGTGGTTGCCGCACCGGCACAGCCGGCCGTCGAGCACGAGGGTGGTGTGCCCCCATTCGCCGGCGCTGTTGCTGACCCCGCGGTGCAGTGCGCCGCCCAGGACGAGTCCGGCCCCGACGCCCGTGCCGAGGTTGACCACGACCGCGTTGCCGTGGCCGCGCGCCGCCCCGAACCACAGCTCGGCGACCGCGCCGGCGCGCAGCGGATTGTCCAGGTACAGGGGATAGGCGATGTGCTCGGAGAGCAGGTCGAGCAACGGCACGTCGTGCCAGTCCCAGTTGGGCGCGTACTCGGCGACACCCGTGTCCCGGTCCACCTGCCCCGGTACGCTCACCCCGACGCCGAGCACCCGGGCCGCCTCGATCCCGGCCTGCGCCACCACCGAGCCGACGGCCGCGGCGACATGGCCGACCACCTGCTCCGGCCGGCTCTCGCCGGGGCGCATGTCCTCCTCCGCGCGGGCCAGCACGTTCAGCGCGAGGTCGAACAGCTCGACATGGACGTACGTCTCCGCGATGTCGACGCCGATCAACGCGCCCCCCGACGCGTTGACGGCCACGAGGCCCCGGGGACGGCCGCCCGCCGAGTCCTCGAACCCGACCTCCGTGATCATGCGGAGGTCGAGCAGCTCGCCGACGAGGGTGGCGACCGTGGCCAGGGAGAGCCCGGTCGCGGCCGCCAGCTCCTGCCGTGAGGTGGGCGAGGCGGCGACGATCTGGCGCAGCACCTCGTAGCGGTTCGCGGTGCGGATGTCCCGTGATGTGCCGCGCTTCATCGAGCTCCCTTCGACCCCCGGCACTGTCGCCGGTACGGCGACGGCACCGGCGCGGCGTCAGGCTATGGCGTGCCACGGCGTTCGACAAGGGGTTAGGAAAGGGGCTTTATAAAGTCCGTCGGGGCCGTGGCGCGTTCAGCTCCCCAGGATGTCCCGCACGAAGGCGTTGGTGAACTTCCCGGCGGGATCGAGCTCCCGTACCAGCGCCGCGAACTCCGCGAGCCGGGGATACCGTCCGCGGACCTCGGCTGCCGGGATCCCGAACACCTTCCCCCAGTGCGGCCGCGGCGAGAAGGGCTCCAGCGCCGCCTCCACCTCCCGCACCACCGGCAGCACGACCGCCGGGTCCGCCACCCAGGTGAAGTGCACCGCCACCGTGTCCCGGCCGAAGGCGGGACTCAGCCACTGCTCGTCGGCGGCGACCGTACGCACCTCGCAGGTCTGCAGGACACGGGCGACCGTCTCCCGGATTCCGTCGATCGCATACAGCATCCCGTCGGCGGCCGACCGGGGCAGCAGATACTCGCTCTGCAGCTCCTTCCCGCTGCTCGGGGTGAACTCCGCCCGGAAGTGCGGCAGCCGCTCGTGCCACGGTCCCGGCACCCCGAACTGCTCGGTGCAGTGGACCGCCGGCATCCCCGGCACCGGATGCAGCGCCTCGGTGGCGGGCGCGGCCCACGGGAAACCGGAGAGGGGCTGATCGGTGCGCCGCTTCAGCCACACCTGCCGAAAGCCGGGCGCAGCCCAGTCGGTGAACAGGCTCACGCTGTACGCGGCCCCCGCCGCCGCCTCGAAGTCCAGCCCGTCCAGGGGAAGTTCGGTGAACACATGCTGTTCGACCTCGTAGGCCGGCTCCAGGTCCAGGGTGAGCGCGGTGACCACGCCGAGCGCGCCCAGGGAGGTGACGGCCCCGCCGAAGCGCCGGTCGCCGCGCGCCAGGACGACGGTCGAGCCGTCCGCCGTGACGATCTCCACCTCCCGCACGGCCGAGGCCAGCGACCCGTTGCGCACCCCCGACCCGTGGGTGCCGGTCGCCACCGAACCGGCCACGGAGATGTGCGGGAGGGACGCCATGTTCGGCAGGGCGAGACCGTGCGCGTGCACCCGCCGGGCCAGTTCCGCGTACCGCACCCCGCCGCCGACCCGCACGGTCCGTGCCGCCGTGTCCACCTCGGCCTCGGCCGGCAGGGCGTCCAGCGACAGCAGCACCCCGTCGGCGCCCGGCTCGGCGATCGTGTTGAACGAGTGCCCGCTGCCCAGCACCCGCACCCGCCCGCTCCCCGCCACGAGCGCGCGCAACGCGTCCGACGAGTCCGGGCGGTGCGGCTCCCCGGCGGCGAAGGTGATGTTGCCCGCCCAGTTGCGCCACGGCCGGCCCTGCGCCGCCCCGCCGCGCCCCACCCCGTCCGCCACGGTCCCGCCCATGCGACTGCCCGCCCTTCCCGAGGAGAACCGAGAACCAGGACCTTCCCGCGAACCGGGGAATTCCCAGGTCGAACCTACCTTGCCGGCAACACGAGGCCCCCCGCCCCCACCCCCGTGCCGCCGGGGGCATACCGTGAGGAGTCGTACGCCTGAGCCGGGAGGAGAGACGGATGGGCAGCCGTACCGCGCTGGTCGAGGATCTGATGGAGCGGTTTCCGCATGTTCCGCGGGAGGCCGTCTTCAAGGAGGACCTGCTGCGCGGGGGAGTGGCCTTCGACGCCTCCGCCCTCAGTGACAACGAGTCGGGTGAGGTCAAGCCGAAGTCGTACTTCATCTTCTCCTTCGACCACGGCACCCTGCCCGAACTGGGCGAGGCCGCGCTGCGCCGCCCGCCGGAGGAGATCATCCTCACCGGCGGGCCGTACGGCCTGCGGCGGACCGTCGTGTCCGTGCGGGTGAACCCGTCCTCGCCGTACCGGGTGGCGGCGGACGACGAGGGGCTCCTCGGGCTCTACCTCGACGGCAGCCGCATCGCGGACGTCGGCGTGCCGCCCATGCCCGAGTACTACCGGCACACCCTGTCCAACGGGAAGTCCGTGATGGAGGTGGCCCCGACCATCCAGTGGGGCTACCTGATCTACCTGACCGTCTTCCGGGTCTGCCAGTACTTCGGCGCCAAGGAGGAGTGCCAGTACTGCGACATCAACCACAACTGGCGGCAGCACAAGGCGGCCGGCCGGCCCTACACCGGCGTCAAGGACGTCGAGGAGGTGCTGGAGGCCCTGGAGATCATCGACCGGTACGACACCGCGAAGGCGTCCACCGCCTACACCCTCACCGGCGGGGCCATCACCAAGACGGTCGCCGGGCGCGACGAGGCCGACTTCTACGGCCACTACGCCAAGGCCATCGAGGAGCGCTTCCCGGGCCGCTGGATCGGCAAGGTCGTGGCCCAGGCGCTGCCGCGCGACGACGTGCAGCGGTTCAAGGACCACGGCGTGCAGATCTACCACCCCAACTACGAGGTGTGGGACCGCCGGCTGTTCGAGCTGTACTGCCCGGGCAAGGAGCGCTACGTCGGCCGCGACGAGTGGCACAAGCGGATCCTCGACTCCGCCGAGGTGTTCGGCGCGCGCAACGTCATCCCCAACTTCGTGGCGGGCGTGGAGATGGCCGAGCCGTTCGGTTTCACCACCGTCGACGAGGCGATCGCGTCGACCACCGAGGGCCTGCGCTTCTTCATGTCGCACGGCATCACGCCCCGTTTCACCACCTGGTGCCCCGAGCCGACGACCCCGCTCGGCAAGGCCAACCCCCAGGGCGCGCCGCTGGAGTACCACATCCGTCTCCTCGAGGCCTACCGGGCCACGATGGACGACTTCGGACTGTCCTCGCCCCCCGGCTACGGCCCGCCCGGACCCGGCCGCGCGGTGTTCTCCGTGAGTTCCTTCATGGACAGTCTTCCGGCACAGGAGACGGCGGCCGTATAGTCCCGGCACCGCCGTTGAGCACAGAGCGGTCCGCGTCCGTACTACTCGGCGCAGCAGTGGACGCGGCCGCGTGCCGAACCCCTGTACGGACGTCCTTACATGACATCTGAACAGGGCGCTTGTCAGTTGTGTGAGAAACGTGAAATCCTCGGTCCCTGCCGCGAGGTTCCCCCCAACTCCATTGCCGCCATGGTGAGTTGACCTCGCATTTCGATGCAGGAGACCCATGCCCGACCTGCCGACCCCGAAGGACGCCGCGGAGGCCGCGCTGTTCTCCGAGTGCTGGGACGCCGTCCTGTCGTACGCGGACCTGTGCACGTCCGGTTCGACCGCGGCCAACCAGCTGGCCCGCGAGGCGTTCGCGCTCGGCATACGCGAGGCCCGCGCCGCCGAGGACGGTACCGCGCGCAACGCCGGCCGCCGCTCCTCCCGGCTGCCCCGGATCCCCATGCTGCTGACCGCCGTACGCAACACGGCGGCCGCCTGGGAGGCCGAGGGACAGGGCCACAAACTCGACCCCGACCTGCGCCTGTGGCTCAACTCGGACAAGGCGTGGCGCTACACCGGCCCGCCCCTGAGCCGCCCCATCGCCCTGCGCGGACTGCGCGACATGGGGGAGGCGGACGCCACCCTGCTGTGGCTGGCGGAGGTGGAGGCGCTGCCGCTGCGTTCCGTCGTCCGCCGCCAGGGGCTGGACCCGGACGCCTCCGTCGAGGAACTGAACCAGGTCCGAGGCCTGTTCCGGGACCGCTGCCACCGCAACCACCTCGACACGCCGATGAGCGCGGAGTGCCGCTCGTACGTCCGGCTGCTCGACGCCGTCACCCGCTCGCCCGGCGCCGAGACCCCCGACGACCTCTCCCGGCACCTCGCCACCTGCGTGGAGTGCGCCGAGGCCGCCGCCTGTCTGCGGCTGCACGGCGGCGGGCTGCCCGCCGCCCTCGCCGGCGGGGTCATCGGCTGGGGCGGCCTCGCCTACCTGGAGCGCCGCCGCCGGGCCGCCGAGGTCCGCCTGGGCGCCGGGCGCCCCGACGCGCCGGACCCGCAGGGCGAGGCGGAGCGGGCCGCCGCGGGCAAGGCACGGCTCAGGCGCAACGGCCTGCTCCTGGCCGCCGTACTGGTCTCCGGAGCGGCGCTCGCCGTGTCGCTGATGCCGTTCGGCGGCGACGGCGACATGGAGACCGGCGCGCAGGGCGTCCCCACCGACACCACCCCGGTGGCCGGCTCCGCACGGCCGTCCACCGCTCCCGCGACCTCCGCCGCGCCGTCCTCCGCGTCCCCGGCGCCCTCCGGCAGTGCCTCGCCGAGCGCGACCGACGACGAGAAGCCCGACCCCGAACCCCAGGGCACCACCTCGTCCACCGCCGGCCCGGGCGAAAGCCAGGACGCGGCCGTGTGCGAGGTCCACTACGACCTCGTCAACCAGTGGCCCGACGGCTTCCAGGCCACCGTGACGGTCACCTCCCCCACCGCCCTGGACTCCTGGCGGGTCGCCTGGTCCTTCGAGGACGGGCAGCGGGTCGACCAGATGTGGGACGCGAGCGTCGCCCAGAACGGCTCCCGGGTCACCGCGACCGCCGCCGACTACAACCGTTCCGTCCCCGCGAACGGCACCCTCTCCTTCGGCTTCCTCGCCTCCTGGCAGGACACCAACACGGCACCGTCCGGCATCACCCTCAACGGGCAGGAGTGCACGGGCTCCTGACGCCCGGCCACCTGGGACGGGCTCGCGGACGGCACGACGACGCCGGGGTGTCCGGTTGCCGGAACCGAAGCCTGCGCGACACCCGGTGCGACGACGGAGCGGGAGACCCGCCACGTCCTCCACGCCGCCCACGCCCTGGACGGTGACCTGCCCGGCGCTTGTCGATCTGTCGAGAGGGGCATACCCGGGTCAGCACGGACGAGGTGC
The DNA here is from genome assembly GCF_042898825.1 of Streptomyces sp. NPDC000345. Taxonomy (NCBI): domain Bacteria; kingdom Bacillati; phylum Actinomycetota; class Actinomycetes; order Kitasatosporales; family Streptomycetaceae; genus Streptomyces; species Streptomyces sp. NPDC000345. The sequence continues at coordinate 47,796 of NZ_JBIAZE010000002.1, forward strand.
CGGTCGGGGGCGACATGGAAGCTGTTGTCGTCCCGGACATTTGCGGCCACTTGGACATCGGCATCTGAGCCGGCGACCCGGGCCCGCCGAAACCCCTTCGCGGAAAAAAGCGTTGGCATCGCGGCGCCCCTGTCCCCTACGCTCTGCACCGCAAGCCGTCGAGTGAGCGTGAGCTCGCGCAGAACAGGAGGTGAGGACCGTGATGACCGTCGTTGCGCCGGGTGCTCCCCGGACCCAGAAGTTCATCCATCCCACCCCCGCGGTCTCCGGCTGACCACTCGGACACGTTCGCGCGCCCGTGAGCGCGCCGCCGGGGCCGCCCTGTGAAGGGTTTCCCTTGCATCACTCCTCTTTTCCGCAAACTTCGGCTTCGTCGCACGCTCTCGTCGCCCACGGCTGGGACGCGGGCTGGGAAGCCGAGTTCGCTCCCCATGCCGAGCAGGGTCTCCTGCCCGGTCGTGTCGTGCGGGTCGACCGCGGGCTGTGCGACGTCGTCACCGCGGCCGGCACCGTCCGTGCCGACACCGAGTTCGTCGTCCCCCGTGACCCGCTGAAGGTCGTCTGCACCGGGGACTGGGTCGCCCTCGACCCCGAGAGCGCCGATCCTCGGTACGTGCGGACCCTGCTGCCCCGTCGCACCGCCTTCGTCCGCTCCACCTCCTCCAAGCGGTCCGAGGGGCAGATCCTCGCCGCCAACGTCGACCACGCCCTGGTGGCGATGTCCCTGGCCGTCGAACTCGACCTCGGCCGCGTCGAACGGTTCCTGGCGCTCGCCTGGGAGTCCGGCGCGCAGCCCGTCGTCGTGCTCACCAAGGCCGACCTGGTACCCGACCCGGTCACGCTGGCGCACCTCGTCCAGGACGTCGAGACCAGCGCGCCCGGCGTGCCGGTGCTCACCGTCTGCGCCCGCGACGGCGAGGGCGTCGAGGAGCTCGCCGGGCTGCTCGGGCGGGGCACGGCCGTGCTGCTCGGGGCGTCCGGCGCGGGCAAGTCCACGCTGGCGAACGCGCTCGCCGGGGTGGACGTGATGGACGTGCGGGCCACCCGCGACCAGGACGGCAAGGGACGGCACACCACGACCACCCGCAATCTGCTGCCGCTGCCCGGCGGGGGCGTCCTCATCGACACGCCCGGACTGCGCGGGGTCGGGCTGTGGGACGCCGGCGGCGGGGTCGGGCAGGTCTTCGCGGAGATCGAGGAACTGGCCCGCGGCTGCCGGTTCCACGACTGCGCGCACGCGTCCGAACCGGGGTGCGCGGTGCGCGCCGCCGTCGAGGACGGGGAACTGCCCCCGCGGCGGCTGGAGAGCTACCGCAAGCTCGTGCGCGAGAACCAGTGGATCGTCGCGAAATCCGACGCCCGGGTACGGGCCGACGTCCGCCAGGACTGGAAACGCAAGCAGGCGGAGGGCCGGGCGGCGGGGGACGCCAAGCGGGGCCGGAGCCCGTGGCGGCCCGCCCCTCCCCGCTGACCGGCGGCCGGCGCGTCCGGTGACCGGCGCACCCCCGCCGGTCGCCGTTCCCCTGCCACCGTCACGTCCGATTTCCGCTAGCGGGGTTCCCGTCGCGGGCGAAGACTGGGACCCATGACGGGCCAGGACATCGGATACGGCACGCCGTACGACACCAGGTACGAGGCGGTGCGCAGCCGGGACGCCCGGTTCGACGGGGAGTTCTTCTTCGCCGTCGCGACGACCGGCATCTACTGCCGGCCCAGCTGCCCCGCCGTCACCCCGAAGCGGCACAACGTGCGCTTCTTCCCGACGGCCGCCGCCGCGCAGGGCTCGGGCTTCCGGGCCTGCCGGCGGTGCCGCCCGGACGCCGTGCCCGGCTCGGCCGACTGGAACGTGCGCGCCGACGTCGTCGGCCGCGCCATGCGGCTGATCGGCGACGGGGTCGTGGACCGCGAGGGCGTCGCCGGTCTCGCCGTACGGCTCGGCTACAGCGCCCGCCAGGTGCAGCGCCAGCTGACCGCCGAACTCGGCGCCGGCCCCGTCGCCCTCGCCCGCGCCCAGCGCGCCCACACCGCGCGGGTCCTGCTCCAGACCACCGGCCTGCCGGTCACCGAGATCGCGTTCGCCTCCGGGTTCGCCAGTGTGCGCCAGTTCAACGACACGATCCGCGCCGTGTACGCGGCGACCCCGACCGGGCTGCGCGCCGCCGTCCGCACCTCCCGGCGTACGGCCACCCCGTCCGCCGGGATCCCGCTGCGGCTCGCCCACCGCGGCCCCTACCACGCGGCCTCCGTGTTCGACCTGCTGCAGCGGGAGGCCGTGGCCGGGGTGGAGGAGGTGAGCGGCCCGGCCGGCGGGCGCACATACCGCCGTACGCTCCGCCTGCCCTACGGCACCGGGATCGCCGCCGTCGACGAGCGGCCGGGCGATCCGGGCCGCGCCTCGGCCCTCCACCCCGGCGGCTGGCTCGACGCCCGGCTGCACCTCACCGACCCGCGCGACCTCACCACCGCCGTCCAGCGGCTGCGCCGGCTGTTCGACCTCGACGCCGACCCGTACGCCGTCGACGCCCGCCTCGGCGCCGATCCGCGGCTCGCCCCCCTGGTCGCCGCCCGGCCCGGACTGCGCGCCCCGGGAGCGGCCGACCCGGAGGAGTACGCCGTACGGGCCCTGGTCGGCCGGGCCGGGGCCGAGCGGCTGGTCCGCGCGCACGGCAAGGCCCTGGACGCGTCCTGCGGCACCCTCACCCATCTGTTCCCGGAACCGGCCGCCCTGACGGCGGCGGTCGGCCCGCTCGCCGTCGCCCTCGCGGACGGCACCGTCCGCCTCGACCCGGGCACCGACCGGGACGACGCCGAGGCCGCCCTGCTCGCCGTGCCCGGCCTGGACGCCCGTACCGTGGCGGCGATCAGGGCCCGCGCCCTCGGCGACCCCGACGTCGCGCCGCCCGGCGCGGACGTACCCGACAGCTGGCGTCCCTGGCGGACGTACGCCCTTCACCACCTGCGTGCAGCGGAGGAGACCCCATGACCCGCAAGCCGGAGAACGCACCCGTGTACTGGACCGGCGTCGCCAGCCCGCTCGGCACCCTGCTCCTGACCGCCGGCCCCGACGGCGCGCTGACCTCGCTCTCCGTGCCCGGACAGAAGGGCGGACGCACCGTCCTGGACGACTGGCGGCACGACCCGGGCCCCTTCCGCGCCGCCGAGGAACAGCTCGCCGCCTACTTCGCCGCCGAGCTGAAGGAGTTCCGTCTGGAGCTGCGGGCCGAGGGCACGGAGTTCCGCGAGCGGGTGTGGGCGGCCCTCGACACCGTCCCCTACGGGGCGACCACGACGTACGGCGAGATCGCCGCCCGCGTCGGCGCCTCCAGGGCGGCCGTCCGGGCCGTCGGCGGGGCGATCGGCGCGAACCCCGTGCTCATTCTGCGCCCCTGCCACCGGGTGATCGGCGCCGACGGCTCCCTCACGGGCTACGCCGGCGGCCTGGAGCGCAAGATCCGGCTCCTCGAGCTCGAAGGGGTGGCGCGGTGGTGAGAAAAGTGCCGTCGGCGGTCGCGCAACAGGCCGCCTGACGGCCCTCGGCGGGGCCGCGGAACCCCGTCCGCGGCCCCGGCGGCCACCGGGTCCCCGCGCCGCGCCGGGGGCCGCCAGACCCGCGAGGGCGCCCGCCCGCCACCCCGTCTGAGCTGGCCTTTCGTGTCTTCTGCGCCTAGGTTTTCCCCATCGCCGCGGGCAGAAGGGGGAACGGCATGGAGCGTCACATCCGCACGGTGGACGACGTGTTGAGGCTGCTGGACGGCCTGTTCGCGCCGGAGGCCGACCGCTGGACGAGCGGCGCGGCCTCCTGGTGGGACGGCTTCTACGCGGACCGCGACAGGCCGGTGCCGTTCTTCGCGGCGAAGCCGGACGAGAACCTGGTCTCCCACCTCGACCGGGGGCTCATCTCCCCGGGCCGCGCCCTCGACCTGGGCTGCGGACCGGGCCGCAACGCCCTCCATCTCGCCTCCCGGGGCTTCGAGGTGGACGCGGTGGACCTCTCCCCGGCCGCCATCGCCTGGGCGCGGGACCGGGCCCGTGAGGCGGCGGCCGACATCCGGTTCCACTGCGGCGACGCGTTCGCCCTCACCCCGGACGGGGCCGGCCCCGGCGGCCCGTACGACCTGATCCACGACTCCGGCTGCTTCCACCACCTGCCACCGCACCGCCGCATCAGCTACCTCGCCCTGCTCGACCGCTCCCTGGCCCCGGGCGGCCACCTCTCCCTCACCTGCTTCGCCGCCGGACGGATGGGCTCGGAACTCCCCGACGAGGCCTTCTACCACCAGTCCCGCCTCCACGGCGGCCTCGCCTACACACCTCGGTCACTGCGGCGGATCTTCTCCGGCCTGACCGAGATCGAGCTCCGCCCGATGCGCGACGAGCCCCCCGGGTCCCCGCACTTCGGCGAGCCCTTTCTGTGGACGGCCCTGTTCCGCCGTCCCGAGTAGCCGACAGGACGGGACGCCCGGACGCCCGGACGCCGAGTGGCCGAGTGGCCGAGTGGCCGACCGGCCGACAGACAGGCCGGCCGAGCGACCGGCCGACCGGTGGGGTGCGCAGCCCGGCCGCAGGAGCCGGAAAGGGAATCACCCCCACAGCACCGCCCCCAGCCACGCCCCCGTGATCAGCAGGCAGGTGAACAGTTCCGCCAGGACGCTCCAGCCGCCCGAGCGCATGGCCCGGCGCAGCGCCGCGCGGGCCTCGCCGCCGCGGCCCAGGCGGAGCCGCTCGCAGAGGTAGACACCGCCCAGGAAGCCGGGGATCGTGCCGACCACGGGCAGCAGGAAGAACCCGAGGAACGCGCCGACCCCGGCGTACACCGCCATCCGGGGCGTCGCGCCGCTCTCCCGCAGACGGCGGGGCGGGAGCGCCCAGCGGACCACCTGGCTCAGCATCAGCGCGGCCGTGGCGCCCACGAGCACCCACCAGGCGACCGGCTGCGGATCCTTCAGCGCCCACCACAGGACCGCGGACCACACCAGCCACGACCCCGGCACACCGGGCACCAGCACTCCGCACAGGCCGAGCAGCAGGACCAGACCGACCAGCAGGAGTTCCCACGCTCCCATCTGTTCAGAGTGCCGGAGTCCCGGGGAACACGCAGGTCAAGCGGTACGCGGGCGCGGGGGCTACCGCTCTCGGGTCACCCAGCCGCGCTCGTGCGCGACCCAGCCCAGCTGGAGCCGGGTCGACACCCCCGTCAGTTCCATCAGGCCCTTCACCCGGCGCTGTACGGTCCGCAGCCCCAGGTCCAGCTGTTTGGCGACGCTCGCGTCGGTCAGCCCGGCCAGCAGCAGGGACAGGATCTCCAGGTCGGTGGCGTCGGGCCCGTGCGGTTCCCGCGCCATCACCCCGTCCGCGCCGAGCCCCAGCGGCAGGGCCTCCCGCCACACCGACTCGAACAGGCCCGACAGGAGTTCGAGGAGTCCGCTGGCGTGCACCACCAGCGCGGCGGGCTCCGCCGAGCGGCCGGTCAGCGGGACGAGGGCGAGTGACCGGTCGGCCACGACCAGTTTCGTCGGCACCCGGTCCACCACCCGCACCTGTTCGTCGCGGCCGAGCGCGGCGGCCAGTTCCGTGAGGCCGTGCGGCTGGTGGAGCACCTCCCGTTCGAGGACGACGCGGTAGCGCACCCCGCGCTCGGCCGCCCGCTCCTCCGCGTCGTTCTCCGCCCCGGTCACGGCCACCGGGGTGCCGGTGACCAGCGCGCACACCTCGTCGCTCGCCCCCAGCTGGATCTGCAGGAACCGCTGGGAGACCGCCGCCGCACCCGTCACCACCTCGACCAGGTCGTGCACGGACGGTTCGGCGGCCGCCGCCCGGTACTCCTCGGCGAGCAGCGCGGCCGCCAGCTCCGCCTGTTCCAGCTCGTGCCGGTGCTGGGTGAGCAGCGCGCCCAGCGCGACACCCGGCGGCGCGGCGACCCAGCGGCCGGGCCGGCCCGGGGACTGCGCCACCAGACCGTGCCGCTCCAGACGACGCAGGGCACGCTCGGTGTCGTACTCGCCGAGGGCCAGCCGGCGGGCCAGATCGGGTACGTCGGCGGCGCCCACCGACACCAGCGCCCGGTACGCCGACTCGTGCGTCCCGTCGAGTCCAATCGCTCCCAGCATCGGGTGCGGTCCCTTCTCCGGCAATCCAGGGATGGCGGGAAACGGCCACGGCGTAAACCCGCCGCCGTACATCATCGCCGTACCGCGGATCACTCTGCCAAGGTGTGGCCACGGCGGGAAGACGTGATCATCCATGGGGATCCCCGGGAGATCCGCGGGAGATCCGCGGGGACGCCGTGCACACTCCGGCGCCGGGCCGTGCTCCGGCCCGGACGTGGTCCGGGCTCATGACGCGCAGGGGCGCTCAGGGGAACTGAGTCCGGGTCACCTGGAGGTCGCCGGGCGGTTCTCCCGTGGGGGGTGGAACCGCCCGGCGATCGGCGCCGCGGCGCCCCGTACGCATGTGCGACGGTGGTGCATTTTCCGGATGCCCCGTTTTCACACGGCCCGCGCGGTGGACAATCAAGGGCATGAGCCAGCAGGGGGGAAGGCCCACCGGTCCCGAGGACGACTGGTGGGGGCAGCTGTACGACGACTCCACCGCGGACACGGGCCCCGCGCCCACCGCCGACTCCCTCGACGACCGCTTCGCCTCGGCGGCGGGGGCGGTGCGGTCCGAGGGGCCGGTGGACAGGGTGCCGGAGTCCCGTACGGAGGACGTGGTACGGGACGGGCGGGAGGACTGGTGGCTGCCCGAGGATCCGGCGCCGTCGCCCCCACCGCCCCGGGCCGCGGTTCCCCCGCCGCGCAACGGCACCCCGGCCGCGGCGGCCCCCGCTCACGACACGGACCCGGCCCCCGCGAACCCACCGTCCACCGGTCCGACGCCGGCCTTCCCGCCCAAGCCGTCCGCCGATCCCGCGTCGGCTTCCTCTCCCGCGCGGGCTTCCGGGCCCGCGCCGACTGCCGATCCCGCGTCGGCTTCCCCCACCTCTCGTACCGGGCCCGCGCCGTCCGCCGATCCCGCGCCGTCCGTCGAGCCCACGCAGTCCACCTCACCCCCCGGCGCCGCACCGACTCCCGCCCCCGACCGGCCGATCCGCCCCGGTGCCCCCGCGGAGCCCCCGCCCGGCACACCCCCCGCAGCCAGGACTTTCCCGCCCGGCACACCCCCCGTACCCACGACCGTCCCGCCCGGCCCGCTGCCCCAGGGCTTCACGCACCAGCCCCCCGCGGGCCCCCCGCCCAAGTCACCGTCGGCCGACGGACCGTCCGCCTCCGCCGCCTCCCCGGCGGCCCCCCTCGCGTCCCCCACGCCCCGCGCGGCCCGGACCGGTGCCGCCCCCGGCCTCCCCGCCCTGCCGGACGGGGCCTACGTCGGCTCCCGGCCGCCCACCTACGACGCCGAGCCCACCGCCCTCCCGCCCGCCGACCCGGACCGACTGGACGACCTGGTCGCCGACACCGTGCTGGACGGGGCCCGGTACGGGGCCTGCGCGCTGCGTGCCGCGTCCGTGCGGGGCGATTCCGCGCGGTACCGGGGCGAGCCGCGCCGGGACGCCCTGCTCACCGCCCGTTTCGGCACGGGGGAAGACGCGCTGCTGCTGGTCGCGATGGCGACCGGCGCGCGGGCGACGCAGGGCGCGCACCGGGCGGCCGCCGAGGCGTGTCAGTGGATCGGGGGGGCCGTGGGCCGCAGTCACGTCCGGCTCGCGCAGGACATCAGGGCCGCCCGGCGCGGCGACCTGAAGTCCGGCCTGCACCGCCTGACCGACCGCAGCCTCGGCCGGCTCCGGGCCAGCGCCGCCGAACAGGGCCTGGAACCCGAGGAATACACGGCCAGCCTGCGCTGTCTGCTGCTGCCCGCCGACCCCGAGTGCCGTACGCGCGTCTTCTTCGGGGTGGGCGAGGGCGGGCTGTTCCGGCTGCGCGGCGGCGAGTGGCAGGACATCGAGCCGCAGGCCGGTGAGATCGCCGGGGAGCCCGTCGTGGGGTTCGGGGGGCTGCCCGCCGAGACGCCCGGGGGCGACCGGCTCACCATGGACCTCGGCATCCCTACCCCGCCGAGCCCCTACGACCCGCCGCCCGAGCCGCCCCGCGCCCCCTTCCGCTTCCGCGCCTCCGTAGCCCGGCCGGGTGACACCCTGCTGATGTGCACGGGCGGCCTCGCCGACCCGCTGCGCGGCGAGCCCGAACTCTCCGCCCACCTCGGGGAACGCTGGTCGGACCCCACCCCGCCCGGTCTGGCCGCGTTCCTCGCCGACACCCAGGTGCGGGTCAAGGGCTACGCCGACGACCGCACGGCGGCGGCCGTCTGGGAGGCGTAACCGCACCACCGCGGCCACTGTGGAGGGATGGACCCGAGGAGACCGAAGGGGTGCGTCCATCCATGGCCAAGCAGACCATCGCCGAACAGTTCGTGGACATCCTCGCCCGCGCCGGGGTCAGACGTCTGTACGGCGTGGTCGGGGACAGCCTCAACCCCGTGGTGGACGCGGTGCGCCGCAACTCCGCCGTCGAGTGGATCCAGGTACGCCACGAGGAGACCGCCGCCTTCGCGGCCGGCGCCGAGGCGCAGATCACCGGCCGGCTGGCGGCCTGCGCGGGCTCCTGCGGCCCCGGCAACCTGCACCTCATCAACGGTCTCTACGACGCCCACCGTTCCATGGCCCCGGTCCTCGCCCTCGCCTCCCACATCCCCTCCGCCGAGATCGGCCTGGGCTACTTCCAGGAGACCCATCCCGACCAGCTGTTCCGCGAGTGCAGCCACTACTGCGAACTGATCTCCAGCCCCAAGCAGATGCCGCGGCTGCTGCACACCGCCATCCAGAACGCGGTCGGCCGTGGCGGCGTCAGCGTGGTCTCCCTCCCCGGTGACATCGCCGCCGCACCCGCGCCCGAGAAGGCCGCCAAGTCCGCTCTCGTCACCACCCGGCCCACCGTGCGCCCCGGCGACGCCGAGATCGACGCACTGGTCCGGATGATCGACGAGGCCGGAAGGGTCACCCTGTTCTGCGGCAGCGGCACGGCCGGCGCGCACGCCGAGGTCATGGAGTTCGCCGGGAAGATCAAGTCGCCGGTGGGGCACGCCCTGCGCGGCAAGGAGTTCATTCAGTACGACAACCCGTACGACGTCGGGATGAGCGGTCTCCTCGGGTACGGCGCCGCCTACGAGGCGACCCACGAGTGCGACCTGCTGATCCTGCTCGGCACCGACTTCCCGTACAACGCCTTCCTTCCCGACGACGTACGGATCGCCCAGGTCGACGTCCGGCCCGAACACCTGGGCCGCCGCTCCCGGCTGGACCTCGCCGTGTGGGGCGACGTGCGCGAGACGCTGCGCTGTCTCATCCCGCGGGTGCGGCCCAAGGACGACCGGCGGTTCCTCGACCGGATGCTGAGGAAGCACGCGGACGCGCTGGAGGGGGTGGTGAGGGCGTACACGCGGAAGGTCGAGAAGCACGTTCCCCTGCATCCCGAGTACGTCGCCGCCGTCCTCGACGAACTCGCCGACGACGACGCGGTGTTCACCGTCGACACCGGGATGTGCAACGTCTGGGCGGCCCGCTACCTCACCCCCAACGGGCGTCGGCGGGTGATCGGTTCGTTCTCCCACGGCTCCATGGCGAACGCGCTGCCCATGGCGATCGGTGCCCAGTTCACCGACCGCCGTCGGCAGGTCGTGTCGATGTCCGGCGACGGCGGTTTCACCATGCTGATGGGCGACTTCCTGACGCTGGTGCAGTACGACCTGCCGGTGAAGGTCGTCCTGTTCAACAACTCCGCCCTGAGCATGGTCGAGTTGGAGATGCTGGTCGCGGGACTGCCCTCGTACGGCATCACCAACAAGAACCCGGACTTCGCCGAGGTCGCCCGCGCCTGCGGCGTCTTCGCGCTGCGCGTGGAGAAGCCCAAGCACCTCGCCGGCGCGCTGAAGTCCGCCTTCCGGCACAAGGGTCCGGCTCTCGTCGACGTCGTCACCGACCCCAACGCCCTGTCCATCCCGCCGAAGATCAGCGCCGAGATGGTGACGGGGTTCGCCCTGTCCGCCTCGAAGATCGTCCTGGACGGCGGCGTCGGCCGGATGCTCCAGATGGCCCGCTCCAACCTCCGCAACGTGCCGCGTCCCTAGGGTCACCCGCGGAGGCGTACCAGGAGCGCGGTGGTCCGCCGGCGGCGCTCGGCGGCGGAGGACCAGGGGCCGGGACACCGCCATGACCCACCGGATTCCGGCCAACTTCGCCGGATGACGCAGGTGCGCGGGCGCACGCCCCTTCGACGGGCGTCCGTGCCGTCGAACAGCCGCGCCTCCGGCCGGAATCGGGTCCGGGACGGGCGCCGCGGTCGCGCCATGGGCTTCGTACCGGTGTCCGGCGGGGTACGGACGTGGCGCGGACGCCCTCCTCGCCGTTCCGGACCGTGCCGCGCGACCCGTACAGGCCCCCGGGTGCGCCCCCGAGGGCCCGCCGAACATGGCCGAACACCCGGGCGTGGGCGAGCGGGGATGACTGGCGCCGTGCCCATCGGGCATGGATCCCCGTGAACGTGTTCGAGCAGGAGGGAAACCGACATCGGCACGCGGGCGGGGGTCATGAAGAGGCAGGCACGAGGCAGCGGTCCGACGGCGATCGCGGGCACCTCGGCGGCAGAGCGGAACACGGAGACCGCGGAGGGGGACGACACCGTAGACGCACAGCTCAGCCGCAGACTCGGACGGGCGGACCTGCGGGCGGTGCCCGAGGCGCGCCGAGCGCTGCGCGAGCTGTTGCGGGGCTGGGGCAAGCCCGGCCGCTCCGAGACGGCGGAACTGCTCACCAGCGAGCTCGTCACCAACGCGCTCGTGCACACCGACGACGACGCGCTCCTGACGGCCACCGTGTCACCGGCAGGCCTCAGGGTGGAGGTGCGGGACTCGGTGCCGGGCCGGCCGCGGCCGCGCGTGCCGAACACGGGCGACGGCACGCACGGGCGGGGCCTGGTCCTGGTGCAGTCCCTCGCGGACTCCTGGGGGGTGCGGGTGCAGGGGGCCGGAAAGGTCGTCTGGTTCGAACTGGCCGCCGGAGCGGCCTGAACCGGGAACGGACACGGGAAGGGGGCGCGACCTCGGCGGTCGCGCCCCCTTCCCGTGATGTCACCGGCCGGCTGTCAGCCGAACTGCTGCTCCAGGTCCTTGAGCTTGCGCTCCAGGGAGTCGAGCCGCGGCAGGGCCATGGTGTCGTCCTCAGCGGTGAGGTCGACGGTGTGCGACTCGGAGGACTGGCGAACGGGCTGCAGGGACGGCCGTGAGCGCACCGGCAGCTGCTCCGCCGAGTTCGCTATGGCAGGCTCCGCGGAAACACGCTCGGCGGTCGCCCGCTCCAGGGCCGCCTGGGCCTCCACCTGACGGCCACCGCCACCGCCGCCGCCCCGGCCGGGGAAGCGGCCGTGGCCGCGGCTGATCGCCTTCAGCTGGGCCCGCTCGACCCGCTGCTGCTCGCGGCGGCGCAGCTTGGTCTCCTCCTTGCGGGCCTTGTCCTCACGGACCTCCTCGACGGCCTCGTCCAGGCTGCGCACACCCTCCAGGAGCATCAGCGACCACGCCCTGTAGGTCTCACGGGGGGCCCGCACCCAGCGCACCACGCGGATCTGCGGCAGCGGACGGGGCACCAGGCCCTGCTCGCGCAGCGCGGCGCGGCGGGTCTGCTTCAGGGCCCGGTCGAACAGCACGGCCGCCGACAGGGACATGCCGGCGAAGAAGTGCGGGGCGCCCGCGTGGCCCAGACCCCTGGGCGCGTGCACCCAGTTGAACCACGCGGCGGCACCGGCGAAGGTCCACACGAGTATCCGGGAGCCGAGTGCCGCGTCACCGTGGGACGCCTCGCGCACCGCGAGGACGGAACAGAACATCGCCGCCCCGTCCAGGCCGAACGGCACCAGGTACTCCCAGCCGCCGGAGAGGCCGAGGTTCTGTTCGCCGAAGCCGACCAGGCCGTGGAAGGAGAGCGCGGCGGCGACGGCCGCACAGCAGAACAGAAGGACGTAGGAGGCGGTGCCGTATATGGCCTCCTTGCGCCTGCGGCGCTCCTCGCTGCGCTCCCACGAGTCGTCCGCGCTCGCGTTCTCCCCGGAGGAGCGCTTGCCGCGCGCGAGCACCGCCACCGCCGCCAGCATGCCCAGGAGCAGTACGGCGCCCGGAAGCAGCCAGTTCAGCGATATGTCGGTCAGTCTCATCTGGGGTCCCTTGCATTGGGATAGGGCGTAACGCCCGCCATAGTGGCCCAATCCCGCCGTCCCTCAGGGGGTTTCGGGGCAAGAGGCCGCCAAGGAAGTGCAAGGGGATGCCCAGGGCGACGTTCTGCTCGAACTGCCGCTTGAGGGGCGGGAGTTGAGTTCGAATAAGACTACCCGTACGGGTGGTTCCACGGAAAGTTCCCGTGACGAGTGAGGAATATGTGAAACAGCTGTAACCGTAGGGGGAGTCCCGTCCGGGCGATCTTACGTGATCCCTACGGCTGTCCGGTCGCCGGGGGTGTCTGAGGGGGACTCAACTGGCGGCGGCCGCCGTGAGCTTGCCGACCCGGTCGGCGTCGCAGGTGCGCGGGCAGGTGGCGCAGGTGTCCTCGGGGCGGACCGTGTAGAACATGCAGCAGCTCGCCCGGTCCCGGGTGGGCAGCGACTGGCCGTCCGGACCCGTCAGTTCACGGAAGGCCGCCGAGCCGACGTACGGCTTCGTGGCGCCCGGCAGCAGCAGTTCCAGTTCGTGCCGTGCCCGATCCTGCTCGCCCTCGCCGAACAGGTGCGCGACATACCAGAGACCCTCGACGATCTCGTCGGTGACCATGCCCCACAGGGCGCGCCCGCGCCGCCGTGCGCGTGGCCCGAAGCCGGCGAGCACCGGCTCGTGGTGCTCGGCCACCGCCGCCCGCACCTCGGCCCGCAGCGCCTCCTCGTCCGGGACCACCCGGGCGCCGGGCAGGGCCGCCGCCGGATCGCCCGGCAGACAGGCGAACGACGACGGCGGGCGTACGGCCATCCGCATGCCCGCGCCGGTGCGGTCGTACGAGACGTGCGTCACCGGATAGCGCGGCACCCGGCGGTGCAGGAACCAGGGCACGGTGATCAGCAGGCAGGCCGGCCAGGCGTAGCGGTGCAGTCCGAAGCTCGCTGTGACGTCCGGGCGCGCCTTCTGCCCGTAGTCCCGTACGACCTGGGCGTCGTCCCAGGCCAGGAAGGCGTCCAGGGTCGCCCCGCCCGCGGCGAGGTCCGTCGCGGCGACCCAGCCGCCGCCCCGCGGAGCCGGTACGCCCGGTGCCAGCTCCAGGACCGTCAGGCCCGGGAAGGCCTCCATGAGGCGGGCGTACGACTCGGCTGTGACCGACGGGGCTGAGGGCATGCCGGGACCACCGTTTCGGGAGTGACGGAAGAAGCGCCGAGGGAGCGAAAGGGCCCTCGATCGAAGGTAAGCCTAACCTTACCCGCTGTCGCGTGGATTTGAACTGACGGCCACTACGCCTAAGGTGCTTGACGGGCGAGTAACAACCCGCCGTAATCTCCCCAAGTACCGACACGTCCGCCAGGAGGACCCGTGAAGCAGGGCACGCAGGGCTCCGCCGGGACGGGAATCCCCCGGGAGGACCCGGCCCGGGCCCGGGTGCCGGAGCAGCAGCGGGCCGTCTCCTCCCAGGAACTCGAAGAGGAGCGGTGCGGGCCGCGGGGTGCCGCACGCGGGGAGCACACCCACAGCGAGACACCGGTCCCCCGGCCACGGACCGTCGTCCAGCGGGCCTCCGTCCGCGGACAGATCCTCGACGCGCTGCGCACCGCGCTGGTCTCCGGCGAGCTGCGGCCGGGCGAGGTGTACTCGGCGCCGGTCCTCGGCGAGCGCTTCGGTGTGTCGGCGACCCCGGTGCGCGAGGCGATGCAGCAGCTCGCGATGGAGGGCGCCGTCGAGGTCGTGCCCAACCGGGGGTTCCGGGTGGTCGAGCGGGGCGCGCGGGAGCTCGCCGAGCTGGCCGAGGTGCGGGCGCTGATCGAGGTGCCGGTGCTGCTGCGGCTGGCCCGCACGGTGCCGCCCGAGCGCTGGGCGGAGCTGCGGCCCCTGGCGGAGGCGACGGTGCGGGCTGCGGCGTCCGGCTGCCGGGCGACGTACGCCGAGGCGGACCGCCTCTTCCACCGCGCCCTGCTCGCCCTGGCCGGCAACGAGCAGCTGGTCGCCATCGCCGAGGACCTGCACCGGCGCGCCCAGTGGCCGCTGGTCGGCGGGCCCGCCTCCGCGGGGCGTGCCGACCTCCTCGCCGACGCGAGGCAGCACACCGCGCTGCTGGACGCCCTGTCGGCCGGCGAGCCGGACACCGTGCGGGCGCTGGTGCGCCGGCACGTCGCGGGCGCGGCCTGAGCGGCACGGCCGGCTGTCACACCCGCCCGCCGGGGCCCGGTGCGGAAGGGGCGCCGCCGCGCGACGCCCGGCACGACCCCCACTGCCTCAGGGCGTGGGAGGTACCTCCGCTCGCCGCACCGCCCGCGAGCCCGAGTGCCCCCGGCACGCGGGCTTCCCCCGCCGCCTCGCCGGCCGGGGAACCGTCCGCCGCCGCGGTGCGGCCGGGCCGCCCACGGCCACTGCCCGTCGACGGTGGTGCGCGGGCGCCCCGACCGGGCCGGCGCGGTGGGTTGCGGGCGGCGCGCCGAGAGCGGGCTCCTCCACCCTCGGCCTCGCGCGCGGCAGGCCCCCGCGACGCCGCGCGACCGCCCCTTCCGGGCGACGGCGCCGCTCGCGCGGCAGGCCCTATCCTCCCGGTCATGACAGACGGAATCGCCTGGATCGACGGCCTGTTCGACCTGATGGGCTTCTCGATCACCCTGGTCGAGGGGATCGGGCCGGAGGAGCTCGCCCTGCGCCTCGGCGCGCGGCCGGGGACGCTCATGGACGCCGACACCGCCGCGGAGCTGGTGGACCGGGCCCGGGGCCCGTGGAACCTGCCGGACCTCGCCATGGTGGGCGACACCGGCACCGGCTGGGCGTTCGCCGTCGAGCCGACGGGGGCCACCCACCGCTCCGACCGGCTCGGACCGGGCCGGGACCTCTGGGCGACGCACACCGTCGTCACCATCTGGGACAGCACCCAGGACCCGCCGATGATCCACGTCAACGTGGACGGCCGGCACGACTGGACACTCACCGAGTTCCGCACCGACGACCGGGACCACCCGCTGACCCGCCGCCTGGTCGCCGAGGCGCGCTTCGTCGACGCGCCCCACACCGTCCACCTGGCCGACGACGCGGGCGACGTCACGATCACGGACGTCTACCGGATCGTCGGCGACCACTACGGGCTCACCCTGCCCCGGCAGGCGATCCTCGACCGCCGCCTGCCGCACGTCTTCACCGAGCCCAGGGTGCTGGTGCGCCCCCGGGTGACGTGCCCCGTCTGCGGTGCGCACATGATGCCGTACGGCGGCGGGTCCTGGGGGCCGGGCGAGTACCGGCTGGTCTGCTCGTTCTACCGGATCACCGGGCTGCCGGACCGCCCGCCGCAGGGCTGCCCCGGCGAGATCGCCGCTCCCGTGCCGGCCGACGCGGTGGAGGTGCGGCCGAACGACAGGTACGCCAAGGTCGCGGTACCGGAGGGAAGTTGACCTAGGCGGTGGCGGCCGGTGGTGCCAGCTGCCGGGCCAGCCAGGTCGGTACGCCGCCCAGCAGCCGGAACAGCCGGCGCGCCTCCTCCCGCAACCGCGAGGCCTCCGGTTCGACTTCGGCGTCCGCGAGGGAGGCGAGTGCCGGAGCCGTGCCCACGAGATAGCCCAACTCCTCCCGGATCCGCAGGGATTCGGCGAAGCCGTGCCGCGCCTCCGCCACCTCCCCGTCCCGCAGGGCCAGTCCGGCGAGATGGCGCCAGGTGAACGACAGCAGCAGCGCGTCCGAGTGGGCCGCGGCCGCCGTGTGGGCGCGCCGGTACGCGGCCCGCGCCGCCTGCGGGGACCGCGCGATGTTCTCGGCGAGCAGCCCCCGCCGGAAGTCCAGCAGCCCCCGCCCGGCCGCGTCCGGCGGGATCAGCGCCGCCGCCCGGCCCAGTGCCGCCCGCGCCTCGTCGACCCGGTCGCGCACCCCGTGCAGCGTGGCCGCGTAGGCGAGTTGCCCCCGTTCGCAGGCGGCCGCCCCCCGCTCCTCGTCGCCGTGCGCCAGCGCCTCCGCCATGCGCAGCGCGTCCTCGGCGTCCTGCCAGCCCTGTTCGGTGTAGAGACAGCGCTCGACGAGCAGCGCGGCCCGCTGGATCGCGCCCGCCGCCGTGTCCCGCGGCAGCAGGGCCGCCGCGTCCGCCCAGCAGGCCCGCGAGCGCAACCGCCACACCGCGGTCTGGAGAGGGTCGTCACCTGCGGTCGTTCCGGTACCAGACATGGCGGAGTACGCCACGTTGCCCTCCCCGAGCGCGCCGTCGAGCCTTGAGTGAGTGGTGGCCGCATCTCAGCACGAATCGCGGCGCCGGGCCAAGGGGGCGGGTGAAGGATTTCACAAAGTCGTGGGACTGTCCGCCCCCCGGGGTTTCGACCGCGCGGTGACCCCGGTCAGCTCATGCGCAGTGCCAGGAAGAAATCCAGCTTGTCCTCCAGCCGCGACAGATCACGACTCGTCAACTGCTCGATCCGGCCGACCCGGTAGCGCAGCGTGTTGACGTGCAGGTGCAGCCGGGAGGCGCAGCGCGTCCACGAGCCGTCGCAGTCCAGGAACGCCTCCAGCGTCGGGATCAGCTCGGCGCGGTGCCGCCGGTCGTAGTCGCGCAGCGGATCCAGCAGCCGGGCCGTGAACGCCCTGCGCACGTCGTCCGGCACGAACGGGAGCAGCAGCACGTGCGAGGCGAGTTCCTGGTGGCCCGCCGCGCAGACCCGGCCGGGGCGCGCCGCCGCCACCCGCCGCGCGTGCCGCGCCTCCTCCAGCGCCCCGCGCAGCCCCTCCGCCGAGTGCACGGCCGCGCTGACGCCGAGCGTGAGCCGCCCGTCGCCGTCGAGGCCCGCCGACAGCGGATCCCGTACGGCCGCCAGCAGCGTGTCGGCGAGGACGCCCGCCTCGGAGCCGTCGTGCTCACTGGAGACCGCCGGCAGCGGGACGAGGGCGACGGCCTCGTCACCGGTGTGCGCCACGGCGATCCGGTCGGACGGCTCCGGGCCGGTCGCGAGGGGGTCGACCAGGATCTCCTCCAGCAGGGACTGGGTGAGCGGACCGGCCTTCGGGGCCTCGCCGTCGGTGTGGTCCCACTCGACGCGTGCCACGACCACCTGCCAGTGCGGGGCGGCCCCGAGGCCCGGCAGCAGCACCGGCGCGGCCACCCGCAGCCGGGCCGCGATCTCCGCCGGGGCCGCGCCCGTCTGCACCAGCTCCAGCACCTCCTGCGCGAGCCGCCGGCGCACCGTGCGCGCCGCGTCCCGCCGGTCGCGCTCCACCGCGATCAGCTGGGTGACCCCCTGCAGCAGGTCCAGCCGTTCCCCCGGCCAGTCCCCGGCGTCCGCCTCCACGGCCAGCAGCCAGTCCGACAGCAGGCTCTCGCGCACATCCCGCGCACCCCGCGGGCCCTGCGCCGCCCGCCCGCTGCTGCGGATCGGGAACAGCGAGTACGTCGTCCCGCCGACCGCCACCCGGTACGGTCCGCGCCGGCCGGTGCGGACGGCCGCCAGATGCTCCCCGGCGAGCCGCGCGCACACCTCGGCCGGCAGCGCGGGGCCCGCCACCTTCGAGCCCGCGATCAGCCGGCCGGCGGGGGAGAGGACCCAGGCCCGCAGGTCCAGGTCGGAGCCGAGCAGGTCCAGGACCACGTCCGGGCCGCCGCCCGCCGGGCCCGCGGTCATCATCCGCCGGTGCCGGTCGACCACGGCCGCGAGGTCCCCGGCCCGCTCGCCGCTGACCTGCCGTACGACATGCTCGGTGATCGTCGCGAACGCCACCGACTCGTGCACCGCGAACAGCGGCAGCCGGTGCCGGGCGCAGGCCACCACCAGATCGTCGGGCACGTCCCCCAGCTCGGCCTCGCCGGCCGCCAGCGCGGCCACGCCGGCCTGCACCAGGATCCGTACGAACGGCTCGGAGTCGGCGGCGCTCCGGCGCCAGGCCAGGCCGGTCAGCACCAGCTCACCGCCGGAGAGGTAGCGGCTGGGGTCCCGCAGGTCGGTGGTCATCACACCGCGCACGGCGCGGTCGAGTTCGTCCTCGCCGCCGAGCAGCCGCAGCCCCAGCGCATCGGTGTCCAGCAGTGCGCGCAGCCGCATCTCGTCGCCGCCGTTCTTCTGTCTCGAAACTACGATGAATCTCTGAGGGACCGATGGGGCGGGGCCCTGTGGTGTTTCCAGAGGAAAACGAGGAGGTTTCCGGTGGCCTCCGTTCATACGAATCTACAAGATGCCCGTGCTGGCCAGCCAACTCCTTCATGGTTTCCGTGACTGACCCGCTCGGAGTACAGCGCTGTGTACTGGCCCCGTTCCGTGTGAACAGCACATCAACGAGCCGGGCCCGCCGCACCGATCTGGCTCATTCAGGACCCCACGACGAAGACGAAGAAGAGAGCCGGTCATGGACTTCCTTCGCCCCGCCAGCTGGGAGGAGGCGCTCGCCGCCAAGGCCGAGCACCCCACCGCCGTGCCGATCGCGGGCGGCACCGATGTGATGGTGGAGATCAACTTCGACCACCGGCGGCCCGAGCACCTCCTCGACCTCACCCGGGTCGGTGACCTCTACGAGTGGGAGGTCGGCGAGGACAGTGTGCGGCTGGGCGCCTCCGTGCCCTACACCAAGATCATGGAGAACCTGCGGGCCGAGCTGCCGGGCCTGGCCCTCGCCTCGCACACGGTGGCCTCCCCGCAGATCCGCAACCGCGGCGGCGTCGGCGGCAACCTCGGCACCGCCTCCCCGGCCGGCGACGCCCACCCCGCCCTCCTCGCGGCCGGCGCCGAGGTCGAGGCCGAGTCCGTGCGCGGCAGCCGCCGCATCCCCATCGACGCGTTCTACACCGGCGTGAAGCGCAACGCGCTCGCCCCGGACGAACTGATCCGCGCGGTCCACGTCAAGAAGGCCGACGGCCCGCAGCAGTACTCCAAGGTGGGCACCCGCAACGCCATGGTCATCGCCGTCTGCGCCTTCGGTCTCGCCCTGCACCCCGAGACCCGCACCGTCCGTACCGGCATCGGCTCGGCCGCCCCCACCCCCGTCCGGGCGAAGACCGCCGAGGAATTCCTCGACGCGGCCCTGGAGGAGGGCGGGTTCTGGGACAACGGAAAGATCATCACCCCGTCGGTCGCCCGGCGGTTCGCGGACCTGTGCTCCGCCGCCTGCAACCCGATCGACGACGTCCGGGGCACCGCGAGCTACCGCCGCCACGCGATCGGCGTCATGGCCCGCCGCACGCTGACCTGGACCTGGGAGTCGTACCGCGGCGCCCGCCGCCACACCGAGGGAGCTGCGTGATGCGCGTCAACTTCACCGTCAACGGACGTCCGCAGGAGGCCGACGACGTGTGGGAGGGCGAGTCCCTGCTGTACGTGCTGCGGGAGCGGCTCGGACTGCCCGGCTCGAAGAACGCCTGCGAGCAGGGCGAGTGCGGCTCGTGCACGGTCCGGCTGGACGGCGTACCGGTGTGCGCGTGCCTGGTCGCGGCGGGCCAGGCGGAAGGCCGTGAGGTCGTGACCGTCGAAGGGCTCGCCGAGTACGCCAAGCAGCGGTCCTGCGGCGACTCGAGCGGGACCCCGCTCGACGAGGCCAGGGGATGGCAGGCCAAGGGCGCCGACTCCCAGGCCGGCGCGGGCACGGCACTCTCCCCGGTCCAGCAGGCGTTCATCGACGCCGGCGCGGTCCAGTGCGGCTTCTGCACCCCCGGGCTGCTGGTCGCCGCCGACGAGATGCTGGAGCGCACCCCGAACCCGACCGACGCGGACATCCGCGAGGCGCTGTCGGGCAACCTGTGCCGCTGCACCGGCTATGAGAAGATCATGGACGCGGTCCGCCTCGCGGCCGCCCGGCAGTCAGAGGCGGTCTGATCCCGATGCCCTCCCCCACTCCCGGCTCCGCTCGGGCGGGAAATGCCCCCGTCGGCACCCCCACCAAGATCACCCAGGGCTCGCAGACCCGTGGCGGCATCGGCGAGTCGACCCTCCGCCCGGACGGCATCCTCAAGGTCACCGGCGAGTTCGCGTACTCGTCCGACCTGTGGCACGAGGACATGCTCTGGGGCCAGATCCTGCGCTCCCCGGTCGCCCACGCCGAGATCGTCTCGATCGACACCGCCGAGGCCCTCGCCACGCCCGGCGTGTACGCCGTCATGACCTACGACGACCTGCCGACCGACGTACGCACCTACGGCCTGGAGATCCAGGACACCCCCGTCCTCGCCCACGGCAAGGTACGCCACCACGGCGAGCCGGTCGCGATCGTCGCCGCCGACCACCCGGAGACCGCCCGCCGCGCCGCCGCGAAGATCAGGGTGGAATACCGCGAGCTGCCGGTGATCACCGACGAGGCCTCCGCGACCGCCCCGGACGCCGTCCTCGTCCACGAGAACCGCACGGGCCACGTCCCGCACCCGAACATCGTGCACCGGCAGCCGATCGTCCGCGGTGACGTCGTCGCCGCCCGGGAGCGGGCCGACGTGATCGTCGAGGGCGAGTACACCTTCGGCATGCAGGACCAGGCGTTTCTCGGCCCCGAGTCCGGCCTCGCCGTGCCCGAGGAGGACGGCGGCGTCCACCTCTACATCGCCACCCAGTGGCTGCACGCCGACCTGCGCCAGATCGCCCCCGTGCTCGGCCTGCCCGAGGACAAGGTCCGTATGACCCTGTCCGGGGTGGGCGGCGCGTTCGGCGGCCGCGAGGATCTCTCGATGCAGATCCACGCCTGTCTGCTGGCCCTGCGCACCGGAAAACCCGTCAAGATCGTCTACAACCGTTTCGAGTCCTTCTTCGGGCACGTCCACCGCCACCCGGCGAAACTGCGCTACGAGCACGGCGCCACCAGGGACGGCAGGCTCACCCACATCACGGCGCGCATCGTCCTGGACGGCGGCGCGTACGCCTCCTCCTCCCCGGCGGTCGTCGGCAACGCCGCCTCGCTGGGCGCCGGCCCGTACTCCGTCGACGCCGTCGACATCGAGGCCGTCGCCCTCTACACCAACAACCCGCCCTGCGGCGCGATGCGCGGCTTCGGCGCGGTCCAGGCGTGCTTCGCCTACGAGGCGCAGATGGACAAGGTGGCGAAGGAACTGGGCATGGACCCGGTGGAGTTCCGGCAGCTCAACGCCATGGAACAGGGCACCCTCATGCCGACCGGGCAGCCGGTCGACTCCCCGGCCCCCGTCGCCGAACTCCTGCGCCGGGTCAAGGCGATGCCGCTGCCGCCCGAGCGCCAGTGGGAGAGCAGCGAGGGCGCCGACGTACGGCAGCTGCCCGGCGGCCTCTCCAACACCACCCACGGCGAGGGCGTCGTACGCGGCATCGGCTACGCGGTCGGCATCAAGAACGTCGGCTTCTCCGAGGGCTTCGACGACTACTCCACCGCCCGGGTCCGCGTGGAGGTCGTCGCCGGCGAGCCCGTGGCCACCGTGCACACCGCGATGGCGGAGGTCGGCCAGGGCGGTGTCACCGTCCACGCGCAGATCGCCCGCACCGAGCTGGGCGTCGGCCAGGTGACGATCAACCCGGCCGACACCGGGGTGGGCAGCGCCGGTTCGACGTCGGCCTCGCGGCAGACCTACGTCACCGGCGGCGCCGTGAAGAACGCCTGTGAGATCGTCCGCGAGAAGGTCCTGGAGATCGGGCGCCGCAAGTTCGGCTCCCACCACCCCGCCTGGGCCACCGCCGAACTGCTCCTGGAGGGCGGCAAGGTGGTCACCGACGGCGGCGAGGTGCTCGCCGACCTGGTGGACCTCCTCGGCGAGGAGGCCGTCGAGGCCGAGGAGGAGTGGCGGCACCGCCCCACCGAGCCCTTCGACCTGCGCACCGGACAGGGCAACGGCCATGTGCAGTACAGTTTCGCCGCGCACCGGGCGGTCGTCGAGGTCGACACCGAGCTCGGCCTGGTCAAGGTGATCGAGCTGGCCTGCGCCCAGGACGTCGGCAAGGCGCTCAACCCGCTGTCCGTCCTCGGCCAGATCCAGGGCGGCACGACTCAGGGCCTGGGCGTGGCGGTGATGGAGGAGATCGTCGTCGACCCGAAGACGGCGAAGGTGAAGAACCCCTCCTTCACCGACTACCTCATCCCCACGATCCTCGACACGCCGACCATCCCGGTCGACGTGCTCGAACTCGCCGACGACCACGCCCCGTACGGGCTGCGCGGTGTCGGTGAGGCCCCGACCCTGTCGTCCACTCCGGCGGTCCTCGCGGCCATCCGGAACGCGACCGGGCTCGCGCTCGACCGCACGCCGGTGCGTCCGGAGCACCTCACCGGCACCGCGTGACCCGCTGCCGCGGCAGGCGACGTGTGCCCGACGGGGCGAACGCCGCCTGCCGCGGCACCGGCACTCAGCTCGTTCGTCTCGGGCCGTCCCCCGGGTCGTGCGGCCGCACCACCTTCCCAAATCCCGCGGCAGCCGGTGCGGTTGCCGCGGGTGCCCCTGTGAACCTTGGGAGTAGGCCCACATGACCCAGCAGTCACTGGATCCCGGGACCACGGACGACGACGCGGGTGACGGCACCCGCGTCCCGGCCGAACGGTCCCGGCTCGACCGGTACTTCCAGATCTCCCGGCGTGGATCCACGGTCGCGCGCGAAGTGCGCGGCGGCGTCACCACCTTCATGGCGATGGCGTACATCCTTCTGCTCAACCCCCTGATCCTGTCCGGAAAGGACGTGGCCGGGGACACCCTCGGCCGGCAGGCGCTGATCACCGCGACCGCGCTCGCGGCGGCCTGCACGACACTGCTGATGGGCCTCTTCGGCAAGGTGCCCCTCGCCCTCGCCGCCGGTCTCTCGGTCTCCGGTGTCCTGTCCTCCCAGGTCTCCCCGCAGATGACCTGGCCGCAGGCGATGGGCATGTGCGTGCTGTACGGCGTGGTCATCATGCTGCTCGTCGTCACCGGTCTGCGCGAGATGATCATGAACGCGATACCGCTCGCGCTCAAGCACGGCATCACGATGGGCATCGGCCTGTTCATCGCCCTCATCGGCTTCTACAAGTCCGGCTTCGTGCACCAGGGCGAGGCGACCCCGGTCACCCTCGGCCCGGCGGGCGAACTGGCGGGCTGGCCGGTGCTGTTGTTCGCCGGCACGCTGCTTCTCATCTTCATGCTCCAGGCCCGGAACGTCCCCGGCGCCATTCTCATCGGCATCGCCGGCGGCACGGTCGTCGCGGCGGTCCTCAACGCCGCCGGGGTCGTCGACGCGAAGCAGTGGGCGGCCGGCGCCCCCGAGCTGCACGGCAGCGCCGTGTCGACGCCCGACTTCTCGCTCTTCGGGAACGTGGAGTTCGGCGGCTGGGGCGAGGTCGGCGCGATGACCGTGGGCGTGATCGTCTTCACGCTCGTCCTCGCGGGCTTCTTCGACGCGATGGCCACCATCATCGGCGTCGGCACCGAGGCGAAGCTCGCCGACGACGAGGGCCGGATGCCGGGTCTGTCGAAGGCGTTGTTCATCGACGGCGCCGGCGGTGCGATCGGCGGCGTGGCGGGCGGCTCCGGCCAGACGGTCTTCATCGAGTCGGCGACCGGTGTGGGCGAGGGCGCCCGTACCGGTCTCGCCTCGGTCGTCACCGGCCTGTTCTTCGCCGCGTGCCTGTTCTTCACCCCGCTCACCGCGCTCGTCCCCCAGGAGGTCGCCTCCGCCGCGCTGGTCGTCATCGGCGCGATGATGCTGACCAACGCCCGGCACGTCGACTGGACCGACAGGGCCACCGCGATCCCGGTGTTCCTGACCGTCGTCCTGATGCCGTTCACGTACACCATCACCACCGGCGTCGCCGCCGGCGTCATCTCGTACACGGCCATCAAGGCGGCTCAGGGCAGGTTCCGGGACATCGGTGCCTTCATGTGGGGTCTGTCAGGCATCTTCCTGGTCTATTTCGCCCTCCATCCCCTTGAGAGCTGGCTGGGCGTGCACTAGGGGGCACGCGCGACCGCATTCCACCCGACCGCCGTTCGAGGAGACCGAGACATGCTGGACATCGCCGAAGAGCTGAACCGGTGGGCCGGGCAGGGCCGTGACTTCGCCGTCGCCACCGTGGTGGCCGTCGGCGGCAGCGCGCCCCGCCGGCCGGGCGCCGCCCTCGCGGTGGACGCCGACGGCACGGCGGTCGGCTCGGTCTCCGGCGGCTGTGTGGAGAGCGCGGTGTACGACCTGTGCCGACAGGCGCTGGCGGACGGCGCACCGGTCCTGGAACGCTTCGGCTACAGCGACGACGACGCCTTCGCCGTGGGCCTCACCTGCGGCGGTGTCATCGACGTCCTCGTCACCCCGGTGCGGGCCGGTGACCCGGTGCGCCCGGTGGCCGAGGCCGCGCTGGCCGCCGCCGCGAGCGGCGAGGCGTCGGCGCTGGCCCGTATCGTCGAGGGGCCGGCCGACCTCGTCGGCCGCGCGCTGCTCGTCCGCCCCGACGGGTCGTGCACGGGTGGCTTCGGCGGCCGTCCCGAACTGGACCGCACGGTGGCCGCCGAGGCCGGCGCCTTCCTGGAGGCCGGCCGCACCGGCACCCTGGAACTCGGTGAGCAGGGCTCCCGCTGCGGGACCCCGCTGACCGTCCTGGTCGAGTCGTCGGTCCCGCCGCCCCGCATGATCGTGTTCGGCGCGATCGACTTCGCGTCGGCGCTGGTGCGGGTCGGCAAGTTCCTCGGCCACCATGTGACGGTGTGCGACGCCCGGCCCGTCTTCGCGACCGGGGCCCGCTTCCCGGAGGCGGACGAGATCGTCGTCGAGTGGCCGCACGAATACCTGGAGCGCACGGAGGTGGACGCCCGGACGGTGCTGTGCGTGCTGACCCACGACGCCAAGTTCGACGTGCCCCTGCTCCAGGTGGCGCTGCGCCTCCCGGTCGCCTATGTCGGCGCGATGGGCTCCCGCCGGACCCACCTGGACCGCAACGCCCGGCTGCGGGCGGCGGGGGTCACGGAACTCGAGCTGGCCCGGCTGCGCTCACCCATCGGCCTCGACCTGGGCGCCCGGACCCCCGAGGAGACGGCCCTGTCGATCGCCGCCGAGATCGTCGCGGCCCGACGCGGTGGCAGCGGAATCCCGCTGACCGGCGCCCACACGCCGATCCACCACGACACGGCGCCGGCCCCCACGGGACGGATCGGCTCGGTGGCCTGAGGGTCCCGCCGGTGCCGGGGCCCTCACCGCCCGCGCAACAGCCGGTTCACCGCACGGCCGAACACCGAGCGGGCCGTGGTGCGCACGAGCGGGTCGAAGGGCGAGGGGAGGAAGCGGATCCGCAGTTCCTCGCGCCACACGACCCGCGTCCGGCCGCCGGGGCCCGGCCACACCTCGATCTCGGCCCAGCCCCGGACCAGCCGGCCGCGTTTCTCCAGCCGGCACCGGCCCGGCTCGTCGTCGGCCGGCGGATGCCACACGGTGACCTCCATCCGGTCGTCGAAGGCGAACGGGCCGAGCCCCGAGCGCGCCACGAACACGGTGCCCTCGCCGGCCGGCGGGGGAGTGACCACGGTGACGCGGGTCAGGGGAACCACCTCGCCGTGCCGGTGCCACTCGGTGAGCCGGCGCCAGGCCTCGTCGAGGGAGAGCGGGGCGGTGCGTTCGAGCTGGAAGATGACCACGCGTTGATCGTAGGGAGTCCGGGCGGGGCGGCGGCGCGTTCCGCCACGGCTCACAGGACGGCGTCACCCGCGCCCTCCGCCCGTCGTACGCCCGTACGGCACCGTGAGCCCGATCCGGCCCCCCACCTGCCGCGCCCCGCCCGGTGCGTCAGCGGTAGACCTCGCCCGGCTCCGCCGTGCCCGGTGCCAGCAACTGCGGCACGGTGACGAACACGTAGCCCCGCTCCTTCAGCGCGTCGATGATCCCGGGCACGGCCGGCACGGTGCCGTCGTAGAGGTCGTGCAGCAGGATGATGCCGTCCCGGTCGGCCTGGGCGAGGACGCGCTCGCGGATCAGTGCGGAGTCGGTCGTCGCGTAGTCCTTGGCCGTCACCGTCCACAGCACCTCCGCGAGTCCCAGCTCGCGGGAGATCTCGTGCACGGTGTCGTTCGTACGGCCCTGCGGCGGACGCATCAGGGTGGGCCGGTGGCCGGTGAGGCGCTCTATCTCGTCGTTGGGGCGCCGGAGTTCCTCCCGTATCTCGTCCGGCTCGATCCGCGTCAGGATCCGGTGGTCCCAGGTGTGGCTGGCCACCTCGTGCCCCTCGTCGGCCATGCGGCGGACGAGTTCCGGGTACTTCTCGATGTGCCGTTTCCCCAGCAGGAAGAAGGTCGCGGGGACCTGTCTCTCCTTCAGGATGTCCAGCAGGCGGGCGGAGTTCTCGCTGGGGCCGGCGTCGAAGGTGAGCGCGATGCACTTCACCTCACGGCAGTCGACCGCGCCCAGGCGGGCGGCGGCCTGGGCGCTCGCCGCGGGACGGGCGCGGGCGCTGCTCGGAGCGGTGGTGTCGAGACCGCCGCAGCCGCTGAGGACGACCGCCAGGCAGGTGACCGCCGCCGAGACGGCGACGGCACGCAACCCGGCCCCCGTGTTCTTCATCTTCCTGGTCAGAGAAGCCATGCCGCGACTATACATAGAGCGTATACACCCTATGTATAGTCGCGGTCTGGTGCCCTCAGACCCTCACTGGGCGTAGAAAGTGGCGTCCCCCCGGTCCGTCGCCGTGCTCGGTGTCTGCACGTACAGCAGGTAGTTGTAGTGCCGGACGTAACGGCCCGGATAGTTGTACGACTCGTACGAGACCCCCGCCGAGTCGGCGAGCCCGGCCCGCTGGAAGAAGCTGGCGTCGGACGCGAACGCCGACGTGCCGTCGTTCTTCTCCAGCCACACCTCGAAGTTCTTGTGCCGCAGGTAGTAGCCGGGGAAGTTGGCCGACTCCAGCGAGACGGTGCCCGTCCCCGCGAGCCCGGTCACCACCCGGAACTGCGAGTCCGCGAGCGGGCTGACGTTCGCCTCGATCTTCGCGCGGTACTCCCAGTGGCGGACGAACCGGTCCGCGTAGTTGGAGGAGGAGAACCGCTGCGGGGTGACCCCGTCCGCCACCGGGATGCCGAAGTCCGGGGTGCCGTCCGCCTTCCAGTACACCTTCTGCACCCGGGTGCGCCGGTTGGGGTCGTTCAGCGGGTCGCCGGAGATGTCCTTGTAGCTGCGGTCGTGGTACACGAGGATGTCGGACTTGCCGTCCTCGGAGACGGTGAACGAGTTGTGGCCCGGCCCGTACTGCGAGGTCGCGTCACTCGACTTGAAGACGGGCTGTGAACCCTTCGTCCAGGACGCCGGGCTGGTCAGGTCCGCCGTCGCGGACGCGGTCAGCATCCCCAGGCAGTAGTTGGCGTCGGTGGCGCTCGCCGAGTAGGTCATGAAGACCTTGCCGCCGTGCTGGATCACCGCCGGGCCCTCGTTGACCTTGTAGCCCACCGTCTCCCAGGACAGCGTCGGCTGCGAGATCTCCGCGGGAGTCCCGGAGATCGTCCAGGGGTTGGCCATCTTCGCGATGAACAGGCTGGTGTTGTTGTCCTCGGACGGGTTGTGCTGCGCCCACGCGAGGTAGCGGACGCCGTTCACCACGAAGGTGGTGGAGTCCAGGGAGAAGCTCTCCCAGGTGGTCTTGATCTGGCCCTTCTCGGTCCAGGTCGCGGTCAGCGGGTTGGCGCCGGTGCCTTCCAGGACGTACATCCGGATCGCCCACACGTCGGACGTCGACCCGGCCGCGAAGTACACGTACCACTTGCCGTCGATGAAGTGGATCTCCGGCGCCCAGATGTGCGCGCCCATGACCCCGCTGCTGTGCTTGGTCCAGATGGTGACCTCCTGGGCCGTTGACAGGCCCTGGATGGTCGTCGCCCGGCGCAGCACGATCCGGTCGTACTCGGGCACGGTGGCGGTGAAGTAGTAGTAGCCGTCGGTGTGTTTGAAGATGTGCGGGTCGGCCCGCTTCTCCGCGACCGGGTTGGTGTACGTCACGGCGGGGGAGTCGGGCACGGCGGCCCGGGCGGGCGCGCCCGGGCCGGTGAGGACGGCCGCGAGGGCGACGAGGACGGCCAGGAGCAGCCGTACGGCGCTGCGTCTCAAGGGGGTTCTCCAATGAGGGGGAGTACTGCGGGGGGTGGGGGTCAGGTGGTGGGCACCAGGCGCCACTGCTGGCAGGTGTTGTTCAGCCAGGTCCACTGCCGCACGTCGGTGCCGTTCGCCGTTCCGCAGTCGGCCACGTCGGCGACCTTTCCGCTGTTCTCGTTCACGATCCGGACGTAGTCGCCGGTCGCGGTGAACACCAGGCGGAACCGCTGGCACTTGTTGTTCAGCCAGGACCACTGGCGCAGGTCGGCGCCGTCGGCGGTGGAGCAGTCGGCGGTGTCCATCACGCCGCCGGACGCGACGTTCACCAGACGGCTGGTGTCGTCGCCGAGGTCCTCCACCTTCCACTTCTGGTTGGCCCCGCCGTTGCAGGTCCACTGGAGGACGTTGGTGCCGTCGGCCGCGGAACCGCCGTTGAGATCGAGGCACTTGCCGCTGTTGCGGTTGACGAGGGTGTACGCCGTCGGGGTCGCCGCCGTCTCCCCGGACGGGCCGGGCAGGGTCGTGCCGAGCGCGACCGGTGTGCCGAAGTCCGGAGTGCCGTCGGCTTTCCAGGTGAACTTCTGGGCCCGGGTCGTACGGCCGTTGCCGCAGCCGCCGCTGGAGGAGGAGTTGGCGTGGTAGACGATCCAGTTCTCCGTGCCGTCCGGCGAGCTGAAGAAGCCGTTGTGGCCGGGGCCGTAGACCCCGTTGGCGTCACTGCGCTGGAAGACGGGGGTCTGGGTCTTCGTCCAGGAGGACGCGCTCAGCGGGTCGGAGCCGGTGAGTTCGAGCAGACCCAGCTTGTAGTCGGCCGTGGTGCAGTAACTCGCGGAGAACGTGAGGAACGTACGGCCGCCGTGGTAGAGCGGCTCGGGGCCCTCGTTCACCGCCGCGCCCGAGGTCTCCCAGCTCAGGGTGGGGCTGGAGATGACCGTGAAGGTGTTGCTGGACAGCGTGTACGGGTTGCTCATCGGCGCGATGACCAGGCTCTGCCTGCTTCCGTTGATGAAGCCGCTGCCGACGAGATACAGCCTGCTGTTCACCTGGAGCACGCTCGCGTCGATCAGCCAGCCGCCGGGGGTGAGGTTGGAGCCGGTGAGCGAGCCCTTGTAGGTGTAGGGGCCGAGGGGGTCGGTGCCCGCGCTCTCCAGGACATGGGTGCGCTGGGAGTCGCAGCAGGAGACGCCGCTCTGGCCGGCCGAGTAGTACAGATACCAGTGGCCGTTGAACTGGTGGATCTCCGGCGCCCAGATGTTGGTGTTGCGGGTGGAGGTGGTGTCCGACCACACCTGCACATTGGGCGCGGTGGCGAGACCCGCCAGGGTCGGCGCCTTGCGCATGCCGAGGATGCCGGTGAACGTCGTCGTGATCAGGTAGTAGTTGCCGTCGTAGTACTCCAGCCAGGGATCCGCGCCCTTGGCCGACTTCAGCGGGTTGGTGTACGGGCGGCCGTCCGCCGCGGACACCGGCTGGGTCGCGGCCACCAGGGCCACGAGGAGTGCCAGCACGCAGACGAGCAGGGGTCTGCGGCGCGCTGCCGGCACACCGGGGCGCAGACGAAACATCCGAGGCATACAGGACCGTCCCTTGTCCGTAATTTCGAACGCAGTTCGTAACTTCGGCCAGAAGATAGGGGGCGTGCATGTCCCCGTCAATGCTTTCGACCGATGCGGCCGCCCCCCGCACCGGGTGGCGAGGCGTCACTTCGCCCCGCGCAGGCAACCTCGCGGGGCGCCGGCCCCTCCTACGAGACGAACCCCACGGAACCCGAACAGGAGTGCCCGGTGGCCCGTCAGCTGTCCCGCCGCAGGTTCATGGTCCACACCATCGCGGCGTCCACCCTGATCGTCGCGGCTCCCCTCGCCTGCGACTCCTCCTCCGCGGAGGGCGCCGAGCCCGCCCGCCGCTCCTCCGACGTCCTGGTGACCGGCACCGACGAGGAGATGCTGGTCCTCGAGGTCACCGAGGCCAACCGGATCGTCGTACGGCTGCCGCGGGTCGAGGTCGGACAGGGCGTCACCACCGCGGTCGCGATGATGATCGCCGAGGAACTGGACGCCCGGCTCGCCGACATCGACATCCCCCTCGCCGACGCCCGGACCAAGGGCAACCAGTACACCGGCGGTTCCAGCTCGGTCCGCTCCCTGTACGGTCCGGCCCGCGAACTGGCCGCCACCGCCCGGGCCAGGCTGGTCACCGCGGCGGCCCGGCTCTGGCACGTCCCCGCGCGTGCCCTGCGCACCAAGGACACCAAGGTGTACGCGCCGGACGGCCGCTCGGTCACCTTCGGCTACCTGACCGGATACGCCGCAGCGATCCGGGTGCCCGCGGTGTCGGCCGCACCCAAGCCGGCCTCCCGGCACCGGGTGATCGGGCGGCCCACGAACCGGATCGACGCCCGGGACATCGTCACCGGCGCGGCGAAGTACGCCGGGGACCTGGCGGTCGCCGGGGCGAAGCCGACGGTCGTGGCCCGCCCGCCCACGCTCGGCGGCACGGTGGTGTCCGTCGACGACCGGGCGGCGCGGGCGATGCCCGGCGTGCACGCCGTGGTGCGGGTCGCGGGCGGGGTCGCCGTGGTGGCGGAGTCGTTCCACCACGCCTTCAAGGCCCGGGACGCCCTGGAGATCACCTGGGCGCCCGGGCCGCTCGTGGGGCTGTCCGACGCCGGGATCCGCCGGCGGCTGCGGGCCGCCGTACCCCGCCTCGGCGCCCCGCCGAGCGGATCGGCCCAGGTGGAGGCCGAGTTCGAGTTCGCGTTCGTCGGCCATGCGCCGATGGAGGTGCTGACCGCGGTGGCGGACGTCCGGGCCACCCGGGCCGAGATCTGGTTCTCCTCCCAGACCCCGATGGACGCGCGCGACAGCATCGCCTCGGCGGTCGGGCTGCCCGCGTCGAAGGTGAAGGTCCACGTCCTGCGCGGCGGCGGCTCGTTCGGCCGCCGGCTCGACTCCGACGCCGCCCTGGAGGCGGCCCTGATCTCCAAGGCGGCCCGCCGGCCGGTCAAGCTGATGTGGAGCCGCGCCGACGACATCCGGCACGGCCGGATGCGCCCGGCCGGCCACCACCACGTCCGCGCCAGCCTCGCGCGCGGCCGGGTGGTGGCCTTCGCCCACGCGACGGCCTCGGTGAGCCAGGCCTACGAGGGGGCGGGGGCCGTGCGTCCGGCGTCCTTCGCGTCGGCGGCCGGGCCGCTGCCCAGCGACAGCGGCCTGTACAACTTCGGCCGTCTGTCCGGGGACTCGGGCTCTGTGGAGCTGGCGATACCGCTCGGCGCCTGGCGGTCGGTGGACTCGGGGACCGTGCGGACGGCGGAGGAGATCGTCGTCGACGAGATCGCCGCCCGGCTGGGGAAGGACCCGGTCGCCTTCCGGCGCACGACCTTGCGGAACAGGGCCGTCAGAGCGGTGCTCGACAAGGCGGCCGCCGCCGGTCACTGGGGCCGTGCCCTGCCGGCCGGCCGGGCGCAGGGCGTCGCCGTGCACGAGGAGTACGGCTCCTGCGTGGCCTGCCTGGCGGAGATCGACGCGACCGACCCGCACCACCCCCGGGTGACCAGGGTGGTGATGGCCGCCGACGTCGGCACCGCCGTCAACCCGCGCGGCCTGGAGGCCCAGCTCATGGGCACCGCCGTCGACGGCATCTCCACCGTCCTCACGGCCGGTCTGCACATCGACCGCGGCGCCGTCCGCGAGAGCAGCTACGCCGACTTCCACTACGCCCGCCAGCGGGACGCCCCGCTCCGCTTCGAGGCGCACATCATGCCCTCGCGCGGGGAACCGGGCGGCGCCGGCGAACTCGGCGTCCCGGCCGCGGCAGGCGCCGTCGCCAACGCCTACGCCCGGGCCACCGGCACCAGGCCCCGACGCTTCCCTCTCAACTTCTGAACGCAACCACTTCTGCCGCGACCACTTCTGAACGCGCCACTCCTCAACGCGACGCCTGGAAGGTGCCGATGCCGTCCTACTCCTTCGTCCTCAACGGGAAGCCGGTCACCGTCGAGGCACCCGCCGACATGCCGCTGCTGTGGGTGCTGCGGGACCTGCTGAACGTCACCGGGCCCAAGTACGGCTGCGGGGTCGGGGTCTGCCGCGCCTGCACCAGCCACCTGGACGGCTCGGAGGTCCAGCCCTGTGTCGTGCCGGTCGAGGACTGCGCCGGCCGGGAGGTCACCACCATCGAGGGCCTGGCCGACGGCGACCGGCTGCATCCCGTTCAGCAGGCCTGGATGGAGTGCGACGTGGCCCAGTGCGGCTTCTGCCAGCCCGGCCAGATCATGGCCGCGGCGGCCCTGCTGAAGCGGACGGCCCGGCCGACCGACGCCGACATCGACCGCATCGAGAACGTGTGCCGCTGCGGCACGTACTCCCGGATCCGTGAGGCGATCAAGAAGGCCTCGGCGCACGGCTGACGGGACGTGCGCCCACGCTGCCGGCGCACGCCGGGAACTGAACGGCCCGCGCGTCCGACGCGTGAGGAGGAGGCGGGATCAGCCGGGCGGAGGGTGCGGGCGGTGGTGTGCATGCGGGGAACACCACCGGTGTGCGGGAGCGGTGTGCTCGACCGTTGTGCTTGAGTGGTGGGCCCAGTGGGACACCCGCGACCGCCCTTCGGCTCGCCGCTCATGAACGGACCCGGACCCCCATGCACGTACTGATACTCGGCGGGACCACGGAGGCCCGCCGGCTCGCCGAGCTGCTCCACGGCATGCCCGGCGTGGCGGTGACCACCTCCCTCGCCGGGCGGGTGGCGAGCCCCCGGCTGCCGCCGGGCGAGGTGCGTGTCGGGGGCTTCGGCGGCCCCGAGGGCCTGACGGCGTGGCTGCGCGCGCACCCCGTGGACGTACTCGTCGACGCCACCCACCCCTTCGCCGGGACCATGAGTTTCCACGCGGCGGCGGCCGCCGCCGCGACCGGCGTACCCCTGCTGGCCCTGCGCCGCCCCGGCTGGGTTCCCGTCGAGGGCGACGACTGGCACGAGGCCGGCTCGCCGGAGGAGGCCGCGGCGCTGCTGCCCGCGCTGGGGAGGCGTGTGTTCCTCACGACCGGCCGGATGGGCCTCGCCGCGTTCGCGGGTCTGGACGACCTGTGGTTCCTCGTACGATCCGTGGACGCGCCCGAGGGCCCGCGCCCGGCCCGTATGGAGACGCTGCTGGAGCGCGGCCCGTTCAGCCTCGACGGCGAGCGCGAGGTGCTGCGCCGCCATCGCGTCGATGTCGTGGTGACCAAGGACAGCGGGGGAGCCGCCACGGCGCCGAAGCTGACGGCCGCCCGTGAGGCCGGCCTGCCGGTGGTCGTGATCCGCCGGCCGCCGGTGCCCGTGGGCGTTCCCGTCGCGGCCGACCCGGAGCGGGCGGTCCGCTGGGTCGGGGAGCACCGCGACCGGCGCGCACCGCGCCGCGCTTCCCGGCGCGCCGACTGACCCGGCGCGGAACCCGCCGGTCCTGCCCGGCGCCCGCCCGCTACTCCTCCTCGCTGGCGATCGCGTTGAGCGCGGCGGCGGCGATCGCGCTGCCGCCCCGGCGGCCCCGCACCACCAGGTACTCCAGACCGGACGTGCCGGACGCCAGGGCCTCCTTCGACTCGGCGGCACCGACGAAGCCGACCGGCACACCGATCACGGCGGCGGGCCGCGGGGCGCCCGCCTCGATCATCTCCAGCAGACGGAAGAGCGCGGTGGGCGCGTTGCCGACGGCCACGACCGCGCCCGCCAGCCGGTCGCGCCACAGCTCCAGCGCGGCGGCGCTGCGCGTCGTCCCCAGTTCGGCCGCCAGCTCCGGGACGGCCGGGTCGGAGAGCGTGCACAGCACGTCGTTGCCGGCGGGCAGCCGTCTGCGGGTCACGCCGCTGGCCACCATCTGGACGTCGGTGAGGATCGGCGCTCCGCCGCGCAGGGCCTGTCGGGCACGCGCCACCACCCCGGGCGTGTAGGCGAGGTCCTGTACGAGGTCCACCATTCCGCAGGCGTGGATCATCCGGACCGCGACCTGGGCGACGTCGGCGGGCAGGCCCGTGAGGTCGGCCTCCGCGCGGATGGTGGCGAAGGACTGGCGGTAGATCGCCGCGCCGTCCTTCTCGTAGTCGTAGCTGGTCACGGTGTTCGGCATGGCCGTGAGCATACCCACGCGGCCTGATCGCCGAGAAGCACTCTTGCTGCTAGCTTGTAGTTGCATACTACTCGCAATAAGGTGGAAGGTGTGGGACGGACATGGCGGTGTACACGCTCCCGGAGCTCCCGTACGACTACGCGGCGCTCGCCCCGGTGATCAGCCCCGAGATCATCGAACTGCACCACGACAAGCACCACGCGGCGTACGTGAAGGGGGCGAACGACGCCCTGCAGCAACTCGCGGAGGCGCGGGACAAGGAGGCGTGGGGTGCGGTCAACGGCCTGGAGAAGAACCTGGCCTTTCATCTGTCCGGGCACATCCTGCACAGCGTCTACTGGCACAACATGACCGGCGACGGCGGCGGCGAGCCGCTGGAGCAGGACGGCGTGGGCGAGCTCGCGGACGCGATCGCCGAGTCCTTCGGCTCGTTCGCGGGCTTCAAGGCGCAGTTGTCCAAGGCGTCGGCCACCACTCAGGGTTCCGGCTGGGGTGTCCTCGCCCACGAGCCGCTCTCCGGCCGGCTGATCGTCGAGCAGGTCTACGACCACCAGGGCAACGTCGGTCAGGGCTCCACCCCGATCCTCGTCTTCGACGCCTGGGAGCACGCCTTCTACCTGCAGTACAGGAACCAGAAGGCCGACTTCGTCGAGGCGATGTGGCAGGTCGTGAACTGGCAGGACGTGGCCCGGCGGTACTCCGCCGCCAAGGGGCGCGGCGACGCCCTGCTGCTCGCCCCGTGACGCCCTGACGCGATGGCCGTGCCCGCGCGCGCATCCGCGTGCCGGTCCGTGTCCCCGCCCGCGTCCGCACAGGCGTCCTGCTCGTGATCGTCTTCTCACCGTTCACCGGCAGGCGGCACGGAGGGCTCCCGCGAGACGTCCTCGCGGGAGCCCTTCCGCGGTCGTGGCGTGCCGGTCGCGCACCCCCCGCCCGCGCTTTTGGAAATGATGGATCCATCAGAATTGCTGATGTATGTGGACGGGCGGCTAGACTCCGGGCATGTCCTCGTCGGCCCCGCCCCGCAACCGCTTCGAGCGGCGCCGCGCCGAGACCCGTCGGGCACTGGTCCGTGCGGCGCGGCAGATCCTCGCCGAGAGCGGGGACGCCGGCGCCAGCATCCAGGCGATCGCCGAACGGGCGGACGTCGGCTTCGGATCGTTCTACAACCACTTCGAGTCGAAGGCGGAGTTGTTCGACACGGCGGTGGTCGACGCGCTGGAGGAGTTCGGGCAGGCCTTGGACGACCGCCTGGCCGGGATCGACGACCCGGCGGAACTGGTCGCGGCCGGCTTCCGGCTCAGCGCCCGCATGGCCGGCTCTCACCCGGAGCTCATGCAGGTGCTGCGCCGCCGCGGACTCGGCTGCATCCACTCGGCGTCCGGCCTCGCCCCCCGGGCCGTGCGCGACCTGGAGGCCGGCGTCGCCTCCGGCCGCTTCGCCGCCCTCGACCCCGTCGTCGCGCTCTCCGCCCTCGGGGGCACACTGCTGTCCCTGGTGGAGCTGAGGTTCACCCGGCCCGACCTGGACGGTGACGAGGCCGCCTCGCGTCTGGCGGAGATGGTGCTGCGCATGCTGGGCGTCCCGCCCGGGGAAGCCCACGACGTCGCCCGCCGTCCGCTGCCCGACCTCGGCTGACCGGCCTGCCTCAGGCGGACGACGCGTCCGGGCGGAAGGTGGCCGCCGCACCGCTGCAGGCGCTGACGCGGTCGGGGTGGCCGAGTGCCCGGACCCGGGCGGTGGCGAGGTCGCCGTCCACGCCCACCGCGATCAGGGCGGCGGTCGCGGCGCGGGTGCCGTCGTCGGCCCAGATCCCGGTGTTCACGCAGTCCAGGAGCGCCAGCAGCAGTCCTTCGACCGTCCGGCTGAGCGGCTCGGGCGGGAGAGCGCTGTGGAAGACGCCCTGCCGCTGCCCCCGCTCGATGATCGTTCTGGCCGTGTCCCGGGCGGGGGCGAGCACGTCGTCCACCCGCTCGCGGCCCAGGTCCTGGGGCGCGAGTCTCAGCAGCGTCCGGTAGCGGTCGCCGACGGGCCACAGCGCCAGGGTGAAGCACGTCAGCGCCTCGACGGCGTCGTGTTCGGGGATCCGTACGGTCGCCAGGGCGCGCCGCAGGGCCTCCGCGGCGTCCGTGACGAGCCCCTCGACCAGCGCGGACCGGCCGCCGAAGTGCCCGTACACGGTGCGCCGCACCACGCCGGCGGCCTCGGCGATGTTACCGAGACTGCTCTCGGGGTCACGGCCGAGTTCCCGACGTGCCGCTTCGAGGATGCGGGCCCGGGTGAGCTGTGTCCCGCGGCGCCCGCCGCCCGGGATGTGCGGGCCGGTCATGTCGGACCTCCGTTCGACGGGGAGGACTGTCCCGATAATTGCACACTAGTGAGCAATAAGCCAGCCCGCAGGTCACCGGGGACACGACCGTCGGCAGGGCGCACCGGCCCGTTCGGCGTACCGTCGACACTGTGGACGTCACCGCGGACACCCTCGTCGCCCGCGCCGCGCAAGAGCTCGGCCGCGGTGCGGACGGGCTGATCGCCGAGGTGGAGCGGTGCCTGCGCGACGAGCTGCCCGAGCTCTGGGAGGACCCGGACATCGCCGGCATCACCTCGCGCAACATCACCGAGCACCTGGTGGGCGGTCTGGCCGGGCTCGAGCACGGCGTCGATCCGAGCCTGATCGTTCCCCCCGCCGCCGACGCCGATCGCGCCCGACGGCTGGCCCGCCACGGGATCGCCGTCACGGCGATGCTGCGCGCGCACCGCCTCGCCCAGGGCATCACCCTCGACCGGCTGCTCGCCCAGCTCCCCCGCCTGACGAGCGACCCCGAGCTGATCAGCGCGGCGGCACGCATGCTCGCCGCGACGACGGCCGGATACGTGGACCGCGCGTCCCAGCAGGGCGTCACGGCGTTCCAGGAGGAGCGGGACCGCAGACTGCGGTGGCGGCTGTCGATGGTCAACGAGGCGGGCATGCGCATCGGCACCACCCTGGACATCGCCCGCACCAGCCAGGAACTGGCCGACCTCGCCATCGAGCACTTCGCCGACCTGGCCACCGTCGACCTGCTCGACTCCGCGCTCCACGAACCCGACTCCCCGCCGGATCAACCGCTCGCCCTGCGCCGGACCGCCCTGCGGCCGGCGTCCGGCGACGGCCGGGAACCGGCGCCGGGGCAGCTCCACACCTACCCGGACGACTCACCGCCGGCCCGCGCCCTGACCACCGGCCGGCCCTCGCGCCACCAGCCGGACGGCCCGCCCGGCCCCGGCCCCGGTCGCGCGAGCGACCCGGCCGCGGTCCACTCGACGCTGGTCGTGCCCCTGCGCGCCCGCGGTGCCACCCTGGGCGTCGCCCGGTTCTGCCGGGACCGCACCCCCGACCGCTACGACGACGAGGACCTGCTCCTCGCCCAGGAGATCGCCGCCAGAGCGGCCGTCGCCGTCGACAACGCGCGCCGCTACACCCACGCCCGCGCCACCGCCCTCAGTCTCCAGCGCAGCCTGCTCCCGTCGCACACCCCACCGCAGACCGCCGTGGAGGTCGCCTGCCGCTACCTGCCCGCCGGTGACCGGCTCGGGGTCGGCGGCGACTGGTACGACGTCATCCCGCTGTCCGGCGCCCGGGTCGCCCTCGTGGTGGGCGACGTCGTCGGGCACGGCATCCACGCCGCCGCCACCATGGGCCGGCTGCGGACCGCCGTACGCACCCTCGCCGACATCGACCTGCCGCCCGACGAACTCCTCACCCACCTGGACGACGTCGTGCTGCGCCTGTCCGCCGAAGCCGCCGCCGACCCGGACCGGGAGGCCGACGAAGAACTCGGCGCCACCTGCCTGTACGCGGTCTACGACCCCGTCGGCGGCTGCTGCACCCTCGCCCGCGCCGGCCATCCGCCGCCCGCCGTGACGACCGGGGAGGGCACCGTCCACACCCTCGACCTGCCGGCCGGCCCGCCGCTCGGCCTGGGGGGCCTGCCGTTCGAGACGACGGAGGTCACCCTCCCCGAGGGCAGCCTCCTCGCCCTCTACACCAACGGCCTGATCGAAGCCCGCGACCACGACGCCGAGACCGGGCTCGCCCTGCTCCGCCAGGTCCTCGCCCGGCCCGCCCCCTCCCTGGAGGCCGTCTGCGACACCGTCCTCGACACCCTGCTGCCGGCCCGACCCGACGACGACGTGGCCCTCCTCGTGGCCCGCACCCGCTCCCTCGGGGACGCCCGGGTCGCCGGCTGGGACCTGGAGCCCGACCCGGCCGCCGTCTCCCGGGTCCGCTCCAGCGTCTCCCGGCAGCTGAGCACCTGGGGCCTGGACGACCTCGACTTCACCGCCGAACTGGTGGTCAGCGAACTGGTCACCAACGCCATCCGCTACGGACGGCCCCCCATCCGGCTGCGCCTCATCCGCCCCCAGAGCCCGGACGGGCCGGCAGGTGCCCCCGTCCGCAGCCTCCTGTGCGAGGTCTCCGACGGCAGCAGCACCACCCCGCACCAGCGCCGCGCCCGCGCCCACGACGAGGGCGGCCGCGGCCTGCTCCTGGTCGCCCGGCTCGCCGAACACTGGGGCACCCGTCACGCCCGGCACGGCAAGACGGTCTGGGCGGAACTGAACGAGACGACCGGCTTCCCCGCGTTCGCCTAGATGCGGCCGCCGCGCGGCCTTCCGCGCCGGGTGTCACGCTGACATCACCAGGACCCGCAGAAGGGAAGATGCCGTGATCACCACCGACCTCACCCCCGGCGCCCCCTGTTGGCTCGACCTCGGTGCCCCCGACGTGCGGGCCGCCGCGGACTTCTACGGCGCCGTGCTCGGCTGGGAGTACGAGTCCATGGGCGGCGAGGGGGAGGACATGGAAGGCGGGATGTTCCGGAAGGACGGCAAGATCGTCGCCGGGCTCGGCAGGCTCACCGAGGAGGGCGCGCGCTCGGCCTGGATGATCTACTACACCGTCACCGACGCGGACGCCGCCGCCCAGGCCGTGGAGCGCGCGGGCGGCACGGTGCGGGTGGCGCCGCGGGACCTCGGCGAATGGGGCCGGATGGCGCAGTTCAGCGACCCGCTCGGCGGCCAGTTCGCCGCCTGGCAGCCGGGGAGCAATTCGGGCTTCGAGCTGGTGGACGAGCCGGGCTCGCTGTCCTGGACCGAGCTGTACACGAGCGACGCGGCGGCCGCCAGGGAGTTCTACGGCGCTGTCTTCGGCTGGCGGTTCGGCGACATGGAACTCCCCGGCGGCGGGGGCACCTACGTCCTGATCACCCCCGCCGGGCAGCCCGAGGAGCGCATGCAGGGCGGTCTCATGGAGGTCGGCAAGGAGGATCTCGCCCTGGCCGGCGGACACCCGTACTGGCACCCGGTGTTCGCCGTGGCCGACTGCGACGCCTCCGTCGCCCGGGTCGAGGGCAACGGCGGCCGGGTGCAGATGGGGCCGATGGACGCCGAGGGCGTCGGCCGGCTGGCCGTCTGCCTCGACCCGTCCGACGCGGACTTCGTGGTGCTCACCCCGGCCCGGAGCTGAGCCACGGGCCGGGGTGAGGTGCGGCGGCGGGCCGGCCGGCCCGCCGGGCCCGTCAGGCCCGTCAGGCCCGTCAGGCGAGCGTGACCTCCACCGGCAGCTTCTTGATGCCGTTGACGAAGTTGGAGCGCACACGCGGGACGTCGCCGGCCAGTCTGATGCCGGCGATCCGCGGGATCAGCTCCTCGAACATGATGCGGATCTCGGTGCGGGCGAGCAGGTTGCCCAGGCACAGGTGCGGGCTGCCCTTGCCGAAGGTGACGTGGTCGTTGTCCCGCCGGGTGACGTCGAAGTCGTAGGGGTTGCCGAAGACCTCCTCGTCGCGGTTGCCGGAGGCGTACCACATGACGACCTTGTCGCCCTCCCTGATCCGCTTGCCGCCCAGGTCGACGTCGCGGGTGGCGGTGCGGCGGAAGTGGTAGACGGGGGAGGCCCAGCGCAGGAACTCCTCGACCGCCGCGGGGATCAGGGACGGGTCGTCCTTGAGGCGGGCCAGCTGCTCGGGGTGCTGGAGGAGGGCCAGCATCGAGTGGGAGATGGTGTGGCGGGTGGTCTCGTTGCCGGCGACGACCAGGAGCAGGAAGTAGTTGTCGAAGTCCTGGGCGGAGAGCGGGACGCCGTCGCGCGGCGTGGTGTTGACGAGCCGGGAGACCAGGTCCGTGCCGTCGCCCCCGCGCCGCTGCCGGGCCAGCTCACGGCCGTACTCGAAGACCTCGACGGACGCGGGGGAGCGGAACGGCAGGTCGCGGTACTTCTCGCTCTCCTCGCTGTGCAGGAGCACGTCCGCGTAGTCGGGGTCGGTGTTGCCGATGATGCGGTTGCCCCAGTCGATGAGCTGCTGGTTGTCCTCCGGCGGCACGTCGAGCAGCCGGGCCAGCACGTTGATGGGGAAGTCGGCGGAGACGTCGGCGACGAAGTCGAAGGTGCCCTTGGCGAGGGCCGCGTCGAGGGTCCTGGCGGTCAGGCCGCGCAGGAAGTCGGTGTAGCTGGCGATGACACCGGCACCGAACTGACGCTGGATCACGCTGCGCAGCGCGCGGTGGCGGACGCCGTCCAGTTCCAGGATGGAGGCCCGCTTCTTGATCTGGTCGTCGTCGAGCTCCTCGAGGTTGACGAACCGCGTGGAGGTGAAGGTCTCCGCGTCCCGGTCGACGCGGGCGATGTCGGCATGCCGGGTCACCGCCCAGAAACCGGAGTTCGGGGCCTGCTCCGGCTGCCAGTGCACCGGGTCCTCGTGGCGCAGGGTGTGGAACATCCGCCAGGGCGTGACGCCGTCGGCGAAGTGGTCGAGGTCGGCGAGGTCCACCCGCTCCAGCGGCAGGGGCTCGTCGAGGGCGGCGCGCAGTTCGTCCCGGGTGGTGGGGACGGCGGGGCTGGTCATGGTCGTGGTTCTCCTGGGCGGGGGCGGCGAGGGTGCGGGGCGTCCTGCGGACTCACTCACAGGTGGTAGGCGTACTCGGTGAACTCCCAGTCGGTGACGTGCCGGCCGAAGCGCTCGACCTCGTCCCGCTTGTAGGTGAGGAAGGCGGTGGTGAAGTCCTTGCCGAGCAGATCGGTCAGGGCGGTGTCCGCCTCCAGCGCGTCGAGCGCGGCGGCCAGGCTCCGGGGCAGCAGGGCGGACCGGGCGGTGTCGTAGCCGTAGCCCTCCAGCGGGGCGGGGGGCTCCTCGCCCGCCCGGACGCCGAGCAGGGCGGCGGCGAGGGTTCCCGCGATCAGCAGGTACGGGTTGGCGCTCGCGTCGCCGAGCCGCAGCTCCAGGCGGGCGCCGGAGCCGCGCTCGGGCGGGATGCGGAGCATGGCGCTGCGGTTGTCCAGCCCCCAGTCGATCAGCCAGGGGGCGAGGGTGTCCGGGCCGAAGCGCTTGTACGAGTTCACGGTCGGGTTGGCCAGCGCCGCGAGCGCGGGGGCGTGGGCGACGATGCCGGCGACGGCGTGCCGGGCGGTGGCGGACAGGCCGTGGGCGCCGGACGGGTCGTCGAAGGCGTTGCCGCCCTCGGTGTTCTCGCAGGACAGATGGAGGTGGAAGCCGGAGCCGCCGGCGTCGCCGAACGGCTTGGCCATGAAGGTGGCCAGCTTGCCCTCCCGGCGCGCCACCTCCTTGACGGCCGCCTTGAAGCGGAAGGCGCGGTCGGCGGCGTCGAGGGCGCCGGAGTGGGTCAGGTTGATCTCGTACTGGCCGCCGTCGAACTCGTGGTTGCCGGTGACGACGCCGAGACCGAGGTCGCGCAGCAGGCGCAGGGTGCGCAGCAGGTGGTTCTCCGGGTCGGCGCGCAGCCCGGCGGTGTACACGGCGCCCGTGGCCTCGGGTGAGCGCCGCCAGCCGGCGGGGGTGCCGGGGGCGGGCTCCAGCAGGAAGTACTCCAGCTCGGGGCCGACGACGGGCCGCAGCCCCTGCTCGGCGCACCGGGCCAGGACGGAGCGCAGCAGGTCGCGCGGGGACTCGGGGGCGGGGGCACCGGTCGCCGGGTCGACGACCTCGCCGAGACAGGTGGCGACGCCCGGCTCCCAGGGGAGGAGGGCCGCCGTGGACAGGTCGGGGCGCACGGACACGTCCGGCAGGCCGGCGTCGAGGCCGCCCGCGACCGGGACCACGTCGCCCCCGGGGGTGGTGTGGTAGACGGCGCGGCAGAAGGCCAGGCCGTGCTCGCAGGCCGAGGGCAGGTGGTCCAGCAGGACGTCCCGGGCGCGGTCGGTGCCGATGAGGTCGGGGTAGATCACCCGGACCACGTCGACGCCCTCGGCGGCGAGCCGCTCCCTGTGCCGGTGGATGTCTGGGCTGTCGGATGCGCTCACCGATGTCTCCTTGAGCGGAACGGGCGGGGGCTCCCCCGGAGCAGCTGGTCGTTTGGCCCCGAACGGTATGAACAGGAGTCGTCGCCCCGCAAGGGGGTGGGGCAAAAAACTTATCCATGTGGACAGGTATTGACCAGGGCCTGGCGGCTTCCTATGTTGTTTGACGCCAAACGAGTTGGGGGTGCGGTTCTCCGCACCCCTTTGGCCGAGGGGCCGGCCCGGTCGCATCCGGGCCGGTCCTTCTCCCCTCTCTCCACCGCTCCGACGCCCTCACCCCTCAGGAGGACCGGCCATGAAGGTCGTCGTCGACATGAACAAGTGCCAGGACCACGGCCAGTGCGTCTTCGCGGCCCCGGACGTCTTCTCGATGGACGACGACGGCCGCCTGGCCTTCGTCCCCGACCCCGACGACGCGCTGCGCGACGAGGTCGAGGAGGCCGCCGACGTGTGCCCGCTGCAGGCCATCCGGATCGAGGGCTGAGCTCCATGACGGGACGCGTAGTGGTCGCGGGCGCCTCGATGGGCGGTCTGCGCGCCGCCGAGCAGCTGCGTGCTGCGGGCTGGACCGGGGCGATCACGGTCGTCGGCGACGAGCCGCACATGCCCTACAACCGGCCTCCGCTGTCCAAGGAGGTCCTGGCCGGCAAGGCCCCCTTCGCGTCGCTCGCCCTCACCCCGAAGCCGGCCGCCGCCGACGTGGAGTGGCGGCTGGGCACCAGGGTCGTCTCGGCGCGCCTCGGCGAACGGACCGTCGCACTCGACGACGGGACGGAGCTCCGGTACGACGGACTGGTCGTCGCCACCGGCATGCGCCCCCGCAGGCTGCGCTGCCCCGGCCCGCTCGCCGGCCGCCACACGGTCCGCACCCTCGCCGACGCCCAGGGCCTGCGTGACGCACTGACCCGGCCGGGCGTCCGGGTGGTCGTGGTGGGCGCCGGATTCATCGGCTGCGAGGTCGCCGCCACCGCCGTGGGACTCGGCGTCCGTGAGGTGACCGTCGTCGATCCGCTGCCGCTGCCCATGGTCCGGCCGCTCGGCGAGCTGCTGGGCCGCGCGCTGCTGAAGCGGCACGAGGAGCGCGGGGTGCGCTTCGCGCTCGGCGCGGGAGTCGCCGGGTTCGCCGGTGACGACCGGGTGACCGGCGTCGTTCTCGACGACGGGACCGTCCTCGCGGCCGACGTGGTCGTGGAGTCCGTCGGCTCGGTCGCCAACGTCGAGTGGCTGGAGGGCAACGGGCTCGACCTGTCCGACGGGGTGCTCACCGACGAGCAGCTGCGGGCCGGCGGACGGCCGGACGTGGTCGCGGTCGGCGACGTCGCCCGCTTCCCCAACTCCCGCTACGACGGCGTCCCGCGCCGGGTCGAGCACTGGTCCATCCCCACCGACACCGCCCGGCACGCCGCGCGCACGCTCACCGCTCGTCTGACCGGTGCCGAGGCCGACCAGGCGCCCTTCTCCCCGCTGCCCACCTTCTGGAGCGACCAGCACGACTTCCGGCTGCAGTCGTTCGGCGCGCCCGTCCTCGGCCTCGGGGACGTCCGGGTCCTCGACGGCGACCCGGACGGTGACGTCCTGGTCGGCCACCACCGCGACGGCCGGCTCGTCGGCGTGGTCGCGCTCGGCGGCCAGGCCGCCGCGCGAGGCGCCGTCGGATATCGCGCCCAGTTGCTCAAGTCGCCCGCTCCCACCGCGTAAGGAAGCCCGTCATGCCCCCTGTCCGTGGTTACTTCCATCCCAAGACGGCGAGTGGTGCCTCCTCGCTGATTCCGTCGCCCCCGTGGCGGTACTC
Source organism: Streptomyces sp. NPDC000345 (assembly GCF_042898825.1). NCBI lineage: Bacteria > Bacillati > Actinomycetota > Actinomycetes > Kitasatosporales > Streptomycetaceae > Streptomyces > Streptomyces sp. NPDC000345. The sequence goes on from NZ_JBIAZE010000002.1 coordinate 92,126, forward strand.
GGGTGACCTGCTCACCGTCGAGTACCGGACCGACCCCGCACGGGTGCGCGAACTGCTCCCCGAGCCGCTGGAGCCGGCGGACGACGACCCCGGCGCGGTCGCGCTGATCTGGGCCGACTGGCAGTCCTGCTCCGGCTCCGGCGAGGAGCTCCTCGACCCCGTGCTCTCCCAGTACAAGGAGGCGTTCGCGGTCGTCCGCTGCAAGTTCCGGGGGCGCACCTACTCGCGGTGCGTCTACATCTGGGTCGACAAGGACTTCGCCGTCGCGCGCGGGCTGCACCAGGGCTACCCGAAGAAGCTCGGGTCGATCCACCAGACGCGTCCGCATCCCTTCGGGCCCGCTCCGCGGATCGAGGCGGGGGCGCGGTTCGGCGCCACGCTGGCCGCCGCTGACCGGCGTCTCGCCCAGGCCGTGGTCACCCTGCGGGAACCGGCCGCGACCAACGGGTTCGTCAACGCCCACCCCATGGCCCACCACCGGTGGCTGCCCTCCGTCGAGAAGGGCAAGGGGCTGGCGCTGGACGAGCTGATCGAGACGGGGGCGGCCTCCTTCGAGGGCGGGCAGCCCTGGGTCGGAGAGGCGGAGCTGGAGCTCTTCGAGGCGCCCACGGAGGAGCTGGCCCGGCTGGAGATCCGGGAGCCGATCGCCGCGTACTACCGGCAGGTCGGCGTCGTGTGGGACGGGGGGCGGCTGCTGGAGGCCGGAACCTCGGGGGCGGAGGCCGGGTGACGCCGTCGTCGACGTGCGGGCGGTACGCGGCCGCCCGCCCCCTTCCCCGCGCCCCCAGGCGGGCCGCCGTTCCCTCGTTCCCCAGGAGCCGTTCTCATGACTGACAAGATCATCGTTGCCGGAGTCCCCGTCGACACCCGGCACTGGATCGGCGGCGAGCGTGTCGCCTCCGCCGACACGTTCACCGATGTCTCGCCGATCGACGGAAGCGTCCTCGGCGAGATCGCGCGGGGTACCGCGACGGAGGCCGCCGCGGCGGTGGCCGCCGCCCGAGCGGCCTTCCCCGCCTGGGCGGCCACCTCCCGCGCCGAACGCGCCCGGGTCCTGCACGCCGTCGCCGACGGCGTGGAGAAGCGGCTCGAAGACCTCGCCCAGGTCGAGACCGCCGACAACGGCGCCCTGCTGCGCTCCCACCGCCGCGGTGTGATGCCCCGGGTGGCGCACAACTTCCGCTTCTTCGCGGACTGGCTGCTGAAGCTGGACCACGAGGACTTCGAGACCCGGGGACACACGAACCACGTCTCCTGGGACCCGGCGGGCCCCTGCGTGCTGATCACCCCCTGGAACGCCCCGCTGATGCTCGCCACCTGGAAGGTCGCCCCGGCGCTGGCGGCGGGCAACACCGTCGTCCTCAAGCCCGCCGAGTGGTCCCCGCTGACCGCCTCCCTGCTCGCCGACATCGCCGCCGAGGCCGGGCTGCCCGCCGGGGTGCTGAACGTGGTCCAGGGCTACGGCTCCGAGATCGGCGACACCCTCACCTCGCACCCGGACGTACGCCGGATCAGCTTCACCGGCTCGGTCCCCACGGCCCGGCGGATCGCCGCGTCGGCCGCCGCCCACCTCACCCCGCTCAGCCTCGAACTCGGGGGCAAGTCCCCGCTGCTGGTCTTCGCCGACGCCGACCTGGACCTGGCGGTCGACCTCGCGGTGGAGCAGTACGACAACGCCGGGCAGGTCTGCCTCGCCGCCACCCGCCTCCTCGTCGAGGAGCCGGTCGCCGAGGAGTTCACGCGCCGCTTCGTCCAGAAGGCCACCGCCTTGCGGCAGGGTGACCCGCGCGACGAGGACACCGACATCGGCCCCACCGTCCACCCCCGCCAGCTGGAGAAGATCGACGGGTTCGTGCGGCGGGCGCTCGCTGCGGGGGCGCGCGCGGTCGTCGGCGGCCACCTCGCGGACGGCCGGTACTACGCGCCGACCCTGCTCACCGACGTCGCGCAGGACGCGGAGATCGTGCAGGAGGAGGTCTTCGGCCCCGTCCTGACCCTCCAGACGTTCCGCACCGAGGAGGAGGCCGTCCGCCTCGCCAACGACACCCGCTTCGGCCTGGCCGCCACCGTCGTCACCGGCGACCCCGGGCGCGCCTCCCGGGTCACCGCGCGGCTGGTGGCCGGCACGGTCTGGGTCAACTGCTTCTTCGTGCGGGACCTGCAAGCGCCCTTCGGCGGCGCCCGCCAGTCCGGTGTCGGCCGCGAGGGCGGCACCTGGAGCTTCGACTTCTACTGCGACGTCAAGAACACCGTGACCGCCCCGAAGGGATGGAAGGACCATGGGTGAGATCGTCGGGGCGGGCCTGCTCGCCCACGTCCCCACCATCGTGCTGCCGGAGGCGGAGCGGCTGGAGCTGAACGAGGGCCGGGAGATCACCCTCGTCACCGGCCTCCACCAGCTCCGCGCGGACGTCTTCGAGCGGGACGACTACGACACCGTCGTCGTCCTGGACTCCCACTGGGCGACCACCGTCGAGTTCGTCGTCACCGCGCAGGACCGCCGGGCGGGCCTGTTCACCTCCGAGGAACTGCCGCGCGGCATGTGCCGCATGCCCTACGACTTCCCCGGCGACCCCGAACTCGCCCACAACATCGCCTCGTTCGCCGACCGGCACGGCACCTGGATCACCGCGATCGACGACGCGTACCTGCCGGTCTACTACGCCACGATCAACCTGTGGAAGTTCCTCGGCGAGGGCCTGCCCGACAAGCGCTGGGTGACCATCGGCGTCTGCCAGACCGGGGACATGGAGGACCATCTGCGGCTCGGCCGCGCCCTCGCGGACGGCATCGCCGCCACCCCCGGCCGCCGGGTCCTGCTCATCGCCTCCGGAGCCCTCTCGCACACCTTCTGGCCGCTGCGCGAACTGCGCGACCACGAGGCCAGCGACCCGGCGCACATCTTCACGCCGCAGGCCCGCGAGGCCGACCTGGAGCGCATCGCCTGGTTCAGGGAGGGCCGCCACGACAAGGTCCTCGACACCATGGACGAGTTCTGGAAGTACAAGCCCGAGGCGAGGTTCTTCCACTACCTGATGATGGCCGGTGCCCTCGGCGAACAGGCCTGTGTGGCCGGGGCCCGCCAGTACGGGGAGTACGAGAACTCCATCGGCACCGGCCAGGTCCATCTGTGGTTCGACCGCCCGGCCGGCGGCTGGACCGGAACCGGCGTCCCCCTCTCCGCCCCGCACCACCCCCACCGCCGACCCTAGGAAGACCTGCCATGCCCGAGTACCGCCGCATCCTCCTCGACGGCGCCGCCGTCCAGGTCACCGTCGACGGGGACGAACTCGTCGCCGGGGACGGCCGCCGCGTGAAGACCGAGGAGGCGCAGCACCTGCCCCCGGTCGTCCCGTCCAAGGTGATCGCCGTCCACCTCAACCACCGGAGCCGCGTCGACGAGTTCGGGATCGACCTGCCCGACACGCCCACCTACTTCCACAAGCCGACCTCCGCCCTCAACTCCCACCGGGGCGCGATCGTCCGCCCCGAGGGCTGCTCGTGGCTCAACTACGAGGGCGAGGTCGCCATCGTCATCGGCAGGACCGCGCGGAACGTCTCCCCGCAGGAGGCGGGGGAGTACATCGCCGGCTACACGATCGCCAACGACTACGGCCTGCACGACTTCCGCGACACCGACGCCGGCTCGATGCTCCGGGTCAAGGGCTCCGACACCCTGTGCCCCCTGGGCCCCGGCCTGGTCACCGACTGGGACTTCCACGGCAAGAGCCTGCGCACGTACGTCAACGGCCGTGTGGTGCAGGACGGCTCGACCGACGAGATGAAGTGGGACATGCACTACCTCGTCGCCGACATCGCCCGCACCATCACCCTCTACCCCGGCGACGTCCTGCTCTCGGGCACCCCCGCCAACTCCCGCCCCGTCCGGCCCGGTGACGTCGTCGAGGTCGAGGTCGAGGGCCTCGGCAGGCTCACCAACCACATCGTCACCGGTCCCGCCCCGATCCGCGCCGACGTCGGCGCCCAGCCCACCGAGTCCGAGGAAGTCCTCTCCACCGCCCTCGGCGGCGACTGGGAGTTCCGCGGCATCCGCCCGCCCCGGCGCTGACCCCCCGCCCCGCACCGCGGCGCCGCACCGGAACGACCCAGGAGGTCGCCCGGTGCGGCGCCGCGGTGCGGGCGGCGGGCCTTCAGCCCTTCGGCCGTCGGCCACTGCGGCGCGGGGCCGGCTCGGCTCCGTCGAGGAGGGTCAGCCGGCGCTCCTCGCCCCGCTCCTCGACCTGCCGCACGACCTGCCGCAGCCCCTCCGCGACGCTCCGGCACTCCTCGTCGCTGAGCCGGGCGGCGACGAACGCCTCCTCCTGGTTGAACTCCGGGAACAGCCGCCGCATCAGCGCCTCCCCCTCGTCGGTGAGGCTCAGCAGCACGAGCCTGCCGTCCGAGGGGTGACCGGCCCGCCGGAGCAGCCCCCGCCCCTCCAGCGTCCGCGCCACCCCGGTGAGCGTCCCCTTGGAGATCCCCGCCTCCTCGGCGACGTGCCGGGTCTCCGACTCGCCCCAGACCCACACCACCCACAGCACCACGAACGCCGTCCAGGTGAGATCGGCGCCGCGCAGCACCGAGTTCTCCAGGTGCTGCCGGACGGCCGAGGCGGCGCGGTAGATGTTGGCGACGACCGCCATCTGCTCGCGCCGGATCGGTATCCCGCCGAGCTTCGCCGCTGCCAGCTTCTCCGCTTCGGTGATGGACCGGTGGCCGGGCACAGGCACGCTCCTTCGATCGTTCGGAGCCAAATTATAGGAGACGCCCGGCCGGGGCCCCGGCCCGGTCCGCGGCCGGCGCCGGGTCCGCACCCCGCGCGCTGGGCGCTCATCCGAGTGTCGCCTGTGTCACGTGGGCGGCGTGGGGTTGGAAAACGGCGTCCTGGTGACTCGGATGTCCTCACCCGCGGTCCTGCCCGCCGGTGAGGCGCCGTTCCACCATGACGGCGGGCAGCCGTTCCGCATCGCCCCGAGGAGTGACCGTGAGCGTTCGTATCGGAGTGGAGGAGGAGTTTCACGTCCTGGAGGTGGAGAGCGGGCTGCTCGTGCCGCGCGCCGACCCCCTCCTGCGACGCCTCCCGCGCCGTACCTTCACGACGGAACTGCACCAGTCCACCGTGGAGACCAACAGCGAGGTGCACGCGTCCCTCGACGATCTCTACGCCGACCTCGCCGGAACGAGACGGCGGCTCGACGCGGCCGCCTCCTCACTGGGCCTCGCGGTCGTGGCCGCCGGGACGGCGCCGCTCGCGGCCGCCGCGGCCGCGCACCCCACCGCCGGTGCGCGCTACCGCCACATGGTCGAGGACTACCGCACGGTCGCCGACGAGCAGCTCATCTGCGGCGCCCAGGTCCATGTCGACATACCCGACCGCGACACGGCGGTCCGGGTCATGTGCGCGGTCTCGCCCTGGCTGCCCGTGCTCCTCGCCCTCTCCGCGAGCTCGCCGTTCTGGCAGGGGGCCGACACCGGCTACGCGAGCTGGCGCACCATGCTCTGGCAGCGCTGGCCCACCGCGGGCCCGGTCGGCTGCTTCGCGGACGCGGACGAGTACGACGCCACGGTCCGCGACCTCGTACAGACCGGGATCATCAGCGACGCGGGGATGATCTACTACGACCTCCGCCCGTCCGCGCACCTCAAGACGCTGGAACTGCGCATCTGCGACTCCTGCCCGCGCGCCGAGACCGTCGTGCTCGTCGCCGGACTGTTCCGCGCCCTGGTGACCGAGGCCTGCGAGCGGCTGGGGACGGGCGGGGCCCGGGGCTGCGCGGGCCGGCACGAATGGCTGCGCGGCGCCTCCTGGCGGGCCGCACGGTCCGGGCTCGAAGGCGGCCTGGTGGACCCCGAGACCCACCGGGAGGCGCCCGCCGGGCAGGTCGTGCGCAAGCTGCTCACGCGACTGCGTCCCGCCCTGGAGGCGCACGGCGACCGGCAGACCGTCGGCGCGCTGGCGGAGGCGGCCCTCGCCGAGGGCAGCGCGGCCCGCCGCATGCGCCGGATCGCCCAGGAGGAGGACCTGCTCGCCTGTGCGGACCTGCTGATCGCCGAGACCCGGGGGGAACGCGCACGCCGCACGGCCCCCGCCCGGCGCAAGGACCTTCCGCCCACGGCCGGCGCGCCAGGCTCCGCGACCCGGTCCGTGCGACCCCTGACCCGCAGGTGACCGCCATGGGTACCGACATTCTGTCCCCCCACGCAGATGACGAAGCCCCCGCGCCGAGGCGGCCGGGCCACGCCGAACGGAAGGGAGGCGACACGGCATGTGCGGTCTGAGCGGGGAGATCCGCTTCGACGGTCGCAGGCCCGATCTCGCGGCCGTCGAGCGCATGAACGACCGGCTCGCGGACCGCGGCCCCGACGGCAGGGGGACCTGGACGCGGGGCGCGGTGGCGCTGGGGCACCGGCGACTGAAGATCATCGACCTGTCGGACCTCGGAGCACAGCCGATGACCGACCCCCGCGGCGGGATCACCGGAGTCTTCAACGGCTGTGTGTACAACTACCGGGAGCTGCGCGAGGAACTGCGGCGCCTCGGACACCGCTTCACGTCGACGTCCGACACCGAGGTGGTGCTGAAGGCCTACCGGCAGTGGGGCCCCGCCTGCGTGGAGCGCTTCCGCGGCATGTTCGCCTTCGCCCTGGTCGAGCACCGGTCCGGGCGCGTGGTGCTGGGCCGTGACCGGCTCGGCATCAAGCCCCTGTACCTGGCCGGGACGCCGGGCCGCCTCCGGTTCGCGTCCTCCCTCCCCGCCCTGCTCGCGGCCGGGGACGTCGACACCTCACTCGATCCGGTGGCCCTCCACCAGTACCTGAGCTGGCACGCCACCGTCGCGGCCCCGCGCACCGTCCTGGCCGGCGTGCGCAAGCTCCCGCCGGCCACCGTGCGGGTCGTCGAACCCGACGGCACCCACCACGACCACCGCTACTGGCAGCCGTCGTACACACGCCGGGCCGAGTACGCGCGGATGGACGCGCACGCATGGCGGGACGCCCTGCTGGAGGCACTGCGCACGGCGGTGCGCCGGCGCATGGTCTCCGACGTCCCGGTCGGTGTCCTGCTCTCCGGCGGCCTCGACTCCAGCCTGATCGTCGCGCTGCTGGCGCAGCAGGGACAGCGGGACCTGATGACGTTCAGCGTGGGGTTCGAGTCGGAGGGCGGGGAGGAGGGCGACGAGTTCCGGTACTCGGACGTGGTGGCCCGGGAGTTCGGCACCGACCACCGTCGCCTGATGATTCCCTCCGACCGGGTGTCGACGGCCGTGGACGGTGCCGTCGCGGCGATGAGCGAACCGATGACCAGCCACGACGTGGTCGCCTTCTATCTGCTGTCCGAGCAGGTGTCCAAGGAGGTGAAGGTCGTGCAGAGCGGACAGGGCGCCGACGAGGTGCTCGCGGGCTACCACTGGTACCCGCGGCTCGCCGAGGTCGCCCGCGCGGACGCCGCCGGGCGGTACGCCGAGACGTACTTCGACCGGCCGCATGCCGACCTCGCCCGGATCCTGGAGCCCGGCATGCTGCCCGGCACCGACGTCTCGGGCCGATTCGTCCGGGAGCACATGGCCGCCCCGGGGGCCGAGACGGCCCTGGACGCGGCCCTGCGTCTGGACACGCACGTGATGCTCGTCGACGACCCGGTCAAGCGGGTCGACAACATGACCATGGCCTGGGGGCTGGAGGCCCGGGTGCCGTTCCTCGACCACGAACTGGTCGAGCTGGCGGCGGCCTGCCCGCCCGGACTCAAACTGGCCGACGGCGGCAAGGGCGTGCTGAAGGCGGCGGGCCGCGGGCTGCTGCCCCGCGAGGTCGTCGACCGCCCCAAGGGCTACTTCCCGGTGCCGGCCGTCAAGAACATGGCGGGTCCGGTCCTGAAGAGGGTGCGGGAGGCCCTCGAGGCGCCCGAGGCGAGGCGGCGCGGCCTCTTCCAGGAGTCCTACGTGTCCGAACTCCTCGCGGCGCCCGATCAGCACCGCACCAAACGGGGAGCGAACGCCCTGTGGCAGGTAGCGTTGTTGGAGATATGGCTGCAGACGCACGGGATCACATGACCGACGCGCGGAGCACCCCGGCCGCCCCGTCCGGCGCGGCGTCCAGCCCGCCGTTCCCCGACGCCCACCCCCGGCCAGGCATCGCCCCGCTCGCTCCGCCGCCCCCCGGCACCCGGCCGGCGGACGCGCACGCCCCTGCCCCCGCGGCCGCCCCGGCCCCCGCGCCGGTCCCCCTGCCGGAGGCGAGCGGTCCGCGGGACGCCGTGACCCGTCTGCGGGTTCACGGCTGCTGGTATCCCTCCGCCGACGCCGACGGTTCCGAGGTCGCCTTCATCTGCGACCGGGGCGGCGTTCCCCAGCTGTGGGCCGGGCCCCTGGACGGCGCCGAGGTGCGCCTGCTCGACTCCCGCCCGGATCCCGTCAAGGAGGTGGCCTGGTCCCCCGACGGCCGCTGGATCGCCTACACCACCGCACCGGGCGGCGGCGAGCACACGCGCGTGCTGTGCGTACGGCCCGACGGCACCGGCCGCCGCGTCCTCGCCGGTGCCGACCCGGGCAGCACCGCCCACCTCGGCCGCTGGGCGCACGACGGTTCCGCCGTCGCCGTCACCCTGTCCGCACCGGCCGCCCCTCCGCTCACGGACGGGGCGGGCCCGGCGCACGGCGACGGCGTTCCGCCGTCGTCCTGGGCCGGCCGCGACGGCCACGCGACCCTGCTGGGCGGAACCCCGTACGAGTCGGCGACGACGACCGGGCAGCCCCTGGCGGGGGAGCCCTCGGTCGCGGCGGGGGAGTCCCTGGCGGGGACGGGACAGCGTCAGGCGGGGGTGGGGCAGTCCTTGGTGGCGACGGGGGAGCCCCCGGCGGGGGCGGGGCAGCCCCCGGGCGGGGCCGGGCAGCGTCAGGCGGGGGCGGTCGGTGCCGTGGCTGCCGGTGTGCCGGCGGTGCGGGCCGACGGCGGTCTGTCGGCCTACCTGATCGATCCCGACGGCCTGGCGTCCCCCGTCCTGCTCGCCACCGAGACGCACGCCGCGACCCTGCGGGTGTGCGACATGAGCCGCGACGGCGGACTCGTGCTGCTGCGCCGGGGCCCGCGCGGACGGCGGGAGGCGGTCGTCCGGCGCACCGCCGACTCGGCGACGACGTGCACGTTTCCGGTCGCCGACGGTGATCCGTGGATCGGACGGTTCTCGCCCGACGGGCGGACGCTGTGGCTGCGCAGCGACGCCGGCCGCGAGTACGCGGCGCTCCTCGCCGTCGCCCTCGACTCCGACGGCCGGCCGCAGGGCGTGTCCGTCGCGGCGGAGCGCCGGGACAGCGACCTCGATCTCCTGGAGCTGTCGCACGACGGCCGCACGGCCGCGCTGTCCTGGAACGCACGGGGCGCGAGCCGGCTCGAACTCGCCGACACCGTCCCGGCGCCCGAGGCGCACGGCGGCCCCCTGCCGGCCACGCCCGTTCCCCTGCCCCACGAGGTCGTCACACGCGTCGTGGCGGCCGGCCCCCGGCGACTGCTGTCGGCACTGTCGGGGTCGCAGCGCCGGCCCGGGGTGTGGTGGGCCTCCGCGGGCGGGTCCCTGCTGCGCACCCCCTGGTCCTCCCGCGACGAGGACGCCGCCCCGCCCGGCCGGCCGCCCGTGCGCCCCGTCCTCCAGCGGCTCACCGCCCGTGACGGGCTGCCCCTGAGCGGCTGGTACTACAGGGCGCCGGGCCGGGCTCCGGGCGAGCCGGCGCCCTGCGTGATCCACCTGCACGGTGGCCCGGAGGAACAGGAACGCCCCGTCTTCAACCCGCTCTACCACGAACTGGCCGGGCGCGGCCTGGACGTCTTCGCCCCCGACGTCCGAGGCTCCTCGGGGCACGGCCGGACGTTCGTCGACGCCGACCTCGGCACCGGCCGCTTCGCCGCGCTGGACGACGTCGCGGACTGCGCGGCCCACGCGGTACCGGCGGGCCCCGCCGATCCGACCCGGCTGGCGGTCATGGGGCGCTCGTACGGCGGATACCTGACCTTCGCCTCCCTCGTACGGCACCCGGACCTGTTCCGTACCGGGGTCGCCGTCTGCGGCATGTCCGACTTCTCGACCTTCTTCGCCGGTACGGAGCCCTGGCTCGCGGAGTCGGCGGCCCACAAGTACGGCCACCCCGAGCGCGACCGCGAACTGCTGCGCGCGCTCTCGCCGATGACCCGCATCGACGCCCTGCGCGTCCCCGTGCTCGCCGTCCACGGCGAACACGACACCAACGTGCCGCCGGGCGAGTCCGAGCAGTTCGTGCGGGCCGCGCGTGAACGCGGCGTCCCCGCCGAGCTCCTCACCCTGCGCGAAGAGGGCCATGACTTCCTGCGCGCGGACAACCGGCGGCTGTTCCGCCTGGCGGCCGCGGACTGGCTGGAGCGCCACCTGACCGGCTGAGGTACGGCGAGGGCCCCCGCAGCAGCCCCGGCGCCCGCGGCGGCGTTCGTCACCGGGGGTGCTGCGGCGCCGAGGCCGTCCCGGAGCCGCCGTGCCATGCGCACAGCAGGACGGTGGCGTCGTCGTTGAGGTGCCCGTCGTGGTGCTCCAGGACGGCGCGGATCAGCCCGCGCAGCGTTTCGGGAGCGGCCAGGCCGTCGGCCTGGTGACGGATGACGAAGTCGACGAAGTGGTCGCGGCCGAACTCGTGTCCGTCGGCGTCACGGGCTTCGGTGATGCCGTCGGTGTACAGCAGGAGCTGGTCGCCGGGCTCCATCTGTTCCCGGCACAGGGTCACGGGGAGGCCCAGGTCGGTGCCCATCGGATGGGTGGGGACGCAGCCGAGGTGGGTGGTCCAGCGTCTGCCGCGGATCAGGACGGGGAGCGGGTGGCCGCAGTTGATCCAGGTCAGCAGGCCCGATTCCAGGTCGAGGTCGGCCAGGACCGCGGTCGTGTAGCGGGACCGGGCGAACTGTTCCAGCAGGGTGGTCTCGATGGCGTCGCGGACCTGGGCGAGGCCTTTGCCCCGGCGGCGCTGGTTGCGGCAGGTGGCCAGGGCGAGGTTGGCGGTCAGGCCTGCCGAGGTGTCGTGGCCCATGGCGTCGAACACCGCCAGGTGGGCCGTGTCGCCGACCAGGGCGTAGTCGAAGGCGTCGCCCGCGGTGGCGTAGGCCGGCTCCATCGCCGCGGCGAGGGTCACCCTCCGGTCGGCGAACGTACGCGGCGGCATCAGCGTCCACTGCATCTCCGCGGACACCGACATCGGGCGCACCCGGGTGAGACGGGCGTAGGAGTCGCTGTGATGGCGCTTGGAGACCAGCAGCAGGCCCACCAGCGACGCCAGCCCCTCCATCGCGGCCCGCGTCTGCGCATCCGGTTCGCGGTCGGTCTCGACCCGCAGGGTGCCCAGGCGTTCGGTGCCGTCCAGGACGGGCAGCCAGTGCTGCACGCGGCCGTCGGCGGGCACGGAGTGGGGCTGCGCGCTGCTGAAGACCCGGCCCGCCAGCGTCGCGTCGACCCGCAGCTCCTGGCCGCCCGCTCCGGCGTCCGGCCCCCGCCCGGTCGCCTCCCGCAGCACCAGCTCCTGGAGGTCCGCCACGTAGAAGCGCGCCCGGTGCAACCCGGCCTCGCCCGCGTGCCGCGCCACCAGGGCCGGCAGTTCCTCGAACGCGCACAGGTGGCTGGCCCGCAACAGAGCGCCGAACATGCGGGCGCAGTCCTCGAGCGTAGCCATGCCGGTCACCTGTCGGCCGGGGACGGCCCGCGTCCGCCTGCCCCAGCCCGACCCTCCGGGCGGCCGCGGAGGGGTGCTCGGCCGGCGACGGCGAGAAGTCCGAACCACTGTCACGCCCAGCGTACGACCCGGCCGGTCATCCGGTGGCCCCACACGCTCGGGCCGGTACCGGGGCGGGACGACCGGGCCCGGTGTGCCAGGATCGGAGATCCCCAGTCAGCGAGCACAGCCGAGGACGTCGTGACAGACACCCCTGAACCAGCACGGCCCGGTCTGACGATCGGCCACGAGGCTGTCGACGACGTCCGGGTCGTCGTGCTGCGTGGCGAGATCGACCACGACACCCGTGACAGCCTGAGAGCGGCGCTGCTCCCGCCGGCGGGGAAGGCGGCGCCGCGGACCGTGGCCGACTTCCGCGGGGTCGAGTTCATGGACTCCAGCGGCATCAACGTGCTCATCGCCGCCCACCGGGCGGCCGAGGACGCCGGGGGCTGGCTGCGCCTGGCCGGCGTGCGGGACTCCGTCCGGCACGTCCTGGAGCTCGTGGGCGTCGACACCCTCGTCCCCTGCCGCGCGACCGTCGAAGAGGCCCTGGCCGGCTGAGCGCGGAGCACGCGCGGGTGACGCGTGCCGGCGCAGGGACATGGGGTCCGCCGTACAGGGCACCCGCGACGGCATGCAGGGAAACCAGACGCATGCCATGAGCGACGCGCACGGACGGCCCGGACTCCGGTCGGCCGCCTCACCCCGCCGGGCCGAGGGAAGGCATCGGCGCACCGGACGACGAGGAGGACGCTGGCATCGCAGGCTCCTGGCCTACCGCGACGTCGAGCTGCTGCCGTCCTCCTCCCCGCAGGGCGCGGGCGAGGAATGTCTGCTGCTGGTGCACATCCGCAAAGTGGTCGGACGGGTCACCTACCGGGCGTGCGACGAGTGCGCCGAGGGCGTGATCACCGAGGTCGTCCTGGACGAACCGTTCCGCGACTGCGGGCTGGGCACGAGGGCGCTGTCGCACCTGCGTTCCCGGTACCCCGGCGTCACCTGGCGCACCACCCTCGAGACCCGCTTCACCCGCGATCTGCTGCGCCGGATGCGCATCCGCAGGGCGCCCGTGCACGGGACCTGCTCCCACGTCCGGTCCACCGCCCTGGCCGCCGCCGGCGGCTGACGGCGGGGCGGTCGCTTCCACGACTTCCCGTCCCCGGGGACCCGACCCGCCGTGCGCAGGGGACGGCGCCGCCCTTCCAGGCGCCTCCGACCTGCGCAGACGAGCCTTTCACCCACGTCGAGGACCGTGCCGCGTTAGGTTCTCCCCATGCACTCTCCAGCACCGTCGAGACGTCCCGGATCCTCCCCGGACCGCAGGCACGCCGCGTGACACCGGCGAAGGGCACGGTCTCTTGAGGGCGTCGGGCTCACGCGTGCCGATCAGAGGAGGAGCGGCGCCCGCGGTGCTGCCCCCGTCGCTGCGCGGGTGGGCCGGGCTGACGTCGGCCCTCGCCGCGCTGGTGGTCGTCGTGCTCGGGGTCCTGTACGCCGGCGACAGCGAGCCCGGCAGGGTGGACGCGCGGATCGGGGCGGCGGCGGACGGCGTGGGGCCGCCGTGGCGGGACATCGCTCTGGCCACGGACTTCCTGGGGGAGCCCGGGGGAGCGGCGACGCTGGTCATCGCCACCGTGACGGGCTGTCTGCTGCTTCGGCGTCCTCGTGCGGCGGTGCTCGTCGTGGCCGGCGCGGGCACGACCGTGGGGACGGCGACGCTGCTCAAGCACCTGGCGGGACGCACCATCCACGGCGACGGGAACCTGTCCTACCCGAGCGGGCACACCGCCTTCCTCACCGCGCTCGCCCTCGTGGTGGCGCTGCTCGCGACGGACCGGCTCGGCCTCGGCAGGACGGCCGGCGCGTCACTCGTGCTCGCCGCGGCGCTGGTCGCCGGCGCCGCCATGGGCTGGGCGCAGGTCGCCCTGGGCGCGCACTACCCGACCGACGTCCTCGGCGGCTGGTGCACCGCGCTGGCGGTGACACCTCCCACCGCGTGGCTGGTCGACCGGACGGCTGACCGGCCGGCCGCCCGGCCGGCCGACGCCGTCCTGCGGGAGCGTCCCTGACGTCACGTCACGCCAGGCGCCGGAACACGGGCTTCACCGGCCGCCCGCCCATCCAGGGGGTGGGGTCGGCGGCGTCCAGTGCCTTCCGGTACACCGCACAGGCCTCGGCCACCACGTCGACCGTGTGATCGATGTCGGCGTCGTCGAGCGCGCTGCTCACCACGAACGACGGGGCCAGCACCCCGCCCGTGAGGAGCCGGCGCAGGAACAGGGTGCGGTACCGCTGCGAGGGCTGCCCCCGCTCGTCGAGGGTGGCGAAGACCAGGTTGCTGGCCCGGCCCCGGACGACGAGGTGGTCGCCGACGCCCATGCTCGCCGCGGCGTCGCGGACCCCGGCGGCCAACCGCTCGCCGAGGGCGTGCAGCCGTGCGGTGACACCCTCCTCGACGTAGGTGGTGAGCACGGCCATCGCGGCCGCCAGGGAGTGCGTCTCCGCACCGTGCGTGGTGGACAGCAGGAACACCCGGTCACCAGGGTGACGCAGCCCGCCCCGCTCCATCAGCTCACGGCGCCCGGCCAGCGCGGAGACGGCGCATCCGTTGCCCAGCGCCTTGCCGAACGTGGAGAGGTCGGGGACCACGCCGTACAGGCCCTGGGCGCCCGCCTCGGACCAGCGGAAGCCGGTGATCATCTCATCGAAGACCAGCACGCAGCCGTGCCGGTCGGCCAGCTCGCGCAGGCCGGCCAGGTACCCGGGCGGCGGCTCGGTCTGGGTGGCGGGTTCGAGGATCAGACACGCGACCTCGTTCTCGTACCGGGTGAGCAGCTCCTCCGTGGCGGCCAGGTCCCCGTAGGGGAACGTCACGGTGAGCTCGTCGGTCGCCGCCGGAACGCCGGCGGACATCGGCGTGGTGCCGATGAACCAGTCGTCCACGGAGAAGAACGGGTGGTCGGCGCAGAGGGCCACCCGCGGGCGGCCGGTGGCGGCGCGGGCGAGGCGCACCGCCGCGGTGGTGGCGTCGGAGCCGTTCTTCGCGAACTTCACCATCTCGGCGGTCGGTACCGTGGCCAGGAAGCGTTCCGCGGCGTCGACCTCCACGACGGACGGCCGGACGAAGTTGCTGCCGCGCTCGAGCTCCCGCCGCACCGCCTCGGTCACGCGGGGGTGGGCGTGCCCGAGACTGACCGACCGCAGGCCGGAGCCGTACTCGACGTAGCGGTTGCCGTCGACGTCCCACACATGGGCGCCGCGGCCGTGGCTGATGACCGGGGCCAGGTGCTCGGGGTACTGGTCGTCCCCCTTGGCGTAGGTGTGCGCACCCCCGGGGATCATGGCGTGCAGCCGCTCGTTCGCCGCCCGCGAGCGGGGCAGAGGGAGCTCTGCGGTGTCTTCGGTGTCCACGTCGACCTCAGCTTTCCTGACGTTCCTGACGTTCTTGGTGCTTCAGGACCTCGGCGAGGCTCGGCGCCTCCCGGTCCCGCGGGGACATCGAGGTGACCGGGAGCGGCCAGGGAATGGCGAGCTCCGGGTCGTCGAAGGCGATCGTCACGTCCTCGGACGGATCGTGCGGGCGGTCGATCCGGTACGAGGTGTCGGCGGTCCCGGTCAGCGCCTGGAAGCCGTGCGCGCACCCCGCCGGGATGTACAGGGTCACCTGCGTCTCGCCGGACAGCTCGAAGAAGGCCCGGCCCCGGTAGGTCGGCGAGCCCGGCCGCAGATCCACGACGACGTCGAAGATCCTCCCGTACGAGCAGCGCACCAGCTTGGCCTCGCCGGCGCCGGAGCGCAGGTGCAGGCCGCGCAGCACGCCCCGGACCGAACGGGACAGGCTGTCCTGGACGAAGGCGTCCGGGTCGAGGCCCACCGAGCGGACCACGTCGGCGTCGAAGGTGCGGCAGAAGAAGCCGCGTTCGTCGGTGTACGGCGTCGGCTCGAACAGGTACGCGCCGGCGATCTCGGGGACTTCGGTCGCTTTCATGGCGTCTCCTGGCGGGCGTGTCCGTGGGCGTGGGTGTGGTCGGCCGCCGGGAACAGGGCCGCGGTCAAGGCGGCGAACTGCAGATCGAGTTGCCGCGCGGCGTCCCGGTTCCGCTCGACGAGCGTCTGCCGCAGTTCCGCCGAACGCCTCTCCAGCGCCCGGAACTGCTCCAGCAGCCGGTCGGCGTCGACCTCGCGCGCCGGGTGGCAGTACGCGGCGAGCCCCATCCGGTCCATGAGCGCGTCGCTCTTCGCCGCGTAGCTGAGTGCGAGCACCGGCGTCCCGGTCTTCAGCGCGCAGATCAGGTTGTGGTAGCGGATCGCCACCACGGTGTCGGCAGCCGCCATCTCCTTCATCAGGTCGGCCAGTGAGGCCGCCTCGGCCGCGGTGACCAGCGGTGAGTCCACCGCGTCGAGGATCGCGGCGACCACCGGCGCGTCGACGCCGTCGCCGGTGAGCAGCCGGATCGGCCTGCCGTCCTCGGCCAGCGCCCGGACGAAGCGGATCGTCCCGTCGAGATAGCGCCGGTGGATCTCCTCGGCCCGGGCCCGGTCGTCGTCGCCGCCGTGGAAGGCCATGACACCGACGCAGACCAGGCCCGGCGGCCCCGAGGGCGCGCCCGCCGGCGGCGTCGGAAGGGCGAACGCGAGGTCCGGGTAGACCTCGTCGCGCGCGGTGTCCACGCCCATCGCCCGCATCGCGTCCCGGGACTGCGCGTCCCGGTAGGACCGGTAGGCGGCCAGCCGAGCCGACCAGCGCACCAGGGCCCGGGTCGGCCGGTTGCCGATCACCGCGGCGCCGACGCTGACCAGCGCGACCCGGGTGCGCAGCAGCCGGCCACTCGCGCAGAGCAGGAACAGCGAGTACGGGAAGCCCCACGGCCGCAGCGGCAGCGTGGCCTCCAGGACGCCCATGCCCGGCACGATCACCACGTCGTGCCGGCGCACCCAGGCGGCGGTGCGGAAGACGTCGACCAGTTTGCCCAGACCCTTGGCCGCGATCGCGCCCGCACGCGAGGCGGTCCGGTACTCCCCGCGGTACCAGTGCAGCCGCGTCGCGGGGATCCCGTACCGGGCCGCGACGGCCTCGGGTCCGCCGCACAGCGCGTCCACGACCGCCTCCGGGTGCTCGGCGCGGAGGTACCCGAGCACGGCCTCCAGCGACCCGTCGTTGCCGAGGTTGCCGGAGCCGAGCAGACCGAACACCCCGACGCGCACCGGGTTCCCGTGCGCGGACGTCATGCCTGCCCCCCGGTACGACCCTCACGGCCGGCGACCAGGGCGTCGACGGAGACGGTGAGCCGGTCCGGGTCCACCGGGGCGCGGTCCTCGACCCGCTCGCCGGCGCCCGGCCGGACCCGGCTGGTCATCCACGCGGCCAGGTGGCGGTAGCACGCGCGCCGGTCGGCCGCGGACAACGGCGCCCGCCGGATCGCCGAGACGAAGCCCCAGACGTACTCGGCGAGCAGCCGGGGCGTCGGGTGCAGCGGGCCGGCCCGGCGCGGGTCCAGGTTGACGCACCGGGAACGCTTGGACGGGTTCGCCCGCTCGGCGCGGGTGGGGTGGTCGCGGCGGAAGTACAGCAGCTCCGGCACCTGGTGGAAGGGCCCGTGCAGGGTGATCTCGGCGACGTAGGTGCGGTCCGCGTGGTGGTAGCTGTCCATCGGCTTCACCCGGCGCAGCACATCGGCCCGCATCACCCCGTAGAAGTCGTCGCCGCCCGGCTCGAACAGCAGACTGCGGAAGCGCTCCGGCGCGTGCGGCGAGTCGGTGGCGAGCGTGTACTCGTAGGGGACCTTCACCTTGCCGTCGCCGTCGACGACCGCCTGGCCGGTGTGCGCGAGGATCATCTCCGGCCGCTCGTCCAGTGCCTCCACACAGCGCTTCAGCAGGTCCCTCCCGTACAGGTCGTCGTGCGAGGCCCACTTGAACAGCTCGCCGCGGGACTCGGCGAGCACATGGTTGTGGTTCGGTGTCGCGCCGATGTTCCGGGGCAGCCGGATGTACCGGATGCGCGCGTCCTTCGCGGCGTACCGGCGGCAGATGTCCTGGGTCCCGTCGGTCGAGGCGTTGTCGGAGACGACCAGCTCGAAGTCCTCGTAGGTCTGGCCGAGCAGGGCGTCGAGCGATTCGGCCAGGTACTCCTCGCCGTTGTACACGGGCAGGCCGATGCTCAGCCTGGGGCGGTCGGTCATGAGGTCCTCACTTCGGGGATGGGATGGCGGCGGTGCTCGCGCAGGGCGGACCGCAGTTGCAGCCACCACACGGCCGAGCCGCTGACGGTCGCGGCGGCGACGCCCCAGGCCGAGCCGACCGTGCCGGCGGCGGCCGCCCCGCCGAGCCCGCCGCCGACGTAGCAGGCGGAGGCGAACAGCTGGCAGCGCAGGCTGCGCCGGGCCGCGCCGAGCGCGCGCAGCCCGGCCGCCGCGCCGGTGCCGAGGCCCGCGCCCGCGACACCGAGGGTGATCGGCACGATGAGCTCGGCGGCGGAGTGCCAGACCCCGCCGAGCGTGAACTTCCCGAGCCGGTCGGGCAGCAGCAGCAGCGCCCCGCCCCAGAGCAGGGCGGCGGCGGCCTGCCCGCCGCCGAGGAGGAGGCAGAACGTCCCGAGCCGCTGCGGGGCCTGCCGCAGCACCCGTGCCGCCTCCGGGACGGTGACCAGGGACAGTCCCATCAGTACGGCGAGGAACGGGCCCATCAGGAGCTCGGCGCCCCGCACCGCGCCCACCGCGCCGACCCCGGCGATCGCGCCGAGCCCGTACGCCCGCAGCTGGCTCGCGCCGCTGAGGCTGACGTTCTCGACCAGGTACCGGTAGCCGAGGTCGCGCTGCTCGCGCAGCCACCCGCGGGCCTCGGTCACCCGGGGCCGGATGCCGGACTGGAGGCAGCCGTACGCCGCGGCCACCGCGGCGGACGCGCCCCAGGCGAGCACGAAGGCGGCCACGCTGCCCACGCGGGCCGCCACCACCATGGCCGGGACGAGCGCGACGCACCACACGAGGTCGTTGACGAACGCCTTGCGCCCGGCACCGGCGGCGAAGAACGAGAACCGCCAGGCGTCCTGCAGCAGCAGCCCCGGCAGCAGGACGCCGAGGCAGGCGAACGCGGGCCCCAGCCGGCCGCCGAGAGCGAGGCCGATCACCAGGCACGCCGCGCCGATGACCGTCCCCACGCCGAGCGCGGTACCCGACGCCCGGGCCACCGCCCCGCGCCAGGACGCCTCCGGCACGCCGCTGAAGCGCACCACGAGCGGGTCGCTGGCCAGCCCGCGGGAGACGTTGAGCACCACGCCGTAGGTCACCCAGGCCAGGCTGAACACGCCGAAGGCGGTCACCCCCAGCGAGCGCGCCACGTAGATCCCCACCGCGAAGTTGCTGATGCTGGAGGCCGCCTGGTCGGCCAGACCCCAGGACAGCCGGCCGGCCATGGCCCGCTTGCCGCTCCGCCGGGCCTGCCCGCCCGGGGCCGCCGCTGCCGTCGTCCTCTCCCCCTCGGTGGTCATGCGCGTCAGGCCTTGATCAGCTCGGCGCCGTGCAGGGCACCGGCCGCCGCCGCGACGGTGTCGAACGGCAGCCCCGCCCGCTCGGCGACGTCCAGCAGACTGTGCTCGCCGTCGGAGAGGCTGAGCACCCAGAGCATGGCCATCTGGGCCTGCTTCGCGTCGCTGCGGCCCCCGAGCGAGTCGTACAGCCCGCGCCGGCCCAGCTGTGGCTCGCCGTAGGGGCTGAGGTTGACGTACCGCCGGTTGCGGTCGAGGACGGCGAACGCCTCGCGGCAGACGGCGAGCGTGTCCGCCATCGCCTCCGGGGAGACGAAGTCCAGGTCGTCCGCCGAGGTGTGGTACTCGGGGTAGCCGGCGTACGGGGTCCGGCTGAGCGAGCCCACCCCGAGATCGAACCCGGGTGAGCAGAACTGCCGCTCGTCGTAGCCGTACGGGGTGAACTCGGTGATGTGGTGCGGGCGTTCGGAGGCGGCCAGCACGTGCCGCATCACCCGGTCGATCTCCGCGTCGCCGCGCCTGCTCCGCTTGTACGTCAGCCGGCCCGGGTCGCCGGCGCAGGCCAGCACCAGCCCGTGCTTGACCCGGTCGACCCGCTCCGCGTTGCGGGCCAGCCAGGTGATCGCGCCGATGGTGCCGGGCGCGAACAGGAACCGGTAGGTGTAGTACGGCGTCCGCTCCGCCAGCGCCCGGGCCAGGAACACCGCCACCGCGATGCCGGCCAGGTTGTCGTTGGCCAGCGAGGGGTGGCAGACGTGGCAGGAGACGATCACCTCGTCGGTGACCTGCCCGGGGACCACGTGCTCGGCGTAGGTGAGGTGGCCGTCGGCGAGCGTGGAGTCGATGCGCACCTCGTACTCGCCGTCCGGGAGCGCGTCCAGGGTCTCCTGGGCCAGGCAGAACCCCCACTCCGGCTTGTAGTAACTCGTGCGGTACGGAACCCAGCTGGGGTGGTCCGGCAGGGTGTGCAGATGTCCGCGCAGCTCGGCCAGCGGCATGGTCGCCGACACGGGCACGCTGTAGCCGAGCACGTGCAGGCTGGACGCGGCGAAGTCGACGACCCGCCGGCCGGCGGCGTCGGCGATGTACGCGTCCCGGATGTTCCACTCCTGCGGCACCGTCCAGTCGAGCACCTGGGTCCCGGTCGGCACCTCGTGCACCCGCAGCGGGACGTACTCGCCGACGATGTCCAGGGTGGCGCGCACCCCGTCGCCGGTGATGCTCCGGCACAGCGGGTACAACCGCTCCACCAGCGCGTACATCTCCTCGCCGGCCGTGGTCATCGGCGCCACCGCAGGGTGTCGTCGACGGCGCCCGCGTCGGTCGCCGCGCGCAGCACGGCCAGCCGGGTGAAGCGTCGCTCGAAGTCCTCCCGGGTCAGCCCGTGTTCGCGGTAGGCGTCGGCGAGTTCGAGCGCGCCCTGCTTCACCGTCCACTCGCAGTCGAAGCCGGGAATCGCGGCGCGGAACCGGGAGAAGTCCACCCGGTACGACCGCGGATCGGCACCGTTCTCCCCGGTGATCACCACCTTCGCGCCGGACACCGCCTCGGCGACCTGCCCGGCGATCTCGGCGACCGTGACGTTGTTGGTCTCGCTGCCGATGTTGAACGCCCGGTCGTGCACCGCTTCGCGCGGCGCGGTCAGCGCGGCCGTGAAGGCCCGTGCGATGTCGGCGGCGTGCACCAGCGGGCGCCAGGGGGTGCCGTCGGAGAGGACGAGGACCTCGCCGGACAGCAGCGCGTGGCCCACGAGGTTGTTCAGCACGATGTCGGCGCGCAGCCGGGGGGAGTGGCCGAAGGCGGTGGCGTTGCGCATGTACACCGGGCTGAAGTCGCCGTCGGCCAGCGCGTGCAGGTCGTCCTCCACCCGCACCTTGGACTCCGCGTACGGCGTCACCGGCCGCAGCGGGGCGTCCTCGGCCACCAGCTCGTCGCCGCCGGCGGCACCGTAGACCGAGCAGGTCGACGCGTACAGGAAGCGCCGCACTCCGGCGTCGCGGGCCAGCCGGGCCAGCCGCACGGACGCGTGGTGGTTGATGTCGTAGGTGAGCTCCGGCGCCAGCGATCCCAGCGGGTCGTTGGACAGCGCCGCCAGGTGGATCACGGCGTCGACGCCGGCCACGTGGTCGGGCGTGACGTCGCGCAGGTCCACCCGGTGCCCCGGGGGGTCCGCGGGCACCGGGCCGAGGACGCAGTCGGCGAACAGGCCGGCGTCCAGGCCGACGACCTCGTGCCCGGCGGCCGCGAGGACCGGGGCCATCACGGTGCCCAGATAGCCCTGGTGTCCGGTCAGTAGTACGCGCAAGGTTCAACCCCCCAGGTTGAGAGTGAGTTTGGTGACGGCGAACGCCTCGGCGTAGCGCGCGTGGCATTCGATGCCGCGGATCCTCGCGAGGCCCAGGAAGGCCTCCCGGTCGTACCAGGGCCGGTGCCGCTGCGAGGGGTAGTGCTCCTGCAGCAGCCGCACCTTCTGTTCGGCGATC
Source organism: Streptomyces sp. NPDC000345 (assembly GCF_042898825.1). NCBI lineage: Bacteria > Bacillati > Actinomycetota > Actinomycetes > Kitasatosporales > Streptomycetaceae > Streptomyces > Streptomyces sp. NPDC000345. The sequence goes on from NZ_JBIAZE010000002.1 coordinate 113,815, forward strand.
TCCGGCGACAGCGGCTGGTACGCGGCGAGGCGGCCGAGATCGCCGTCCCACTTGACGATCTCGTAGCCGAGCACGAGGTGGTCGCGGAACGCGGTGGTCACCAGCTTCGCCAGACCGCGGTGGTCCTGGTGCGCGTCATCGGTACGCGGGGCCAGCACCAGAGCGGGCTCGGTCTGCGCGCGCAGCTCCTCGACGGCGGCCTTGGCCTCGTCCCAGTGCGCGGGCAGCCGTCCGTCCGGCAGCTTGTGGACGGTCAGCCGCAGGTCGGCGTCCGGGCAGAAGGCGGCGAGCGCGGCCCGCTCCTCCTGCTCGCGCTCGCCGCCCCCGCCGGAGAGCACCAGCGCGTCGACGCGCACACCCGGCCGCGCGCGGCACAGCGTCAGCAGCGTGCCGCCGGCGCCGATGGCGATGTCGTCGCAGTGCGCGCCCACCGCGACCAGCCGGTCCAGGCTTTTGGCGCTGAGCTGGATCATGCGCTCACCCCGGCGTTCGACCCCGCGCCGTCCCGTTCCCACACGGCCCACGGGCGGTCGCCCCGGGCGTAGGCGTCGTCGAGCGCGGCCCGCTCCTTCACGGTGTCGGTCGGTTTCCAGAAGCCGCGGTGCTGGTGCGCCACCAGCCGCCCCTGCTTGGCCAGACGGGCGCATCCGTCGGCGACCAGGTCCCCGTTCTCCGGGATGTGGTCGAAGACCTCCTGGCGGAGCACGAAGTAGCCACCGTTCTCCCACAACGGCAGTTCGCTCACCGCGGTGATGCCGCCCACCAGGCCGTCCTCGCCCAACTCCACGCAGTGGAACGACGACTGCGGCGGCACCACCATCATCGACGCACCCGCGTCGCGCCGGGCGAACCGTTCGATCATCTCCGGCAGCGGGGCGTCGGTGAGGACGTCGGCGTAGTTGGCGAGGAACATCTCGTCGCCGTCCAGGTGGTGCCGCACCCGGCGCAGCCGCTCCCCGATCGGTGACTCGATGCCGGTCTGCGCGAACGTGATCGTCCAGTCCGAGATGTCGGTGGACAGCAGCTCGGTCCGCCCGCCCCGCAGGACGAAGTCGTTGGACGTCGTCTCCTCGTAGTTGAGGAAGAAGTCCTTGATGTGGTGGGCCCCGTACCCGAGGCACAGGATGAACTCCGTGTGCCCGAAGTGCGCGTAGTAGCGCATGACGTGCCAGATCAGCGGCCGCGGGCCGACCATCGCCATCGGCTTGGGCACGTCGTCTGCGGCACCGCTCCGCATCCGCATCCCGTAACCGCCGCAGAACAGTACGACCTTCATGACGTGACCTCGACGATGCTCAGTTCCGGTATGGGAAAGACCAGCCGGCCGCCCCACTCGTGCACGAAGGACAGCTGCTCGACCAGCTCGGCCCGCAGGTTCCACGGGAGGACGAGGACGTAGTCCGGTCGGTCGGCGGCTATCCGCTCGGGCGGCAGGACCGGGATGCGGGTGCCGGGGGTGAACCTGCCGTGCTTGTAGGGGTTGCGGTCGACCGTGTACGGGAGCAGGTCGGGCCGGATGCCGCAGTGGTTGAGCAGGGTGTTGCCCTTGCCCGGGGCGCCGTAGCCGACGACCGTCTCGCCGCGCTCGGCCGCCTCGATCAGGAACTTGAGGAGGTCCCGGCGCACCTTGGCCACCCGGGCGGAGAACTCGGTGTACCCGGACAGCTCCCGCAGCCCGGCGGCCTTCTCCCGGTCCAGCACCTCGGCCACCCGCGCGCTGGGCTCGCCGGCCACCTCGGCCGGCCGGGCCCACAGCCGGATGGAGCCGCCGTGCGTGGGCAGCAGTTCGACGTCCACGAGCGCGAGGCCGCCGCTGGCCAGCGCCCGGATCGCCGACGCGACCGTGTAGTACTGGAAGTGCTCGTGGTAGATCGTGTCGTACTGGTTCTCCTCGATCAGGGTCAGCAGGTGCTGCACCTCGATGGAGACCCAGCCGTCGTCGGCGACCAGGGCGCGCAGCCCCTGGGTGAACCCGACCACGTCGGGGATGTGCGCGTACACGTTGTTGGCCACGACCAGGTCCGCCGGGCCGTGCTCGGCGCGGACGGCCGAGCCGGTGTCCGGGGACAGGAACTCCGTGAGCGTGGGCACCCCCGCCTCCCGTGCCGCGGCGCCGACGTTCACCGACGGCTCGATGCCGAGGCAGCGGATCCCGCGGTCCACCACGTGCCTCAGCAGATACCCGTCGTTGCTCGCGACCTCGACCACGAAGGCGTCGGCGCCGAGACCGAGGCGCCGTACGGCGCCGTCGACGAACGTGCGCGCGTGCTCCACCCAGGAGGTCGAGTAGGAGGAGAAGTACGCGTACTCCTTGAACGTCTCCTCCGGTGTGATCAGCGGCGGGATCTGCGCCAGCCAGCAGTCGGTGCAGACCCGCAGGTGCAGCGGGTACGCCGGTTCCGGCCGGTCCAGTTGGTCCGCGGCGAGAAAGCTCTCGCATGGCGGCGTCGCCCCGAGATCGACGACGCTCGCCATCGCTTCCGAGCCGCAGAGTCGGCATCGTGTCATCTGCTGTCCCCATCCCCCCCGCTCGCGCGGGTGTCCCCGCCGCGAGCCAGTGCTGACCGACCCGCGATCGCGGTGCGGTACCCCTCCACCAGGCGCTCCAGGCCGACGGCCGGGCTGAAACCCCGCTCGTAACGGCGCCGGGCCTCCTGGCCCATCTCCCGGTTGCGGGCCGGCTCGCCCGCGATCCGGCGTATGCAGGCCGCGAGCGAGGCGGGCTCGCCCGGCCGGTGCAGCAGCCCGGTCACCCCGTCCTCGACGAGTTCGACGAAGGCGCCGTGACCGGCGGCGACGGTCGGGACCCCGGCCGCCATCGCCTCCACGACCACTAGGCCGAACGCCTCCAGCCACGTCGAGGGAGCCACCACGGCGACCGACCGCGCGATGGCCTTCCGGCACTCCGCCGGGTCCAGCAGGCCGACGTACCGGACGTCGTCGCGGCCCGCCGCCCAGGCGGTCACCTCCCGCTCCAGCGGCCCCGTGCCGGCGATCACGAGCGGCACGCCCACCCCGCCGACGGCGGCGATCTCGTCCCACGCGGCCATGAGCAGCCGCACCCCCTTGGCCTCCGCCAGCCGGCCGAGATAGAGCAGATGCTCTCCGGCCCCCGCTCGGCGTTCGCCCGGCTCGGGTACGAAGTTGTGCTTGACCGCCAGCCGCTCGGCCGGCATGCCGGACCGCACCAGGACCTCGCGCTGCGCCGCGGAGATGCAGAAGAACCGCTCCACGCCGGACCACCACCGCCGCCGGTTGACCGACAGGCTGACCGCGAGCGGCACCGTCGCCAGCCGGGAGTTCCGGTAGCAGCCGTGCCGGACGGCGGGCAGCGGCGTCGACCCGACGCACTCGGTGCACGGCCGGCCGTCCCGCTGCAGTGTGCCGGGCGGACAGACCTGGGTGTAGTTGTGCAGCGTGGCGACGACGGGCACGCCGGCGTCGGCGCAGGCGGCCAGCACCGCCGGCGACAGGAGCGGGAAGACGTTGTGGACGTGCACCACGTCCGGCCGCTCGGCGCGGAGCCGGGCGGCGAGCTCCGCGCGGACCCCCGGGTTCCAGGGCACCAGCAGCGGGACCGTCGCCTTGCCCAGCAGGGACCGGGCGGCGATGTCGTCGCTGCGCCGCTCGAACACCCCGACCCGGTGGCCGGCCCCGCGCAGCAGCTCCACCTCCTGGTCGACGACCTTGTTCTCCCCGCTCGGCTGCGCCGAGGCGTAGCGGTTGTGCACCACCAGGACGTGAACACCGTCCATGCTCAGGCCACCTCCGATCTCCGGGCCCATCGCGGGACGGGCCGTCGAGGGACTTCGGGCGTCGAGGGGGGAGCGGCCGCCGCGGGTGCCGCCAGCAGCGAGGCGGCCACGGCCAGGTGCAGCAGATACGGCGAGGCGTCGCCCAGTCCGGCCTCGGTGTACGACGCGATCGCGCAGTAGCTGATCAGGAAGATCGCGCAGGCCCTCGACAGCGACGGCGGGCGCAGCAACGCGACGCCGCCCAGCACGATGATGATCGCCGCCACCAGGGCGATGCCGGTCATGCCCTGCTCGTTGTAGACGGCCAGCCAGCTGTTGTCGATCGGCAGCCCGCCGAACGACTTGTCGCCCAGGCCCGTGCCGAACAGATGCTCCGAGGTCGTCCGGGGTGCCGCCAGCAGGGCGTGCCAGACCTTGGCCCGGCCGGTGAGGCTCGCGAAGTTCTCCTGGCTCTGCCCGCGCAGGAACCACGCCTGGAGCGCGGAGCTGAAGCCCACCGCGGCCACCGCGGCGCACAGCACCGCCCAGGCGAAGACCCTGCGGGCGGCGGCGCTGGTCAGGACGAGGGAGGTGATCGCCAGCACCAGCGCGATGATCAGACCGAGCGTGGCCGTCCGGGTATGGGTCAGCGCGAGCAGGACCAGGGAGGGCACGATGACCACCGCCGCGCTTCTCCGGTCGGTCCGGCGGCCCAGGAGGAGCAGCACGGTGAGCCCGATGATCACCGCGGCGTACTGTCCGATCTGCGGCGGGGTGAGCGGCCACAACGCGCCGACCAGCCGCCCGCCGTAGAGGTCGGGCAGGGCGGCGCCCGGTGAGACGACCAGGCCGGCGGCCACCGACCCGAGCACCGCGAAGTACATCCGGATGTGGTGCCGGACGAATGTCGTGCCGCCGTCCCACCAGCGGCTGAGCAGCCACAGCGTGCCGGTGAAGAGAGCCAGCCGGGCGCAGCGGAACAGCGCGCCGAGCCCGGCCCCCTGGTCCACGCTGGAGATCAGGCTCGGCACCAGCAGCAGGGTGAGCAGGAACACGTAGGCGCTGGCCCGGATGCGCACCCGGGGGTTGACCACGAGCGCCAGCGCGAACGCGGCGACCAGCGAGCCCATGGTGACCATCTGGATGAGGGAGCGGGGCAGCGGGACGATGGTCCTCGCCCCGGCGGAGCCGAGGGTGTTGAGGACGAGCAGCCCCCAGACCGTCCCGACGATCTTCGACGTGTGGTCCGTGTCGGTGTCCGCGGACCTCATCTCAACCACCCGCCCTTCGCACGGAAGGTGCTGCCCGCGTCCTGCCGGTACGGCGTGTCCCGCCACTGCTTGAAGCCGACCGTCCGGCTCGCGTCGTGGACGACGAAGGTCCACGGTCCGACGTAGACGTTGTGGTGCCAGCGGTTGTGCTGCCCGCCGGTGATCGCCTCGGCCACCCGCTCGCCCTGGTACGGCGACCAGTCCGGATAGGTGCCGTAGTTGGACAGCACCGCCATCCGGTCGCACATCACCGTGCAGTCGACGACGGACTTGTCCAGCACGAAGCGGTTGTCGTGGATGTCCACCCGCTGGGTCTTCCACCGGCAGTCGGAGTAGAGCGGTGCGTCGGCGATGGCCGGCTGCGCGCAGCGGTCGGTGTTCTTCACCAGCAACGTGCAGTCACCGGACGAGGTGTTGGCCGGGCTGTTGCAGAACCGGTCGGCGTTCTCCCACAGGGTGATCCCGGACCAGTTGTTCTCCAGCACGTTCCGGTAGATCTCGATCTTGTCCGTGCGGGCCCGGATCCGCGGTTCGCCGCCGGACTCGGAGAGGTAGACGGTCGCGAACGGGAAGCTGTCGCCGTCGGCGGCGTCACCGCGGGCCTCCACCCAGTTGTTCCGGCGGATCGTGTTCTTCCGGACGACCGCGTTGTAGCTGATCTCGTAGATCAGCGCGGCCCCGTCGTTGTCCTCGATGAGGTTGTCCTCGATGAGGAAGTCGTTGTTGTTGGTGTCCGCCCACAACCCGGCTCCGCGGTTGTCGTGCACCCAGTTGCCGCGTACGTCGGCGCCGTCGACGGCCCAGAACTTGACGCCTCCGCTGCACCCGCAGTCCGGCCGCCGCCGCTCCCAGTCGTCCGTGTTGTTGCCCACGATCTCGTTGCCCTCGACCACCAGGCCCCTGATGCCGTCGGCGGCCTTGTACGCGTTCATGCCGTACTGGCCGTTGTCGCGCAGACAGCTGGCGCGGACCTGCTGGCGGGCGCCGGCCATCAGCCCGGCGCCGGAGTTGTCCTGGATCGTCGCGTGCTCGATCACCCACCCGTCGGCCGAGTCGTGGTTGACCACGCCCTCGTCCCTGGGCGCGACGAAGCGCTGCACGGTCAGATGGCGGATCGTGACGTCGCGGGCGGTGCCGCCGAACGCGTACTGGTTGCTCTTGCGGCCGTCGAGCACCGCGCCCGGCGCGCCGAGGTAGACGTCCCCCTCCTTGGGGATCACCTGGTCGTAGCGGTCCGACATGAGCGTGTGCGTGCCCGGCCGGAGCCAGAAGGTGGTGTGCGGGGGGCTGCTCTCGGTCTTCGCGGCCAGGTCGCCGGGCACCGCCGGGTCGACCGTCACCGCGCCCGCCGGTGCCTTCGCCGGCCCGGCCGCGGGCTCGGCGCACACCCGGGCCACGGCCGTGGACGGCGCGGCGGTCGGCCCCGGCCGCGGGCCCGGCGCGCTGTCACAGCCGGTCGCCGCCAGCAGGACCAGCGCCAGCGGTGCCGCCGGCCATGCCCGGTGCCGCCACTTGCTCCCCACACACCCTCCTAGCCGTGGAACCTGAGTACGGTGGTGAACCCCTGCGTGCCGTCGGCGAAGCCGGTGCCGATCAGCGTGGTGGTGGGTTCCTTGCGGCCGAAGCCGGCGGAGTACCAGCCCAGGGGCGGGTCGCTCTCGCCGCGATGCGCCCGCCAGCTCAGCTGCCCGGGCAGGTCGAGCGACGCGGAGCGGTCCTCTCCGTCCCGGGCCCAGGTGAGCACGGCCCGGTTCCCCACCAGGTCCGCGGCGATGGCCGGGCCGAGGTGGAACGCCAGCTGCACGGCCCGGCGAGGGCCGCGCACCTCGTCGACCACCCTCAGCTCCCGACTCGCGGCCGTCAGTTCCACCCGGCGGCGGTGCACGGAGGGCCGGTATCCGTCGTGCTCGGCGCACCAGCGGGCCGTCCCCCCGCCGGGGGCGCCGGACGTGTCCGCGACCAGGACGCGGCTGCGGGCATGCCGGGTCCACAGGAACGGGCCGCCGGAGACGGACTGGTCGGCGCCGTCCAGCCGCAGGGTGTTGTGGCCGAGGGTCGACCGGAAGTACCGTCGCCACTCGGGCTGCCCGTGGTAGCAGTACGTCCCCGGGTCGGCGAGCACGTCGACCCCGTCGTGCCGGACCTCCACGGACAGCGCGTCCGCGTGGGCGTGCGCGGCGATGGACAGGAAGCCGTGCGGACCGGCGTCGCAGCGGCACCAGATCTCCGCCCCGTCCCGCGGACTCCGCAGGATGGTCATGCCCGCGTCGGCGAAATGGGCCGGCCGGTCCGCCGGGCGGGACACGGCCGGCGCGGTTGCGTCGTGCGCGTACGGCCGGACGAGCGCGGCCAGCAGCGGGGTGCGCACATCGGTGCCGGTCACCTCCGGCCACCAGGCGAGCCGGCCGAACACGGCGTCCCCGGTGGCCAGCAGCGAGGCCCAGCGGTCGGTGCCCGCGCCGTCCACGACCAGACCGTGCCCGTCGTCCGCGTCCCCCTGCCGCGGCGGCCGGAGCCGGCTGTCCACGACGGCCGCGAGCGCGTCGGTCATCCGCAGCAGCACCAGCCGGACCGTCGCGGGGACCGGCACCCCGGCGGCGTCCGCCTCGGCCAGCGCGGCCAGGCCTAGCTCCAGGACCAGTCCGTGGTACTCGGTGGCCAGCTCGCGGTTGAGGCCGGAGAGGAAGGTGTTGCCGCGCAGATGACGATCCAGCGAGCGCAGCGCCTCGGCCCGCCAGCGCGCCGAGGAGGGGAACCAGTCGAACGCGCAGGCCGCGGCGAACTGACCGGAGGCCTCGGCGATGACGTGGTTGTTCGCCGAAGAGCCCCGGCTGGGGAAGGCGGCCAGCCAGCGCTGGTGGTGCCAGATCTGGTTCACCGCCACCGGGTTGCCCTCGAACAGCCCGGCCGCGCCCGGCCAGCCGTCGAGCAGCCGGCGGATCCACACCCAGGACAGCAGCCGGATGCCCAGCTCGATGCCGCTGATCCAATGGACGCCGCGCAGCGGCGGGTTGGCCGACCACCACGACCGCAGGTGCTCGGCCACCCGCTCGGCGTACCGCTCGTTCCCGGTGATCGCGTAGGCGGCCGCGAGCCGGGTGAGGTACTGGTGCCGGGACGGCTCCCAGATCTGCTTGATGTCCCCGACCGCGTCCTCGCTGCGGTACGGCACGTCGAAGGCGTAGCCCGAGGGGGCCCGGCGCCCGGTCTTCGGGTCGCGCCACCAGTCCGGGTCGGCCAGGTCGTCGCGGACCACCCCGAAGAACTCGGCGTGCCCGTCCATCAGCCGGTCCGCCTCGGCGATGAGGCGTTTCGCGGCGTCGGCGGGTACGGCGGCGATCGTCCCTGCGGGCAGTACGGCGGTGAACCGGGCGCCGGTCACGCTCGGGCAGTCGGGCGGCGCCGACCGCCAGCGCCGTCTGCGCACCGTGTCGCCCACCCGGCCCGCGACCTCCTGCGGCCCCATCCGGGACAGCCGCCGGGGGTACCAGCCCACGCTCATGGTCATCAGGACCTCGCCAACGTCACCGGCACGCCACCGGCCAGGCCGGCCTGCACGGCGAGGGTGGCCGCCGTGGTGGCGACCAGCGACTCCAGCGGCACCGGCATCGGCCCGCCGGTCCGAACCGCCTTGATGAACGCTGCCAGTTCGGCGTTCTGGCCCTTGTCCCGCGCCTTGGGCAGCCGCGAACTGACCCACTTCTTACGGCCGTACACCGAGGCACGCACGAAGTCGTCGAGTCGCAGCGCGCGGCCGTCCGCGACCAGGTCCAGCGTCTCCTTGGGGAAGCCGGACGGGCCGGTGGTCACGTAACTGATGGTGGCGGTGGAACCGTCCGGGTAGCGCAGCACGACCTGCAGGTCCTCGTTGCCGGACGTGGCGGTCGCGTACACCGAGACCGGGTCCGCGTCGAGCAGCCAGCTCGCCGTGTCGATGAAGTGTCCGCCCTCGCCGGCGAACCGCGAGCCCTCGGTGCTCTGCCGGAGGTACCAGCTGCCGTGGTCCAGCCGGCCCGCGTTGACCAGGTAGCGGAGGTTCGCCGGACCGGTCCGGCGGCCGAACTGTTTCCTGGCCTCCTGCAGCAGCGGCGCGAACCGGCGGTTGAAGCCCACCTGGAGCCGGTCGTTGCCGGACTCCTCCACCGCCGCGAGCACCCCGGCCAGCTCGTCCCCGGTGAGCGCCAGCGGCTTCTCCACGAACACCGCCTTGCCGGCCAGCAGCGCCTTCCGGGTCAGTTCGGCGTGCGAGCTGTGCCGGGTGACCACGAACACCGCGTCGACGGACTTGTCGCCGAGCACGGCGTCGAGATCCGTGGTCGCCGCGGCGAAGCCGAACTTCCGCTGCGCGTTGGCCGCGGACAGCGCCGTCGTGGTGACGACCGTGGACAGTTCGACGCCGTCGCGCTGTGCCAGGTGCGGCAGCAGCATCGACGTCGCGTAGTTCCCCGCGCCGACGAACGCCAGCCGCACCGGTGTCCCGGCGGCCCGGCCCTGGACCGGCCCCGTGCCGCCGCGCCGCACCGCGGGCACGGCCACCGCCGGCGCCTCCGCCTCGGCTTCCTCCCCTGCCTCCTCTTTCTGCCCGGGGTACCGGAACAGCACGGCCACGGCCTTCAGGCCGCCGTCCTTCAGGCTCTGATACGTCTCGACGGCGTCATCGAAGTCGGCGATGTGCGAGACCAGGGGCTCCACGTCGACGCGGCCGCGGGCGACGAGGTCGAGGAAGCACGCCAGGTTGCGGCGCTCGGTCCAGCGCACGTAGCCGATCGGGTAGTCCCGCCCCTCCAGCTCGTACTGCGGGTCGTAGCGCCCGGGGCCGTAGGAGCGGGAGAAGCGGACGTCGAGCTCCTTCTCGTAGTACGCGTTCCACGGCAGGTCCAGGCGGCACTTGCCGATGTCGACGACCCGGCCGCGGTCCCGGCTCAGCCGGGCGGCCAGCTCGACGGGCTGGTTGCTGCCGCCGCCGGCGGCCAGGTACACCTGGTCCGCGCCATGACCGCCGGTGAGTTCGGCGACGGCGCTCTCCACGGCCGCCGAGGCGGGATCGCCGCAGGCCGCCGCGCCCAGACGCCCGGCGAGCTCACAGCGCACCGGGTCGGGGTCGGCCCCGACGACACGGACCCCCGAGGCGGCCAGCAGCTGCACCACCAGCTGCCCGATCAGCCCGAGGCCGATGACCAGCGCCACCTCGCCGAGCTGCGACTGGCCCTGGCGGACGCCCTGCAGCGCGATCGACCCGACGGTGCCGAAGGCCGCGTGCCGCGGCGCGAGGCCGTCCGGCACCGGGGCGTAGAGGTTCTTCGGCACCCAGTTGAGCTCGGCGTGCAACGCGTGCTCGTTGCCGGCGCAGGCCACGAGGTCGCCGGCCTTCACGTCGTCGACGCCGGCGCCGACCTGCTCGACCACCCCGCACAGCGAGTAGCCCAGCGGCGTGTAGGAGTCCAGCTTGCCCATCACCTTGCGGTAGGTGGCGGGCACCCCGTTGGTGGCCACGCTCTGCACGACCTTGGCCACCTGGTCGGGCCGGGAGCGGGCCTTGCCGAGCATCGACATGCCGGCCTCGGACACCTTCATCAGCTCGGTCCCGGTGGATATCAGCGAGTAGGCGGTGCGGACCAGCACCCCGCCCGGCTTGCACCCCGGCACCGGCACGTCCAGCAGCGCCAGCTCACCGCTCTTGTAGTTCTGCACGACCTGTTTCACCCGAAGTCCTCTTGTCTCTACGCCGTTCAGGGAGCGTTCCGGCCGGACCCGGAGGTCGCGCCGCGATACCAGTACTCGAGGGTCAGCACATGCCACAGATGCTTGGAGAAGTCCTGCTGCCCGGCGGCGTCCTCGGCGACCATGCGCGCCAGCGCGTCACGGCGCAGGAACCCGGAACGGACGAGCTCGCCGTCGTTGACCACCTCGCGCACCAGCGGAGCCAGATCCCGGCTCATCCAGGCCCGCAGCGGGGCGCTGAACAGGCCCTTGGGCCGGTACACGATCTCCCGGGGCAGGACCGAGGCCGCCGCCTCCTTGAGGACGGCCTTGCCCTGCCGTCCGGCGATCTTGCGGTTGCCGGGCACGGCGAACGCCGCCCTGACCACCTCGACGTCCACGTACGGCACCCGCACCTCGGTCGAGGCGGCCATGCTGGACCGGTCCGTGTAGGCGAGGTTCAGGCCCGGCAGGAACATCCGGGCGTCGCCCAGGCACATGCGGTTGACGAAGTCGTCGAGGTCGTTGTCCCGGTAGACGTCGGCATGCTCGGTCAGCACGTCGTCGACCGTCCCGGCCAGGTCCGGGTCGATCAGGGCGAGCAGCTCGCCGCGGTCGTACATGGTGTAGCTGCGCCGGAACGCGGTCTCCTCCGGCAGCTCGGCGAAGGAGAGGAACCGCTTCGCGAAGCGCACCGACCGGTAGCCCCGGCGGCTCGTCGCGACCGGCAGCCGGTCCACGGCCCCGGACAGGCCGCGCCGCAGGGGCCGCGGCACGCGCTGGTAGCGCAGCGCCAGCAGGTTGGCCAGGTGCTTGCGGTACCCGGCGAACAACTCGTCGGCGCCCATCCCCGAGAGCATCACCTTGACCCCGGCCTCCCGGGCGGCCGAACAGATCAGGAACGTGTTGATCGCGGCGGGGTCGCCGATCGGCTCGTCCAGATGGTGTGTCATCTGCGGCAGCAGGTCGAGCACGTTCGGAGCGATCTCGATCTCGTGCAGGTCGACGCCGAACCGCTCGGCCACCTGCCGGGCATAGCGCAGGTCGTCCGGCATCGCCTCGAACCGGGCGTCCTCGGCGCGGAACCCGATCGTGTAGGCGGAGATCCCGGGCCGGTCGCGGGCCGCCAGCGCGGTCAGATAGCTGGAGTCCAGCCCGCCGGAGAGGAAGGTCGCCACGGGCACGTCGGAGAGCAGGTGGCGGCGGGCCGACTCCTCGACGACGGCGGCGACATCCGGCAGCTCGCCGCTGCGGGCCCGCTCCCCGCCCTCGGCGGCGACGTCCCGCAGGTTCCAGAACCGGCCGCGCTCCGTCCGGCCGTCCGGCCGGCACCGCAGCCAGCTCCCCGGCGGCAGCTTCTCCGCCTCGCGGTACGCGCACCGTGAGTCCGGCACCCAGTAGTACAGCAGCGAGGCCACCAGCGCCGCACGGTCCACCTCCAGCGACCCGCCGCTCACGGCGGCGAGCGCCTTCAGCTCGGAGGCGAACATCAGACCCTCGCCGCGCCGGAGCAGGAACAGCGGCTTGATGCCGAGCTGGTCGCGCGCGAGCACCAGCTCACCGGTCCGCTCGTCGAAGATCCCGAACGCGAACATGCCGCGCAGCCGGGGCAGGCAGTCCGTGCCCCAGCGCCGCCAGGCCTCCAGCAGCACCTCGGTGTCGGAGGTACCGCGGAACCGCACCCCGGCCGCCGCCAGCTCGGCCCGCAGCTCGGGCGCGTTGTACAGCTCGCCGTTGTACGTCAGGACGAGGCCGCCGGAGACCATCGGCTGGGCGCCGGTCTCGGACAGGTCGATGATGGCGAGCCTGCGGTGCCCGAGATGCACTTCGCCGTCACCGGCGGGGTGGCCGTACCGGCCCGCCCCGTCCGGACCGCGGTGGGCGAGGGCATCGGTGAGCCGGTCGGTCACGACCTTCCCGTCCGGCCATCGGTACGTGCCTGCGATGCCACACATGTGCTACCGCGCCTCCTGGTCGCTGTCCGGGACTCGTGCCGCCCACATCGGCAGCCGCTCCCACCGCCGGCCCTCCCCACCTGCCTGAACGGCGTGGGAGGTACCACCGTCGTTCTGCCGGGCCGGCCGCTCGCTTCGGCCGCGCAGCGCCGTGCCCGGCCCGTCCCACAGCGTGCCGTCGGTCCGGTCCCGCGGATCGGGGTCGATCAGCACCACACCGATCACCGGAATGTGCTGGTCCGCGAGCTGCCGCGCCACGGTGTGCAGCCATGCGCCGTTGCCGTGCCCGGCGCGCACGACGAGCACGGTCCGGGTGCCGAGGTACTGGAGGTCGGTCCACGCCGTGCCGGGCGCCACCGAACCGACGCCGAGCCGGCGCTCCTGGTGCGACACGGCCGCGGCATCCTCGCCGGTGACCACGGCCGGGTCCCCCGGCTTCGGGCGGCGGCCGGTGAGCTGCCGGCCGGGCAGAGAGTCGACGACGACCACCGGCCCCTCCGCCGCCAGGGCCCTGGCGAGGTCCAGGGCGATCACGCTCGTGTGGCGCGCACAGCCCAGTTCCAGCAGCGACACGGGTTCCGCGGAGCCGCGCACGGCCCGGGCCAGGGACGTGGTGAGCCGTTCGCGTGCCGCCCGGACCCGGCGGCGCTGCCATCGCCCGGCCGACCGGTGGGGCAGCTCCGCGATGACCGAGGCGCCGAGGTTCGCGGCGATCTCCCGGCGCAGCACGGGACGGTCCGCCACCACCGCGCCGACCGCGGCCACCGCGAGCCCGAGGAAGAGCCCGAGGAAGAGCCCGATCGCGGCGTCGGTGGCGGCGGCCCTGGGCAGGGAGTGCCGCACCGTGTGCGGGGCGTCCACGATCTGCGTGCCGGCGACGAGCCGGGGCGTGCCGATGCTCGCCTCCGCGGCGCGCTGGCTGAAATCGGTGATCTGCGAGGTGAGTTCGGCCCGGCGGGCGTAGAGCGACTCCAGGTCCGCCGACGACTGCGGCCCGCTCGCCCGCGTTCCGTCCCCGATCGCCTTGTTGACCCGGGCCAGCTGGCCCTTCAGCTGGTCACGCTGGTCGAGCAGGGCCTTGGCCTCGGCGTCCGCGGCCTCCCGTATCCGCCGCACATGGTCCGTGACGAACGCGTCGGCCAACGCCTTGGCGCGGGCCACCGCTTCCGCGTCGCTGTCACCGGTCACGGTGATCAGCAGCACGTTGTTGGTGACACCGGTACCGCTGTAGTCCTGCATGAAGTCCTCGGCTTCTTCCCGGGACTCGAGGGACTTCAGGGCCTTTTCGGCGATCCGTGTGGTCTGCAGCAGCGCGACGTCGGTGCGGATCAGCGTTCCGGGGTCGTTCGGCTGGTCCTCCTCGTGCGCGACCAGCACCTTGGTCACCGCGGTCGGCGGCTGCGGCAGCAGGAACGCCGCCGCCGCGCCGACGAGCAGCCCCAGCAGCGCGAGGGAGCACCACAGGCGGCGCCGTCTGCGCACCGCCGCCACCAGGGCCTGCAGATCCAGCAGCGGAGCGGCCGACGGCTCCGGAGCCGTACTCGTCGTCACCCTGTGACCCCCGTCGCGTCGTCCAGCTCGCCGTCGAACTCCGCGAGCGCCGGTACGGCGGCCTGCCGACGGCGGCCGGCCGGCCGCGTCGCACGGACCGGACCGGCGACGACGATGCCGACCACCGCGTGCTGGGCGTCCGCACACGCCTCGGCGATGCCGGCGAGCTCCCCCGCGGTCCAGCTGCCGGCGCTGAGCACGACCAGGGCACCGGACTCGTGGCCGCTGTCGGGCACCATCGGCCGGGACACCGAGACCGCCACCGCCCGCGCCGGCGGATCGCTCCCGGCCTCGACGACGAGCTGCTCGGCGGCCCGGCGGGCGATCTCGTCCCCCTCGGGGAAGACGACCAGCAGCCGCCGCGGGGCCGGCAGCCGGTCCCGGAGACGGGAGCACACCCGCCGGTAGCGGATCTGCCGGCTGGCCTCGTCGCCGGACGTCTGCGGGGCCGGGATGTCCCACCGGACGTCGAGGCCGAGCAGCCGGCGGACCCAGGCCCGCGGGCCGCGGCCTTCCGGCCGGTGCGTGGGCCGTTCGACGGGTACGTCGACCGTACCCAGCAGCACCGAGCCCAGCGCCTCGGCGATCTCCGGCTCACCGCGCAGCCGGCGGCTCATCCGCGCGGCGGTGAGATGGCCGATGACCGCGAACAGGAAGAACAGCAGCGCTCCGCCGGCGATGAGCTGCGTCCGCGTCGGAGGTGCCTCGCCGGTGGGCCGGGCCGCCGACCCCATGACGACCATGTTCTTCGCCTCTTCGTCGGACGGGTCGGCCTGCTCCAGCGTGTTGATGGCCTCCCGCAGCGCGGTGCGCAGCTTCTCCAGCTCGGTGCGGGTCTGCACGCTCTCCACGGTCTGCCCGGGATCGGCGGCGTCGGCCAGCTCGCTGATGCGGCGGCTGGTGTCCTCCACGGACTGCTGGAGCGCGTCGAGCTCCGCCGCCGCCTCGGGGTCGGCGCTCTCGTTCGCGATCCGCGTGGCGTAGGAGACGAACTCCTTGGCCACCTGGTCGGAGAGCCGCTGTGCGCGCTCCGGGGTGTCCGCCGTGCCGGAGATCTTGATGATGTTCCCGTCGGTGGCCTTGGCACTGACCTGATCCCGCAGGTCGCTGCCGCTCACCCCGGCCCAGTCGAGCGTGGCGGCCGCGCGGTCGACCACCACCGAACTGGTCGCCACCTCCGTCTGGGTCAGCAGCTCGCGCTCCTCCCACGTCCCGGGCAGCAGCACCGACGCCGAGGTCGTGTAGCGCGGCGGGAACAGCAGGGAGGCGCCGTAGCCGACGAGCGCACCCACCAAAGCGAGGAGGGTGAGCAGCCGCCAGCGCCGACGGATAATCCGCCCGATCGTGACCAGGCGTATCGTGTCATCGCTCAATGGTGCGACCTTCCCCTGCCGGGTCCGGGTCGCGCGCGGGCGCCGGAGCCCGGTCACGGCAGGCGGCGGCGTAGGCGGCGAGCAGTGATCGCTGGGAGTTCCGCCAGGAGAGCGGCCCGTTGACCCGCTCCTGGCCGATCTTGCCCATGTGGGCCCGCTGCTCGGGATCGTCCAGCAGCAGCGCGACCAGACGGGCGAACTCGCTCTCGTCGTCGGCGGGCGCGTACAGCGCGGCGTCACCGGCGGAGACGCGCGCCTCCCGGAGGTCGAACGAGACGATCGGCCGGCCCATCACCATGTACTCCAGGACCTTGTTCATGGTCGACACGTCGTTGAGCGGATTGTGCGGGTCGGGGGAGAGGCACACGTCCGCGGTGGACAGGTAGCGCACCAGGTCGGCGTCCGGGACGCGCCCGGTGAACTGCACCTGGTCCGCGAGCCCGAGCCGCCGGGACAGTTCCACCATCGCGTCGAAGGTGTCGCCTGCGCCGACGAACACCGCGTGCCAGTCGGTCCGCCCGAACTCGTCGCGCAGCTTCGCGAGGGCCCGCAAGGCGTAGTCGACGCCGTCCTGCGGGCCCATCACGCCGAGATAGCACAGCAGATGAGGCTTGCCGCGCTTCAGCTCCGGCTCGGGCGGCACGGGGTGGAACCGTTCGGTGTCGGGCGCGCTGCGCACCACGAAGACGTCCTGTGGCCGCCGGCCGCCACGGCGCACCGCGACGTCCCGGTAGCTCTCGTTCGTGGCGAGCACGACGTCGGCGGCCCGGTAGGTCAGCCGTTCCAGCGCGCACACGGCGCGGTACAGCACGTCCTTGCCGCGGCCGAACCGGGAGAGGTACAGCTCGGGCACCAGGTCGTGCTGGTCGAAGACGAACCGCGCGCCGCGCCGCTTCAGCCACAGCGCCGGCAGGAACAGCAGGTCGGGCGGGTTGCAGGCGTGGACCACGTCGACCGGGCCGACCTTGCGGGCCAGCCGGGCCGTGTGCCACAACGCCGTTCCGTACTCCCGCAGGTAGCCGGCCGGCCCTCCGGTGGCCGCGCGCAACGGGTAGCGGTGGATCCGCACCCCGTCGATCACCGCCTCCGGCTCCGTGTCCCGCTTGCTCCCCCGCGGGCAGACGACGTGCACCTCCCAGCCCGCGTCGCGCAGCGTCGTGCACTCCTGCCACACCCGCCGGTCGAACGGCACCGACAGGTTCTCCACCAGGATCAGCGCGCGCCGGCCCCGGCCGTCGCCGCTCATGTCACCAGGCAAGGCCCACGTATCCCGGTTCGGCCCGGCGCGCCTCGGCGTCGGGGAGGTGGACGAGGTCGACGATGACCGGGCCGTCGCCATGGGGCAGCGCCGACAGCACGGCCGGGTCCCTGGTGCCGACCAGGCACACCTCGGCGTGCTCGAGGACCTCCTCGACGGACTCCGCGAGCAGCTGCGCGAGGTGCGGCAGCCGTGTCTCGATGTACTCGCGGTTCGCGCCGAGCAGCCGGGACAGGCTCACGTTGGCGTCGTAGATCTTCAGGTCGTAGCCCTTGCCGAAGAGCCTCTCCGCCAGCTCGACGAGCGGGCTCTCCCGGAGGTCGTCGGTGCCGGGCTTGAACGACAGCCCGAACATTCCCACCCGGCGTCTGCCCGCGCGTTCGACCAGCTCCACCGCCCGCTGCAGATGGTCGGCGTTGGAGGGCAGCACGTGGGCGAGGATGGGGACCGAGACGTCGGCCCGCTGCGCCGCGTGGACGAGGCTGCGCAGGTCCTTGGGCAGGCAGGAGCCGCCGAAGGCGAAGCCGGGCCGCAGGTAGGCGGGGCTGATGTTCAGTTTGCGGTCGGCCAGGAACACGTCGATCACCTGGTGCGAGTCGACCCCGAGCGCCTGGCACACCGCGCCCAGCTCGTTCGCGAAGCCGATCTTGAGACCGTGGAACGCGTTGTCCGCGTACTTGATCGCCTCGGCCGTCGGGACCGGCACCCGGAACACCTCGCCGGGCAGGCCCTCGTACAGCGCCGACACCGCGTCGCCGCTCGCCGGGTCGAGTTCGCCGATAACGGTCTTGGGCGGGTCGAAGAAGTCCCGCACGCTCGTGCCCTCGCGCAGGAACTCCGGGTTGACCGCGACGCCGACATCCACCCCGGCCATGCCGCCGACGTACTTCTCCAGGATCGGCACCAGCAGGTTCAGACAGGTGCCGGGAAGCATGGTGCTGCGGAACACGACGGTGTGCCGGCCCCCCTGCTTGGCCCCCTCGGCCAGCACGGCGCCGATCTGCTCGGTGACCCGCTCCAGGTACGTGGTGCACAGGCTGCCGTTGGGCTCCGAGGGCGTGCCCACGCAGACCAGCGAGATCTCGCTGTCCATGACCGCCTCGCGGACGTCGGCGGTCGCCCGCAACGCTCCGCTCCGCACGACCTCGGCGATGAGCTCGCCGATCCGCTCCTCGACCACCGGGGCCTTGCCGTCGTTGACCAGGTCGACCTTCACCTGGTTCACGTCGACGCCGACGACCTCGTGGCCCATGCTGGCCAGGCACGCGGCCGACACGCAGCCCACGTAGCCGAGCCCGAAAACGCTGACTCTCATGACCCGTTCCTCCCCCCAGGCAGGCCTTGTGGCCTGCGGTCCGCGCGCCCGGCCGGGCGACGCCCCCCGCGCATCAGTAGGCGCCCTGCCCGTAGAGCACCGCACGCAGCGTCTTCCACAAGATCACTGTGTCCAGGGCGAGCGACCAGTCCTCGACGTACCGCAGGTCCAGCCGGACCGCCTCCTCCCACGACAGGTCGCTGCGTCCGCTGATCTGCCACAGGCCGGTGAGTCCGGGCTTGACCAGCAGCCGCCGCCGGATGTCCGGGCCGTACGCGGCGCACTCCTCCGGCAGCGGAGGCCGCGGACCGACGAGCGACATCGATCCGGTGAGCACGTTGAAAAGCTGCGGGAGTTCGTCGAGCGAGTACCGGCGCAGCACCGATCCCACGCGGGTCACCCGCGGATCCCGGCGCAGCTTGAACAGCGGGCCGGCGCCCTCGTTGCGGTCGGCCAGCTCGGCACGTGCCCGGTCGGCCCCGGCGACCATGGTGCGGAACTTGAGCATGGTGAACTCGCGGCCGTCCTTGCCGACCCTGCGCTGGCGGTAGAACGCCCCGCCCCGGCTGTCCACCAGGACGAGCAGCCCGACCAGCACCATCAGCGGCGCGAACAGCATCAGCAGGATCGCTGCTCCCGTCCGGTCGACGACCCCTTTGACCGCCCGGCGGCCCCCGGTGAAGGTCGGCATGCTGACCCGCAGCAGCGGGATCCCGAGCACCGCGTCGACGTGCAGCCGCGGGCCGGCCACCTCCATCAGCACGGGTGCCACGACCATCTCGGTGTCGGTGCCTTCGAGGTTCCAGGCCAGCCGTTGCAGCCGCTCCGGTGACCAGTGCGCGTCCGGTGTGACCGCGACGACACGGTAGCCGTCGCCGTGGACGTGCTTGGCGACGTCCGACAGCCGGCCGACGACCGGCACCCCGTCCAGCAGGTCACCGTCGAGCCCGGGACCGTCCGTCGTGCACACCGCGTCCACCCGCCAGCCGAGGTGCGGGAACTTGCGGGTACGGGTGATCAGGTCCTGCACGGTGTCCGGGCTGCCGGCGGCGAGCACCGGTCGCAGACACTGTCCGTCCTTGCGCTGTTTGTGCAGCGAGAGCCGCAGCAGATACCGCACGGTCATGGTGACGACCGCGATCGCGGGGATCGCGACGAAGATCCAGAGCTTGATGTTGCGCGAGGTGAGGGCGATCCCGCCGAGGGCCAGGACGACGGTCGCCGTGAACAGCGAGCGTCCGAGCCGGCGGAACTCCTCGGCGCCCTGGCCGAGCACGGCCGGAGCCCACGACCGGCTCACCGCGAGTGCCCCCAGCACCAGCAGCTCGGTGCCGAACGCGAGAATGCCCCACTTCTCATGCCAGTTGGCCGCGTCCCGGGCCCCGAAGAAGTTGCCGATCCCCGCCACCACGAAGGCGGTTGCCACGGTGTCGCTGGTGATCACGGCACGTCGGTACCGCTGCTCCCAGTCGATCGCGGGCCGGCCGCCCGCGCCGTTTGCCAGATGCTCGGGCGCCGAGAAAAACGTGCTGACCAGTCCCCCTTGCCGCACAGAACCCCCCAGGTTCCCCAGTGGTTCGACGTGTTCGCCCAACACTGTTCCTCCCCTCGGGAGGCCCCCGCCCCCCGCGCCGCGCTGTTCCTCCCTGCGGCAGGCCCCCGCCTCCCGCGCATGACATCCCGGCTGTTTCAGGGCTGCTGGAAGAACCCGCCCTGGCGGCAATGGACTCGTACGTCCTGCCGGACACTCGAGGAGCGCCGGAACCCGTCACAACCTCGGATGCTCCCCGCACCCAAGGCCCCCCCGGGCTCCAAGAACTGATCACCCCCACGCCCGGCGTCGGAGACGCGACTGCTGGCGTTCCGCAGCACCGGACCTATAGATGATTACTGGTCGCCTCAGCTGAAGCATGGTCAATCTAGACCATCAGGGCCGGTATGAAGAGAGGATTGTGTGTAATTTGTGCTCAAGCTTTTTTTCGGCTGGATCCACCTGTTCGTGATCGCCCCGCCCTGGGCCGGGCGCCCGCGGCCGCCGCTTCCGGTCCCCGGCACCCGCTTCTGCCGGCCGTGCTCAGAGCCAGTCCCGCCGCTTGAAGATGAAGTACAGGCTGGTGCACACCACGGCCATGAGGGCGATGGCGAAGGGGTATCCGAACACCCAGTGCAACTCGGGCATGTGCACGAAGTTCATCCCGTAGATCGTCCCGACCAGCGTCGGAGCGAACAGGATCGCCGCCCAGGAGGAGATCTTCTTGATCTCCTCGTTCTGCTGGAACCCCGCCTCCGCCAGCGCCCGCATCTCCGCGTTCTGCTGCTGGGTGACCAGGGTCGCGTTCACGGTGAGGATCTCGGTGAGGGCCTGGCGGAAACCGTCGACGCGCTCGCTGGTGTGGGTGACGTGGTCGGCGACGTCGCGCAGGTAGCGCTGGAGTTCCTCGTCCGTGCCGTACTTGGAGAAACCGGCCATCAGACCGTGCAGCATGCCGACCAGGGGGCGGGTGGCACGCTGGAACTCGACCATCTCGCGGGAGAGTTCGTAGATGCGGCGGGAGACCTCGGGGTCCCCGCGGAAGACCTCCGTCTCGATCTCGTCGATGTCGTTCTGGACACCCGAGACGACCGGCAGGTAGCCGTCGACGACCGCGTCGAGGATGGCGTACAGGACCGCCTCGGGGCCGAGCTTCAGCAGGTCCGGGCTGTCCTCCATACGGCGGCGGACCGCCGACAGGTCCGGTGCCGCGCCGTGGCGGACCGTGATGACGAAGTCGGGCCCCACGAACACGTGCAGCTCGCCGAAGTCGATCTCCTCGGGCGCGTCGAGGTAGCGGGCGGCGCGCAGCACGACGAAGAGCGTGTCGCCGTAACGTTCCAGCTTGGGGCGCTGGTGGGCCTCCTTCGCGTCCTCGACGGCCAGCGGATGCAGGTCGAACTCGGCGGCCAGGGAGTGCAGTTCGCCCTCGGTGGGGCGGGCCAGGCCGATCCACGCCATACCGTCCGGCCGCTCGCGCAGCGCCCGGTAGGTCTCCGCGAGGCCGGACGGGGTGTAGACGCGGACGCCGTCGCGGTACAGCACCGCCTGGACGACGCTCGCGACCTCGCCGGCCCCGGCCGGCTCCGGTGCCGGTGCGGAGGCGCCGGGGCGGGCCTGCTCCGGCGGGGGCGCGGTGCGGCGCCAGACGGACTTCCGGGAACGGGGGTGATCGGGCATCGCGGCTGCCTCTCGGTCTCGTGGTCCGAGCCTACGTCCGTGTGATCACGACGCGGGACATCCCGGCCCCACCGCCTCCTGAGTGGCCGCCTCACCGATGGCCCCGTGCCGGTGGCGGAAGGAACCCGTCCTGGTCACTCGCCAGGGCCGCGACGGGGCGAACGGTGCCTGTCGCGGCACTAGGTTGCCCTCCATGACGAAGACGACGTCCGCGGCCACCCCCGTGCTCTCCCCCCGCGCCCTCAACCGCGCGACCCTCGACCGGCAGCTGCTCCTCAGGCCCGCCGCGCTGCCGGTGAAGGCGGCGGTGGAGCACCTGCTGGGACTGCAGGCCCAGAACGTCAAACCGCCCTACTACGCGCTCGCCGCCCGCCTCGACGGCTTCGTGCCCGAGCGGTTGTCGACGCTGATGGCGGACCGCGAGGCGGTCCGGATCGTCACGATGCGCTCCACCATCCACACCCACACCGCCGACGACTGCCTCGTCCTGCGGCCGCTCGTGCAGCCCGCCCGTGACCGTGAGCTGACGCTCTTCCGCGCCGGGCTCGCCGGCGTCGACCTCGACCGGCTCGCCGCCCTCGCCCGGGACCTCGTGGAGGCCGAGCCGCGCACCATGAAGCAGCTGCGCGAGGCACTGTCCGCCGAGTGGCCCGACGCCGACCCGCAGTCCCTGGCCGTGGCCGCGCGGTGCCGGCTGCCCCTGGTCCAGGTCACCCCGCGCGGGCTGTGGGGGAGGAGCGGACAGGTCGCCCTCACCACCGCCGAGCACTGGCTCGGCCGGCCCGCGGAACCGGCCCCCGCCCCGGACGCCGTCGTCCTGCGCTACCTCGCCGCCTTCGGACCGGCCTCCGTGCGGGACATGCAGACCTGGGCCGGACTCACCCGGCTGCGCGAGGCCTTCGAGCGCCTGCGCCCCGGACTCCTCACCTTCCGGGACGAGCACGGCACCGAACTCTTCGACCTCCCCGACGCCCCGCGCCCCGACCCCGCGACGCCGGCCCCGCCGCGCTTCCTGCCGGAGTTCGACAACCTCCTCCTCTCCCACGCCGACCGCACCCGCCTCGTGCCGCCCGCGTACCGGGGCCGCGCCTGGCAGGGCAACCAGGCCCGCCGCACCCTCCTCGTCGACGGCTTCCTGGCGGGCGTGTGGAAACTGGAGGAGGACACGCTCGTCGTCGAGCCCTTCGACCGCCTCACCGAGGAGCGGCGGGAGGACGTGGCCGCGGAGGGGGAGCGGATGCTGCGCGCGATGCACCCGGGCGCGTCGTACGACATCCGGTTCGGCACCGTCGTACGGCGGCAGACGCCGTGAGGCCGTCCGGCGGCAGACGCCGCCGGACGGCCGCGGGACGTGGAAAGGGGGCGCTGCGGGCCGCTCGTGGAGGCTCGCAGCGCCCCCTGGTTCTTCACCTGAGGGGTGCTCAGGACTTCTGACGGGTCACGCGGTCACTACGAGTTGACCTGCGCGGTCACGAGGGAGGAGAAGGTGGTCAGCCGGGTGTACACACCCGGGTAACCGGCCTCCGCGCATCCCTCCCCCCAGGAAGTGATCCCTGCCAGGACGCCCCCGATGAGCAGGGGACCGCCGCTGTCGCCCTGGCAGGTGTCTACGCCACCGGACGTGTATCCGGCGCAAACCATGTCGGTCTGGACGAAGTCCGAACCGTAGGAGCTCTTGCAGCTGGAGTCGGACACGATCGGGACGGTCGCGGTCCGCAGCTGGTTGGAGGAGCTGCCGTTCTCCGAGGTGGTGCCCCAGCCGAGGATGCGGGCCGTGGTGCCGGCCGCGTACACGCTGGTCTGGGACGAGGAGACGTACGACGCCGTGGTGTACGGCATCGAGGTCGCCAGGGTCAGGACGGCCACGTCGTCACCGTTGGTGGCGTCCGTGTAGTCCGGGTTGATCCAGATCTTGCTCACCCGGCTGACCGTGCCGTTGGTGCCGTTCAGGTAGGTGCGGCCGCCGACGACCCGCACACTGCTGGTGGTCTCTCCGACCATGCAGTGGGCCGCCGTGACCACCTTGGTCGCCGAGACGAGGGTGCCGCCGCAGAACTGGTTCTGCGAGGCGTCCGTGATCTGCATCATGAACGGGTAGGAGGTCGTGGTGGTCGTCGTGCCGCCGACGATGGGCTGCGGTGCTGCGACAGCGGTGGGGGCGCTGAGCAGAGCCGTCGCCGCCGCGGCAGCGGTGGCCGCGACGACGGCCGCGGCCTTCTTGGCACGGTTGAGCCCGAACATGCGTCTCCTCGTGGGGATTTGCCGGTGGGGGGTCGCGCGGGTGTGGGGGGTTGTGCACGGGGGTCGCGGGACCGACCCCCGTGTGCCCGGGCGAGCGGCACATCCCAAACGCTAGGTGCGGGAACACCCACCTCCCAATGAGGGAACCCCCTAGGGGCGTTGGGGCAGGGAAAACCCTCGGTCAACCCGCGGCGGGCCCTCCGTCAACCCGCGTACGGCAGTTAACCCCCGCTTGGCTCACTTCGCGTGGCGCCCCGCCGCCAGGCGGACGATGTCCACCCGGGAGCGGATCCCCAGCTTGCGGTAGACACGGGTGAGGGTCGCCTCGACCGTCTTGACGCTGATGAACAGCCGTGCGGCGATCTCCCGGTTGGTCGCGCCCTCCATGACCAGCGCGGCGACCTGACGCTCCATCGAGGCCAGGCCCTCCAGGGCGTCGGACACGGGAGCCTGCGCGGCGACCGGGGCCGGCCCGGCGGCACCTTCGGCGGCCGCCGCGTCGACCTGCCGCAGCCAGGGCAGCGCCCGGCACCGCCGGAACAGCCGCGCCGCCTCGTCGTACGACGTGGGACCGGGCCGTCCGGTGCGCAGCCGGGCCAGCGCGAACGCGGCCCGCGCCTCCTCCAGGCCGTACCCCAGTTTGGCCAGCCGGTCCTGAACGGACGTCAGCCGGGCAAGCGCCCCCTCCTGGTCGCCGTGCGCCGCCCGGACCAGGGCCTCCGCCCGGTCCAGTACGGCGAGCACGCTCTCCCGGCCGAGCCGCAGCGCGTGCGCACGGGCGACGTCGATGACGTCCTGCGCCTCGCCGGGCTCGCCCACCCGGACCAGGGCCTCGGCGAGGTCGCCGTGCCAGCGGCCGCGCGCGGGGTCGGTGATGCGCAGGC
Source organism: Streptomyces sp. NPDC000345 (assembly GCF_042898825.1). Lineage (NCBI taxonomy): Bacteria > Bacillati > Actinomycetota > Actinomycetes > Kitasatosporales > Streptomycetaceae > Streptomyces > Streptomyces sp. NPDC000345. The sequence continues at coordinate 138,308 of NZ_JBIAZE010000002.1, forward strand.
CCACCTCCAGCTCCCGCACCCGGCGCAGCGAGCCGACCGCGCCCGCGGCGTCCCCGGCCACCAGCTGGGCGTGGCCCAGCGCGGCCAGCGCCCGCGAGAGGTACATCTGGTCGCCGTCCTCCTCGGCGCGTTCCGCCGCCTCCCGGGCGAGGGCCAGGGCCCGGTCCACGTCACCGCCGGAGGCCTCGGCGAGGGAGGCGAGCATCGCGGAGGCGCCGAGACCGATGCCGGAGTCGCGGGCCAGCCGCAGGCTCTCCCGGGCCAGGTCGAGGGCGCGCCCGCAGTGCCCGGAGCGCAGTTCGGTCTCGGCGAGGAAGCGCTGGAAGTGCACCTCGCTCTCGACCATGCCGCGCCGGCGCACCTCGCGCAGCAGCGCGGTGATGGTGGCACGGGCCTCCGGCAGCTGGTCGCTCATCAGCAGCCAGCGGAACCGGGCCGCCCCGACGCCGTTGTGATGGCATGCCACATACGGGTCCTGAGGCTCCTTCAGGGCCCGCTTGATGGTGGTGGGCGCGTTCGGATGGCCCATCAGGGTCTCGGTGGAGGCCTGGAAGGAGAGCGCCATCAGCTCGGTGCGCCGGTCGCCGCCGCGGGCGGCCAGCTCCGCCGCGTGCGCGGCCTCCTGGCGGGCCTCGGAGAAGTCGCCCTCGACGATCAGCTTGCGCCAGGCGAGGTGGTAGTGGACCAGGGCGAGCAGCCGGGGGTCGTCGCCGGCGTCGGCGAGGGCCTGCGGGAAGACGGCGTCGACGTCGCCGAGGGCCTGCCCGGCGGCCTCGATGACCACCTCCCAGGCACGGATCCGGTCGGCGGGCACGGTGGCCCGGGTCAGCACCTCGCGCGCGATGTCCCGGGCGAGGTCCACCTCACCGGCGGTGATCGCGTCCTCGGCGGCCTGCAGACGGTGCTCGTCCGGGGCGGGGATGCCGTCCGGCGGGGTGTGCCGGGCGGCGAGCAGCCCGAGCGCGGCGGCGACGGAGGGGGCGCCGCGGTCGCGGGCGAGGGCCGCGGCCTCGGCGAGCCGGGCGGCCACCTCCGGGTCGGTTCCGGTGGTCGCCAGGGCGAGGTTGCGGGCCCGTTCGATCGGGTCGGAGGCCGCGGTGGACAGCGCGGCGTGCGCGGCCCGCCGCTCCTGGGCGGGCGCCTCCGCGTACAGAGCCGCCGAGATCAGCGGATGCGCGAACCGTACGGCGGGACCCTCGGGCTCGGTCGCCAGCAGCCCGAGCTCGGCGGCCTGGGCGGTCTCGGCCTCGGCGTTCTCCCGGCCGGCCGCGTGCAGCAGGGCCAGCGTGGGGCGGGCGCCCGCGCTGGCCACCAGGAGGGTGCGGCGGGCCTCGTCGGAGAGCATGTCGAGGCGGCTGAGCACCAGGGCGCGCAGCGAGGTCGGCACCGGCAGCGGCTCGCCGGGGCGCGGCGGGGTCGGGTTCTCGCCGAGGGCGCGCCCGATCTCCAGGGCGAACAGCGGGTTGCCGCCGCTGGTGCGGTGGATCTCCCGGACCGTGGAGCGGGGCAGGTCCGTGTAGCCGCGGTGGTCGAGCAGCACGGAGACCTGGGCGCGGGAGAGCGGGTTCAGCCGGACGGCGAGGGTGTCCGGCGGGGACGCGCGTAGATGGCGGTCGTACTCCTGGCCCTCGGTGCGGACCGCGCACAGCAGCTGCACGGGGGTGTCACCGAGGCGGCGGGCGGCGAAGCCGAGGAGCTCGGCGCTGGCCGAGTCCAGCCACTGGAGGTCGTCGGCGACGAGCAGGACGGGGCCGGAGGCGGCCAGCGCGCGCAGGGCGGACAGCACGGCGAGGCGCAGGGCGAGACCGTCGCGCTGCAGGGTCGACTCGCCGCGGCCTGTGAGCGCCGACTCCAGGGCCGTGCGCTGGGCCGTCGGCAGCTTGTCCGAGATCTCGTCCAGGACCAGACCGAACAGGTCGGCCAGGGCCAGGAAGGGGAGGTGGGATTCGGACTCGGTCGCCGAGCAGCGCAACACGGTGCGCGCCGCGTCGCCGTAATCCGCGGCCAATGCCCGCAGCACGGTCGACTTTCCTATTCCGGCGGGGCCGTGGAGCAGCACACTGCCGCCGCGGACCAGCTGGTCACGGGCCGAGCCGAACAGCTCCTCCCTGCCGATGACCAGGTCGGGGCGGCATCTGGCAGGCTCCTTGAAGTCCCGTCGCACGGTCACCGCTCCCCTCCAAGTGTCGTGTCCGGGCCAAATTCTAGGCAATGTCCCTTTGAAATTCGGAGGGACGGCGTGGTGAGGGATATAACAACCTGATGCATAGGCAAATTCATTGCGGCGGCGGATGAATGGCTGGTTGTCGTGGTGGCCCCTCCCTGGCTGGATCCGAGCGGTCCCTCCGCCCGCCGCGCCCGGTGCCGCGGCGGGCGTCGCGACGGGCGTGCGAGTACTTTTCCACGGTCGTGTTACCGACAGGAACCGTCTCGCGTCCGCTCACGGCAGCAATCCCGCCCGGCGGGCCGCCGCCACCGCCTCCCCGCGGGTGTGCGCGCCCAGTCTGCGCATCGCCGACCGCAGGTACCCCTTGACCGTCTCCGGGCGCAGGCCCAGCCGCTCGGCCGCCACCGCGTTCGTCGCCCCCGCCGCCACGCACGCCAGCACGTCCAGCTCCCGCGGCGCGAGCGTGACCCGCGGCTGCGCGGGAGCCGGGGTCAGCATGCCGCAGGCCTCCAGCAGCTCCGCGCGCAACACCGGATCCCCGATCCTCGTGGCCAGCGCCCGCAGGGCGGCGTGCGCCTCGCGCACCTGCTCCCAGCCGGGCCCGGGGCCGGGTTCGCGGGCGGGCCGCGCCGACAGCAGGCCGCGCGCCTCGTCCTCGACGACCAGCGCCTGCTCCACGTCCCGCGCCACGTCCACGGCCGCGTTCAGCGTACGGTCGCCCAGCGGCTGCGCGGTGCGCAGGGCGCCGTAGAGCACACCGCGCACCCGGCGCCGCACCACCACCGGGATCGCCAGCACCGAGCGCAGACCCTCCTCGGCGACGGCCGCGTCGTACTCGTGGCTGATCTGCCGGGAGAGGGAGTAGTCGGTCACCGCGCACGGGCGGCCCAACGCGACCGCCTTGCCGCCGAGGCCGTTGCCCGAGGTCACCGTGAGCCCGCTGAGCGCGAGGGTGGCCGCGCCGCTGAACTCGCTGATCCGCATCCGGGCCCGCCCCGGCTCCACCAGGCCGCCGAAGACGACCGGCAGCCCCGTCGCACGCCGCAGCCGCGCCAGCGCACCGCGAATCTCCGCCGTCCCGGCAGGATCTGCTGCCACGTCCTCGCCCTTTCCGGTGGCCGGGTGCCCGCACTCCCCCCGTTCGGGGGTAGTGAGACCTGCATCACGGATTACACGATGTCAGAGAGCCGCCCGGCAATGGTCCGGCACCGAGGAGGACGCAGATGACGACGGCGACGGAGCTGTTCCGCAGGGCCCGGGACTTCCTGCTGGAACACCGTGAGGACTACACGGCCGCCTACGAGGGCTTCGAGTGGCCCCGCCCCGACCACTTCAACTGGGCCCTCGACTGGTTCGACGCCATCGCCGACGGGAACGAGCGCACGGCGCTGCACATCGTGGAGGAGGACGGCTCGCAGACCCGGCTGACCTTCGCCGAGCTCTCCGAGCGCTCCGACCGCGTCGCGAACTGGCTGCGCGAGCGCGGCGTGGCCGCCGAGGACCGGATCCTCGTCATGCTCGGCAACCAGGCCGAGCTGTGGGAGACCGCCCTGGCCGCGATGAAGCTGCGCGCCGTGGTCATCCCCGCCACCCCGCTGCTCGGCCCCGCCGACCTGCACGACCGCGTGGAGCGCGGCCGGGTCCGGCACGTCCTCGTGCGGTCCGAGGACGCCGGCAAGTTCGCGGAGGTCCCCGGCGACTACACCCGGATCGCGGTGGGCGGGGCGCCCGGGGGCTGGCAGCGCTACGAGGACGCGCGCGACGCGCCCGCCGGCTTCACCCCCGACGGCCCCACCGTCGCCGACGACCCCCTGATGCTCTACTTCACCTCCGGCACGACCGCCCGTCCCAAGCTGGTCGAGCACACCCACACGTCGTACCCGGTCGGGCACCTGGCGACGATGTACTGGATCGGGCTGAGGCCGGGGGACGTGCATCTGAACATCTCCTCGCCGGGCTGGGCCAAGCACGCCTGGTCGAACCTGTTCGCGCCGTGGAACGCGGAGGCGACCGTGTTCATCCACAACTACACGCGCTTCGACGCGGGGCGGCTGATGGCGGAGATGGACCGGGCGGGTGTCACCTCCTTCTGCGCGCCGCCGACGGTGTGGCGGATGCTCATCCAGGCCGACCTGACCCAGCTGCGCGTCCCGCCGAGGGAGGTCGTCGCGGCGGGGGAGCCGCTGAATCCCGAGGTGATCGAGCAGGTCCGGCGCGCGTGGGGGGTGACCATCCGGGACGGCTTCGGACAGACGGAGACGGCCGTGCAGGTCTCCAACAGCCCCGGGCAGCCGCTGAAGAGCGGTTCGATGGGGCGGCCGAGCCCGGGGTACCGGGTGGAGCTGCTGGACCCGGTCTCGGGCGCGCCGGGCGCGCGGGAGGGGGAGATCGCGCTGGATCTGTCGGTGCGGCCGGTGGGGCTGATGGCCGGCTACCACGGGGACGCCGACCGTACGGCGGAGGCGATGGCCGGCGGCTACTACCGCACCGGCGACATCGGCTCCCGCGACGAGGACGGCTACCTCACCTACGTCGGCCGCGCCGACGACGTCTTCAAGGCCTCCGACTACAAGATCAGCCCGTTCGAGCTGGAGAGCGCGCTGCTGGAGCACGAGGCGGTGGCCGAGGCGGCCGTGGTGCCCGCACCGGACGAGCTGCGCCTCGCGGTGCCCAAGGCGTATGTGGTGCTGGCGCGGGGCTGGGAGCCGGGTGCGGACACGGCGAAGGTGCTGTTCGAGCACTCCCGCCAGGTCCTGGCGCCGTACAAGCGGATCCGGCGGCTGGAGTTCGCCCCGCTGCCCAAGACCGTCTCCGGCAAGATCCGCCGGATCGAGCTGCGCGAGGCCACGGCGGCGGGTTCGGCGGACGAGTACCGCGAGGAGGACTTCCGGTGATCGCTCCGGTGAACTCCTACACGCACGGCACGAGCGAGACCCCGCTGCTCGGCGACACCATCGGCACCAACCTGGACCGGGCGGCGGGGCTCTGGCCGGGCCGTGAGGCGCTCGTCGACGTACCGTCCGGCAGACGCTGGACGTACGCCGAACTCGTCGAGGACGTCGACCGGTTGGCGGGCGCGCTGCTCGCGAGCGGGGTCGCCAAGGGCGACCGGGTGGGCATCTGGGCCGTCAACTGCGCCGAGTGGGTGCTCGTCCAGTACGCCACCGCCCGCATCGGCGCGATCATGGTGAACATCAACCCGGCGTACCGCACCCACGAGGTGGAGTACGTCCTCAACCAGGCGGGGATCTCCGTCCTGTTCGCCTCGGCCGGCCACAAGACGAGCGACTACCGGGCGATGGTCGCCCAAGTGCGCGGCTCCTGCCCCCGGTTGCGGGAGACCGTGTTCATCGGCGACCCGAGCTGGGACGCGCTGGTCGCGCGCGCCATCCCCGGACTGCGGGAGGAACTGCGGCTGCGCGCGGCCGAGTTGTCCTGTGACGACCCGATCAACATCCAGTACACCTCGGGCACCACGGGCTTCCCCAAGGGCGCGACCCTCTCCCACCACAACGTCCTCAACAACGGCTACTTCGTGGGCGAGATGATCGCCTACAGCGAGCAGGACCGGATCTGCATCCCGGTGCCCTTCTACCACTGTTTCGGCATGGTGATGGGCAACCTCGCGGCCACCTCCCACGGCGCCTGCATGGTGATCCCGGCCCCCTCCTTCGAGCCGAGGGCCACGCTGGAGGCGGTGCAGCAGGAGCGGTGCACGTCCCTGTACGGCGTGCCGACCATGTTCATCGCGGAGCTGAACCTGCCGGACTTCGCGACGTACGACCTCTCCTCCCTGCGCACCGGCATCATGGCGGGCTCGCCCTGCCCGGTGGAGGTGATGAAGCGGGTCGTCGCCGAGATGAACATGGCCGAGGTGTCGATCTGTTACGGCATGACCGAGACCTCGCCGGTCTCCACCCAGACCCGCCGCGACGACGACCTGGAGCACCGCACGGCCACGGTCGGGCGGGTGCTGCCGCACATCGAGGTGAAGATCGTCGACCCGGTGACCGGGGTGACCCGGCCCCGGGGCGCCGCGGGCGAGCTGTGCACCCGCGGCTACAGCGTGATGCTCGGCTACTGGAACGAGCCGGAGAGGACCGCCGAGGCGATCGACGCGGGACGCTGGATGCACACCGGGGACCTGGCGGTGATGCGCGAGGACGGATACCTGGAGATCGTCGGCCGTATCAAGGACGTGATCATCCGGGGCGGGGAGAACGTCTACCCGCGCGAGGTCGAGGAGTTCCTCCACGGCCACCCCAAGATCCAGGACGTCCAGGTCGTCGGCGTCCCGCACGAGCGGTACGGCGAGGAGGTCCTCGCCTGTGTGATCCCGCGCGACGCGGCGGACCCGCTCACGCTGGAGGAACTGCGCGCTCACTGCGAGGGGCGGCTCGCGCACTACAAGATCCCCAGCAGGCTCCAGGTGCTGGAGGCGTTCCCGATGACGGTCTCCGGGAAGGTGCGCAAGATCGAGCTGCGGGAGAGGTACGGCGCTTGAGGACACCCGTGCCGGCGCTCTCCGGTGATGACCGCGAGGGCTGATTCCCCCCACCCCGCCGGTCCCCGGGAGACGTTCATGCCCGGGGGCCGGGAAGTTCGATCTCCGCCCAGATGGTCTTCCCGTCGGCGTGATGGCGGGCGCCCCAGCGCTGCGCGAACTGGGCGACGAGCAGCAGACCGCGTCCGCCCTCGTCGAAGGTGCGGGCCCGTCGCATGTGCGGGGCGGTGCTGCTGCTGTCGGACACCTCGCAGATGAGCGCGGCCCCGCGGATCAGCCGCAGCCGTACGGGCGGTTGCCCGTAACGGATCGCGTTCGTGACGAGTTCGCTCACCACCAGTTCGGCCGTGAAGGCCACCTCGTGCAGCTGCCACGCGGTCAGCCGGGCCAGCACCTCCGCGCGGGCGTCGGCCACCGCGGCGGGGTCGGAGGGCAGGTCCCAGGTGGCGACGTGGCGCGCGTCGAGGGCCCGGGTGCGGGCCAGGAGCAGGGCGATGTCGTCCTGGGGCTGCGCGGGGAGCAGCGTCCGGACCAGATCGTCGCAGGTGGCCTCCAGCGACCGGGCGGGCCGCTCCAGGCACCGGCGCAGCAGCGCGAGGCCACCGCCCAGATCGTGCTCCTCGCCCTGGACGAGACCGTCCGTGTACAGGGCGAGGATGCTGCCCGCGGGCAGTTCCCACTCCAGGGTCTCGAAGGGCAGCCCGCCCACACCCAGCGGAGGGCCGGGAGGAACGCCGGCGAAGTCCACCGTCCCGTCGGGCCTGACGACGGCGGGCGGCGGGTGGCCCGCGGTGGCGGCCGTGCACCGGCGCGAGACGGGATCGTAGACCACGTACAGGCAGGTGGCGACGACGTCGGTGGAGACCTCGAGATCGGGCTCGTGCGCTCCGGGGGCCTCCTCCTCGGCCGCCAGGTGGGTGACCAGGTCGTCGAGCTGGGTGAGGAGTTCGTCGGCGGGAAGATCCACGTCGGCCAGGGTGCGCACCGCGGTCCGCAGACGTCCCATGGTGGCCGAGGCCCGCAGCCCGTGGCCCACCACGTCGCCCACGACGAGCGCGACCCTGGCGCCCGACAGGGGGATCACGTCGAACCAGTCGCCCCCCAGTCCCGCCCGGGTGCGGGCCGGCAGATAGCGATGAGCCACCTCGACCGCCTGCTGGGCGGCGGGCCGGCGGGGCAGCAGGCTGCGTTGCAGGGCCAGCGCGGTGTCCCGTTCGAGGGTGTAGCGGCGGGCGTTGTCCACGGCCACGGCGGCTCGCGCGGCGATCTCCTCGGCCAGCAGCAGGTCGTCCCGGGTGAAGGGCTCCTCGCGCCGGTGCCTGACGAGGACCGCCACGCCGAGGGTGATGCCGCGGGCGCGCAGCGGAATGGCCATCACCGAGTGGATTCCGAACGCCCGGACCACTTCCGCCCGCCCGGGGTCGGCCTGCCGCCAGGCCCTCACCGTTTCGTCCGTCGTGCGGTGCAGCGAGGATCTGCCCGTGGCCAGACAGCGGGCGGGGGGCGTCGACTCGGGGTAGTCGTCCGCGTCGCCGGGCCGGATCAACGCCTCGGGCACCCCCGGCAGGACGGACTGCTGTGCCGCCCGGCGCAGGGTGACGGCGCCCGTCGGGGACGGCGTCGGCTCGACACCGCGGAACAGGGAGTCCAGCAGGTCGATGGTGACGAAGTCGGCGAGCCGGCCCACCGTCGCGTCGGCCATCTCCTGGGCCGTGCGCATCACGTCCAGGGTGCTGCCCACCTGCGCGCTGACGTCGTTGAGCAGTGCGAGCCGCTCCCGGGCCAGGTACTGCTCGGTGACGTCGAGTGCGGACAGCTCCAGGTGCCCCACCTGCCCGGCCCGGCTCCGGAGCGGGGACACGGTGATGGACCAGACCCTCTCGGGGGCCGCGGGCCGCGACCTGCCCCGCACGAGGAACTGCTCGGTCTCGCCCGTCGCGAACACGCGGCTCATGCCGTCCTCGACCGCGTGGCAGATGTGGGGCGGCAGGAGGTCGGTGACCCGCCGGCCGCTCATCTGCTCCTCGCGCAGGCCGAGCTCGCGTTCGGCGCCGGCGCTCGCCCGTACGGCCCGAAGCCCGGCGTCGTACACCATCACGGGCAGATGGCACTGCGCGAAGGCCTCCCGATCGGTGGCCGGGTCGGTGCCCGGGTGCGCCGGCGGCGTCGCCCGGCCGGGACGCGGACGCTCCGGCGGCGTCGCCACGACGAGTTGCTGAGCGTTGCCTTCACCGTCCAGCCACGGATACGCCCGCAGCCGCACCTCCACGTGGCGGCCGTCCCGGTGCCGGAGCAGGGTCGTCGCGCTCCGCCCGCCGAGAGCAGCGCCAAAGCCTCCCTCGCCGCTCGCGTCCGCGCCGAGCAGGCGGGCGACGGGGCTCCCGACCGCCTCCTGACGGGGGTAGCCGAGCAGGCGCTCGGCACCCGTGCTCCACCCCGTCACCATCCCCTGGGCGTCGATGACGGCCGTGGCCGTCGCCGCCGGATCCGGGGCGCCGGAGTCGCTGTCGAGCGGGGTGGCATGGTGCATGTCGATCATCGCCCGTTCTGCCTGGGGGACACCGCGGCCCGGGTGGACGACACCGGGGCCGGGTCGTCCGAAGCGACCGGTCTCGCCCCGTCGACCCCCTCCACACCACTTCTACCGTTCTTCGGCCGCGATCGCGCGTCCTGGACGCGGAGGCGTCCAGGGGGCACGCCTGCCCGGACATGTACCTTTCACCGCACTTAAGCTGAAAAGTGCCGAACAATGCTGGTCGACAAGGATGAGAACGCGGTGACGACAGAGCCGCAGGCGCCCGGGCTGCCTGGCGCACGGGGAGCGGTGCAGGCCGAGGGCCTGCCGTTCCACGTGCCGGTCCTGGCCGCCGCCCGCGCGGCGGCCAGGACCGCGGCCCTGCTGGCCGCCCTGCTGGGCGCGGTGAGCCTGTCCGGATGGATCCTCGACGTCGACGCGCTGAAGAGCGTGCTGCCCGGTGATCCGGTGGCCATGAAACCGAACACCGCCGTGGCCGTGGTGGCGCTGGGGCTCTCCCTGTGCGTGGCGGGCGCCGGCCGGGTCCGTCCCCGGACGGTCGTCGCGGCCCGTGCGGCGGCGGCCCTGGCCCTCCTGATCGGCGGGCTCGCCCTCGTGGAGTACGCGACCGGGGCGGGTCTGGGCATCGACGAGCTCCTCTTCGTCGACGACACCGCCGCAAGGGCGACGGGAACGCCCGGACTGATGGCCCCCAACACGGCCGCGGCACTGACGCTCGGGGCCCTGGCGTCGCTGTGCGCCAGTTCGTCCCGCGTCCCTGCCTGGATCAGCCAGATCCCCGCCCTGGCCGTCGGGGCCCTCGGGATGCTGCGGCTGTACGGGGCCGCCTACGCGGTGCCCCAACTGGAGCGGTTCGGCGCCTACACGGGTATGGCCCTGCACACCGCGCTCGCTCTGGTGCTGCTGGGCACGGCCGCCTTCCTGGCCCGGCCGGGCGAAGGTCCCGCGGGACTGCTGCTGAACGCGGGCACCACGGGCGCGCTGGGCCGTTGGCTGATCGCCACCGTGGTGGTCGTGCCACCGCTGCTGGGCTGGGGCGTCCTGGCGGGCGAGGACGCGGGGCTGTTCGGGTCGCGGCTGGGCACCGCGCTGCTGGTCTTCGGGCACGTGGCGGTGTTCACCGGGGTCGTCTTCACCACCCTCGCCGTGGGCCGCCATGTCGAGGTGGCGCATGCCCGTGCCGAATGGCAGGTGCGGCAGAACGAACTGGTGCAGGCCTTCATGGACCACACGCCCGCGGTGGTCTTCATCAAGGACCTGGACGGACGCTTCCTGGCGGTCAACACGACGTTCGAGGAGATCACGGGGCTGTCCCGTGAAAGGGTGCTGGGCCGCCGCGACCAGGACGTCATGCCTCCCGGCCTCGCGCGTCAGGCGCGGGCCGCCGACCTCGCCATGCTGGCGGCCGGCACCCCGGTGCAGAGGCAGGAGGAGATCCTCGCCCTGCCGGGAGGTCCCCGGGACGTGCTCAGCAGCCTGTTCCCGCTCAACGACGGGCACGGCAGGCCCTACGCCGTGTGCGGCGTGGTCCTCGACGTCACCGAACGGGTCGCGGCCGAGCGTGAGGTCCGGCGGGCCCATCGGCGGTTCCTCGCGCTGCTGGAATCCGCACCCGACGCCACCCTGATCACGGACGGCCGCGGTGTCATCGTCATGGCCAACGCGCAGGTCGAGCGACTGTTCGGGTGTGCGCCGGGTGGCCTCGTCGGCACCGGGGTCGTCGACCTGGTGCCCGCCGCCCGGCGCCGGCGGCACGGCGCCCTGCTCGACGCCTACCTGCGCCTGCCCGAGCCGAAGCCGACGGTCCTGGACAGGAACCTGTACGGACTGCGGTGCGACGGCGGTGAGTTCCCCGTCGAGGTGAGCGTCAGCAGCCTGCGGGCCGAGGAGGAAACCCTCGTGTTCCTGACCGTCCGGGACATCACCGACCGCAGACGGGCCGAGGCCGAACGCGCCGAGCGCTACGAGCAGCAACGGCGCATCGCCTACACCCTGCAGCACAGCCTCATGGGCGAGCCGCCCCTCCTCCCGTACCTGCCCAGCGCCCACCGGTACCTGGCCTCCGTCCAGGACCCGGGGGTCGGCGGCGACTGGTTCGACGTCATCCCTCTCGGCGGGCGCCGCACCGGCGTCGTCATCGGCGACGTGATGGGACGGGGGCTGGAGGCGGCGGCCGTCATGGGGCAGCTGCGTGCCGCCTCGCACGCGCTGGCCCGCACGGGCGCGACGCCCGGCCGGCTCATGGCGGGGCTGGACGTGTTCGTCGCCGACCTGGCGGACCAGCTCGTCACCTGCGTCTACCTGGTGATCGACCAGGACGCGTACGAGGTCACCCTGTGCTCGGCCGGGCACCCGCCCGTCATCGTCCGGCCCCCCGACGGACCCGCCGGCCGGTTGCGGGCACCGGTCGCCGTGCCGCTGGGCGTCAACGACCCGCACGGCGCCCAGGTGCCGTTCGAGGAGACGACCCACCCGCTGCCGCCGGGCAGCACCCTCGTCCTCTACACCGACGGGCTGGTCGAAAGGCCCGGCACCGACATCGACGCCCAGATCGACGTCCTCACGGACACCCTCGACGTCGTGCTGAAGGACGCCCCCGCCGACCCCGCGCTCCTCGACCGGGCGGCGGCCCGGCTGATCGGCACCCTCATTCCGGACCCGGCCGCCCATGACGACGACGTGACCCTGCTCATGATCGGTGTGCCCGCCTCACGCGCCGGCCGGGCGCACCCGCGTCATGCCTGACGATCCACGGCGCCCTCGGCGTCGAGGGCGGCGGCCGCCGCGTTCACCGGCCGCGGGATGCCCGTGAGGTCCAGTACGAACAACGGGACCCGCAGCCGCTCGGCACCGGCGCGGGCCTCCTCGCCGTACCCGGCGAGGGAGAAGTACGCGCAGTCCGCGCAGTGCGTCATCGCCGTCAGCCACAGGCACTCCACGTCCCGCAGTGCGGCCGGGCGCACGCTCGGGTCCACCTGCGCCAGCAGTCCGCGGGCGGCGAGACCGATGCCGGAGGTGGGGCGCTGATCGGCCCTGCGGACGTCGCCGTAGCCGAGCCAGCGCAGATAGAGCGCGGCGGCGGTGACCGCGTCCAGCGCGGTACGCACGGCCACGGACCGGAAGGCGGGGCGGCCGGCCGTCGGGGCGGGTGCCGAGGCCGGCGCCGGTGGGGGCGCCGGTGGCTCTGCCGGTGCCGTGCCCGTGAGCGGCTTCGCGGACCCTTCCGGCGCGCGGGCGCGATCCGGCGGCCCGGCCACCGGGAGCCGCAGCACGGTCCCGCAGGGGCAGCCGAGCTCCGGGTGCGGCCACTGGCCGTGGCGGCCGCAGGTCCCGCAGCGCAGGGTGACCCAGTCCTCGTCCCAGGTCCGGTGCACGACGGCCGTGGGCGCCGCCCCCGGGTCGAGCGAGGGTGCGACGGGTGCGCCGCACGCGCACAGGTAGGACGGCGCGGTGTAGCGGCGCTCGGACCGGCAGGCCGGGCAGCGCACCGGCACGCTCTCGGACATGGCCCCATCGTCCTCCTTCGGCCCCCGCTTGTCCGTCTCTTGACGACCTTCGCGCACCCTCTTACATTGCTTCCAGATAGCAGAAAAAACTTTCCACAATACGGAAGTTCAGGGAAGCAGTTCTCGCCGCGGGGCGCGCCGGGAGAGCGAATCCGACAGTCGGAGCAGGAGTACTCGATGGCTCGAATGACCTCTGCCCGCGCGGCAGTTGAGATCCTCAGGCGCGAGGGCGTCAGCGCCGCGTTCGGGGTCCCCGGCGCGGCGATCAACCCGTTCTACGCGGCGCTCAAGGCCTCCGGCGGCATCCACCACACCCTCGCCCGCCATGTCGAGGGCGCCTCGCACATGGCCGAGGGCTACACCCGCACCCGTCCGGGCAACATCGGGGTCTGCGTCGGCACGTCCGGTCCGGCCGGCACCGACATGATCACCGGGCTGTACTCCGCCATCGGCGACTCCGTCCCGATCCTGTGCATCACGGGCCAGGCACCGACCGCCGTGATCCACAAGGAGGACTTCCAGGCCGTCGACATCGCCTCGATCGCCAGGCCGGTGACGAAGATGGCGGTCACCGTCCTGGAGGCGGCCCAGGTCCCCGGTGTCTTCCAGCAGGCCTTCCATCTGATGCGCTCGGGCCGGCCGGGCCCGGTGCTGATCGACCTGCCGGTCGACGTCCAGCTGACGGAGATCGAGTTCGACCCGGACACGTACGCCCCCCTGCCCGTCCACAAGCCCGCGGCGACCCGCGCCCAGATCGAGAAGGCGTTCGGCATGCTGGCCGCCGCCGAGCGCCCGCTGATCGTGGCGGGCGGCGGTGTCATCGGCGCCGACGCCTGCCGCCTCCTCGTGGAGTTCGCCGAGCTGACGGGGACTCCGGTCGTCCCGACCCTGATGGGCTGGGGCGCGATCCCCGACGGCCACGAGCTGAACGCCGGCATGGTCGGCCTGCAGACCTCGCACCGCTACGGCAACGCCACCTTCCTGGAGTCCGACTTCGTCCTCGGCATCGGCAACCGCTGGGCCAACCGCCACACCGGCCGCCTCGACGTCTACACGAAGGGCCGCACCTTCGTGCACGTCGACATCGAGCCCACCCAGATCGGCAGGATCTTCGCCCCCGACTACGGCATCGCCTCGGACGCCAGGGCGGCCCTGGAACTGTTCGTCGAGGTGGCCAGGGAGCGCACGGCGGACGGCGGGCTCCCCGACCGTTCCGCCTGGGCGGCGGCCACCCAGGAGAAGCGGGCCACCCTCCAGCGCCGTACGCACTTCGACGACATCCCGATCAAGCCGCAGCGGGTGTACGAGGAGATGAACAGGGCCTTCGGCCCCGAGACCCGGTACGTCACCGCCATCGGCCTCTCGCAGATCGCCGGCGCTCAGCTGCTGCACGTCCACCGGCCACGCCACTGGATCAACTGCGGTCAGGCCGGTCCGCTGGGCTGGACGATCCCGGCGGCGCTCGGCGTCGCCAGCGCCGACCCGCAGGCGCAGGTCGTCGCCCTCTCCGGCGACTACGACTTCCAGTTCATGATCGAGGAACTGGCGGTCGGCGCGCAGCACAAGATCCCGTACATCCATGTCCTCGTCAACAACTCCTACCTGGGCCTGATCCGCCAGGCGCAGCGGGCGTTCGGCATCGACTTCCAGGTCGGGCTGGACTTCGAGAACATCAACGCGCCGGAACTGGGCGGCTACGGCGTCGACCACGTCAAGGTCGCCGAAGGCCTCGGCTGCAAGGCGATCCGGGTGACCGACCCGAACGCGCTCGGCGCCGCCTTCGAGGAGGCCAGGAAACTCGCCGCCGAGTTCCGGGTGCCGGTCGTCGTCGAGGCGATCCTGGAACGCGTCACCGACATCGCGATGAGCGTCACCAACGACATCGGCGCCGTCGTGGAGTTCGAGGACGTCGCCACCGAACCGGGGCACGCGCCGACGTCGATCAGGGCGCTGAAGGTCTGACCCGGCCCGGGCGCGGGGCGGTCCGTCCGGGGACGGGCCGCCCCTTCGGCGTGTTCGGTACGAGCCGCGTGTTCAGTACGAGCCGCCGCAGGAGGCGGCTCCACCGCAGTGGAAGTACCCGCCCGTGCCGCCCCCGCGCGGAGCGTTGCGGTGGAACCCCTGGTCCGTCACCTCGGTGCCGGGGACCAGCCCCGCCCGCAGCGCGAACCGCGGCACGAGCAGGCTCAGCGCCGCCTCGCCGTGCAGGGCCACGGCCAGCACCGCCTCGTCCGCCGCAACGCCCTTCCCGCTCGCCGGGAGCGGGTGCCCGGCGAGCAGGGTCTGCAGTGCCCGCCGCCCGGCCCGGCTCCGGTGCGGCGGAAGGGCCCGCAGGAGACGGGCGGACCGCAGAGCGGCCGCCAGGTCGGCGAGGGCCCGGCGCACCGCCGGCCGGTTCATCAGCTCCGCCGGGCCGGCGGGCCGGACCAGTTCCGCGCGGACCGCCTCGGCCAGGGGCGCCAGGGCGCTCTCCCCGGACCGGGGAGGCGGGCCGCCCTGCCCGGGAGCGTCCTCGGACGCTCCCGAGGTCCGCAGTCTGCCGGGCCGGCCCGCTTCCACGACGCCCCGCAGATGCAGGTCGACGACGGCCACCGTGACGGCGGCGCGAGGGCCGCCGCGCAGCAGTGCGATCTCGTACGGCTGCAGCGGGACCGATCCGTCCACTCCCATGGCGACCCCCTGTGGCGGGGCCCGCCGCCCCCGTGCCGACGGGCCCCGCGTGACCACAATGTGCCCTGGCCCGGCCCCGGTCGAAGCCTGCTGCACCATGTTCAGAGGTTGATTTGAGGTTGGCGTACCCCGCCTACGCCTCCTGCTGTCCGTGCTGCTCCGACAGCCCCGGCCAGTCGTCCGGCCCGCCCCCCTGCCACTCGATGAAGTCGCTCTCCGCGAGGTCGGTCACGTACAGGTCGGCCAGCCGCAGGATCTCGCTGACGTCGTCCGCGTGCGTGGCGATGCCCAGGGTCTCGTCGCCCTCGGTGACCCGGCGGGATCCGTCGAGAGCCGGCGGATGCACCACGACGTGCGGATGCTCCGTTGGATGTGCCATGCCTTCAGCGTCCTGCCGCCGGGCCCCGTCCGCATGCCGAGGGCGGACGCGACGGGCCGGACGGGCCTTCCCTCACGTCGGGAAGGGCCGCCCGGGGCCGTCCGGCCGCCGTGGGCCGTTCAGGAGGTCGCGGGCCGTTCAGGAGGTCGCGGGGCCGGGCGGCGCCGTCGCTCCGGGCGCGACGGAGATGTCAGCGACGGCGCCGCCTGGGGTATCGGGGGTCAGACCCGGGCGCCCGAGAGGCGCTCCACCGCCCGCAGCAGCGCCGAGTGGTCCAGGCCGCCGTCGCCCTGGGCGCGCAGGGACGCGACCAGCTGCGCCACCACGGCACCGGCCGGCAGGGCCGCGCCGACGGCGCGGGCGGCGTCCGTGACGATGCCCAGGTCCTTGTGGTGCAGGTCGACGCGGAAGCCCGGCGCGAAGTCGCGCCGCAGGAAGTTTTCCTTCTTCCGTGCCAGGACCGTCGAGCCCGCCAGGCCGCCGCCGAGGACGTCCAGCGCGGCTTCGAGGTCCACGCCCGACTTCTCCAGGAAGACCACGGCCTCGGCGCACGCCTGGATGTTCAGGGCGACGACGAGCTGGTTGGCGGCCTTCACCGTCTGGCCGGAGCCGTGCGGCCCGCACCGTACGACGGTCTTGCCGAGCACCTCGAAGAGCGGCCTCGCGGCGTCGAAGTCGGCCTGCTCGCCGCCGACCATGATGGACAGCACGGCCTCGACGGCCCCGGCCTCACCGCCGGACACCGGCGCGTCCAGGACCCGGATGCCCCGGTCCCGGCCCGCCCTCGCCAGGTCGATCGAGGTCTGCGGGGTGATCGAGGACATGTCGATCAGCAGGGCGCCGGAGCGGGCGTTGTCCAGGATGCCGTCCGGGCCGTACGCGATCGCCTCGACCTGCGGGGAGGCGGGCACCATCGTGATGATCACGTCGGCACCGGCGACCGCCTCCGCGACGGACCCGGCCGCGGTGCCGCCGGCGGCGGCCAGCCGGTCCAGCTTGGCCTGCTCCAGGGTGTGGCCGGTGACGTCGTATCCCGCCTCGAGCAGGTTCTCGGACATGGGGGAGCCCATGATGCCGAGGCCTATCCAGGCGATCCTGGGACGCGTGTGGGTCATCGGGGTGCCTCTCGGTACGGGGGTCGGCGGGGCAGCCAGTCGAAGGCCTCGGCGCTCGGACGGTCGCCCGGCCGGTACTCCAGGCCGACCCAGCCGTCGTATCCGGCCTCGCGCAGCCGGTCGAGCAGGTCCTCCAGCGGCAGCGAGCCCGTGCCGGGCGCGCCGCGGCCGGGGTTGTCGGCGATCTGGACGTGGCCGGTCCTCGCCGCGTAGGTCTCGATCACCCGCGGCAGGTCCTCGCCGTTCATCGACAGGTGGTAGAGGTCCATCAGGAACCGCGCGTTGCCGAGTCCTGTCGCCGCGTTGACCCGGTCGGCGATCCCGACCGCCGCGGGCGCGCTCACCAGGGGATACCGCGGCGACTCGGCCTTGTTCAGCGCCTCGATCAGCAGGACCGCGCCGATCCGGTCGGCGGCACGGGCCGCGAGCACCAGGTTCTCCAGCGCCAGCGCGTCCTGCTCGGCCGGGTCGACGCCGTCGACGCGGTTGCCGTAGAGGGCGTTGAGCGCCGTGCAGCCCAGGGACGCGGCGAAGCCGGCGGCCACGTCGACGTTGGCGCGGAACCGCCGCGACTCCTCGCCGGGCAGCGACAGGGCGCCGCGGTCCGGGCCGGGGAGCTCTCCGGCGTAGAAGTTCAGGCCCGTGAGCCGTACGCCCGCGTCCTCGATCGCGCGCTTCAGGGCGTGCAGCGCGGACCGCTCGGGGGTGGGCGTGTCGGTCCACGGCCACCACAGCTCGACCGCGGTGAAGCCGGCCGCGGCGGCGGCCGCCGGGCGCTCCAGGAGCGGGAGTTCCGTGAAGAGGATCGACAGGTTGACGTCGAAGCGCCGGTCTTCGAATCCCATGGGTGCCGCGCTCCCTTCCGCGTCGAGTGCGTTACGGCATTCCGCATTGTGGAAGTTATTTTCTGCTTGTTGGAAGATTGTCGTCGCGGTCGCGGCTTGTCAAGGGTGGAGGGGCGCCGGGAGGTGCGGAGCGGGGGCGGGGGGTGTCCCGTGGTGTCCGTGAGGCCCTGCTGCTCGCCCCCGCGGTCCGTTAGGGTCGGGGTCCCGGGTGCCGGGTGCCCGGCTCGCCCTCCCGTCGAGGGCCGTGACACTGTGCGGGTCGGAGAGGTGTGGGGCGCGATGCGACTGAAAGTGGAGTTCACCACCGAGCCCTTCGACCTGGACGAGGCGCCCCCGCACGCGCTGGTGGCCCGTGAGGTGATCGAGGCGGCCGACCTGGACTCGGTCGACGTCGGGCCGTTCGGCAACACCGCGGAGGGGCGCGCGGACGAGGTGCTCGCCGCCGTGGACGCCCTGCTGCGCAAGTCCCTCGGTGCGGGCGCCACCCGGATCTCCCTCCAGGTCAACGTCGTCGGCGACGGCGGCACGGGGGAGGGGGCGTGACCGGCACCGGCGACGAGCCCTTCATCGCGGCAGTGAAGCCGCTGGTCGACGCGATGGGCGGCGAGATGGTCCCGCCCGACGAGGCCGGACCCGACGACGTGGTCCTCGCCTGGGAGGGCGCCGACGTCGTCGCCGTACGCCTGCCCCAGCTCGCCGACTCCCTCGACCACATCCTGGCCGCCATGGAGCGCAAGAAGGGCAAGCCGCTCGCCGATCTGGACCGCAAGGCCAAGCAGGAGGTCGTCCGGATACTCGAGGCGCGCGGCGCCTTCTCCGTACGGCACGGCGTGGAGACCGTCGCGAGCGCGCTCGGGGTCAGCCGCTTCACGGTCTACAACTATCTCAACCGGGAGAAAGAGGCCTGACCGGCCCTCGGGGCGCGGGTGGGGCCGGCCGGGGCTTCGTAACCCGGAATTTTCAACAAAGTGTTGACGTGATGTTGCGAGGAGGCGTTAGCTGAGCGCAGTCCGTTCGGCATGACGGCCGTTCCCGCGGCCACGGAGGCTCCCGTGACTTCGACTTCCCCGTCCCCGGGCCTGGCCCGGTTCAACCAGCTCGAGGAGTCCGCGGCCCGCGCCGCCCTCCTCGACGCGTGCGCCTCCACGACCTGGGCGAACCGGCTGCTCGCGGCCCGTCCGTACGCCACCGCCGACGAGCTGTACACCGCCGGTGACGCCGCCCTGGCCGGGCTGAGCGAGGCCGACCTGGACGAGGCGGTGGCCGGGCATCCGCCGATCGGCCGCCCCCGGCCCGGCGACCCGGTCTCGGCCCGCGAGCAGCGCGGCATGGCCGGCGCCCCCGAGGAGCTCAGGGCGGAGATGCTCGAACTCAACCTGGCCTACCAGGAGAAGTTCGGTCATGTCTTCCTGATCTGCGCCACCGGCCGCACCGGCGAGCAGATGCGCGACGCCGTGAAGGAACGACTCGGCAACGCGCCGGAGCGGGAACGGGAGATCGTCCGCACCGAGCTCGGCAAGATCAACCGTATCCGTCTGGCCCGGCTCGTCGAAGAGGACTGAGAGCAGCATGCACACCAGCACCACCGCTTCCGTGTCCACCCACATCCTGGACACCAGCGTCGGCCGCCCCGCCCCGGGCGTCGCCGTCCGGCTCGCGGCCCGCCCCGGCCGGGACGCGGACTGGCGGGCGCTCGGCGGCTCCGCGACCGACGCGGACGGCCGGTGCAAGGACCTCCCGGCGCTGCCGGAGGGGACCACCCACGTACGGCTCGACTTCGCGGTCGAGGCGTACTTCGAGAACGAGCGAGCCGAGGCGCGGCAGGACGCCCCCGCGAACCGGGACGGCGGTCCCGGGGTGTTCTTCCCGGAGGTGGCGGTCACGTTCGCCGTCGTACCGGGCGAGCACTACCACGTACCGCTGCTGCTCAACCCGTTCGGCTACTCCGTATACCGAGGGAGCTAGCTCCATGCCCATCCTGGGACAGAACCAGTACGGCAAGGCCGAGAACCGAGTCGTGAAGATCACGCGGGACGGCGCCACCCACCACATCAAGGACCTCAACGTGTCGGTGTCGCTGAGCGGCGACATGGACGAGGTCCACTACTCCGGCTCCAACGCCAGCGTCCTGCCGACCGACACCACCAAGAACACGGTGTACGCGTTCGCCAAGGAGCACGGCATCGAGTCCGCCGAGCAGTTCGGCATCCACCTCGCCCGGCACTTCGTCACCAGCCAGGACGCCATCCACCGGGCCCGCATCCGCATCGAGGAGTACGCCTGGGAGCGCATCGAGCACTCCGGGGAGGGCGCGCACTCGTTCGTCCGCGCGGGCCAGGAGACCCGCCTGGCGCAGATCACCTTCGACGGCACGTCGTGGGAGGTGGTCTCCGGTCTCAAGGACCTGGTCGTGATGAACTCCACCGACTCCGAGTTCTGGGGCTACGTCAAGGACAAGTACACGACGCTCCCCGAGGCGTACGACCGCATCCTCGCCACGCAGGTCTCCGGCCGCTGGCGCTTCAACTGGTCCGACGACGCCCAGGAGACGCCCGACTGGGACGAGTCCTACGCGCAGACGCGCAGGCACACGCTCCAGGCGTTCGCCGAGACGTACTCGCTGTCGCTGCAGCAGACGCTGTACCAGATGGGTTCGCGGATCATCGACCACCGCGGCGAGATCGACGAGGTCCGCTTCTCGCTCCCCAACAAGCACCACTTCCTCGTCGACCTGGAGCCGTTCGGGCTGAAGAACGCCACCCCCGACGGGGCCGTCTACTACGCCGCCGACCGCCCCTACGGGCTGATCGAGGCCACGATCCTGCGGGACGGCTGCGAGGCGAGGATCCCGGTCGACCTCAGCAACCTCTGACGCGGACACGAAAGCGAAGGACCCACCATGACCCAGCGCATCGTCATCGAGAACGCGGCGATCGCGACCGTGGACGCGCGGGACACCGAGTACGCCCGAGGGTACGTCGTCCTCGCCGGCAACCGCATCGAGGCGGTCGGCGCGGGCACGGCGCCGGAGGGACTCGAGGACGTCGTCCGGCGCGTCGACGCCACCGGGCACCTGGTCACCCCCGGCCTGGTCAACACCCACCACCACTTCTACCAGTGGATCACCCGCGGCCTGGCCACCGACCACAACCTCTTCGACTGGCTCGTCGCGCTCTACCCGACCTGGGCGCGCATCGACGAACCCATGGTCCGGGCGGCCGCCCAGGGCTCGCTCGCGATGATGGCCCGGGGCGGTGTCACCACCGCCATGGACCACCACTACGTCTTCCCCGAGGGGTCCGGTGACCTCTCCGGCGCGATCATCGGCGCCGCCCGCGACATGGGTGTCCGCTTCACCCTGGCCCGTGGCTCGATGGACCGCAGCGAGAAGGACGGTGGTCTGCCGCCGGACTTCGCGGTCGAGACCCTCGACGACGCGCTCGCCGCCACCGAGGAGACCGTCGGGCGACATCACGACAGCTCCTTCGACGCGATGACCCAGGTGGCCGTCGCCCCCTGCTCGCCGTTCTCCGTCTCCACCGAACTCATGCGGGAGGGCGCGGAACTGGCGCGTCGGCTCGGGGTGCGCCTGCACACCCACGGCTCGGAGACGGTGGAGGAGGAGAAGTTCTGCCACGAGCTGTTCGGCATGGGCCCGACCGACTACTTCGAGTCCACCGGCTGGCTCGGGGAGGACGTGTGGATGGCGCACTGCGTCCACATGAGCGACTCCGACATCGAGGCCTTCGCCCGTACGAGGACGGGCGTCGCCCACTGCCCGTCCTCCAACGCCCGTCTGGCCGCCGGCATCGCCCGCGTCCCCGACATGCTGGCGGCCGGTGTCCCGGTCGGCCTCGGCGTGGACGGCACGGCGTCCAACGAGTCCGGCGAGCTGCACACCGAACTGCGCAACGCGCTGCTCGTCAACCGCCTCGGCGCCCACCGCGAGGCCGCCCTGAACGCCCGTCAGGCACTGCGGCTGGGCACGTTCGGCGGCGCCCAGGTCCTGGGCCGGGCCCGCGAGATCGGCTCGCTGGAGCCGGGCAAGCTCGCCGACCTGGTGCTGTGGCGGCTGGACACCCTGGCCCACGCCTCCATCGCCGACCCGGTCACCGCCCTGGTCTTCGGCGCGGCCGCCCCGGTCACCGCCTCCTTCGTGAACGGCCGTCAGATCGTGCGGGACGGCCGCCTGCTGACCGCGGACGAGGACGCGATCGCGCGCTCGACACGGGAGGAGGCCCGGCGGCTCGCCCGGATCGCCGGACTGAGCTGACCCGCCCGGACCTCCGGCCGAGGGGGACGGCCCTCGGCCGGAGCCATGACCCCGGCGGGGCTCATGGCGACCGTCACCGGGGCACGCACCGCACCCGCGTGCCCCGGTGAGGCCCAAGGCTCCCGACCGGGTCAGACCGACCCGGGTCCCGGCCACCGCATGAGGTTGGCGAACAGTTCGGCCTGCTCCACCGCGTCGTCGAGGGCGTGGTGCGTGTGGCGGCGGCCGGGCAGCAGCTCGGGCGGCATCGAGCGCTTTCCGACCGCCCGCAGCGGGACGCCCGCCTTGCCGGCGTACAGCGTCTTCATGTCCAGACAGCCCGAGTGGCCGAACGGGCTCCCGCCGGTGAAGCGGATCAGGTACCAGTAGAGGAACATCCAGTCGTACGACGCCGGATAGCCGCACATCACCGGCTGGGCGTCGCCGCTGACCTCGCGTACCCAGCGGCTGAACTGCGCCAGCGCCAGGGCGGGGTCGAGTCCCTCCTCCGCCAGTCGCCGCCGGTCGAGCCCGCTCACGGCCAGTGCCTCGGGGACGAAGTCCTCGCTGATCGGCCGCAGCTCACGGTAGAAGGTGTGCCGGGCGGGGTCCGCAGCGGTGAACCCGTCGGCGTCCTGCCGGCCGGCCACCGCCGCGCCCAGGCTCAGCAGGGAGTACGGTCCGGGGATCGGTCCGTCGGCCTCGACGTCCACGGAGATGTAGAGGCTGGGTCGGATGCGTCGGGTGGCCATGGGGCCGCAGCATCGCAGGTCCGCGGTGCGCTCCGCATCCGAATTCGGCCTCCGTGCGACCGAAGCGGTGTGACTACAGCCCGAACAGGCTGGGGTCCGAGGCCAGTTCCTTGAACCAGTCCTGGGGGTTCGCCACCATCCGCCGCTCCTTGAGGTCCAGCAGTCCGCCGATCGCCGTCAGCTCGGCCGCGACCGTGCCGTCCGTCTTGCTGATGGTCTGCTCGATCCGGAACGTCTTGCCGCCGCCCCACTCGAAGACGCACGTCACGTCGACCTCGTCGCCGGCGACCAGCTCACGTCGGTAGCGGATGGTCGTCTCCAGGGCGACCGGGCCCACCCCGCGGGCGTTGAGGCCGCTCTGGGTGATGCCCGCCGCGTGCAGCAGCGACCAGCGGGCGTGCTCCGCGTAGTTGATGTACACGCTCTGGTTGACGTGGCCCTGCACGTCCGTCTCGTACCCGCGGACGGTGACCCGGACGGAAAACGGCTCGCTCACTGCTTCCCCTTCTCGACGACGAGGGAACGATGCCCCGGGCACCGATCTTGGCATGTCCTCACACCCGGCGTGGGGAAGCCAGCAGATAGCGCGCTCTGGTCCGGGGATCGGTGTGCTCGCCCACCTGCCAGCCCGCCTTCTCCAGTGTCGCCGCACAGGCCCGCAGCGTCGCGTCGTCCGGCCCGCGCACGGCGACCGCCTCCGGCTGCGGGGTCGCCCGCACCCGGTAACCGCCGGGGTCCGGCCCGCGACCCGCGCTCCCCGCTCCCGAGGTCCCGGCGCCCGGCCCGAAGGCCGCCGTGTCCGGGCCCGCCGGACGGTGTCCCGCCGCTTCCAGGGCCAGCGCGGCGGCCTGTACGAGGTGCGTGCGCTCCCAGCCGCACGGCCGGTCCACGGAGCCGTCCGGATTGGTCATCCGGCGCAGCTCCAGCAGCCCCTGCCAGGCACTGTGCACCTCACGCGCACGGGCGGGCCCGCCCGCGCCGGCGTCCTCCTCGCCGCCGACCCGCGCGGCGAACACCCCGGCGTCGCTCCTCCCCCCGGGCGGCTCGGGCGCGGGCGCGGCCTCGGGCTCCGCCCGCGCCTCCGCCTCCCGTATCCGGTGCCCCGCCGGTGTCAGGAAGTGGTCGTGCGGCGGCCGCGGATGGCGGAACGCGAGCCCCCGCTTCACCAGCGCCGCGAGCTGCGCCTCGGTGCCCCTGAGCCGCCCGGTGACGGGTTCGGCGGCGTCGATCACCCGCCGCTGCGCGGCGGTGGGCGGTCGTGTCACTGCGTGCTCCCTCCGAGTGGTGCCGGCCCACTCGAAGGCTACGACCCGGGTCTGACATTCCGGGCGGCGATCACCGGTCGTCCGTGCTCGGTGCGCAGCCGGCCCAGGGGGCCCGTGGCGAGCTGGAACAGCGCTCCCGCCGAGCCGCCGGCACCCCGCACCCGTCGGTGTCGCGGAGCGCGGCGTCGACCCCGGCCCGGCGGGGCACCCCCACCGCAGGCCGGGACGACTACTGCCGGTATCCGCTCAGGAACCGCCCGATGCGCCCGATCGCCGCCTCCAGGTCGTCCGCGTGGGGGAGCGTGAGGATGCGGAAGTGGTCGGGGGCGGGCCAGTTGAAGCCGGTGCCCTGGACGACCTGGATCTTCTCGCGCAGCAGCAGGTCCAGGACGAACTTCTCGTCGTCGTGGATCGGGTGCACCTTGGGATCGATGCGGGGGAACGCGTACAGCGCGCCCTTGGGCTTCACGCAGGACACGCCCGGGATCTCGTTGAGCTTCTCCCAGGCCACGTCGCGCTGCTCGTGGAGCCTGCCGCCCGGTGCGGTGAGGTCCCGGATGGACTGGCGGCCGCCGAGCGCGGCCTGGATGGCGTACTGGGCGGGCGCGTTGGCGCACAGCCGCATGGAGGCCAGCATGGTGAGGCCCTCCAGGTAGTCCTTCGCGTGCTGCTTCGGACCGGTCACGACCAGCCAGCCGGAGCGGAAGCCCGCCACCCGGTACGTCTTCGACAGCCCGCAGAAGGTCAGGACCACCAGATCGGGGGCGAGCGCGGCGGCCGAGTGGTGCACGGCGTCGTCGTACAGGATCTGGTCGTAGATCTCGTCGGCGAAGACCATCAGACCGTGCCGGCGGGCCAGGTCGAGGATGCCCTCGACGATCTCCTTCGGGTACACCGCGCCCGTGGGGTTGTTCGGGTTGATGATCACGACGGCCTTGGTGCGGTCCGTGATCTTCGAGGCCATGTCGTCCAGGTCGGGATACCAGTCCGCCTGCTCGTCGCAGAGGTAGTGCACCGCCTTGCCGCCCGCGAGGGTGGTCACCGCCGTCCAGAGGGGGAAGTCGGGAGCGGGGATCAGGATCTCGTCGCCGTCCTCGACCAGGGCCTGCACGGCCATCGAGATCAGCTCGGAGATGCCGTTGCCGAGGAAGACGTCGTCCACGCCGACCTCCAGGCCCAGGGTCTGGTAGCGCTGGGCCACGGCACGGCGGGCGGAGAGGATGCCGCGCGAGTCGGTGTAGCCGTGCGCCTGCGGCAGCATCCGGATCATGTCCTGGAGGATCTCCTCCGGGGCCTCGAAGCCGAAGAGCGCCGGGTTGCCGGTGTTCAGGCGCAGCACGCTGTGGCCCGCCTTCTCGAGCGCGTTCGCATGCTCGACCACCGGCCCGCGGATCTCGTAGCAGACCTCGCTGAGCTTGTTCGACTGCCGGAACTCCATGCGCGCTCGCCCCTCCGGTTGTGGTGTTGCTTGGTTTTACCAAGTTCAAGCTTGGAAAGTCCAACGACATGTCTAGACTGCGTCGCATGTCACCTCGTCGAAGCTACGACCAGTACTGCTCCGCCGCTCGCGCGCTCGACGCCGTCGGGGACCGCTGGACCCTGCTGATCGTCCGGGAACTGCTCGCGGGCCCGCGCCGCTACACGGACCTGCACGCCGACCTGCCGGGCGTCAGCACGGATGTACTCGCCGGGCGGCTGAGGGACATGGAGCGGGACGGGCTGGCCACCCGGCGGCGCATGCCTCCGCCGGGCGCGGCCTACGTCTACGAACTCACCCGACGCGGGCGGGAGTTGCTGCCGGTGCTGCAGGCGCTGGGCAGGTGGGGCGAGGGCGAGCTCGGCGAGCGCCGCCCCACCGACGCCGTCCGCGCCCACTGGTTCGCGCTGCCGTTGCTGCGCGCGCTGGAGGGCGAGGGCCTCGTCGAAGTCCGCCTGGAAGAAGGGCACTTCCATGTCCTGGTCGGCGCGCAGGACGGGCCGGTCTACGGCGACGGCCCCGCCCCCCGGGAACCCGACGCGCGGCTCGCACTGGACGCCGGCACCAGCGCGGCCCTGTCCCGGGGGGAGCTGAGCGTGGCGGACGCGGTGCGCGCCGGGCGGATCGACGTCAGCGGCGACGGGACGCTCGCGAAGGCACTGCGCGAGGCGTGACCCACACGCAAGGCCCACCACCGGGCGGTGGTGGGCCTTGTGACGGGGCGTCGGGGAGGGTCAGGCGCCCGGTGGCACCTGCCGCGGACGTCCCGACCCGCGCGTCAGCGTGTAACCGCCGATCCCGGCCAGCGCCGCCAGCACCGCGCCGAACGCGCTCCACACCCAGCGGTCGGACCACCAGCCGGACGCCCAGCCGTCGTCCGGCTCGATGCTCGACAGCACGGCCGACGCCGACGTGTCGTCGTCCTCCGCCTCCGACGTGACCGCGATCCCGGGGACGAGCGGCTTCGCCAGCGAGCCGTCCACCGCCGCCGAGCCGCCGATGTCCTTGGAGTCCACCCGCAGTTCCGCGCTCACCGGCTGACCCAGGTCGGCGGCGCCGAGGCCGGTGGCCGTCAGCCGGACGTAGTACGTGCCCGGCAGGGGGTCGTTCGCCCACGGCTCGGACCAGGCGCGGACCGTGCGCAGCACACAGGCCAGCTCCACGGAGGAGGCGCCCTGGGCGGCGGTGCGGGTCTGGGCGCCGTACTGGCAGGCCTGACGGCGCCGCAGGCCGTCGTACACGTCGATCTGCCACGTCTGCGCCGCGTGCGCGCCGGGCAGCTTCACCGTCGTCCTGACGGTGGGCCGCTGGCCGGTGTCGGCCGGGAACGACCAGTACAGATAGTCACCCGTGGAGGCGCTCGCCGTCGCCGTCCGCCCCTGCTCGACCTCCACCGCCGTACGGAACGACGTGCCCGCGGAGGTCGGCGCGGAGCTGTCCCCGGACGGACTCGCGGAGGGCGAGGAGTCGGCGGCGGCCGGTCCGGCCGCAAGGCCCAGCGCCAGCAGCGCGGTGCTCAACACTCGTGTGATCCGCATCAGTTGGTCCTCCAGACCGCGACACGCCAGCGCGACAGCCAGCCCCAGACCAGACCCGCGAGGAAACCGGCCAGCACCAGGAGGCCGAGCAGCCACCAGCCGCGCCCGAGGCCGAAGGAGGCCACGTCGCTCGCCTGCGACGGACCGTCGACCACGTCCACGGTCAGCTCCACGGGCATGCCCGGCGTGGTCTTCACCCCGGAGGCCGCCGAGAACGCGTTCGTCACCTGGAGGCAGACGGTCTCGGCCGGTGCCTCCTCGTCGTCGCTCTCCGCCTTCGGGTAGCGCAGACCGGTCGAGATGACGTCGGTGCGGCCGTTGCCCGCCGACTCGCCGCGCACGATCTCCCGGCCGTGCACCGTGACCGCCCGGAGCAGCACCCCGTAGTCGGGGTTCATCGTCCGGTCCGCCGCCACGCTCACCGAAGCCCGCAGCTCCTGGCCCGGCTCGACGTCCACCCGGTACCAGCGCTCCTGGCCGAACTCCTCGCGGTCGGTGTACAGGCCCGACTTGAGGGTGGGCGCCTTCGCGCAGGAGTCCGCACCGTCCGTGGCGACCGGCGTCACCACCGGGTCGGCCGCGCGGTCCACCAACTGGTTGACCTTGTCGGTGAGTTCCTCCGTGTGCTCGACCGAGGTGTACGTCCCGCCGGTCGCCTCGGCGATGCAGCTCAGCTGCTGCCGCATCTTCGTGTTGGGCACCAGGCCGAGGGTGTCGATGGTCAGGCCGATGCCCTTGGCGGCTATCTCCCGGGCCACCTCGCACGGGTCGAGCGGCGCGCAGGTGTCCTCGCCGTCGCTGATCAGCACGATCCGCTTGGAGCCGGTGCCGCCGTCGAGGTCGTCGGCCGCCTTCAGCAGGGCGGGGCCGATCGGGGTCCAGCCGGTGGGGGACAGGGTCGCCACGGCCGTCTTGGCCTCGGTGCGGTCCAGCGGGCCGACCGGGTAGAGCTGCGCGGTGTCCTTGCAGCCCGTCTTCTGGTCGTCGCCGGGGTAGTCGGCGCCGAGGGTGCGGATGCCGAGGAGGACGTTCTCCGGGGTCGCGTCCAGCACCTCGTTGAACGCCTGCTTGGCCGCGGCCATGCGCGTCCCGCCGTCGATGTCCTTCGTCCGCATCGAGCCGCTGACGTCGAGGACCAGGTCGACCTTGGGCGCGAGGGCGGTGGTCTCGTCGGCGACCGCCCCGGCCGGGAACGCGAGCCCGGCCGTGAACGCGGCGAGCAGGGCGCAGACGCCCGCCGCCAGCCGTTGTGTTCTGATCATCGGCGGATCCTATTGATCAGGGGTGTCCCGCCACAAAACGGGGTGGGCAACGGACGGCGAACGGCCCGCGGACCCCGCCCCCTTGAAGCCCACCCACCCGGACTCCGGCATCCCCCCACTGCTTCGGGCCGCTGCTGGGCGAGCCAGGTGACGACACACCGCAGGCGTCCACAGCTCATGGTGGGGAGGGGCGCGACACCGACACCGTGCGGACGGCCACCCCGCACACGGTCACCCCATCGAGAACGCCGACGCCCTGGGCGGCCCTCCGGTGCGTGCCCCGAACGGCTACCCCGATCGGGATGCCTTCCGACACTCCGTTGTAGCCAGTCGAACGATCTACCGCCTACTGCAATCGCATGGTGAAGATTGAATGCCCAATTGGATGACGTCGTGATAGTTGGCAAGGTCGAAGGAAGGTCCCATGAGCCTGCCTGAGCATTGGTGGAGCGCAAGTCGAAGCTATGTCTCGGAGATCCTCTCGCTGCTCGCAGCCACGCCGGATCGGGATGTCGTTCATTGGCGTGGCGAAGCCTTCTCAGGTGGCGACCTGATCCGGTCCGTGACGGAGGCATTCCTTGCGCTGCGCAACCGCGGAGTGGGCAAGGGGGATGTGGTGGCGATTCTCGTCGCGCCCAACAGTCCTGAGATGCTGACCGTGCGGTACGCGACACATCTGCTCGGCGGCGCCGTGTGCTATCTGCGAACCACCAATCCTGGTACCAGGACAACGGTCCTTCCGCTGGATCACCAGATTCAGATCCTGCGCGAAACCGAAGCCGTGACCGTCTATGCCGATGCCGAGAGTTCGGAGCGCGCGACAGAGCTCGCCGATGGCAGCGGGATCCCCGTGACGCGAGGTCAGGATGGGGAACGCAGTGAGGTCGGCCGGGTCGATGGCGCCGATGCCCCGGACGCCGTGTCATGGGATCCGCAGGCGCTGGCCTTCATCGGCTTCACGAGCGGCAGCACGGGCCGGCCCAAGGGCATCCGGTTGTCGGGCCGCGCGTGGGAAGCCACGATGCGTGCATGGATGGGCGTCGGCCGTGAATACGACTGTGCGTCGATCCTGGTGTCGACCCCTCTGAGCCATGGCGTTGCCGCGATGGTGGACGCAGTCTTCGCCCTGGGCGGAGCGCTCCATCTCCATGAGAGCTTCGATGCGGAGAAATTCGTGGACACCGTCTCCGCGGAGAAGGAGGTCTCGTGGACGTTCATGGCAACGAATCACGTGTTCCAACTCATCGACCATCTGGCCGGCCGAGGAATCCGTGACACTGCCGCTGTGGAAGCCGCGGGCCTGTCCTCGCTGAAGCGGATCGTCTACGGCGGAAGCCCCGCGGCACCCGCGAGAATCGCACAGGCTTTTCAGCTTTTCGGCCCTGTTCTGGCGCAGGGATATGCCACGAGTGAGAGCGGTCGGATCACGATCCTGACGCCTCAGGAGCACGGCGACCCAGAACTCGCGGCCACTGTCGGTCGGCCCTTCCCCGAGGTGGAGGTCGTCGTCTGCAACTCGAATTCGGGCGCGCAGTTGGCGGCGGGGGAGATCGGCGAGGTTCGGGTCCGCTCGCCTCAGATGATGGACGGCTACAACGGCAACCCGGAATTGACCGCACAAGTTCTTCGTGACGGCTGGTATTTCACCGGAGACATCGGTCGTCTCGACGAGCGAGGTTATCTGACTCTCCTGGGCCGGGTGGCCCACGTCATCAAGGTCGGCGGCGTCAAGGTTCATCCCATCGTTCTCGAGGCGGAAATTCTTTCCCACCCGGGTGTCCTGCACGCCGCCGTCTACGGCGTGCAGGACGAGGATGGAAGCGATCACATCCACGCCGCGATCGAATGCGATCCGGCTGAGGTGGTCGAAGTGGAAGGCATCCGCGCGAGGATCGCCGAGGCGCTTTCTCCGATTCACGTTCCCGAGAAGATACACGTCCTGAGCGCCCTGCCGATGAACAGCAACGGCAAGCCCGACAAGGTGCTTCTGAGGTCGCAATATTCCTAGCGTGGACCTTTCGGTTCGCAGGTCAATCCAACTGCTACGTCGAGAAGGCGAGTGAATGAACGTTCACCTGGCATCGTACCTGAGTGGGACATCCGCTGACGATCTTGCTGGAAGCAGGCGTGAGTTCCTGGAGATCGGCCGTCGTTCCGGTGATTACCCCATGGCCACTGCGCGGCGCGACGGGGTGGATTCGGAAGTGAGCGTCTGGTGCAGCAACGACTATCTGGGAATGGGCCAGAACCGTCAGGCCATCGCGGCCATGCAAGCCGCGATAGATACCCATGGCGTAGGCTCCGGAGGTTCCCGGAACATCGGTGGAACCAACCATTATCACGTCCTTCTCGAAAATGAGCTGGCGGATCTGCACGGCAAGGAATCCGCTCTCCTTTTCACATCGGGATACACGGCCAACGAGGGATCCCTCAGCGTGCTGGCGGGGCTGCCGAAAGACACCGTCGTGTTTTCCGATGCGAAGAACCACGCCTCGATCATCGACGGTCTCCGGCACAGTGGCGCGAAGAAGCACATCTTCAGGCACAACGACGTCGCCCACCTGGAAGAACTGATCGCGGCGGCTCCCGCCGACTGCCCGAAGCTCATCGTCGTGGAATCGGTCTATTCCATGTCGGGCAACGTCGCGCCGCTCGCCGAGATTGCCGACATCGCGGACAAGTACGGTGCCACGACCTTCATCGACGAGGTCCACGCGGTCGGCATGTACGGCCCGCAGGGCGCCGGCATCGCCGCGCGGGAAGGCATCGCCGACCGGTTCACGGTCGTGATGGGTACCTTGGCGAAGGGGTACGGGACGGTCGGCGGCTACATCGCGGGGCCGGCGGCCCTCGTGGACGCGGTGCGGACCTATTCGCGCTCGTTCGTCTTCACCACCTCGCCGCCGCCGGCGGTCGCGGCCGCTGCGCTGGCGTCGGTTCAGTACCTGCGGTCCTCGGATGTCGAGCGAAAGGCTCTCTCGGAGAACGCGCGGCTTCTGCACAGCCTTCTGACCGCGGCCGACATCCCGTTCATCTCGACGGACTCCCATATCGTCGCGGCCTTCGTCGGTGATGACGATCTGTGCAAGCGGGCGTCCCAGCTGCTGTTCGAGCAGCACGGGATCTACGTCCAGTCCATCAACGCCCCCAGCGTGCCCCACGGCGAGGAGATCCTGCGGATCGCTCCGTCCGCCGTGCACGACCACAAGGATGTCGAGACCTTCGCCGACGCCCTTCACGGGATCTGGAAGGAACTGAACATCCCGACCGCGAGCGCCCGGGACCGGTCCACGTCCGATCTCCGCGGTCGCGGCGCCCGCACCGCCGGATGACCATGTCCGTTGCAGGCGTGCTCGCCGACACGGCGGCGCGGCGACCCGACCACTCGGCCGTGATCCACGAGTCCGAGCACGTCACCTACGGGTGGCTGTGGGAACAGGCACGTCGCTACGCCGCCGTGCTGCGAGCCAACGGGGTACGGCCGGGAGACCGGGTCGCCATGCTCCTGGTCGACACCCCGCGGTTTCCCGTCGTGTACTTCGGCGTGCTGGCGGCCGGCGCCGTCGCGGTCCCGCTGAACGTCATGTCGACCGCGTCGGAGATCGATCACGTACTGACCGACGCCGACGCCCGATTTCTGGTGTGCGCCGCCTCCTTGCTCGCCCAGGCGAGAGAGGCGGCGGAGCCGCTCGGCACGGTGCTCCTCACCGTCGGCCCGGGCCCCGCGGGCACTGTCGACCTGGAGAGCGCGGCACAGGACACGGCGCCGATCGACGACTGCGCGGTGCGGGAACCCGACGACGTCGCGGTCGTGTTCTACACGTCCGGTACGACGGGTGAGCCGAAAGGGGTGATGCTCACCCACCGGAACATTCTGTACAACGTCGAGAGGATGGTCACCACTCCGTACATGTTCCGGAGTGACGACGTACTGCTCGGGTGTCTGCCGCTGTCGCACGGCTTCGGCCAGATCTGCGGCATGCTGACCGGCTTCCGCGCCGGTATATCCATCGTCATGATGCCGAGGTTCTCCGGGCGGGAGGCCCTGGCGCTGATGACGGAACACCGCTGCACGGTGTTCATGGGCGTGCCGACCATGTATGTCAAGTTGCTCGACGCCGTGGCCCGGGGAGAGCAGGTTCCTCGACTCGACCGCGTGTACAGCGGGGGATCGGCGCTTCCGGTCAGGACCCTCGAAGAGGTCCGCAGCACGTTCGGATGTCCTGTGTACGAGGGCTACGGGATGACCGAGACCTCCTGCAGCGTCGCATATCACTATCCGGGCGTGACTTTTCGGTCCGGAACAGTCGGTGTTCCGATCACCGGCATCACCGTCGGTATAGCCCGGCCGAATGCCGACCGGATCGATCTCCTGCCGGCCGGTGAGGTGGGCGAGATCGTGGTGCGCGGTCCGAACGTCATGGCCGGATATCTCGGTCGCCCGGACATCACCGCCGAGGTGTTGACCGACGGCTGGTTCCTCACCGGCGATCTCGGCAGGCTGGACGCCGACGGCTACCTTTCGGTCGTGGGCCGTAAGAAGGACTTGATTCTTCGCGGCGGCTACAACGTCTATCCGCGCGAAATCGAGGAGATCCTCGTCGGGCATCCGGCCGTGGCGCAGGTGGCGGTCATCGGTGTTCCGCACCCTGAACTCGGTGAGGAGGTCTGGGCGATTGTCGTGCCTGCCCGGCCGGAGGACGTCACCGCTGGATCGGATGACGAGATCATCGAATGGGGCAAACAGCGTCTCGCCGCATATAAGTACCCCCGGCGAGTCGAGTTCACCGACGCTCTCCCACTGGGAACCAGCGGAAAAGTTCTCAAACGGATGCTCGTCTCGAAATACGAGCCGGCCGTCAGCTCGTAACCGCACCCGAAACAGAATCACATCGGCATAGCACCCGCGGCACGGCTGCGGGTGCTATGCCCCCGCTCAGGCATCGTACGTAACAATAGGTAGGGCGTACTCGACCATGGTTGAATTCCAAGCTGACACGTCGATATCGACCGAGGCGATCGCCATCGTCGGTATGTCCTGCCGACTGCCGCACGCGGAGAACCCCGCGCACCTGTGGCAGCTGCTGCGCGACGGCCGCAGTGCGATCGGCGCGCCCCCGGCAGGCCGCCCCGAACTGCCCTCCCGGCCGGGAGGCTATCTCCAGGACGTCAGCGGCTTTGACGCAGGCTTCTTCGGCATCAGTCCGCGTGAGGCGTCGTCGATGGATCCGCAGCAGCGGCTGATGCTCGAGCTCGCCTGGGAGGCACTGGAGGACGCCAGGATCCTCCCCTCCGATCTTGCCGACAGCCGGACCGGTGTCTTCGTTGGCGTCATCGCCGACGACTATGCCGCCCTCACGCGCCGGCACGGGGGCGAAGGCATCACCCGCCACACCCTGACCGGTCTCAACCGCGGCGTCATTGCCAACCGGATCTCCTACACCCTGGGCCTGCACGGACCGAGTGCGGCCGTGGACACCGGCCAGTCCTCCTCACTGGTCGCCGTGCACCTGGCAGTCGAGAGCCTGCGCCGCGGCGAGTCCACCATGGCCGTCGCCGGCGGTGTCAACCTCAACCTGGTGCCGGACAGCACCACCAGCGCCGAACGGTTCGGCGCACTGTCACCGGACGGCCTCAGCTTCACTTTCGACGCGCGGGCGAACGGATATGTACGCGGTGAGGGTGGCGCGTTCGTCGTGCTCAAGCCGCTGCACGCCGCCGTGGCAGACGGCGACCCGGTCTACTGCGTGCTGCGCGGCAGCGCGATGAACAACGACGGGACCACCGAGGGTCTCACCGTCCCGAGCCCGGCCGGCCAGCGCGATGTCCTGCGGCAGGCGTACAAGCGTGCCAACGTGCCCGCGGAGCAGGTGCAGTACGTCGAACTGCACGGCACGGGTACCAGGCTGGGCGACCCGATCGAGGCGTCGGCTCTGGGCGCGGTGCTCGGTGACGGCCGCGTGGACGGAGCCGAGCTGCGGGTCGGATCGGTGAAGACCAACGTCGGACACCTCGAGGGTGCCGCCGGCATCGTGGGCCTGCTGAAGGCGGCGCTCTGCATCCGTCACCGCGAGCTCGTGCCGAGCCTGAACTTCGAAACCCCCAACCCGGACATTCCGTTCGACGAGTTGAAGCTCGCCGTACAGCGCGGCGTCGAGGCATGGCCGCGGCCGGACGAGCCGCTCTACGCAGGTGTCAGCTCCTTCGGTGTGGGCGGTACGAACTGCCACGTCGTGCTGTCGGACTGGCGCACCGAGTCGGCCGCGGCGCAGGAGCCGCCTGGCGCCGCGTCCGGCTCGGGTGCGGTGCCGTGGGTGGTGTCGGGCAGGTCGGCTGAGGCTGTGGCCGGTCAGGCAGGGCGGCTCGTGTCGTTCCTGGAGGAGCGGCCGGGGCTGGATGCCGCGGCGGTGGGTCGCTCGCTCGCGGTGTCCCGTGCTCGTTTCGATCACCGTGCCGTGGTTGTGGGGGAGACGCGCGAGGAACTGCTGGCGGGTGTTCGGGCGTTGGCCGCGGGTGTGCCTGCGGCTGGTGTGGTGACGGGTCGTGCGGGCCCGGGTGGTGCGGGTAAGACGGTGTTCGTGTTCCCGGGTCAGGGTTCGCAGTGGCAGGGCATGGCTCTGGAACTGTTCGAGTCCTCTCCGGTGTTCGCCGCGCGGCTGGTGGAGTGTGAGCGGGCGCTGGTGCCGTTCACGCGCTGGTCGCTGCTGGAGGTCCTGCGTGGTGCGGAGGGTGCGCCCGGTTTCGACCGGGTGGATGTGGTGCAGCCGGCGTTGTGGGCGGTGATGGTGTCGCTGGCGGCACTGTGGCGTTCGGTGGGTGTCGAGCCGGATGCGGTGGTCGGTCACTCGCAGGGTGAGATCGCGGCGGCCGTGGTGTCGGGGGCGTTGTCGCTGGACGACGCGGCGAAGGTCGTGGCGTTGCGCAGCCGGGCGATCGTGAAGCTGGCGGGTACGGGCGGGATGGTGTCGGTGGCTCTGCCGGCCGACGAGGTCCGCGAGCTCATCACCCGCTGGGACGGCGCGATCGACATCGCCGCACACAACGGCCCCGCGAGCACGGTCGTTTCCGGCGACCCGGAGGCCCTGGCCGACCTCGTCGCCCACAGTGAGGCCGAGGGATACCGCGCCCGCGCCGTTGCGGTCGACTACGCCTCCCACTCCGCCCACGTCGACCTGCTGAAGGACGAGCTGCGGGAGCTGTTGGCCGACGTCACGCCGCGTACCGGTGACATCAGGTTCTTCTCCACCGTCACCGGGCAGCCGCTGAACGGTGAGGAGTTGGACGGCGGGTACTGGTTCCGCAACCTCCGCCGGACCGTCCGGCTGGAAGAGGCCACCCGTGCTCTGCTCGGCGACGGGCATCACGTCTTCATCGAGGTCAGTGCCCACCCGGTGCTCACCTCGGCCCTCGGCGACACGGCCGACGAGGCCGGCGTCGGCGGCACTGTCGTCGTCGGATCGCTGCGGCGCGACGACGGTGGACAGGATCGTTTCCTGACCTCGGTCGCAGAGGCGCACGCAGGCGGTGTGGAGGTGGACTGGGAGCGCTTCCTGCCGGGTTCCGGTCTGGTGGATCTGCCCACGTACGCCTTCCAGCGTGAGCGCTTCTGGCTGGAAGGTCCGGCGACCGGGCCGGTCCAGGTCCGGACCGCCGCGGCGCAGCGGAGCGGTCCGAAGCGGTCCGCGCCGCGCGGCGACGAGCTGGAGCTGGTGCGTGCGCACGTGGCAGCGGTGCTCGGCCACGGATCGGCGCGCGACGTGGACATCGACACGACCTTCAAGGACCTGGGCTTCGACTCCGTCTCCTCCGTCGAGCTCCGGAACGCGCTGAACAGGGCCACCGGGCTGTCGCTGCCCTCCGGCCTCCTTTTCAACCACCCGACCCCGGCCGTACTCGCCGAACACCTCAGTGGTCAGCTCCTCGGCCTGGACCAGGGCCGGGATGACGACGACGACGAGGCCACAGCCGTTGACGAGCCGATCGCCATCGTGGGCATGGCATGCCGGCTGCCGGGAGGGGTCGCCTCTCCCGAGGACCTGTGGCGTCTGGTCAGCAGCGAGGCCGACGCGGTCGGCGGATTCCCGACCAACCGGGGCTGGGACCTCGATGCGCTCTTCACCCCCGATCCGGACAGCCCCGGCACGACCTACGCCACCCAAGGTGGTTTCCTGCACGACGCGGACCGGTTCGATGCCGAGTTCTTCGGCATCAGTCCCCGCGAGGCGGCGGCGATGGAGCCCCAGCAGCGGCTGCTGCTGGAGACGGCCTGGGAGGCCTTCGAGCAGGCGGGCATCGACCCCGCCGCGCTGCGCGGCACCCGCACCGGTGTGTACGTGGGCGCGACGGCACAGGAGTACGGGCCGCGGCTGCACGAGCCGTCCGGCGGATACGACGGCTACCTGCTGACGGGCAACACCGCCAGTGTGGCCTCGGGCCGACTGGCCTACACCTTCGGTCTCGAGGGCCCGGCGGTCACGGTCGACACCGCCTGTTCGTCCTCGCTCGTCGCGCTCCACCTCGCCGCGCAGTCGCTGCGCCAGGGCGAGTCCTCCGTGGCCGTCGCCGGCGGTGTGACCGTCATGGCCACGCCCGGCATGTTCGTGGAGTTCTCCCGGCAGCGCGGGCTGTCGCCGGACGGGCGCTGCAAGGCGTTCTCGTCGTCGGCGGACGGTACGGGCTGGGCCGAGGGCGTGGGTCTGCTGGTGCTGGAGCGGCTGTCGGACGCGGAGCGCAACGGGCACCAGGTGCTCGCGGTGATCCGTGGGTCCGCCGTGAACCAGGATGGTGCGAGCAACGGTCTGGCGGCCCCGAACGGGCCTTCGCAGGAGCGGGTCATCCGCGCCGCGCTGGCCAACGCCCGCCTGTCGGCGTCCGAGGTGGACGCGGTGGAGGCGCACGGCACGGGCACCAGGCTCGGCGACCCGATCGAGGCGCAGGCGCTGCTGGCCACCTACGGCCAGGACCGCGCGGAGCCGCTCCGGCTCGGCTCGCTGAAGTCGAACATCGGTCACACGCAGGCCGCGGCGGGTGTCGCGGGCGTGATCAAGATGGTCATGGCCATGCGTCACGGGGTGCTCCCGGCGACACTGCACGTGGACGAGCCGACCTCGCACGTCGATTGGTCGGCCGGCGCGGTGGAACTGCTGACGCAGGCCCAGCAGTGGCCGGAGCTCGATCGTCCGCGCCGGGCGGGCATCTCGTCCTTCGGCATCAGCGGTACCAACGCCCACCTCATCGTCGAGCAGGTCACGGAGATCGAAGCTCCGGTGGCGGAGCTGTCGGTGCCGGGGCCGGTGCCGTGGGTGGTGTCGGGCAGGTCGGGGGCCGCTCTGTCGGAGCAGGCGGATCGGCTGGTGTCGTTCCTGGAGGAGCGGCCAGAGCTGGACGTCGTGGCCGTGGGCCGTTCGCTGGCCGTGTCGCGTGCCCGTTTCGATCACCGTGCGGTGGTCGTGGGGGAGACCCGTGAGGAACTCCTCGACGCTCTGCGGGCGCTGACCCCGGGCGAGGCCGTCTCGGCCGGTCCGGTGGCGTTCCTGTTCTCCGGGCAGGGCAGTCAGCGTGTGGGCATGGGCCGTGAGCTGCATGCGGCCGAGCCGGTGTTCGCGGCCGCGTTCGACGAGGTTGTCGGGGCGCTGGACGTCCACTTGGACCGTTCGCTCGCCGGGGTGATCGAGGGCGAGCCGGAGCTGCTCCAGCGGACGGTGTTCACCCAGCCGGCGTTGTTCGCGGTCGAGGTGGCCCTGTTCCGTCTGCTGTCTCATTACGGGGTGACCCCGGACTATCTGGTGGGTCATTCGGTGGGCGAGCTGGCGGCGGCCCATGTGGCGGGTGTCCTGTCGCTCGAGGACGCCGCGCGTCTGGTGTGTGCGCGGGCGCGTCTGATGGAGGGTGTTGCCGAGGGCGGGGCGATGGTTGCCCTGAACGCGGGTGAAGCGCGCGTCGTCGGGTGGCTCGAGGGCCGTTCCGGTGTGGATGTGGCCGGGTACAACAGCCCTGCCGGCACCGTGATCTCGGGTGACGAGACGGCAGTGCTCGACGTCCTGGAGCTGGCTCGCGGGGAGGGTGTGAAGGCGACGCGGCTGAAAGTGAGCCACGCTTTCCACTCCGCGCACCTGGACGGAATGCTGGCGGAGCTCACCGAGGTCGCCCGGACCCTGACCCACTCGGCTCCCCGGATCCCGGTCGTTTCGAATGTCACCGGTGAGGTGGTCGAGGAGTTCACTGCCGAGTACTGGGCTGTTCAGGCCCGTTCGGCGGTGCGTTTCGCCGACGGCATCGCCACGCTGGCCGGCCTCGGTGTGACGGCGTTCGTGGAGCTGGGTCCCGACGGGACGCTCGCGCATCTGACGGGCGAGTGCCTGGCCGACACCGACGGCGTCGTCGTCGTTCCGGTGCTGCGCAAGGACCGTGCCGAGAAGCGTTCCCTCCTCGCCGCCCTGGGCGCTGTGCACGCACAGGGTGTGGCCGTGGACTGGGAGCGGGTCCTGCCGGGTTCCGGTGTGGTGGAGCTGCCGACGTACGCCTTCCAGCGGGAGCGTTTCTGGCTGGATGCCCCGCGTTCCGGTGACGCGGCGGGTCTGGGGCTGACGGCTGTGGATCATCCGTTGCTGGCTGCGGTGATCACGGAGCCCGATGGTGATGCGGTGCAGTTCTCGGCTTCGGTGTCGTTGTCCTCGCATCCGTGGCTGGCCGATCACACGATCGGTGGGACGGTCCTGGTCCCGGGGACGGCGTTCCTGGAGCTCGCGGGCACCGCGGCCGAGCAGCTGGGTTGCACCACCGTCGAGGAACTCACCCTCCAGACACCCCTGTTCCTCTCGGAGGAGACGGGCGCTCAGCTGCGGCTGACCGTCGACCGGGCCGACGCGCGCGGCGATCGTCGGTTCACCGTGTACTCGCGGACCGGCGAAGAGCAGTGGACCCCCCACGCGGCCGGCCTGCTCACGTCCGCCGTCCCCTCGCCGGGCGTTTCCCTGGACCAGTGGCCCCCGGCCGGTGGCACCCCCATCCCGCTGGAGGGCGTCTACGACCGCCTCGGCGACCTGGGCTACGGCTACGGGCCGGCCTTCCACGGCCTGCGCGCCGCCTGGCGCGCCGGTGACGACCTCTTCGCCGAGGTCGCCCTGCCCGACCGGCTCCACACCGAAGCCGCGCGCTTCGGTGTGCACCCCGCCGTCCTCGACGCGGTTCTGCAC
Organism: Streptomyces sp. NPDC000345; assembly: GCF_042898825.1. Taxonomy (NCBI): domain Bacteria; kingdom Bacillati; phylum Actinomycetota; class Actinomycetes; order Kitasatosporales; family Streptomycetaceae; genus Streptomyces; species Streptomyces sp. NPDC000345. Next base: position 177,771 of record NZ_JBIAZE010000002.1, read on the forward strand.
CCGCTCGTGCTCGTGCTGGAGGACGCGGCCCCGGCGCTGGACGACGGCACGATCCGTCTGCCGTTCTCCTTCTCGGGCTTCGTGCTGCACGCGGTCGGTGCCACGGTGTTGCGCGTCCGCTGGACCCGTACCGGCCAGGACACCGCCCGTCTCGCTCTCGCCGACGGCGCCGGCGCTCCGGTGGCGGCCGTCGAGTCGGTCGCCCTGCGGCCGATCGCCCGCGATCAGCTCGCCGTTGCCGGCCCGGCCGTGGAGTCCCTGTACCGGGTGGCCTGGGAGCCCGTCCCGGCGGCCGAGCCGGTCGCCGGCCTGCGGTGGGTCCGGCTGGGTGAGGCGCCCCACGCCGACCTCGCCGCGCTCGGCGCCGCGCTCGACGCCGGATCCGCCGTACCGGAGTTCGTGGTGATCGGCGAGCAGGAGCTCGTCGAGGACACCACCGGTGACGTACTCGACCGGACCCACGCCACGGCGGCGCGCGGGCTGGAGGCGGTGCGGGAATGGCTGGCCGCCCCGCAGTTCGCGGACAGCCGCCTCGTGCTCGTCGTCCCGGACGGCGCGCTGCACACGGCCCCGCTCGTGGGCCTGATCCGTACCGCGCAGACCGAACAGCCCGACCGACTGGTCCTCGCCCACGTGGACGAGGGCGGTCTGGAGCTGCTTCCTGCCGTGCTGGCATCGGGTGAGCCTGAGGTGGCGGTGCGGGGCGGCGAGCTGCTCGTGCCGCGTCTGACACGCGCCGCGGGTGTCGTGGCGGGTGCGGTGGAGGATCTGGATCCGGAGGGCACGGTCCTGGTGACCGGCGCTCTGGGTACGCTGGGCCGTCTGGTGGCGCGCCGGCTGGTGACGCATCACGGTGCGCGGCACCTGCTGCTGGTGTCGCGTCGCGGTGGTGAGACCCCGGGGGCCGCCGAGTTCGTGGCGGAGCTGGCGGAGTCGGGCGCGCGGGCTCGGGTGGCGGCCTGCGACGTGTCGGACTTCGACGCGCTGGCGGGTCTGCTGGACGAGGTCGCGGTCGAGCGTCCGCTGACTGCCGTGGTGCATACGGCGGGTGTCCTGGACGACACGACGGTCGCCTCGCTGTCGGCCGGTCAGCTGGAGCGGGTGATGCGTCCGAAGGTGGACGCGGCCTGGAACCTCCACCGCCTCACCCAGTCCCACGGCCTCGCCTCGTTCGTCATGTTCTCGTCCATCGCGGGTCTCATGGGCAACGCCGGCCAGGCCAACTACGCGGCCGCGAACACCTTCCTCGACGCCCTCGCGCAGCACCGCCGCGCCCGGAACCTGCCCGCCACCTCCCTCGCGTGGAGCCTGTGGGACAGCGCCGACGGCATGGCCGCAACCCTCGCCGACGCCGACGCCGCGCGGTGGAAGCGGAGCGGAATCGTCCCGCTGACCGCGGACCTGGGTCTCGATCTGTTCGACGCGGTGCTCGCCTCGGCGGAGCCGCTGCTGGTCCCCGCCGAACTCGACCTGGGCGCCCTGCGCGCCCGGGCCGCGGAGAACACGCTCCCCGAGCTGTTCACCGGTCTGGTGCGCGTCCGCCGACGGCAGGCGGCCGGCGCCGCCCGCGGCGCCGACTCGTCGTGGGTCCAGGGGCTGATCGCGCTGGCCGCCGAGGAGCGGGCGCAGGCCGTACTCCGGACCGTACGGGAGAGCGTGGGGCTGGTCCTCGGGCACGGGGCCGACGCCGGCATCGACCCGGCCAAGGCCTTCATGGACATCGGCTTCGACTCCCTCACGGGTGTCGAACTGCGCAACCGGCTCAACTCGGTGACCGGGCTGCGCCTGCCCACCACCCTCGTGTTCGACCACCCGTCGCCCCAGGCGGTGGCGGACTTCCTGCTGGACCGGCTCGACGCGAGCGGAACGGCCCTCGTCCCGTCGGTGGCCGCCCACGCCCCGGGACCGGACGAGCCGATCGCCGTGGTCGGTATGGGGTGCCGCTACCCGGGCGGGGTCTCCTCGCCGGAGGGCCTGTGGCGGCTCGTGGCGGAGGGCCGGGACGCGGTCGACGAGTTCCCGTCCGACCGCGGCTGGGACGTGGAAGGCCTCTTCGACCCGGACCCCGACAAGACCGGCAAGTCGTACACGCGCAAGGGCGGATTCCTCTACGAGGCCGCCGAGTTCGATGCCGAGTTCTTCGGTCTCAGTCCGCGTGAGGCGACCGCGACCGACCCGCAGCAGCGTGTGCTGCTGGAGGTCGCCTGGGAGGCGCTGGAGCGTGCGGGAGTCGACCCCGCCTCGCTGCGCGGCTCCTCGACCGGTGTCTACGCGGGTGTGATGTACAACGACTACGGGTCGCGGCTCGGGAGTGCTCCGGAGGGCTTCGAGGGGCATCTGCTGACGGGCACGATCTCGAGTGTCCTGTCGGGCCGGGTGGCTTACACGTTCGGTTTCGAGGGGCCGGCGGTGACGCTGGACACGGCGTGTTCCTCGTCGCTGGTGGCGGTGCACCTGGCCGCTCAGGCGCTGCGCCAGGGCGAGTGCTCGATGGCACTGGCCGGCGGTGTCACCGTGATGTCCACGCCGACGACCTTCGTCGAGTTCTCGCGTCAGCGTGGTCTGTCGCCGGACGGGACCTGCAAGTCGTTCGCCGCTTCGGCGGACGGCACGGGCTGGGCCGAGGGCGCGGGCATGCTGGTGCTGGAGCGGCTGTCGGACGCTCAGCGGCTCGGGCACGAGATCCTTGGTGTGATCCGTGGTTCCGCGGTCAACCAGGACGGTGCGAGCAACGGCCTCACCGCCCCCAACGGGCCCTCGCAGGAACGCGTCATCCGCCAGGCCCTCGCCAACGCCCGCCTCGCTCCGCACGAGGTGGACGCGGTCGAGGCGCATGGCACCGGTACCCGGCTCGGTGACCCGATCGAGGCCAACGCGCTGCTGGCCACCTACGGCCAGGACCGCGAAGAGCCGCTGCGTCTGGGATCGATCAAGTCGAACATCGGTCACACGCAGGCCGCCGCGGGTGTCGCGGGCATCATCAAGATGCTGATGGCGATGCGCAACGGGGAGCTTCCGCCGACGCTGCACGTGGACGAGCCGACACCGCACGTCGACTGGTCGACGGGTGCGGTGGAGCTGGTCACCGAGCGTCGGCCGTGGCCGGAGGTGGCGCGTCCGCGTCGCGCGGCCGTGTCCTCGTTCGGTATCAGCGGTACGAACGCGCATGTGGTCCTGGAGCAGGGCCCGGAGCCGGTCGTGGCCGGTGAGCCGGTGGTGGCGGGGCTTCCGCTGGTGGTCTCGGCGAAGAGCGAGGCGGCCCTGGCGGCGCGTGCCGGCCAGCTGCGCGAGCTGCTGGCCTCGGAGATCGCCGACCCGGCGCGGGTGGCTTCGGCTCTCGCGACCCGGGTCCCGCACCTCCCCTTCCGGGCGACGGTTTCCGGCGCCGGCCGGGACGAGCTGTTGGCGGGTCTCGAGGCGCTGGCCTCGGGCGGGTCCGCGCCGAACCTGGTGCAGGGCGCGGTCACGGGCCCGGGTGGTGCGGGTAAGACGGTGTTCGTGTTCCCGGGTCAGGGTTCGCAGTGGCAGGGCATGGCTCTGGAACTGTTCGAGTCCTCTCCGGTGTTCGCCGCGCGGCTGGTGGAGTGTGAGCGGGCGCTGGTGCCGTTCACGCGCTGGTCGCTGCTGGAGGTCCTGCGTGGTGCGGAGGGTGCGCCCGGTTTCGACCGGGTGGATGTGGTGCAGCCGGCGTTGTGGGCGGTGATGGTGTCGCTGGCGGCACTGTGGCGTTCGGTGGGTGTCGAGCCGGATGCGGTGGTCGGTCACTCGCAGGGTGAGATCGCGGCGGCCGTGGTGTCGGGGGCGTTGTCGCTGGACGACGCGGCGAAGGTCGTGGCGTTGCGCAGCCGGGCGATCGTGAAGCTGGCGGGTACGGGCGGGATGGTGTCGGTGGCTCTGCCGGCCGACGAGGTCCGCAAGCTCATCACCCGCTGGGACGGCGCGATCGACATCGCCGCACACAACGGCCCGCGTTCCGTGGTGGTCGCCGGAGGGGGGACCGCTCTCGAGGAGCTGGTCGCCCACTGCAAGGACAACAACGTGCGCGCCAAGCGCATCCCGGTCGACTACGCCTCCCACTCCGCGCACGTCGAAAGCCTGCGGGACGAACTTCTCGACGCCCTGTCCTCGCTCACCCCGCGCGCCGTCAAGGTGCCCTTCCTCTCCACCGTCACCGGGCAGCCGCTGGACGGCACGGAGCTCGACGGCTCGTACTGGTTCCGCAACCTCCGCCGCACCGTCCAGCTGGAGGAGGCCACCCGGACCCTGCTCGACCAGGGCCACCGCGTCTTCATCGAGGCCAGCGCCCACCCGGTGCTGACCGTCGCGCTCCAGGAGACGATCGACGACACGTCGTACGACAGTGCCGTCACCGTGCCCTCGCTCCACCGTGACGAGGGTGGACTCGACGACTTCCTCGCCTCCGCGGCGCAGGCCCACGTCTCGGGCGCCCCACTCGACTGGACCGCCGTGGTCGGCGGACCCGGTGCGGTCGTCGACCTGCCGACCTACCCCTTCCAGCGCCGGCGCCACTGGCTGGAGGGCCCGGCGACGGCCGGGGACGCTGGCGGGCTCGGCATGGCCGCCGAGCGGCACCCGCTCATCGGCGCCGCGCTCTGGACGGCCGACCAGGACAAGCTGGTCCTCAGCGGCAGGATCGCCCTGAACACGCAGCCCTGGCTGGCGGACCACGCCGTGGCCGGCACCGTGCTGCTCCCCGGCACCGCCTTCGTCGACCTCGCCATCCGGGCGGGTGACCACACGCGCCTCGACCAGCTCGACGAGCTGACCCTCCAGGCACCGCTGGTGCTGGCCGGCCGCGGCGGAGTACAGCTCCAGGTCGTGGTCGACGCTCCGGACGAGGAGGGCCGGCGCGCGCTGTCGGTCCACTCCCGCCCGGAACCCGAGTCCGACGACGCCGCGATCCACCCGTGGACCCTGCACGCCACCGGCGTACTGGGTCACGCGGAAGGGCGTGCGGCCGCACCGGCCGACACCGCCTGGCCCCCGGCCGGCGCCGAGCCGGTCGACCTGACGGCGGCGTACGACACGCTCGCCGAGCGGGGCTTCCAGTACGGACCCGCCTTCCAGGGCCTGCGGGCGCTGTGGCGCGCCGGCCGGGAGATGTTCGCCGAGGTCGCGCTCCCGAAGGACGTCCCCCCGGGCGAGTTCGGGATCCACCCGGCCCTCCTCGACGCCGCCCTGCACCCGCTGGCGCTCGCGGAGGACGGCCGCCTGGCGCTGCCGTTCGCCTGGACCGGCGTCCGGCTGCACGCGGTGAACGCCAGCGTGCTGCGTGTACGGATCACCCCGCAGGGCTCGGGTGCCGCCCTGTCCCTCGCCGACGCGAGCGGCGCCCCGATCGCGTCGGTGGGGACGCTCGGCCTGCGGGCCGTGGACCCCGCGCAGCTGGCCGGCTCGGGCACCCCCCGCCGGCCGCTGCTCCAGATGGAGTGGACGACCGCCCCGGAGGCCGCCCCGGCCGCCGGATGGGCCGTCCTCGACGACGCCGGCCACGGTCTGCCCGCCCCTCTGGGCAGCTACTCGGACCTCGCCGGCATGGTCGGAACCCCGCCGCTCGTCGTGGTCCCCTTCCCCGGCGAGGACGGCCCCCGCGCCGTGGCACACCGGGCTCTGCGGCTGGCCCAGGAGTGGCTCGCCGAGGAACGGTTCGCCGACTCACGCCTGGTCTTCGCGACCCGTGACGCGATCACCGCCCGCACGGAGGCCGGACTCGGCTCGGCTCCCGTCTGGGGGCTGGTGCGTACCGCCATGGCCGAGAACCCCGACCGGTTCGGCCTGCTGGACCTGACGGACTGGGACGTCTCCGAGGCCGAGCTCGGCCGTGCGCTGGCCGTACCGGACGCCCAGGTGAGCCTGCGCGACGGGGCACTGCTCGTACCGCGGCTGGTCAAGTCGCCCACGGCGGCGGGCGACACCGTGCCCGCCCTGAACCCCGAGGGCACCGTGCTCGTCACGGGCGCCACCGGCACCCTGGGCCGGCTGTTCGCCCGCCACCTCGTCGCCGAACACGGCGTACGGCACCTGCTGCTGGCGAGCCGCCGCGGCCGGGACGCGGCGGGCATGCCGGCGCTGGAGGCCGAACTCACGGCCCACGGAGCCGACGTGTCCGTGGTCGCCTGTGACACGGCCGACCGCAGGGCGGTCGCCGCGATGCTGGACGCGATCCCCTCGGAGCACCCGCTCACCGCGGTCCTGCACACCGCCGGCGTCCTCGACGACGGCACGCTGCACGCCCTCACGGCCGAGCAGCTCGACACCGTACTGAGCCCCAAGGTCGATGCCGCCCGGCACCTGCACGAGCTGACGGCCGACCTGGAACTGGACGCGTTCGTCCTGTTCTCCTCGCTGGCCGGTACGGTCGGCACCGCGGGACAGGCCAACTACGCTGCGGCCAACACCTATCTGGACGCCCTCGCGCACCACCGCCAGGCCCTGGGCCTGCCCGGTACGTCGCTGGCCTGGGGCCTGTGGGCCGAGGGCAGCGGGATGACCGGTCACCTGACCGACGCCGACCTCGCCCGCATGTCCCGGGGCGGCATCGCCCCCATCGGCAGCGAGCAGGGGCTGGCGCTGTTCGACGCGGCCCTCGCGACCCGTCGGCCGGTGCTCGTTCCGGCGCTGCTCGACTACACCGGACTGCGCGCACAGAGCGAGGACGGCACCCTGCCCGCGCTCTTCCACGGCCTGGTGCGCCCGGCGCGGCGCGCCGCCGTCGGCGAGCGGGCGGGCGGGAACTCCCTCCGGGAACGCCTGGCGCCCCTGGCCCTCCAGGACCAGGAGCGCGCGCTGCTGGAACTGGTCCGCGGCGTGGTGGCCTCCGTACTGGGGCACACCGACGCCGACCAGGTCGCGCCCGACCGGGCCTTCAGCGAGCTGGGCTTCGACTCGCTCAAGGCGGTGGAACTGCGCAACCGGCTGAACGCGGCCGCAGGTCTGAAGCTGCCCGCGACGCTGGTGTTCGACTACCCGAGCACGGTCGAGCTGGCCGGCTTCCTGCGGACCGAACTGCTCGGCCCGGCCGCCGCGGTGGCCGAGGCCGGACCGGTCGCCGGCGCCTCCGACGAGCCGATCGCGATCGTCGCGATGGCGTGCCGCTACCCGGGCGAGGTCAGCTCCCCGGAGGAGCTGTGGGCGCTGCTGTCCGACGAACGGGACGCCATCGGCCCGTTCCCGGACGACCGCGGCTGGGACCTGGACGGCCTGTTCGACGCGGACCCCGACCACGCGGGCACCTCGTACACCCGGCACGGCGGATTCCTCTACGAGGCTCCGCGGTTCGACCCCGAGCTCTTCGGGGTGAGCGCCCGGGAGGCCACCGCCATCGACCCGCAGCAGCGCCTGCTGCTGGAAATCTGCTGGGAGGCCTTCGAGCGCGCGGGCATCGACCCGACCTCCCTCAAGGGCAGCCAGACCGGTGTGTTCGCCGGTGTCATGGCCAACGACTACGCGGCACGCCTGAAGGACGCCCCCGAGGCCCTGGAGGGCTACCTGGCGGTCGGCAGCACGGTCAGTGTCGCCTCCGGCCGCGTCGCCTACACCTTCGGCCTGCAGGGACCGGCGATCACCGTCGACACCGCCTGCTCCTCCTCGCTCGTCTCCGTCCACCTCGCCGCGCAGGCGCTGCGGAACGGCGAATGCGGGCTGGCCCTGGCCGGCGGTGTGACCGTACTGGCCGCGCCCACCCTGTTCGTCGAGTTCAGCCGGCAGCGTGGCCTGGCACCGGACGGCCGGTGCAAGTCCTTCTCCGCGCAGGCGGACGGGGCGGCCTGGGCCGAAGGCGCCGGAATCCTCCTGCTGGAGCGGCTCTCCGACGCCCGGCGCAACGGCCGCCGGATCCTCGGTGTGATCCGCGCAACCGCCGTCAACCAGGACGGTGCGAGCAACGGCCTCACCGCCCCCAACGGCCTTTCCCAGGAGCGGGTGATCCGCCAAGCCCTGACCAACGCGGGCCTGACCACCGCGGACGTCGACGCGCTGGAGGCCCACGGCACCGGCACCACGCTGGGCGACCCGATCGAGGCCCGGGCCGTGCTCGCCACCTACGGGCAGGAGCGTACGTCGCCCCTCCTGATGGGCTCTCTGAAGTCCAACATCGGACACTCCCAGGCCGCCGCCGGTGTGGCCGGCGTCATCAAGATGGTCATGGCGATGCAGCACGGGGTGCTCCCCAGAAGCCTCCACATCGACGAGCCCAGCCCGCACGTGGACTGGTCCGCCGGCGAGGTGGAACTGCTCACCGAGGCGGTGCCGTGGCCCGAGTCCGAGCGGCCGCGCCGGGCAGGCGTGTCCTCCTTCGGTATCAGCGGTACCAACGCCCACGTCATCGTGGAGCAGCCGCCGGCCGAGGGGACGGTCCCGCCGGCCGAGCCGATGCCGGTCGTTCCGCTGCTGCTGTCCGCGCACAACGACGCGGCCCTGCTGGCGCAGGCCGACCAGGTGGGGGCGGCCCTCGCCGGCACCGCGCGGCCGGACCTGGCATCGACGGGCCGCACCTTGGCCGTCGGACGAGCCGGACTGCCGCACCGCGCCGTGGTGGTGGCCTCCACCGCCACCGAAGCGGTCGACGGATGCGCGGCACTGACCGTGCGGGGCACACCCGTGGACGGCCGTACTGCCTTCCTCTTCACCGGTCAGGGCAGCCAGCGACTCGGCATGGGCCGGGAGCTGTACACCGCCTACCCCGCCTATGCCGAGGCCCTGGACGCCGTATGCGAAGAGCTCGACCCGTGGCTGGAAGCGCCGCTGCTCGACGTCCTCTTCGGCGCTGACCCGGCGCCGCTGGACCGGACCGGCTTCACGCAGGCCGCCCTGTTCGCGACCGAGGTCGCGCTCTTCCGGCTCCTCGAAAGCTGGGGCGTACGGCCGGACTTCCTCGCGGGCCACTCCATCGGTGAGCTGGCCGCCGCGCACGTCGCCGGCGTCCTCTCACTGGCGGACGCGGCGCAGCTCGTCGCGGCCCGCGGCCGGCTGATGCAGGCACTGCCCGGCGGCGGCGCGATGCTCGCCGTGCAGGCCGCGGAGCAGGAGGTGCTGCCGCTGCTCGCCGGACGGGAGGACCTGCTGGACATCGCCGCCGTCAACGGCCCCACCTCCGTGGTGCTCTCGGGCGACGCGGAAGCCGTCGAGGCCATCGGGGCCGAACTCTCCGCCCAGGGACGCAAGACCAAGCGGCTGCGCGTCAGCCATGCCTTCCACTCCCCGCACATGGACGCGATGCTGGACGAATTCCAGACGGTCGCGAAGGGGCTCACGTTCACCGCGCCCACCCTCCCGATCGTCTCCACCCTGACCGGGCAGTTGGCCGGCGCCGAAGAACTGACCACGCCCGAGTACTGGGTCCGGCACGTCCGCCGGCCCGTGCGGTTCCTGGACGCGGCACGCGCCCTGGAGGCCGAAGGCGTACGGACCTTCCTGGAGCTCGGCCCGGACGGCGTGCTCAGCGCGATGGGGCAGGACTTCCTCGACGCGGGATCGCTCCTGGTCCCGGTGGTGCGCGGCGGGCGCCCCGAGCCGCACACCGCCGTCACCGCCCTGGCCCACGCCCACGTACGGGGCGTGCCGGTGGACTGGCGCGCACTGTTCGGCGAGAACGCCGGACCGGCCGCGGATCTGCCGACCTACCCCTTCCAGCGTCGGCGCTACTGGCTCGCGGAGGGGCCCGGCGGCGGCGACGTCGCCTCGGCCGGACTCGACTCCGCACGGCACCCGCTGCTCGGGGCCGCGGTTTTGCTCGCCGACTCCGACGGTGTCCTGTTCACCGGGCGGATCTCGGCCCGCAGCCACCCCTGGTTCGCCGACCATGCCGTCGCCGGCACCCTGCTGGTCCCGGGCACGGCCCTGGTGGAGCTCGCCCTCCACGCGGGCGCCGCGCTCGGCTGCGAGCGGCTGGAGGAACTCGCCCTCCAGGCACCCCTGGTCCTTCCCGACGAGGGCGCGCTCCAGCTCCAGATCACCGTCGGCGGCCCCGACCCGGACGGCCGCAGGCCCGTCGCCGTCCACTCGCGCGGGGACCGGGAAGGCGACGTCTGGAACCGGCACGCCACCGGAACCGTGGTGGCCGCCGTTCCCGGCGGCCCCGAACCCGACCTCGCGTCCTGGCCTCCGGCCGGCGCCGAACCCCAGCCGGTCGAGGACCTGTACGACCGCCTCGCCGACCGGGGCTACGGCTACGGCCCCGCCTTCCAGGGCCTCCGGGCGGCATGGCGCTCGGGCGAGGACCTCTACGCCGAGGTGCGGCTGTCCGTCGACCCCGATGGATTCGCCCTGCACCCGGCACTGTTCGACGCCGCGCTGCACGCACTGCTCCTGGAGGAGTCGGCCGAACTACGGCTGCCCTTCTCCTTCGGCGGCGTCCAGCTGACCGGGTCCCGGACCGGCACCCTGCGGGTCAAGCTGTCGCCCGGCCCGGACGGAACGGTCGCGGTCGGCATCGCCGACGAGACGGGCGCGCCGGTCGCCGGCGTCGCATCGCTCGCTCTGCGGGCCCTGCCGGCGGGGACCGCGCTGACCCGCTCCTCCGACCAGCACCTGTACGCGGTGGAGCGGGCCGCGGTGGAACTCGCCACCGGTGGCGACACGACCATCGTGGTCCTCGGCGAGGCCGACCTCGGACTCGTCGCCGACCACCACGCCGACCTCGCCGACCTGGCCGCCTCGACGGCGGACGGCGCGGCCGCACCCGACGTGGTCGTCCTTCCGGTACGCCCGGCCACTCCGCAGGAGACCGGCCGGGTCACGGAGGAGGTGCTGGCGGTACTGCGGCAGTGGCTCGCCGCCGACGCGTCGGCCGGAGCGCGGCTCGCCGTGGTCAGCACCGGCGAACTGGCGCACAGCGCGCTCTCCGGGCTGATGCGGACCGCCGCGTCGGAACACCCGGGACGTTTCCAGCACGTGATCACGGACGGCCTGCCGGCCGGCCGCGAGCTGCTGGCCGCGGCCCTGGCCGACCCCCGACCGCAGCTCGAACTGCACGAGGGACAGGCCTGCGTGACCCGGCTCGCCAAGGTCCCGTACCCGGTCCGGACCCCGGACGCCGACGACGCGTTCGACCCGGAGCACACGGTGCTGATCACCGGTGGCACCGGCGCCCTCGGAGCCCAGGTCGCCCGGCACCTGGTGACCGCCCGCGGCGCCCGTCGCCTGCTGCTCACCAGCCGGCGAGGCGGGGCGCAGGACCTGGTCGCCGAACTGACGGCGCTCGGCGCCGACGTACGGGTCGCGGCATGCGACGCGGCCGACCGTGACGCGCTGGCCGGGCTGCTCGCCTCGATCCCGGAGGAGCACCCGCTCACCGCGGTCGTGCACGCGGCCGGAGTCGTCGAGGACGCCACGCTGGAGGCCACCAGCCCGGAGAGCCTCTCCCGGGTCCTGCGGCCGAAGGTGGCAGCCGCCTGGAACCTGCACGAGCTGACCGCCGGACTGGAGCTGACGGACTTCGTCCTCTTCTCGTCCGTCGCCGGCCTGGTGGGCAACGGCGGACAGGCCGGCTACGCCGCCGGCAACACCTTCCTGGACGCCCTCGCCGAACACCGGCGCGCCGAGGGCCTGCCCGCCGTGTCCCTCGCCTGGGGTATGTGGCAGGACGGCATGGCGAACGACCTCGACCGCGCCGACCGGGCCCGGCTCGCACGCAACGGGATCCTGCCGATGCCGGCCGACCGGGCACTCGCGGCCCTCGACACGGCCCTGGCCGGAGCCGAGGCGTCACGAGCGGACGTCGCGGCGGCGACCCGACCGGTGCTCGCACCGGTGGCACTCGACCTCGCGGCACTGCGGAGCCTCGGGGACGCACTGCCCGAGCTGTACCGGGGCCTGGTGCGCACCGAGGGCCGCGCCGGCCGGCGTGCCTCCGCTCCGGCGGAGATCCCGCTGGCGCAGCGGCTCACGGGCCTGGACGTGGAGGAGCAGCAGCAGCTGCTGCTCGACCTCGTCAGGGAACAGGTCGGCATCGTCCTGGCCCACCCGGCCCCGCGGACGATCGACGTCCAGCGCGGACTGCTGGACCTGGGCTTCGACTCCCTCACCGCGGTCGAACTGCGCAACAGGCTGAACACCGTCACCGAACTGCGGTTGCCCAGCACGCTCGTCTTCGACCACCCGACCACTCAGGCCGTCGCCGAACACCTGCGGGGCGAGCTGGTCGGCGAAGCGGCAGACCCGGTCCAGGCGGCCCTGGACGCACTTGAGGCCGCGCTCTCGGCCGCCGGCCCGTCGGACGGCGACGGACCGGCAGGAACGTACGCCGCGCGACTGCGCGGCCTGCTTCGGACGGTGGACGGCGGCCCCGACGGCGCCGACCTCGACCTGGCGACCGACGACGAACTCTTCGCAGCACTTGACAACGAACTCGGCAGGTAGACATGAACAACGAGCAGAAACTTCGCGACTACCTCAAGCGGGCAACGGTCGATCTGCGGGAGAGCCGTCAGCGTGTGCAGGACCTGGAGGAGCGCGCACACGAGCCGATCGCGATCGTGGGCATGGCATGCCGGCTCCCGGGCGGTGTCGCCTCCCCGGACGACCTGTGGGAGCTGCTGAGCGCCGAACGTGACGCGGTCGGTCCCTTCCCGGACGGCCGCGGCTGGGACCTGGAGAACCTGTACCACCCGGACCCCGACCACCTGGGGACCTCGTACATCCGCGAAGGCGGCTTCCTGTACGAGGCGGACCGGTTCGACGCCGAGTTCTTCGGCATCAGCCCTCGCGAGGCGGCGGCGATGGACCCCCAGCAGCGGTTGCTGCTGGAGACCGGCTGGGAGGCCTTCGAACACGCGGGCATCGCCCCGACCGGGCTGAGGGGCACCCGTACCGGGGTGTACATGGGCGTCATGTACGACGACTACGGCTCCCGCCCCAACGCGCCCGAGGGCTTCGAGGGCTACATGCTGACCGGAAGCGCGGGCAGCGTCGCGTCGGGTCGTCTGTCCTACACGTTCGGCCTGGAGGGGCCGGCGGTGACGGTCGACACCGCGTGTTCGTCCTCGCTCGTCGCGCTTCACCTCGCCGCTCAGGCACTGCGTCAGGGTGAGTGCTCGATGGCGCTCGCCGGTGGTGTGACGGTGATGGCGACACCCGGCACGTTCGTGGAGTTCTCCCGGCAGCGCGGGTTGTCGCCGGACGGGCGGTGCAAGGCGTTCTCGTCGTCGGCGGACGGCACGGGCTGGGCCGAGGGCGTCGGCGTGCTGGTGCTGGAGCGGCTGTCGGACGCCGAGCGCAGCGGGCATCGGGTGCTGGCGGTGATGCGTGGCTCCGCGGTGAACCAGGACGGTGCGAGCAGCCAGCTGACCGCGCCGAACGGGCCTGCGCAGGAGCGGGTCATACGGGCCGCGCTGGCCAACGCGCGGCTGTCGGCGTCCGAGGTGGATGCCGTGGAGGCGCACGGTACGGGTACGCGACTGGGTGATCCGATCGAGGCGCGGGCGCTGCTGTCCGCCTACGGCCAGGCCCGTGGGGACGACAACCCGTTGTGGTTGGGTTCGGTCAAGTCGAACATCGGTCACACGCAGGCCGCGGCGGGTGTCGCGGGCGTGATCAAGATGGTCATGGCGATGCGCGAGGGGGTCATGCCCTCGACGTTGCACGTGGACGAGCCGACCCCCGAGGTCGACTGGTCGGCGGGCACGGTGAGACTGCTGACGCGGGCTCAGCGGTGGCCGGAGCTCGATCGTCCGCGTCGGGCGGGTGTGTCGTCCTTCGGGATCAGCGGGACCAACGCCCACGTGATCCTCGAAGAGGCGCCGCGCGACCGCGCCGCCCATCCGGTGACCGGACCGGATGCCGATGTACAGCAGCCGGAGCCGGGCCGACCGGCGCTGCCGGCACCGTGGTTGCTGTCGGCCAAGTCGGAGACCGCGCTCCAGGCACAGGCGGGCCGGCTGCTGGCCTGGCTCGCCGACCACCCCGAGGCGGATGACGCCGATGTCGCCGCCGTCCTGACCACCGCGCGCGCTCAGCTGGGCCGGCGCGGCGCGGTGCTCGGCGCCGACCGGTCCGCTCTGCTCGCCGGTCTCACGGCCCTGGCCGCGGGTTCGGCATCCCCGCAGGTCGTGTCAGGTGTCGCCACCGCCGGCGAGACGGCCTTCCTGTTCACCGGTCAGGGCGCCCAGCGTATCGGCATGGGCGCCGGGCTGGCCGCCGCGTTCCCCGAGTTCGCCGCCGCCCTCGACGAGGTGTGCGCGGAATTCGACGCCCTGCTGGGGGTGTCGCTGCGCGAGGTCATGTTCGGCGAGACCGGTGGTGCCGGGAACGGCGTCGGCGACACCGAGCGCATGGCCCTGCTCGACCGGACGGAGTTCACGCAGCCCGCGCTGTTCGCGCTCGAGGTGGCGCTGTACCGCCTCTTGGAGTCGTTCGGCGTGACCCCGGATGTGGTGGTCGGGCATTCGATCGGTGAGCTGGCCGCGGCCTATGTGGCCGGGGTGTGGTCGCTGGCCGACGCGTGCCGGCTCGTCGCCGCCCGTGGCCGGCTGATGGGCGCGCTGCCGACCGGGGGAGCGATGCTCGCCGCCGCGGTGTCGGAGGAGCGGGCGCTGGAACTGCTCGCGGCCGGGACGGTCTCGTTGGCGGCCGTGAACGCGCCTGCGGCGGTGGTGTTCTCGGGAGAGACGGCGGCGATCGCCGCACTGGAGGACCGGCTGGCGGACGAGGGCGTGAAGACGACCCGGCTGACGGTCAGTCACGCCTTCCATTCGGCGTTGATGGAGCCGATGCTTGCCGAGTACGAGCAGGTCGCCGGATCGGTGACGTACCGGGAGCCACGCATGGATGTGTGCTCCACGGTGTCCGGCGCGCCGGCCGGTCCCGAACTGCTGACGCCGCAGTACTGGGTGCGGCAGGTGCGCGAGGCCGTGCGGTTCGCCCCGGCCGTGCAGTCGCTCGTCGACTCCGGCGTGCGCCGGTTCGTCGAGGTGGGGCCGGACGCGGTGCTGGCGGCGCTGACCCGCCACACACTGACCGACGAGGTGGCGTCCCGCTCGCTGGTCGCGGCCGCGTCACGGCGCGGCGTCGACGAGGTCGACCAGTTCCTGCGGCTGCTCGCCGCCGCCCATTGCTCGGGCGTCACCGTCGACTGGGCGCCGCTGTCACCAGGAAGGCCGGTCACCCACCTCGACCTGCCGGTCTACGCCTTCCAGCATCGCCGCTACTGGGTGCGGCCCGACGACGATGCGCTCGGTGACATGGGCCGTGCCGGCCTGTCCGCGCTCGATCATCCGATGCTGCGCGTCGCCGCGCCGCTCGCCGGTCGCGACGAATGGCTGTTCAGCGGCAGGCTTTCCACCACCGACCAGCCGTGGATCGCCGACCACACGGCCTTCGGAGCGGTGCTTCTGCCCGGCACCGGGTTCGTGGATCTCGCGTTGGCCGCGGGCAGCCGCCTGGAACTGCCCGTCGTGGACGAACTCGTCCTGGAGACGCCGCTGCTGTTCGACGGCGCCGCTGCCGTGGACGTGCAGGTCTCGGTGGCCGAGCCCGACCACACCGGCCGTCGACGCCTGTCCATCCACGCGCGCGCCGTCACCGGCACCGCGCCGTCCCATCCGGGCGAGCCGGACTGGACGCTGCACGCCACCGGCACCCTCGCCCCCGCCGACGGCGTGACGCCGGCCTGGACCGACCCCGACTGGCCGCCGGCCGACGGCACGCCGATCGAAGGAACGCGTCTGTACGACCGGCTCGCCGACCTGGGATTCGGCTACGGCCCGGGCTTCCAGGGCGTGCGCGCCGCCTGGACCAGTGGTGACGACGTGTTCGCCGAGGTGATCCTGGACGAGACGACAGCGGGCCGGGCGGCGGGCTTCGGGGTCCATCCGGCGCTGCTGGACGCGACCTTCCACGCCGCCATCGATGTGCTCGCCGACGACCTCCCGGACGGCAGGCTGCCGCTTCCGTTCTCCTTCGGCGGCCTCCGTGTGTTCCGGCGCGGCGCCACCGCGGTCCGCGCCCGCATCGTCCGTTCGGGTTCCGGGAAGGTGCGCGTCGACGCCTGCGACGCCACCGGCGCCGCGGTGCTGTCGATCGACGCCGTGCTCGCCCGCCCCGCGGACGCGAGCGCCCTCGCCGGCGCCCGCAGCCCGCTCTACGCGATCGACTGGACGCCGGTGACGGCGCCTGCGGTGCCGGACCGGCAACTGGTCGCACTGGGGCGGCCCGTCGCAGGCTGCGCGGAGACGTTCGAGGACGTCGCGGCGTTCGCGGCAGGCGGGGGCCACACCGGCGCGGCTGTCGTCTGGTCTCCCGAAACGGCGCCGGCGCACGGCGACGACGTCCCCGCGACCATCCGCACCGCCGTGCACGAGGCCCTCGCGGTGCTGCGCGACTGGCTCGCCGAACCGGGCTGCGCCGACTCGACGCTGATCGTGCTGACCCGCAACGGAGCGGGTCTGCCCGGTGAGACGCCGGACCCCGCGGCAGCGGCCGTCCGCGGCCTGGTACGCAGCGCTCAATCGGAACATCCGGGGCGCATCGTGAACGTCGACCTCGACGACAACGACCCCGCGGACCCGCACCGGCGGATCGCCGCCGCAGTCGCCACGGACGAACCACAGCTCGCGATCCGCGACGGCGCCACGGTGGCACCGCGGCTGATCCGTGCGGCCACCGTCGAACCGACCGGCGAGCCCTTCGGCGACGGCACGGTCCTGATCACCGGCGGCGCGGGCGGACTGGGCGCCGTCACCGCACGCCACCTGGTCACCCGGCACGGGGTGCGCAGACTGCTGCTCGTCTCGCGCCGCGGCTCCGCCGCGCCGGGTGTCGCGGAGCTGGTCACCGAACTGACCGCGCTGGGCGCCGAGGTACGCGTCGCCGCCTGCGATGTCGGCGATCGCGCCGACGTCGCGGCGCTGCTGGAATCCGTACCCGCGCACGAACCGGTGACCGCTGTCGTGCACACCGCGGGCGTGGT
Organism: Streptomyces sp. NPDC000345; assembly: GCF_042898825.1. Taxonomy (NCBI): domain Bacteria; kingdom Bacillati; phylum Actinomycetota; class Actinomycetes; order Kitasatosporales; family Streptomycetaceae; genus Streptomyces; species Streptomyces sp. NPDC000345. The sequence goes on from NZ_JBIAZE010000002.1 coordinate 194,695, forward strand.
CGACGACGGCACCGTCGAAACCCTGACCGCCGAGCAGGTGGACCGGGTGCTCGCCCCGAAGGCCGATGCCGCCTGGCATCTGCACGAGCTCACCCGCGACATGGACCTGTCGGCGTTCGTGCTGTTCTCCTCCGCCGGGCCGCTGCTCGGCGGGCAGGGCCAGGGCAACTACGCGGCCGCGAACGCGGCGATGGACGCGCTCGCCCAGGTGCGCCGCAGCGCCGGTCTGCCCGCGCACTCGCTGGCCTGGGGGCTGTGGAAGCGCGGCATGGCCGAGGCATTGAACGACCCGGGTGCCGAACATCTGGCACGTCAGATCCGCACGCGTCTCGGTCTGTCCCCGATCGAGCCGGACACCGGCATGCAGATGTTCGACGATGCGTTGACCACCGGCGAACCGATGCTGATGACCGCGCTGCTCGACACACCCGCCCTCACCGCGCTGGGCCGGCTCGGCACGCTGCCCGCGGTGCTGCGCGGCCTGATCCACGTACCGTCGCGCGGCCGGATCGCCGACAGCCCGTTGCGCCGGCGGTTGCTCGACGCCCCCGCCGACCGGTGGGAGGCGCTGATCCGCGACGAGGTCCGCGCGATCGCCGCCGCGGTCCTCGGCCACGAGTCCGCCGACGCCGTCGACCCCGGAACACCGTTCACCGAACTGGGCTTCGACTCGCTCGGCGGAGTCGAGTTCCGCAACAAGGTGACCGCCGCCACCGGCGTTCAGCTTCCGTCCACGCTGGTGTTCGACTATCCGACCACCGCCGCCGTCGCGGGCTTCCTGCGTACCCGGGTCGACGGTTCGGCGCCGACGCGGTCGCGCCCCGCCGCGACCAGGTCCAGGGCCAGGGCCAGGGCCGACGAGCCGATCGCGATCGTCGGCATGAGCTGCCGGTATCCCGGCGGCGTCGAGAATCCCGACCAGCTCTGGGAACTGATCGCCGGGCGCGTCGACGCGATCACCCCGATCCCGGGCGATCGCGGCTGGGACGTCGACCACCTGTACGACACCGACCCCGGCAAACCCGGCAAGATCTACACCCGAGAAGGCGGATTCCTGCATGCCGCGGGTGACTTCGATGCCGCCTTCTTCGGCATCGGCCCCCGTGAGGCAGCGGCGATGGACCCGCAGCAGCGGCTGCTGCTCGAGGCGTCCTGGGAAGCGCTCGAGGACGCCGGTATCGATCCGACCTCACTGCGGGGCAGCGACACCGGGGTGTACGCGGGCGTCATGTACCAGGACTACGGCTACACGGCGCGCGAGGCCGCCGACGGTGCCGCGGAAGGCTATCTGGCGACCGGATCGGGCGGCAGCGTCGTCTCCGGCCGGGTGTCCTACGCCCTCGGTCTGGAAGGGCCCGCGGTGACGGTGGACACGGCATGTTCGTCGTCGCTGGTGGCCCTGCATCTGGCGGTGCAGGCACTGCGCGCCGGGGAGACGTCGCTGGTCCTGGCCAGCGGGGTGACGGTCATGTCGACTCCGATGCTGTTCCAGGAGTTCTCCCGGCAGCGGGCGCTGTCACCGGATGGGCGCTGCAAGGCGTTCTCGAGTGCCGCGGACGGTGTCTCGTGGGCCGAGGGCGTCGGCGTGCTCGCCCTCGAGCGGTTGTCCGACGCGCAGCGCGACGGGCGCCCGGTGCTGGCCGTGATCCGCGGCAGCGCCATCAACCAGGACGGCGCGAGCAACGGCCTGACCGCGCCGAACGGTCCGTCCCAGGAGCGGGTGATCGCGCAGGCACTGGTCAACGCAGGGGTGGCCGCGGCCGAGGTGGACGCGGTGGAGGCGCACGGCACCGGCACCACGCTGGGTGACCCGATCGAGGCGCAGGCGCTGATCAACGCCTACGGACAGGATCGCGCCGAGCCGCTGCGGATCGGGTCGTTGAAGTCGAACATCGGGCACGCGCAGGCGGCTGCCGGTGTCGGCGGTGTGATCAAGATGGTGCAGGCGCTGCGGCACGAGACGTTGCCGCCCACCCTGCATGTCGACGAGCCGTCGCCGCACGTGGAGTGGTCGGCGGGCGCGGTACGGATCCTGACCGAGGCCGAGCCCTGGCCGGCCGGGGAGCGCCCGCGCCGGGCGGGAGTGTCGTCGTTCGGGATCAGCGGGACCAACGCGCACGTGATCCTCGAAGAGGCGCCCGCGGTCCCGCCGCGGCCGGTCGGTCCACCGCGCCCGCCGGCCCTGCCGCTGCTGCTGTCCGCGCGGACGCCCGCCGCGCTGCGGACCCAGGCGCGCCGTCTGTACGACACGCTGAGCGAACGTCCGGAGCTCGACCTGACCGACGTCGCGGTGACGCTGGCACTGCACCGCGCGCGGCTCGAGCAGCGCGCCGCCGTCGTGGGCTCGGACCGGGAGACGCTGCTGGCGGCCTTGGCACGCCTGGCAGCCGACGAGCCGGGACCGGGCATCGCCGACGGCGCGGGACAGACGGGCACGACAGCGTTCCTGTTCACCGGTCAGGGCGCACAGCGGACCGGGATGGGCGCTGGGCTGTACCGGGCGTTCCCGGCTTTCGCGGCCGCGCTCGACGAGGTGTGCGCGGAATTCGACGCACACCTGGGGCATTCGCTGCGGGATGTGATGTTCGGCGCGGCTGACGAGACTCTGCTGGACCGCACCGAGTACACCCAGCCCGCGTTGTTCGCGTTCGAGGTGGCGATGTATCGCCTCGTCGAGTCGTTGGGCGTGACGCCGGATGTGGTGGCCGGGCATTCGATCGGCGAGCTCGCCGCGGCGTATGCGGCCGGTGTGTGGTCGTTGTCGGACGCGTGCACACTCGTTGCGGCCCGGGGCCGATTGATGGGGGCGCTGCCGACAGGCGGCAGCATGCTGGCCGCCGCGGTGCCGGAGGGGCGGGCCGTGGAGCTGCTGGCCGCGGTCAACGCCGGTCCGGCGGCCGCCGCGGTCTCGCTGGCCGCGGTGAACGCTCCCGATGCGGTGGTCTTCTCCGGGGACACCGAGGCGGTCTCGGCGCTCGAGTCGAGAGGGGTGGCCGAAGGCGTCAAGACCAGCAGGCTGCGGGTGAGCCACGCGTTCCACTCCGCCCTGATGGATCCGATGCTGACCGAGTTCGCGGAGATCGCCGCGGGCCTGACGTATCACGAGCCACGCATACCTCTGTGCTCCACGGTCACCGGCGCCTTCGCCGACGATTCGGTGGGCACGCCCGAGTATTGGGTACGGCAGGTGCGCGAGGCAGTGCGCTTCGCCCCGGCGGTGCAGTCACTGCTCGATTCGGGTGTGGGCCTGTTCGTCGAGCTGGGCCCGGACGCGGTGCTGACGACCCTGACCCGCGCCACCGTGGCGACGGACCTCGCGGCGCGCGCATCGGTGGTCGCGGCGTCCCGTCGCACAGTCGCCGAACCCGAGCAGCTGGTCGCCGCCCTGGCCACCGCGCACTGCGCGGGCCGGCCGGTGCGGTGGGCGGACTACTTCGGAGCCCGACCGCAGGCACGGATCACGTTGCCCACCTATCCCTTCCAGCACGAACGATTCTGGCTGCTGCCCGCGGAGCCGGCCGCGCCGCTCGCCGGTGCCGACTCCGCCGACCATCCGCTGCTGCACGCCCAGATGCAGCTCGCCGGCAGGGACGAGTGGCTGTTCACCGGCAGGCTCTCGCTGCGCACACACCCATGGCTCGCCGACCACGCCGTCTTCGGCGCGGTCCTGATGCCCGGCACCGGATTCGTGGAACTGGCTCTGGCCGCCGGCGCCCGGCTCGGCGTGCCGCGCCTGGCGGAACTGGTGCTCGCGGAGCCGCTGGTGCTCCCGGCCGACGGTGCCGCGGACATTCAGCTCGCCGTGGGCGAACCCGACGCCGACGGGCACCGGACCGTGGCCATCCACGCCCGTGCCGCCGACGCCTGGGTGCAGCATGCCCGTGGCCTGCTCACGCCCGCCGCGCCGACCGCGACGCCGGGCTGGTCCCAGGTGTGGCCTCCGGTTGCGGGCGATCCGGTCGACGGGCAGCAGGTGTACCGCGCGCTCGGCGACCTCGGCTTCGGATACGGCCCGGTGTTCCAGGGTGTGCGCGCCGCGTGGTCGCGTGGGGAGGAAGTCTTCGCCGACCTGGCGCTCGACACCGACACCGCGGCGCGCGCCACCGCCTTCGGACTGCATCCGGCACTGCTGGACGCCGTGTTCCACGCGGCTGTCGGCCGGCCCGCCGGGGGCGGGACCGACGGCCGGGTGACGCTGCCTTTCGCCTTCGACGGCGTCCAGCTGGCACAGTCCGGCGTGGGTGCCCTGCGTGCCCGCATCGCCCGCGTCGCACCGGACACCTTCTGCGTGGAGGCGGTCGACGCGACCGGTGCCCTCGTGCTGAGCGTGGAGTCGGTGCGGTCCCGCCCGATCGAGCGGCGGGCGCTGGCCCGGCTGCGCGGCGCGGCACCGTTGTTCGACCTCGAGTGGGTCGCCGTGCCAGCCGTCCCCGGGGCGGACACCGGGCGCATCGTCGTGCTCGGCGACCCGGCGGCCGTCGAGGCCCCTGAGCCCCCGACATGCTGTGCCGATCTCGCCGAACTCGCCGTGCTGCGGGATGTTCCCGACACGGTGGTCTGGTCGGCGCCCCGCGGAACCGGTGCCGGCGCGGCGGACGTACACGCCGGCGTGCTGACGACGCTCGCACTGTTGCAGGGCTGGATGGCCAACGAACACCCCGGCCGGCTCGCGATCGTGACCCACACGGCCGCCGGACTGCCCGGGGAGGAACCCGATCTGGTCGGAGCCGCCGTGGCGGGCCTGGTGCGCAGCGCACAGTCCGAGCACCCGGGCCGGTTCCTGCTCATCGACCACGACGGCGACGCCCTGCCGGTCAAGTCGCTCGCCGACGCCCTGGCCCAGGACGAACCGCACCTGGCGGTTCGCGAGGGCCGGCTCCTGGCACCGCGACTGCAGCAGCTGCCCCCCACCGATGCGGGCGTGCCGGCGTTCGACCACGGCACGGTGCTCATCACCGGCGGCACCGGCGGCATCGGCGCGATCGTCGCCCGGCATCTGGTCGTGGCGCACGACGCACGACGGCTGCTGCTGGCATCGCGGCGCGGTGCCGCCGCGGACGGCGCCGCCGAACTGGTCGCCGAGCTGACCGACCTCGGCGCCCACGTCCGGGTCGTGGCGTGCGACGTCACCGAACGCACCGCGGTCCAGGCCCTGCTGGCCGACATCGACACCGACGCCCCGCTGACCGCCGTCATCCATGCGGCGGGTGTCCTGGACGACGGCACGCTCGACACCCTCACCGCCGCGCAGACGACACGGGTGCTGGCACCGAAGGCCGATGCGGCACTGCACCTGCACGAGCTGACCCGCGATCTGGATCTGTCGGCGTTCGTGCTGTTCTCGTCCGCGGCACCGTTGCTCGGCGGACAGGGGCAGGGCAACTACGCCGCCGCGAACAGCGTCCTGGACGCGCTGGCACGCGTGCGGCGCAGCGGGGGCCTGCCCGCGCACTCACTGGCCTGGGGACTGTGGACCGTCGGCATGGCAGGGATACTCGACGGGGACGGCGCCGAGCAGTACGCCCGCCAGATCCGGGCCAGGCTGGGCCTGATCCCGATCGACCCGGAGTCCGGGACGGCGCTGTTCGACAACGCGCTCGCGACCGACCGGGCGACACCGACGACGGCCCTGCTGGACACGGCGGCGCTCACCGACCTGGCGCGCGGCGGCACACTCCCCGCGGTACTGCGCGGCATGATCCGGGTTCCCCCGGCCGCCGCGAGTGCCGGTGTCGGCCTGGCGCGGCAGCTGGCCGCACTGCCCGACGCCGACCGCGACGATGTGATCCTGCGCGAGGTGCGCAACGTCGCCTCGGCGGTCCTCGGCCACCTGTCCGGCGACGCGATCGACCCGGACGCGCCGTTCACCGAGCTCGGTTTCGACTCCCTCGCTGCCGTCGAATTCCGCAACCGGCTCGCCCGGCTGACCGGGCTGACGCTGCCGTCGACGCTGGTCTTCGACCACCCGACCGCCGCCGACGTGGCGAAACTGGTGCGATCGCTGACCGAGGAATCCGACACCGGCCTGGTCGAGCAGGCACCGGCCGGCGTGCGCGGCACGATCACCGACCTGGTGTCGGCGGCGCATCGCCGCGGTGAGCTGGCAGGGGCGATGCCCCTGCTGACCGCGAGCTCGGCTCTGATGACCACGTACTCCGTCGGTGAGGCCGCCGAACACCGCCCGGATGTGCGGCTCCTGGCGCGCGGCGCCGCGGCACCGGCACTGGTCTGCATCCCCTCGTTCCTGGCGGGATCGGGCCCGCACCAGTTCGCCCGCCTGGCCCGCGAACTGGGCGGTGATCGGCAGGTCGGTGCGTTGCGGCTGCCCGGCATGCGCGCGGGCGACGACCTGCCGGCGACATGGGCGGCGGCGATCGAGAGCCTCGCCGCGGCCGTCGCGACGGAACTCGAGCGAGGCCCGGTGGCGCTCATCGGCTATTCGGCCGGTGGTGCGCTCGCCCACGCGGTCGCCCGGCGGATCGAAGCCGACGGCGGCGAGCTCGCGGGCGTCGCGATGATCGACACCTACTCCCCGGAAGAGCACGAACTCAACCGCCTCGTGCTCACCGACGCGCTGGGGCAGATCCTGTCCCGGGACAACGCACTGACCCCCGTCGACGACCACGGCCTGGTCTCCATGGGCGGCTACGTGCGGACCTATCCCGAGCGGGAGGCCGAGCCGATCGCCGCGCCGACGCTGGATCTGCGGGCCACCGTGACGCTGAGCAGCTTCGGGGACGTCGACCCCGTCCCCGACTGGCTGCACCGTGGACCGGCCGAGTACATCGAGGCCGATCACTTCTCCATCATCGAGGAACGGGCGGCAGAGACCGCCGCGCACCTCCGGCGTTGGCTCGATTCGCTCAGCGGCCGTTGATGTGCGAACCGTCGGACGCGAGGCGCGAGGACACAGGACAGCCCTGGACAAGCCCGGCCACCCGCGTGGCGCGCTCGGGCTTGTCACGGGCGACGCGGTGCGCCGGCTCACTGGAGGCAGGAAATCCGCTCGGCCGCAACCCTCCGGAAGTAAATTCCGTCGAATCGCAAATTCGCCAGAGGCACAAAATTCCTCGGTCTGCAAATCCGGCAGAGGCATATAGTTCGTTCGGCTGCAATAGTTTTTGGCAAGGAACTCCGAGCTTGACAGTGTTGTGGGGCTTGCTTATATTCCACTCGGTCAAGGTCCCGCCCGTCGATATCCGAAGGTGTTCATGACCGCGCCCCCAACGCTGCCCAAGTCCAGGCAGCAGTTGATTCTTGCCATTCTCATGCTGTGCTCACTGCTGATTTGGATAGAAAATACCGTTCTCAGTACCACGCTGGAGACCCTCGCGGACCCGGTCCGTGGTCTGGGGGCCGATCCCGGTGAGCTGCAATGGGCGACGGGTGCGTACACGCTGGCCTTCGCCACATTGATGTTCACCGCAGGGGCGCTGGGCGATCGGTTCGGTCACCGGACTGTGTTCTCCAGTGGGTTGGTGATCTTCGCCGGGTCCTCGCTGTGGGCGGCGTACGCGAGCGACGCGGGCCGGCTGATCGCGGCTCGAGCTGCGATGGGGGTGGGCAGCGCGCTGATCACGCCCGCCATGATGGCCATCCTCATGTGGACCTTCACCGGCCCCGCGCGCGCTGCCGCGATCGGCATCTTCTCGACGTCGGCCGGTGTCGGAATGGCTGCCGGCCCGGTGCTGGCGGGGTCCCTGCTCGATCATTTCTGGTGGGGCTCGGTCTTCCTGATCAATGTTCCGGTCGCGGCCTTGGCGTTGATCGGGCTCGCCGTGCTGGTTCCGAATTTCCGCAGCCCCACCCGGCGACCGCTGGACCCCGCTGGAATGTCGCTGTCGATCAGTGGGCTCGTGGCGTTGGCCTACGGGCTGATCCGGGCGGGGCAGGTGGCGGAGTGGAGCCGTACCGACGTGTGGGCGCCGATCGTCGTCGGTCTGGTTCTGCTGGCCGTCTTCGTACTCGTCGAACTGCGCCTCAAGGCGCCCAGCTTTGATCCGCGGCTGTTCGCGCAACGCGCGTTCGGTGGCGGCAACGTGGCGCTCGGACTGCTGCTCTTCGGCGTGGCCGCCATCACCTTCTACAACGCGTTCTACCTGCAGGGTGCGCTCGGCTTTTCGCCGATGAAGGCGGGGCTGGCCAATATCCCGACCGCGGTCGGCGCGCTCGCGGGGGCGCCCCTCGCCGCGCGCCTGGTCCGCCGCCTGCCGCTGCGCCTCGTCACCGTGCCGGCGCTGACCGTGGCCGCGCTGACCATGGGCGGGTACGGGTTGCTCGGACTCGACACTCCTCTCGTAGGGATCGAGATCCTGTTGCTGATACAGGGTTTCTCGGTCGGCATGGTGATCGGCCCCGTCACGGCCGCATTGATCAGCGACCTGCCGTTGGAACAGGCCGGTGCCGGATCGGCCGTCACCAACACCGTGCGACAAACCGGCAGCGTGATCGGAATCGCGGTGGGCGGCACGATCATGTCGATCACGTACCGACATGCGATCGAACCCTCGCTGGAGGGTGCACCCGGTCCGGTGCAGGATCAGGCGCGAGTCTCCGCCGAACAGGCCCGCCACGTCGCCACCAGCATGCACCGGCCCTCTCTTGCGCGGGCCGCCGATGACGCGTTCATCCATGCCATGCACGTCGGCGCGGGCTGGATCGCGGCCATCGCACTCCTCGGAGCGGCCGTGCTGCTGATCACCTTGCCTGCTGCCGGAAAGAAGAAGAGCCCGACACCGGAGCCGGACCACGAAGAGGCCCCCGCCGCTCGCGTCGCCTGATCGTCCCCATTTTTTTCCGCGCGTGGCAAAACATCGCCGCCGGCGTCCAAGGGCGGGCTCGCCCATGAGGAAGGAGACCCCTGTTGTCGAAAACCAATGATCCCGGTGTGCGTGCGGTTGAATTGGAGCAGGATTATGTCTCCTCCTTGTACGAGCTGCTCACCGAGCGACTTTCCGAGGCGCGAGCACATCGGGCGAGTGTGCTGAAGGCCCCGGCGGACAGCGCCGGTGAGGCATACGAGAGAGAAAACGCCGCCGAGCGTCTGGCCAAGGAAATCGGCCGGCTGGAGGGCGCCGAAAAGGGGCTGGTCTTCGGGCGCATCGACTGGACGGACGGCACGGCCCTGCGCATCGGGCGGATCGGACTGCACACGGAGGAGGACGACCTGCCTCTGCTCGTGGACTGGCGCGCGAACGCGGCGCGGCCCTTCTACGAGGCGACACCGGTCCACCCGATGGACCTGCGGCGGCGCCGGCACCTGCGCCTCGAGGAGCGCACGGTCGTCTCGGTGAGCGACGAAGTGCTGGACGGGACCGCCCCGACCGACGAGGACGTCGTGGGGGACGGCCCGTTGACCGAGGCTCTGTCGGCACGGCGTACGGGCAGGATGCACGCGGCCGTCGCGACCCTGCAGGCCGAGCAGGACGAGATCGTCCGCTCCGCCCACCGCGGGGTGACCGTGGTGCAGGGCGGGCCCGGCACCGGCAAGACGGTGGTCGCCCTGCACCGGGCCGCCTATGTCCTGTACGCGTTCCCGCGCGCCACGGAGGAGGGTGTCCTGGTGGTGGGCCCGAACGCCCGCTTCCTCGACTACATCTCCCAGGTCCTTCCCTCGCTCGGAGAGAACGACGTCGTTCTGGCGACCTGCCAGGAACTGGCCGGAGTGTCCACGGACGCGGTCAGCCCGTTCGACACGGCGCGTCTCAAGGGCAGGTCCGACCTCGCCGACGCCCTGGCCGGCCTGGTGGGCGTCCACCAGGCCCCCGCCGGTGACTTCACCGTGCGGGTCGGACAGGAACTCGTTCACCTTTCCGCCGAGGAAGTCGCCACGGCACGCGATGCCGCCCTGGCAGCCGTATCGGGGCACAACCCCGCGCGCCAGGTGTTCAAGGAGCTCTTGGTCGACGCCGTCACCGACGCGATGCAACGGGACATGGGCGACCTCCTGGAGCAGATCGACGCCGATGCCGAAAGGATGACGGGCCTGAACCTCGACCGGTTCACGGGAGTCGCCCAGCGCCGTGCCGAAGGTGCGGCCGACCCGGGGCCGGTCCACGAGCTGGACCTGGACGCCGTCCGAGCCGATCTCCTCGACGACGTCGCCGTCGACCGAGCCGTCGAGGTGTTGTGGCCGCGGCTGGTACCCGGTGACCTCGTGACGGCGCTCCTGACGGACGCCGGCGCTCTCGCCGAGCGCCTGCCCCGCCTGACCGAGCAGGAGCGGTCCCTTCTGCTGCGCGGTCCGGACGACCCGTGGACCGATGCCGACGTGCCGTTGCTGGACGAGGCGGCGAGCCTGGTCGACGGCCCCCCTCGGCGGACGTACGGGCACGTCGTCGTCGACGAGGCGCAGGAACTGACCGCCATGCAGTGGCGGATGATCGTCCGCCGCTGCCCGGCAAGGGCGATGACGCTGGTGGGTGACTTCGCCCAGTCAGGCCCGGTCGCGACAGCACGCGACTGGAAGGAAGCACTGAGCCCCCACGTCGGACCGCGGTTCAAACTGCACAACCTGACCGTCAGTTACCGCACCACGCAGGAGATCCTGGAGAGCGTCCGGGACCTGCTCACGCGGATCGCTCCGGACCAGAAGCCCACACGGTCACTGCGAAGCGGTGAGAGCCCTCGCACCGTGACCACGCCTCCAGGCGCTTTGGTCACCGCCGTCGTCCAGGAACTCCGCGCCCAGAGCACCGCGCACCCGGGCGAGCTGCTGGGAGTGATCTGCGCGGACACCAGGGTGAGCGAGCTGACGGCCCAGGGCATCGCTCAGGTCGCACGCGTCCTGCCGGCGTCCGAAGCACGAGGCCTGGAATTCGACGGGGTCGTCGTCGTGAACCCCGAGGAAATCATCACGGCCCGCCCCGGTGGGGAACGGGACTTGTACGTGGCCCTGACCCGGGCCACCAAGCGCCTCTGCACCATCACCGTCCAGCCCGCCTGACGACCCGGCGCCCGCGTCCTCACCGCGGGCGCCGCCGGCATCGCGCGGCCCGCTCCAAGCCGACGACGTTCGGATCCCCTTCGCGCGCCAGGGTGAAGCCGACGTCGAGCTTCGGGTCGTTGCCCTCGGGCGGACCGAAGCGTCGCCCTGCTTCAACCGGTCGTACCGCGTCGTGCCGTCGCCGTCGCGCTCGGCCGGCAGCCGCGGTAGCCGCGGCAGCCCCGCCCGCTCGGCAGCGCTCATGTTCCAGCCCGGCGGCCACCACCTTCTCCGGCACGTCATTGATCAGGCCGGCAGGCCGGATTTTCGCCACGGCCTCCTTACGGATCGTCGCCTCCGCGGTCTGCCGGGCCCGGGCCTGCCGGTACTTCGACCGGATCGTCGGGATGAACCCGGCATACGCGATCAGGTCAGGGCCATCGAACGCGGCAAACAGTTCCGCGGGCCTGGGCGGAATCTTTACTTGAAATTTCTCTTCAGAGATGCCCTGTCGATCGAGCGTGGCGGCTGGTCCGGGGTGGACAGTTCCCGTCACTCCGTGCCATGCTCATCTATCAGGGGGCGGACCTTCCAGGTTTCAACGTGAGGAAATGGGGGGCCTGATATGAGTAACGGGGGATCGCTGATATGGCCAGCGTGAAAAACAGGTTAATTTGGCAACCGGTTTCTAGCGGTGAAAGTCATGAAAACTACGGCAGTCGGACAGGCGACTTGGCGCCTGACATATCTGGCGGACGAGCCTCCCTGCGGGCTGGACGATCCCTGTCGCAGACCGGGATAGCGCTGATAATCGAAGACGACATTCGTCGGTACAGTATCGAGGGAATGCTTCGTTCGCTCGACATCCAGTTGACAGTTAAATCCGTCACGGACGCCGAAGGTCTCTCGACCTTCTGCAACGGTCGGCTGGTCATTTCAGACAGCAATGCTTTGGAGTCTGTACCTGGCGAGATCGCTGAAAAGCTGAGCATGCAGAACGCGCGTGTACTGATCCTGGTGGATTCGGCAGACGTTGTGGAGCAATCCTGGGCCGATCGTGCAAGCGGTTTCCTGGACTGGGCGGATCTGTGCCCCGCGTCCCTGCGTGAAGCGATCGTCGACGTGAAGGCCGGACGATTCCATGTGTCGGCGACGCTGGCGCGACGGTCCGTGACGGCGTCTGACCAGGGCGGTGATGACACCACCTCGAAGCGCGCGTCGATGATTTCACTGACGGCGCGTGAACACCAGGTGCTGCGCCTGATTGCCGAGGGGCTGAGTAACCGACAAGTCGCTCGATCGCTGAGTATCTCCGAACATGGAGTCAAGCGCACGGTCGGGATCATTTTGGCCAAGCTCAACTGCCCAAATCGGACTCTTGCGGTCGTTCGGGCCATGGAGTCGGGGCTCCTCGTTATGTGAGGTGTCGACCGATTGGCGAAGTTCTGTCCGTCGGCATAGCTGGTCCAGAATTAAACTTCTTGGTCGACTGTGCCATGGGGTGGGCTGTCCTCTATCCGTCTCGGCCTGCCCCTGCTTGACGAGCGAGCTGCAGAGGGCTGGGGTGTTCGCGAATGCCCCAGCCCTTGAGTCTGTGAATTGCGGTGCTGAATTTCCCCCTGGGGTCATTGATTCCGGATGGGAATAAGCCTCCTGGGGTCGGGCTGCCTTGTTTCCCTTCCGTGTCGGCCGCACCCGGATTGCGGCGAATACCTCGAACAATACTCGACCTTTCGCCACTGATCCTGTCCGCGCTCCACTGCTCTTCCGGCTCGGCCGACTTGTCGGCCCGGTTCCGCAGTTGGCATTCCTTCGGTTTCAGAGTGAGGGCGGCCGCGGCAATTGACGACATTCGATCTGGGCTGCACCGGGATCTGCGGAAGACGAGCCAGGACTTCAGCCGTGCGACGCCGCGCTCGACCGGTGCCCGTGTCGCGGAACAGTGCCCGGTTGACGCATCGCCGGGTCGGCGTGAGCTCACACCCGGTGGGCGTCTGAGGGGTGTCGTCACCCACGAACCGGCTCCGATGCAGGCCCGGTCGGCGAGGATCGGGACGCCTCGTGCGGCGGCCGGCACCTGTCGACCCAGGTGTAGGAGTGCGCGCCGATCCTGGACGGCCTCGCAGCGGAAGCGACGTCAGTCCGCGTCCGGCGCGAGCGGGTTGGGCAGTTCGGCCCACTGGTCCCCGGCCGCTCCGGGCGACAGCCGCATCAGCGTCAGTGCCTTCGCCGGCAGCGGCCGCTCGCACAGTGCCGCCAGATCGGCGGTGCGCGGCAGCTCCCGTACGGCCGTCTCCAGCGCCGCCCGCAGCGCCGTACGGCTCCCCGTGGTGGCCGCCAGCGACCCCGCCACCAGCGAGCCGTACAGCTTGCGCCGCAGGGCCGTCACGTCGTCCGTGAGGATGCGCGCCGGCAGGCCGTCCGGCAGCGGCACGCCGTGCCGGGCCAGACGGGACGGGGCGACACGGATGTCGGCGAGGTCGCGGTAGACCAGCCGCAGCGGGGTGCCCGACGCCGACAGGACGACGAGGAGGTTCTGACCGTGCGCCTCCAGGGCCACCCCCAGCTCCAGCAGACGCAGGCCGACGGTCAGGGCGAGCCGCGCGAACCCGGCCGACCAGGCGGGGGAGCCGGGCAGGCCGGTGCCGGCGAGGGCGGCCACCGGGACGACGTGCTCGCCCGGGCCCGCGTACACCGCGGGCGACTCCCGCAGCACCGCCGCGAGCTCCGGCGAGTCGGGGGTCGCCGCGCCCAGGGTGCGGGTGACGTGCAGCAGACCGTCCGTGCGCGCGGCGAGGGTCTCCGCGAAGTCCGACAGGGCCGCCGAGGAGGCGACGGACGCCACGGAGATGTCCCGCACCGAGGACGTCAGCCGGGCACTCAGCGCGGTCTTCACATGCGGTCCGCCGGGAATCGCCAGGGTGCGCAGCGACATCAGCGGACGCGCCGTCACCCCCCGCTCGCACGACCGCTTCAGCACATGCGCCGCCTGCCACGGATGCACCGGGATCAGCAGCCGCTCCCCGTCCCGCAGGTCCTCGGGCCACGCGCCCGACACCAGGCACTCCCCGGCCGGCACCGGAAAGAGTCCCAGCCGCACCGACGGGCGGTGCTCCGGCCCGTACGCCAGCTGCTCGGCGACCGAGAAGCCGGGCCGGGAACGGCAGTTGGGGTGATACGGGTGCCCGTCGACGACCCGCTGCTCCCACTCCCAGTCGTGCGCCGGCCACGCCGGCTCCGGGGAGACGGGCTCCTGCGCGGCCCGGGAGAGCGCCAGCGAGGCTGCGCTGTGCCCGAGTTCGGCGGCGAAACCCCCGCCGTGCGGCACCGCGAGCTCCGTCATCAGCCGCGCCGGATCGTCGTACGCCACCCGGTCCAGCCGTACCTCGCTCACGTACCCCGCGGTCGCGTACGGGTCGGCCCGCGGGCCGTGCAGCCGGCGGCCGTCCGCCAGCCGCAGGGTGAGGCCCTCCCGGCCGGACTCCCGGCGGACGATCCAGGGCAGCGGTTCGTGGGCGAGGGCCCGCCACAGCCGGGTCAGCACGGCCGCCCGGGCGCCGGGCAGCGCGGCGGCGAACCGGGGTCCGAGAGCGGGGCGCAGCGCGGCCAGTTCGGCCGCCACCTCGGACTCGGCGCTGGGGGGTCGGTGCACGGGTGGGCTCCTCGGGGTGCGGGTACGTCAGTCACGGAGGGGCCGTGACGACAGCGATACTGATCGTCTCCGCCCAGAAGAACCGTAGGGAACGAGTGGATCGCGTGGATCTCATCCCCCCGCCCGCCGAGACCGCGACGCCCGCCGACGCAGCCGTGGACGACGCCATGGCCGACGCCTGCGCGGTCGCGCCGTTGCTCAACTGTCTCCTGCGGGAGGTGGCCGAGCCGCTGCCGGGGGCCTCCGCGCCGGACGGGTGGGCGCAGTACCGGCTGCCCGGTACCGGGCGGCTGCTGCGGGTGCGCGGCACCCGGCGGCCCGCCGGGCCCGAGGTCCGCTCGTCCGGCGTCTGGCAGCCGCTCGGCCACACCGAACTGGTCAAGCTGGTCGCGGAGGAGCTGCGCCGCCACACCGGCCTGTCCAACCACGAACTGCCCGCCGAGATCATCGACAGCAGGGACGCGGTCGCCGCGCTGCTCGCGGCACGCGCGCGTGCGACCCCGCCCCCCGGCCGCTACCGGCGCTCCGAGCAGTCCCTCGTCACCGGCCACCCGCACCACCCCGCCCCCAAGGCGCGCGGCGGCGGCCCCGTAGCCGGCTGGCTGCCGTACGCCCCCGAGGCGTACGCCGCGTTCCCGCCGGCCCTGCTGGGCGTGCGCGAGGACCTGGTCGTCGAGGAGGGCGACACCTCCGCGCTGGACGCGCTGGGCGCGGCCCCGCCGGGCTACCGGCTGCTGCCCGCCCACCCCTGGCAGCTCGACCTGGCTGCCCCGGCGCTGGCCCCGGCGTTCGCCGACGGCCGTCTCGTCCGGCTCGGCACGGCAGGCTTCACGGCCTGGCCCACGGCCGCCGTGCGCACCCTGTACGCGCCCGGCCGTGACCTGTTCCTGAAGTTCAGCCTCGATGTGCGCATCACCAACGACGTCCGCCGGCTGTGGCGCCACGACCTGCTGAAACTGCGCCGCACCGACGCGGCGGTCACCCGGGCATTCGCCGCGCTCGACGGCCCGGCGGCCTGGCTCAGCGACCGCGGCTACCGCACCGCGTCCTTCGCGTTCGAGGAACTGGCCGTCCTGGTCCGTGACGGCCTCGACGGCCATGTCCTGCCCGGTGCCACCCCGCTGCTCGCCGCGGGTCTGGTGGAGGGCTTCGAGGGCAGCCCGCTCGACGGGGCCCTGCGGCCGGCAGGGGGCGGTGCGGCGGCCCGGGCGACCAGTGGCGTGGCGGTCCGCTCGACGGGTGGTGCGGCGGCCGGGGGTCCGCTGGACCCGGCTGCCTGGTGGGAGGCGTATCTGAGGGCTGTCGTGCCTCCGGTCCTCGCGGTGTTCGCCGACCACGGCGTCGTGCTCGAGGCGCATCTGCAGAACACGCTGGTCGCCGTCGACGAGGACGGCATGCCGGTGCAGGCGGTGTTCCGGGACGCCGAGGGCGTGAAGCTCGCGGCGGACGTGGAGCGGGCCGCCGGCTGGGAGCGGCTGGTGTACTGCCTGGTCGTCAACCACCTCACCGAGATCGCCGCCGTCCTCGCCGAACGGCACCCCGGCTTCGACCCCTGGCCGGCCGCCCGCCGCGAACTGGCCCGCCACGACCTGCCCGAGGTGCGCGACCTGCTCGCGGCGCCCGCCCTGCCCGGCAAGACCAACCTGCTGCTGCGCTGGACCGGCGCGGACGGTGCCGACGCCCGCTACCTGCCGCTGCCGAACCCGCTGGCCCGCGGACGGGACGCCCCGGCGTGATCCGCCCGGGCGCGATCCGTACGTACATGATCTGAATTACGCTGGCCGGTGTGCTGCGCGAAGTGACTGCCGTCCGATACGTGAACCCGCTGCGGTCCGGCGGCTCCGTCCCCGGGGTCGTCGAGGCCGACGACCTGGGCACGTACGTCGTGAAGTTCACCGGCTCCGCGCAGGGCCGCAAGGCGCTGGTCGCCGAGGTGATCGTCGGGGAGCTGGCCCGTGCGCTCGGACTGAGGTTCCCCGAGCTGGTGTTCGTGCACTTCGACCCGGCCGTCGCCGACCACGAGCCGCACCAGGAGGTGCGGGACCTGCACAGCGCGAGCGCGGGCCTCAACCTCGGCATGGACTTGCTGCCGGGGGCGAAGGACTTCACGCCCGAGGTGGCCCGGTCCTTCCGGGTGGACCCGCTGGAGGCCGGGAAGATCGTCTGGCTGGACGCCCTGACCGCGAACGTCGACCGCACGGTCCACAGCTCCAACCTGATGATCTGGCCCACCCTCGGGACCGTGCCGCCGCGGCTGTGGCTCATCGACCACGGCGCCGCGCTCGTCTTCCACCACCGCTGGGACGGCGCCGACCCCGCCAGGGCCTACGACTTCCGCCACCACGCCCTCGGCCACTACGGCCCGGACGTGCGCGCCGCCGACGGGGAACTGGCGCCGAAGGTGACACGGGGACTGCTGCGGGACATCGTGGCCGAGGTCCCGGACGCGTGGCTGGCCGGCGAGGAGGGCTTCGCGACGCCGGACGCGGTCCGTGAGACGTACGTGGACCACCTCCACGCGCGCGCGGCGGCCTCCGCGGCCTGGCTGCCCACCGACTTCCCCAGCCGGGAGGAGCTCGCCGCCGAGGAGGCCCTGCGCGCGGCGAGGACGGAACAAGGACGGCCGAGCTGGCTCAAGCGGGTCCCCGACCTGCACGGCAAGCCGGCCGCGGAACAGGATTGGTCGGTGCACCTCGGATGACGGAGCCCTCGTCGGCGGCCGACGCGCGCGACCCGCGGCGGGTCGAGATCGAGTACTGCACCCAGTGCCGCTGGCTGCCGCGTGCCGCCTGGCTGGCACAGGAACTGCTCACGACCTTCGAGGCCGAGCTGACGGAGCTGTCGCTGAAGCCCGGCAAGGGCGGGGTGTTCGTCGTCCGGGTGGGCGACGAGGTGGTCTGGGACCGTCGCGAGCAGGGCTTCCCGGAACCGACGGCGGTCAAGCGCCTCGTACGCGACCGGGTGGCCCCGGGGAAGTCCCTGGGCCACTCGGACAGGCCTGAGTGAGCGTCAGCCCCTGAGCTGCTCGTAGGCGGGCAGGGTGAGGAAGTCGGCGTAGTCCTCGTCGAGCGCGACCTCCAGGAGCAGATCGTGGGCCTGCTGCCAGTGGCCGGCGGCGAACGCCTCCTCGCCCAGCTCGGCGCGGATGTTCCGCAGCTCCTCGGCGGCGACCTTGCGGGTCAGTTCCGGGGTCGCCTTCTCGCCGTTCTCGAACTCGACGCCGGCGTTGATCCACTGCCAGATCTGCGAGCGGGAGATCTCGGCGGTGGCCGCGTCCTCCATCAGGTTGAAGATGGCGACCGCGCCGAGCCCGCGCAGCCAGGCCTCGATGTAGCGGATGCCGACCTGTACGGCGTTGACGAGTCCCTGGTACGTCGGCCTGGCGTCCAGCGAGTCGACGGCGATCAGGTCGGCCGCCTCGACATGGACGTCCTCGCGGAGGCGGTCCTTCTGGTGCGGCCGGTCGCCGAGCACCTTGTCGAAGGACTCCATCGCGATGGGGACCAGGTCGGGGTGGGCGACCCAGGAGCCGTCGAAACCGTCGCCCGCCTCCCGGTCCTTGTCGGCGCGGACCTTCTCGAAGGCCACCCTGTTGACCTCCGCGTCCCGCCGGGAGGGGATGAACGCCGCCATGCCGCCGATGGCGTGCGCGCCGCGCTTGTGGCAGGTGCGGACGAGGAGTTCGGTGTACGCGCGCATGAACGGGGCGGTCATCGTCACGGCGTTGCGGTCCGGCAGCACGAAACGGGGGCCGCCGTCACGGAAGTTCTTCACGATGGAGAACAGGTAGTCCCAGCGGCCCGCGTTCAGCCCCGAGGCGTGCTCGCGGAGTTCGTAGAGGATCTCCTCCATCTCGTACGCGGCCGTGATCGTCTCGATCAGGACGGTCGCCCGGACGGTGCCCTGGGGGATGCCGACGTGGTCCTGCGCGAAGACGAACACGTCGTTCCACAGGCGGGCCTCGAGGTGCGACTCCGTCTTCGGGAGGTAGAAGTACGGGCCCTTGCCGAGCTCCAGCAGCCGCCGGGCGTTGTGGAAGAAGTACAGGCCGAAGTCGACGAGGGCGCCCGGGACGGGGGTGCCGTCGGCGTCGACCAGGTGCCGCTCGTTCAGGTGCCAGCCGCGCGGCCGCATGACGACCGTCGCCAGCTCCTCGTCGGGGCGCAGGGCGTAGGACTTGCCGGACCCCGGGTCGGTGAAGTCGATGCTGCGGGTGTACGCGTCGATCAGGTTGAGCTGACCGTGGACCACGTTCTCCCAGGTCGGTGCCGAGGCGTCCTCGAAGTCCGCGAGCCAGACCTTCGCGCCCGAGTTGAGGGCGTTGATGGTCATCTTGCGGTCGGTGGGGCCGGTGATCTCCACCCGGCGGTCGTCCAGGGCCGCGGGGGAGGGGGCCACCCTCCAGGAGTCGTCGGCGCGGATCGCGGCGGTCTCCGGGAGGAAGTCGAGCGAGGAGGTGCGGGCGATCTCGGCGCGGCGCTCCGCGCGGCGGGCGAGGAGCTCGTCACGCCGGGGGGTGAACCGCCGGTGCAGCTCGGCCACGAAGGCGAGGGCGGCCTCGGTGAGGACCTCCTCCTGCCGCGGCAGGGGCTCGGCGTCGACGACGGCCAGCGGGGACGGCGCTGGTGCGGACATCAGCTGTCACTTCCTTCAGCGAGCGTGGCACCGGGTGCCCTTGCGGAATTGGATACTAGTTTCCTCATCGTGGAAGTTCAATGTTTTGTTGATGTCGAGATTCTCCGGGTCGAGGCGGTCGCGGGGCGGCCGGGGTAACCGAGGCGAAAGGGGGGCGCGCGGCGCTCCTCCTCACTCCAGATGGCTCAGATCGGCCTCCGTGTCGATGTCGTAGGGCCGGGCCACGTCACCGCACTCGACGAGGGTGAGCGCGGCCGCGCGTGCCTTCAGATAGGCGCGCGCCCCCTGGTCACCGCTCGCGCTCGCCGCGACGCCCGCCCAGTGGGCGGCGCCGAACAGGACCGGATGTCCGCGGACACCGTCGTAGGAGGCGGCCGCGAGCGACTCCTCGTCCTCGAAGGCGGCACGTGTGCGGGCCGCCGCCTCCGGGCCGATGCCCGGCTGGTCGACCAGCGAAACGAGCGCCGCCCGCGCCCCCGTCCCGGCGAGCGAGGCGAGTCCGGCCCGCAGCGAGGTGCCCATGCCCTCCTCCCAGTCCGGGTTCTCCACGACCACGCACCCGTCGAGCCGCGCCCGCTCCCGTACGGCGTCGGCGGCGGCCCCCAGGACCACGTGCACGCGCGTGCAGCCCGCCGCCCGCAGCACCCCCACCGCGTGTTCCACCAGCGGCCGTCCCCGGTGCGTCAGCAGCGCCTTCGGCCGCCCGCCGAGCCGCCGTCCGCCGCCGGCCGCGAGCAGCAGACCGGCCACCTCGTCCTCCCTGTGCGTCATGGATCCTGCATACCGCATGGCGCCGACAGCGACTGGATCACGCTGCGCAGCAACTCGGTGACGCAGCGGACTGGCGCGCACGGTCCGAGGTGGCGTTAACTGGGCGCCCGCACCGACCGGGCGCCCGACCGACGCCCGGCGCGGGAACATGCACGCGCACAACGGGGTGCGAGGGGGAGGACTGTGTTGCGGAGCGTGGAGCAGAGGGCTGTGACCGGCAGCGACAAGGACTCGCGGGTGGTGGAGCTGCGCTCCGCCGTGTCCCGTCTGCGCCGGGAACTCGCCGCACACCCCGCGG
Source organism: Streptomyces sp. NPDC000345 (assembly GCF_042898825.1). Taxonomy (NCBI): domain Bacteria; kingdom Bacillati; phylum Actinomycetota; class Actinomycetes; order Kitasatosporales; family Streptomycetaceae; genus Streptomyces; species Streptomyces sp. NPDC000345. Next base: position 214,975 of record NZ_JBIAZE010000002.1, read on the forward strand.
AGTTCCCGGACCGGGACATCGCGGAGGAGGAACTGGCCGCCCTGGACGCCATGGCCGCCGCGGGCACGCCCGAGATACCGCGTCTGCGCCGCTCCCTGCTGCTGATCGCGGGGGCGATCGGCTCGGTCAGCGCACTGGCGCGAGGCCTGTCGCAGGTGCGCGAGGCGGTGGACCTGTTCGGCGAACCACCGCACCGCTGAGACACGGCCGCGCGGACGGCGCAGCCCCCTCCCCCTCGCTCGTCGCGCGCCGGGGGCCGACTCCCGGCCTCCCGGGCTCGCGGACCGGTTCGCAGACCTTGCTCCCGTGCGGCGTCGCACCGTGTGGGGGCCGTCCGGAGCACCCGCCGCCGGCCCGCTCCCCGCGTGAGCGGCTCGTCCCGGCTAGGCCGTCGGACCCGAGCTGGTCAGCGCCTCCGACAGTTCGCCCGCCACCTGCTGGAGCACGGGCACGATCTTCTCCGTCGCCGCGTCGGTGACACGGCCGGCCGGGCCGGAGATGGAGATGGCCGCCGCGGTGGGGGAGCCGGGGACGGAGACCGCGAGGCAGCGCACCCCGATCTCCTGCTCGTTGTCGTCGACCGCGTAGCCCGCGCGCCGCACGTCCGCCAGCGCCGCGAGGAAGCCCTCCGGCGTGGTGATCGTCTTCTCGGTGGCGGCCGGCATGCCGGTACGCGCCAGCAGGGCGCGCACCTCGGCGTCCGGGAAGCCCGCGAGCAGCGCCTTGCCCACGCCCGTGGAGTGCGGCAGCACCCTGCGGCCGACCTCGGTGAACATCCGCATCGAGTGCTTGGACGGCACCTGTGCCACGTACACGATCTCGTCCCCGTCGAGCAGCGCCATGTTCGCCGTCTCGCCGGTCTCCTCGACCAGCCGGGCCAGGTACGGCCGCGCCCAGGTGCCCAGCAGCCGGGACGCGGACTCGCCGAGCCGGATCAGCCGCGGTCCCAGCGCGTAGCGGCGGTTGGCCTGCTGGCGGACGTACCCGCAGGCCACCAGGGTGCGCATCAGGCGGTGGATGGTGGGCAGCGGCAGCCCGCTGCTCGCGGACAGCTCGCTGAGGCCGACCTCGCCGCCCGCGTCCGCCATCCGCTCGAGCAGGTCGAAGGCGCGCTCGAGGGACTGGACCCCGCCGCCTGCGGACTTGGCGGAGTCGGGGGTGCTGGCGCTCGACGTCGGCACGGCGCGTTCCTTTCGAAACCGGCGGGAAGAGCTGAAGCCTACCCGGGGGCCGGTTGACTCCTCGCTTGTACGTAGCTACGTTCTGCATTTCGGAATCTCGATTCCGTACTGTGGAAACGTCCAGAGTGCCGGGCGGGGGCGCATCCTGGGGGTGTGGCCTTGACGGACGTCAGCCGGGAGAGTGAGACTCCTTCAACAGAACGTTGAATTCCGTTACGTGGAAGTTTCACGGCAGCGAATCCCGTTGCGCGGAAGTGAACGGCGAGAGAGGGGTCCGGGTGTCCGACGCTGAACTGGTGCTGCGCTCGACGCGCGTCATCACTCCCGAAGGGACACGCGCCGCGTCGGTCGCCGTGTCCGCCGGGAGGATCACCGCTGTCCTGCCGCACGACGCCCCCGTCCCCGCGGGCGCCCGCCTGGAGGACCTCGGCGATCACGTCCTGCTGCCCGGCCTGGTCGACACCCATGTGCACGTCAACGACCCCGGCCGCACGCACTGGGAGGGCTTCTGGACCGCCACGCGCGCGGCGGCGGCCGGCGGCATCACCACCCTCGTCGACATGCCGCTCAACTCCCTTCCGCCGACCACGACCGTCGCCCACCTGAGGACGAAACAGGAGGTCGCCGCCGGCAAGGCGCACATCGACGTCGGCTTCTGGGGCGGCGCCCTGCCCGACAACGTCAAGGACCTGCGCCCGCTGCACGACGCCGGCGTCTTCGGCTTCAAGGCGTTCCTCTCCCCGTCCGGCGTGGACGAGTTCCCGCACCTGGACCAGGACGGACTGGCCCGGTCCCTGGCGGAGATCGCCGGCTTCGACGGGCTGCTGATCGTGCACGCCGAGGACCCGCACCACCTCGACGCGGCCCCGCAGCGGGGCGGCCCCCGGTACGCCGACTTCCTCGCCAGCCGTCCGCGGCTGGCCGAGGACACGGCCGTCGCCGCGCTCGTCGCCCAGGCGAAGCGGCTCCACGCGCGTGTGCACGTCCTGCACCTCTCCTCCAGCGACGCGCTGCCCCTGATCGCGGCGGCCAAGGCGGAGGGTGTCCGCATCACCGTCGAGACCTGCCCCCACTACCTCACCCTCACCGCCGAGGAGGTCCCGGACGGCGCCAGCGAGTTCAAGTGCTGCCCGCCCATCCGCGAGGCCGCCAACCAGGACCTGCTCTGGCAGGCGCTGGCCGACGGCACCATCGACTGTGTGGTGACCGACCACTCACCGTCGACCGCGGACCTGAAGACCGGCGACTTCGCCACCGCCTGGGGTGGCATCTCCGGCCTCCAGCTGAGCCTGGCGGCCGTCTGGACGGAGGCCCGCAGGCGGGGCCACGGCCTGGAGGACGTGGTCCGCTGGATGTCCACGCACACGGCGCGACTCGTCGGCCTGGACGCCCGCAAGGGCGCCATCGAGGCGGGCCGCGACGCCGACTTCGCCGTCCTGGCCCCCGACGAGACCTTCACCGTCGACCCGGCGGCCCTCCAGCACCGCAACCGCGTCACCGCGTACGCCGGCCGGACCCTCCACGGCGTCGTGAAGTCCACCTGGCTGCGCGGCGAACGCGTCGTCGCGGACGGCGAGTTCACCGAACCGAAGGGCGCGCTCCTCACGCGCACCCCCTGATCCCCGCGCACCCGCACCGGCCGACTCCCGAGAGGAAGACCTGATCACCGTGGCAGCGACACCTGGCTTCACCGGCGACGCGAACCCCTACGGCGGCGGCGACCCGTACGCGGACTACCGCACCGCCGACTTCCCGTTCACGCACCACGCCGACCTCGCCGACCGGCGGCTCGGTGCCGCCGTCATCGCCGCCAACGACGAGTTCTTCGCCGAGCGCGAGAACCTGCTGCTGCCCCATCGCGCCGAGTTCGACCCCGAGCACTTCGGGCACAAGGGCAAGATCATGGACGGCTGGGAGACCCGCCGCCGCCGCGGGGTCTCCGCCGACCACCCCTGGCCGGCCGCCGACGACCACGACTGGGCGCTGGTCCGCCTCGGTGCCCCCGGCGTGATCCGCGGGATCGTGGTCGACACCGCCCACTTCCGGGGCAACTACCCGCAGGCCGTCTCGGTCGAGGGCACGTCCGTCCCGGGCACCCCCTCCCCTGAGGAACTGCTGGGCGACGACGTGAAGTGGACGACGCTGGTTGCGCCCACCCCGGTCGGCGGCCACGCGGCGAACGGTTTCTCCATAGCCGTCGAACAGCGCTTCACCCACCTGCGCCTCAACCAGCACCCCGACGGCGGGATCGCCCGTCTGCGCGTGTACGGCGAGGTCGTACCGGACCCGCAGTGGCTGGAGGCGCTCGGCACCTTCGACGTCGTCGCCCTGGAGAACGGCGGCCGGGCCGAGGACGCCTCGGACCGCTTCTACTCACCGCCGGCGAACACCCTTCGGCCCGGCCGGTCCCGCCAGATGGACGACGGCTGGGAGACCCGCCGGCGCCGCGACCGGGGCAACGACTGGATCCGCTACCGGTTGGTGGCCCAGTCCCGCATCCGCGCCCTGGAGATCGACACGGCGTATCTGAAGGGCAACAGCGCGGGCTGGGCCTCGGTCTCCGTGCGCGACGGCGAGGAGGGCGAGTGGACGCAGATCCTTCCGCCCACCCGCCTCCAGCCCGACACCGACCACCGCTTCGTCCTCCCCGCCCCGGCCGTCGGCACGCACGCGCGCGTGGACATCTACCCGGACGGCGGCATCTCGCGCGTGCGTCTGTACGGCTCCCTGACGGAGGAGGGGGCGAGGAGGCTGGCGGCCCGCCACCAGGAACTGGGCGGTTAGGGCCCTTCTGATGGATCTCCGTGGGTGAAGGAGCGGCGTTCGGTCGACTCGCGCCCGGCGGGCGGAACTCTTCGCTCCACCTCCCGCGTTCTCCCCGTGTGACCCTTCAGCAAGAAATCGTCGGCAACGCCATGCAGATGGCGGTCGTCAACCTGGGCCCCGGCCAGACCGTGTACTGCGAGGCGGGGAAGTTCCTGTTCAAGACGACGAACGTGACCATGGAGACCCGGCTGGGCGGCCCGTCGGACGGCGGTGGCCGGCAGCCCCAGGGCGGCGGCGGTGGCGGCGGCATGGGCGGCATGCTGCGCCAGGCCATGGGCACCGCCATGCAGGTCGGCCAGCGCGCCCTCGCGGGCGAGTCGCTGGCGTTCCAGTACTTCACCGCGCAGGGCGGCGAGGGCACGGTCGGCTTCGCGGGCGTGCTCCCGGGCGAGATGCGCGCCCTGGAGCTGAACGGCACGCGCGCGTGGTTCGCCGAGAAGGACGCTTTCGTGGCCGCGGAGTCCACCGTCGAGTTCGGCATCGCCTTCCAGGGCGGCCGCACCGGCATGAAGGGCGGTGAGGGCTTCGTCCTGGAGAAGTTCACCGGGCACGGCACGGTCATCATCGCCGGCGCGGGCAACTTCATCGACCTCGATCCGGCGGACTTCGGCGGCCGCATCGAGGTCGACACCGGTTGCGTGGTCGCCTTCGAGGAGGGCATCCGGTACGGCGTCCAGCGGGTCGGCGGCCTCAACCGCCAGGGGATCATGAACGCCGTGTTCGGCGGCGAGGGTCTGTCCCTCGCCACCCTGGAGGGCAGCGGCCGGGTCATCCTGCAGTCGCTCACCATCGAGAGCCTCGCCAACGCCCTGAAGAAGGCCCAGGGCGGCGACAAGCAGGGCCCGACGGGCGGACTGTTCTCGACGAACGTGGGCTGAGGCGGGCCCACCGATGAGTTGCGGGCGCCGGCGGGGTCTGAGGTGATGACAACGGACCCCGCGCAAGAAAGCAGGCACCCGCCATGGGCAAGCTCGTCTCCACGATCTTCGTCACCCTCGACGGCGTCTACCAGGCGCCCGGCGGCCCCCAGGAGGACACCCGCGACGGCTTCGAGCACGGCGGCTGGAGCTTTCCGTACGGCGACGACGACTTCGGCGCCTTCATCACCGAGGTCTTCGACCGGGCCGGCGCGTTCCTCCTCGGCCGCCGGACGTACGACATCTTCGCCTCGTACTGGCCGAAGGTGACCGACCCCGGCGACCCCGTCGCCGGCAGGCTGAACGCGCTGCCGAAGTACGTCGCCTCCACGACCCTCACCGACCCGGGGTGGGCCGGCACCACGGTCGTCGGCGGTGACCTCGCCAAGGAGGTCACCGCCCTGAAGGAGAGCACCGACGGCGAGCTCCAGATGCACGGCAGCGGCGCTCTCGCCCAGTCCCTGCTGGCCCTCGACCTCGTCGACACGCTCCACCTGCTGAGCTTCCCGGTGGTGCTCGGCACCGGCCGCCGCTTCTTCGCCGACGGCGCCGTGCCGACCGCCTTCCGCCACACGGGCGGCCGGGTCACCGCGGCCGGCGTCTCCCTCCAGACGTACGCCCTGGAAGGCCGTCCGCGCTACGGCTCGTACGAGCTCCCGGACAACGGCTAGCGGCGGGTTAAATTCCCGAAAACTCAACGGACTTGACGGGAAAATCCTCGGAGTTGTCATTGACATGCCATGGTCTACGCGCGTCATCATGAGGGCATGAGATTCCCCCCACGGATCACCCGCATCGGCGCTTCGGCCGCCGTCCTGTCCGCCCTGCTCGTGGGCGGCACCGTCTCCGCCACGACGGCGCACGCCGCGGTCGGCAGCGTCTGCTACAGCGATCTGCCCTCCCAGGCGTACGACACGCTCGAGCTGATCGAGCAGGGCGGGCCGTTCCCGTACTCGCAGGACGGGGCCGTCTTCCAGAACCGGGAAGGCGTCCTGCCCGCTCAGTCCACGGGCTATTACCACGAGTACACCGTGAAGACGCCGGGCTCCTCCACGCGCGGCGCCCGCCGCGTGGTCACCGGCCGGCAGACCGACGAGGACTACTACACGGCCGACCACTACGCCACCTTCGACCTGATCGACTACGACTGCTGAGTCGTCCCCCCCCACGACGTTCAGGTCGACCGAGGAAAGGTGCGGCCTGCCGGAGGTCCGGCCCGCGCTCAGCCGGACTTCCGGCTCTCCGCGGCGGCGAACAGCGCGAACGCCAGTACCACCAGTGCGACGCTCGCGTAGACCTCGTAGCCGTCGAGGAAGCCGATCCGCTGCACGAGTCCCACCCGCCAGTGGGCGAACTCGTGCACCAGGCCCAGCACGCCCTGCACGAGGGCGAGGAAACCGAGTACCTCCAGCAGTTCCTTCATGATGAGGACCCTCGCCCTGCGGACCCCCCACGCACATCGGCCGCGGGGCGAGGCACGTCCGACCGAAGGCTCGGCCACGCCCGGCCGGGTGCGCCGAAAGTCGACGGCGGCGTGACTTTCGTAGGCGGTTGCGATCCGTCGGCAGCCGATCTTGCCGGGGACGGGGCGGCCCGGCCCCGCGCTGCGTAGATTGACCGGTCATGAGGGCAGACGACGGCGCGGTACGGACCCCGGACGCGCTCCACACCGCGCCCGGGGTCGTGCGCCGCCGGTGGCTGCTGCCGTCCGCGCTGGCCGCCGAGCTCGACCCGGACACCGAGCGGTCCGGGCGGCGGCCCCGGCGCACCGCGCGTGACTGGGTCGTCGACTTCACCTGCTTCCTGCTGGCCGTCGTCACCGGTCTGGTGGCCGCCGACGGCCTGGGCGACGACCCGGACCTCCCGCACGTGGTCGCCGTCGCCGACCAGTTCCTCGGCGCGCTCGCCTGTGCCGCGGTCTGGCTGCGCCGCCGCTGGCCGCTCGGGCTCGCCGTGGCGATGATCCCCGTCGGCTTCCTGTCGAACACGGCGGGCGGGGCCGGCCTGGTCGCCCTGTTCACTCTCGCCGTGCACCGGCCCTTCCGCTCCGTGGCCTGGGCCGGCGGCATCGGCCTCGCACTGGTCCCCGTGTTCTTCTGGCTGCGCCCGGAACCCGACCTGGACTACCCGGCCGCCGTGCTGTTCACCGTGCTCCTCACCCTCGCGGTCATCGGCTGGGGCATGTTCGTGCGGTCCAAGCGGCAGTTGATGCTCAGCCTGCGCGACCGGGCCCGGCGGGCCGAGACGGAGGCGCGGCTGCGGGCCGAGCAGGCGCAGCGGCTGGCCCGCGAGGCCATCGCGCGCGAGATGCACGACGTGCTCGCGCACCGGCTGACCCTGCTCAGCGTGCACGCCGGCGCACTGGAGTTCCGCCCGGACGCGCCCCGCGAGGAGATCGCGCGGGCGGCCGGGGTCATCCGGGAGAGCGCCCACGAGGCCCTGCAGGACCTGCGCGAGATCATCGGTGTCCTGCGGGCCGGCGAACCCGACGACGGCCGCCCGCAGCCGACGCTGGCCGCCCTGGACACGCTGGTCGCCGAGTCCCGCCAGGCCGGCATGAAGGTGACCCTCGACCGGCGCGTCACCGACCCGGCCGCCGTGCCCGCCTCCGTCGGCCGCACCGCCTACCGCATCACCCAGGAGTGCCTCACCAACGCCCGCAAGCACGCACCCGGCGCCGAGGCCGAGGTGACCGTCGCGGGCGGCCCCGGCGAGGGCCTCACCGTGATCGTGCGCAACCCCGCCCCCGAGGGTGACGTCCCGCCCGTGCCCGGCTCCGGCCAGGGACTCATCGGCCTGACCGAACGGGCGTCCCTGGCGGGCGGACGGCTGGAGCACGGTCCCCGGGACGACGGGGGGTTCGAGGTGCGGGGGTGGCTGCCGTGGCCCGCGACGGCCTGACGGCGGCCGGCCCCCGAGCCGCCGGCCGGACGACTGCCGTGCCGCCCCTCGGACAACTCCCGTACCGACGAGCGTGATTACGTAACGCCATGACTGCGATCAGACTCCTCCTCGTCGACGACGATCCCCTGGTGCGCGCCGGTCTGTCCCTCATGATGGGCGGCGCCGACGACATCGAGATCGTCGGAGAGGCCGCCGACGGCTCTCAGGCCGAGGCACTCGTCGACCGCACCCGCCCCGACGTCGTCCTCATGGACATCCGGATGCCGGCCGTGGACGGACTGACCGCCACCGAGCGGCTGCGCCGCCGCCAGGACGCCCCCCAGGTCGTGGTCCTCACCACCTTCCACGCCGACGAGCAGGTGCTGGGCGCCCTGCGCGCGGGCGCCGCCGGATTCGTCCTCAAGGACACCCCGCCCGCCGAGATCCTGGACGCGGTGCGCCGGGTCGCGGCGGGCGACCCCGTACTGTCGCCCGCCGTCACCCGGCAGCTGATGGACCACGCGGCGGGCTCGGCCGCCGACACCCGGCGCACCCGCGCGCGCGAACTGCTCGCCGCCCTGGGGGAGCGCGAACGCGAGGTCGCCGTCGCCGTCGGCCGGGGCCTGACCAACGCCGAGATCGCCGCCACGCTCTTCATGAGCGTCGCCACCGTCAAGGCCCACGTCTCCCGCGTCCTGGCCCGGCTCGGCCTCAACAACCGTGTGCAGATCGCCCTTCTCGCGTACGACGCGGGGCTTCTCGACGAGGGCGGGCGCTAAGGGGGGTGGCTCGAAAGTCCCGCACAGCACGCACCGGACACCCCGGGCACCGCACGGGACTTCCGAGACACCCCCTGGACGAGCAGTTCGGGTACGCGCGGGCGCGGCGCCGCACTCGCCGGCCCCCGGCCGTCCAGGGACGCCGGCCGGATCGGGATCACGTTCCGTATGAGAGCGTCGCCGCCGGCGTGGACCACGTCGGCGTCCCGCAGCTCGTCGCGGGCCGCCGACGGGGACGGCCCGTGGGCCGCCGGTGGGTCGCGGCGCTGCCGCGGGTGGCGCGGCCGGACCCGGTGGTGCCGTGACGTCGCGTCGTGGCGCCTCACTCCCCCCGGATCTCCGCCAGCGACACCGCCCTGCGCTCCCGGCGCGAGATGTCGCACGCCTCCGCGATCCGGAAGGCCTGCAGCGCCTCGCGTCCGTCGCAGGGGTTGGCGCGCTCGCCCCGGACCACTTCCACGAACGCGACCAGTTCCGCCTCGTACGCGGGCCCGAAGCGCTCCAGGAAGCCGCCCCAGGGCTTGTCCGCGGCCGGGGGACCGGTGGGCTCGGTGGAGGCGATCGGCGTACGGTCGTCCAGGCCGACCACGATCTGGTCGAGCTCGCCGGCCAGCTCCATGCGGACGTCGTAGCCGGCGCCGTTCAGCCGGGTCGCCGTGGCGGTGGCGAGGGTGCCGTCGTCGAGGGTGAGGACCGCCGCCGCGGTGTCGACGTCCCCCGCCGCCCGGAACATCGCGGGACCGGCGTCGGATCCGGTGGCGTACACCTCCCGCACCTCGCGCCCGGTCACCCAGCGCAGGCAGTCGAAGTCGTGGATGAGGGCGTCCCGGTAGATCCCGCCGGACACCGGCAGCCAGGCGGCGGGCGGCGGCGACTGGTCGGAGGTCAGCGCCCGCACGGTGTGCAGCCGCCCGAGCCGGCCGGACCGTACGGCCTCCCGGGCCCCCGAGTAGCCCGCGTCGAAGCGGCGCTGGAACCCCATCTGAAGGATCGTTCCCGCGGCCTCGACCTCGGCGATCGCCTGTAAGGTCCCCGCCAGGTCCAGGGCGATGGGTTTCTCGCAGAAGACCGGAAGGCCCGAGCGTGCTGCCCGACCGATCAGTTCGGCGTGGGCCGAGGTCGCCGTGGTGATCACCACCGCGTCCACGCCCCAGCGGAAGATCTCGTCCACCCCGGGGGCGGCCGTCTCGCCCAGCCGCAGCGCGAGCTCCTGGGCCCGCGCGGGGTCCGCGTCCGTCAGGATCAGGGATCCGACCTCGCGGTGACGGCTGAGTGTGTTCGCATGAATGGTGCCTATGCGGCCCGTCCCGATGACCCCGATGCGCATGAAAACAAAGTGACGTCGCAGGCCGCACGATGTCAATGCGTATGTCCGGACAACCGAACTACACAACTTCCCGTCAACAGCGCACGGAGCTACGCTCGGCGGGTGCCGAAACCAGAAGTGGACCCGACCGCGCAGCTCGAACTCCGTGTGGACCGCAGCTCCCCGGTGCCGTTGTACTTCCAGCTGTCGCAGCAGCTGGAGGCCGCGATCGAGCACGGATCGCTCACCCCCGGCAGCCTCCTGGGCAACGAGATCGAGCTCGCCGCGCGGCTCGGTCTGTCCCGTCCGACCGTGCGCCAGGCGATCCAGTCGCTCGTCGACAAGGGCCTGCTGGTGCGCCGCCGGGGCGTCGGCACACAGGTCGTGCACAGCCAGGTCAAGCGTCCGCTGGAGCTGAGCAGTCTCTACGACGACCTGGAGGCGGCCGGGCAGCGTCCCGCGACGACGGTCCTGGTCAACACGGTCGTCCCCGCGTCCGCCGAGGTCGCCGCCGCCCTCTCGGTCGCCGAGGGCAGTGACGTGCACCGGGTGGAGCGGCTGCGGCTCGCGCACGGCGAGCCGATGGCCTACCTGTGCAACCACCTTCCCTCCGGCCTCCTCGACCTGGACACCGGGCAGCTGGAGGCCACCGGCCTGTACCGCCTGATGCGGGCCGCCGGGATCACCCTGCACAGCGCCCGCCAGTCCATCGGCGCCCGCGCCGCCACGCCCGCCGAGGCCGAGCGGCTCGCCGAGGACGAGGGCGCCCCCCTGCTCACGATGCAGCGCACGACCTTCGACGACACCGGCCGGGCAGTGGAATTCGGCGACCACATCTACCGCCCCTCCCGCTACTCGTTCGAGTTCCAGCTGCTCGTACGGTCCTGAGGGCCGCCGTACGGTCCGAGGGCTGCCGACCCGGCCGTTCCGGTCGTATTGTGCGGACAAACAAGGGTGCGATTTCCGCCACGGCACGGCCGCCCTCGGCGGCGTGCGGCTGGGCCGGACCGCGGCCCCGCCGCGTGGGCGGGACCCGTCCGACGCCCCCGCGGGCGGCATTGGTCCGGAACCGCCCCGTTGATGCCCCGCTCGGCGTACGACGCGGCGGTGAGGCAGAATCGGCGGCGATGAGCACCTACGGCAACTTCAGCGCCCCCATCGGCTCCCGGCGCGCCCCCGCCCTGCGGACAGTGGGCACCAGGGAGCGCCGCTCGCACCTCACGGCACCCCGCGTGCCGACGGTGGGCATCGACATCGGCGGCACCAAGGTGATGGCGGGTGTCGTCGACGCCGACGGCAACATCCTGGAGAAGGTCCGCACCGAGACGCCGGACAAGTCCAAGAGCCCGAAGGTCGTCGAGGACACGATCGTCGAGCTGGTCCTGGACCTGTCCGACCGGCACGACGTGCACGCCGTCGGCATCGGCGCGGCCGGCTGGGTGGACGCCGACCGCAACCGCGTCCTGTTCGCGCCCCATCTGTCCTGGCGCAACGAGCCGCTCAGGGACCGCCTCTCGGGCCGGCTCTCCGTGCCCGTCCTCGTCGACAACGACGCCAACACCGCCGCCTGGGCGGAGTGGCGCTTCGGCGCGGGCCGCGGCGAGGACCACCTGGTCATGATCACGCTGGGTACCGGCATCGGCGGCGCGATCCTGGAGGACGGCCAGGTCAAGCGTGGCAAGTACGGGGTCGCGGGCGAGTTCGGACATATGCAGGTGGTGCCCGGCGGCCACCGCTGCCCGTGCGGCAACCGCGGCTGCTGGGAGCAGTACAGCTCAGGAAACGCCCTGGTCAGGGAGGCCAAGGAGCTGGCCGCCGCCGACTCCCCCGTGGCGTACGGGATCATCGAGCACGTCAAGGGGCAGATCGGTGACATCACCGGCCCGATGATCACCGAGCTGGCCCGCGAGGGCGACGCGATGTGCATCGAGCTGCTCCAGGACATCGGGCAGTGGCTCGGCGTCGGCATCGCCAACCTCGCCGCCGCCCTCGACCCGTCCTGCTTCGTGATCGGCGGCGGAGTGTCGGCCGCCGACGACCTGCTGATCGCCCCCGCGCGGGACGCGTTCAAGCGCCAGCTCACCGGGCGCGGCTACCGCCCCGAGGCCCGGATCGTCCGCGCCCAGCTCGGCCCCGAGGCCGGCATGGTCGGCGCCGCCGACCTCGCCCGCCTGGTCGCCCGCCGCTTCCGGCGCGCCAAGCGGCGCCGTGTCGAGCGCTTCGAGAGGTTCGAGCGGTTCACCGAGGCGGCCCGCCGCACCCAGGACACGGCATGACCCCCGCACCACCCCGCACCACCCCGCACGACCAGTACGGCCCGCACGACCAGGGACACCGCATGACCGCACCGCTCCGCACGGCCCGGGACGCCGGATGACCGCCTCGCTGCCCCGCCAGGCCGCACCCCCCGACGAGCCGCCCCGGCCGCCGGAGGACCGCCGTCATGTGATCCGGCGCCGGGCGCTCACCCTGCTGATCATCGTGCTGCTCATCGGCGTTCCGGCCGGCTACCTGGTGATCTCCGCCAACCAGAGCCGCGACAGCGGCAAGGACAAGGAGGCGAAGTACTCGGCGACCGGCCTGACCGAGGGCTGGCCCTCGAAGGTGCAGCGCCGCCTCTACCAGGTGCCGGTCCCGCACCCGTCCAACCAGGTCGCCTACTACGAGACCAACAACTGGAAGACCAGCCGGCTCTACGTGCAGTTCCAGACCACGCACGCCGGCCTGGACCAGTTCCTCGCGCAGATCGGCGTCAGCCGCGACGACCTGCGGAAGGGCGACATCACCATCAGCGCCCGCGACCAGGACGTCACGGGCTGGCGGTTCAGGGGCCCCGGCTCCCGCGAGGGCGAGTTCGCCGGCATCGTGCGCGAGAAGAAGAACCCGACGCCGACCCTGGACGTCGTCGTGAACTACGGCAACCCGACGTACCCCTTCGTCTACGTCGTCTCGCGCACGGTTCCCTGACCGGCCGCCGGGACCGATTGTCAGACCCCGCCCGTAGAGTCGAAGACGACTGATCCGGCATGCGGGCGGGAGGTGGACAGGACGTATGAGCGACAGGGCCGCGGTGGAACAGGCGGGCGTCCCGCTGCGTCTCGCCGCCGTCTTCCTGCCCGCCCCCGTCCCGCGCGAGGGCCGCGTCGCCTTCTGGGACCCGCAGGACGCCCCGCTCCCCGATCCGCCGGCCGCCGAGGCCACGGAGCTGACCGTCGTCCGCCCGCACGGCGCCTCCGTCCGCCGTCGGCAGGCCCCCGCCCTCGTGCTGCCCCTCGACCGGGCGCTCCCGCTGCTCGTGCGCGCCCGGCGCGACCCCGCCGCCCACCCCGCCACCGCCTGCTGGGGCGCGGCCGCGCTGCACGCGCTGGGGCTCACCGCCCGTGGCCGCCTGCTGCCCGGCCTGACCCGGTCCGGCCACGACGCCTGGCGGGCCGGTCCCCTGGACCCGGAGGACATCGCGCACCTGCGCGCGGTCGCCGCCGCCCTGCCCCACGAGGGACACGCCGTCCCGCTGCCCGGTCCAGGCCCGCTCCGGCTGCCCCGGCCGGAGGCCCTGATGCGCGCCTTCCTGGACGCCGTGGCGGACACGCTGCCGCGCACCCCCGCCGCGCCGTACGCCGCCGGCAAGCCCTTCGCCGACCGCCGCCCCCAGCGGCTGCCCGGCGGGCACGACTGGGCGGCGGAGGTCGCCGCCGGCATGGACGCGGGCGTGCGGATCTCGCTCCGCCTCGACCTGTCGGCGTTCGACATGTTCGACGTGTCCGACGACGGCGGGCGGGTGCGCGGCGCGGGTGCCGCGATCGTCCAGGTGCACAGCCTCGCCGACCCCACCCTGGTGACCGACGCGGCGGCCCTGTGGGCGGGCGAGGCGGACGCGGCGTTCGGCCCGCGCGCGCGGGTGGACGCGGCCCTCGCCGTGCGGCGCGCGGCACGCGTGTGGCCGCCGCTGGCCCGGCTCGCCGAACAGGACGCGCCCGACGTGCTGGCCCTGTCCGAGGACGAGCTGAGCGACCTGCTCGGCGTCGCGGCGACCCGGCTCGCGGCGGCCGGAGTCGCCGTGCACTGGCCCAGGGACCTGGCGCAGGACCTGACCGCGACCGCTGTGGTCCGGGCCGCCCCCGGTTCGGCGACCGACGGCACCGGCTTCTTCGAGAGCGAGGAACTGCTGCAGTTCCGCTGGCAGTTGGCGCTCGGCGGCGACCCGCTCAGCGAGGCCGAGATGGACGCGCTGGCCGAGGCCCACCGCCCGGTGGTGCGGCTGCGCGACCAGTGGGTCCTCGTCGACCCGGCCCTGGTCCGCAAGGCCCGCAAGCGCGAACTGGGCCTGCTGGACCCGGTGGACGCCCTGTCCGTCGCCCTCACCGGCACCGCCGAGGTCGACGGCGAGACCGTCGAGGCGGTCCCCGTCGGCGCCCTGGCCGCCCTGCGCGACCGCCTCACGGCCGGGGTGTGCCCCGCCGCACCCCCCGCCGGCCTGCGGGCCACCCTCCGCGACTACCAGCTCCGGGGCCTGGCCTGGCTGGACCTCATGACCTCGCTCGGCCTCGGCGGCTGCCTCGCCGACGACATGGGCCTCGGCAAGACGATCACCGTCATCGCCCTCCACCTCAAGCGGGCCCGCACCGAACCGACCCTGGTGGTCTGCCCGGCCTCCCTCCTGGGCAACTGGCAGCGTGAGATCACCCGCTTCGCGCCCGGCGTCCCCGTCCGCCGCTTCCACGGCCCCGACCGCAGCCTGGACGGCCTGACCGGCGGTTTCGTCCTCACCACGTACGGCACCATGCGCTCCGCCGCGGCGACGCTGGCCGCACAGCCGTGGGGCATGGTCGTCGCCGACGAGGCCCAGCACGTGAAGAACCCCTACTCGGCGACCGCGAAGGCGCTGCGTACGATCCCGTCCCCCGCGCGCGTGGCGCTGACCGGCACCCCCGTCGAGAACAACCTCTCCGAACTGTGGGCCCTGCTGGACTGGACGACCCCCGGACTCCTCGGCCCGCTGAAGTCCTTCCGCGCCCGCCACGCGCGCGCCGTGGAGAACGGCGAGCACGTCGAGAACGGCGAGGCGGTGGAGCGCCTCGCCCGCCTGGTCCGCCCCTTCCTGTTGCGCCGCAGGAAGTCGGACCCCGGTATCGTGCCCGAACTGCCGCCCAAGACCGAGACCGACCATCCGGTGCCGCTCACCCGTGAACAGGCCGCCCTCTACGAGGCGGTGGTGCGCGAGTCGCTGCTCGCCATCGAGACGGCGCAGGGCATCGCCCGCCGGGGCCTGGTGCTGAAGCTGCTGGGCGCGCTGAAACAGATCTGCGACCACCCCGCCCTGTACCTGAAGGAGGAGACCGCCGCCGTCGGCGACCGGCTCGCCACCCGCTCCGGCAAACTCGCCCTTCTCGACGAGCTGTTGGACACCCTCCTCGCCGAGGACGGCTCGGCGCTCGTCTTCACCCAGTACGTCGGCATGGCCCGGCTGATCACCGCCCATCTCGCCACCCGTGCGATCCCGGTGGACCTGCTGCACGGCGGCACACCGGTCCCGGAGCGCGAACGGATGGTGGACCGTTTCCAGAGCGGTGCCACCCCGGTCCTCGTCCTCTCCCTCAAGGCCGCCGGCACCGGCCTGAACCTCACCCGCGCGGGCCACGTCGTCCACTTCGACCGCTGGTGGAACCCGGCCGTGGAGGAGCAGGCCACCGACCGCGCCTACCGCATCGGCCAGACCCAGCCCGTCCAGGTCCACCGCCTCATCACCGAGGGCACGGTCGAGGACCGCATCGCCGAGATGCTGGAATCCAAGCGCGCCCTGGCCGACGCCGTCCTCGGATCCGGCGAGTCCGCCCTCACCGAGCTGACCGACCGCGAGCTGACCGACCTGGTGCGTCTGCGGAGGGAGGCGTGATGGACGAGCGGGAGCAGCGAGGGCACACGCCGGACGGGACCGAGGAAGGCGCGGCGAGGCGAGCGGGGGAGATAGCGGTGAGCGGGGGTGAGGAGGTCCCGGTGAGCGGGGCGGGGGAGGGCGCCGCGGAGAGGCCCGAGGAGGGTGCGGCCGAGCGTCCCGCCGACGCGGTGCGCCGTGCCCTGCGCGCGGCACGGGAGCGGGGGAGCGGGACCGAGGGCGTGACGACGGGGGAGTCCGACGAGGCATCGGCGGGGCGTTCGGTGCGCGCCGAGCCGCCGGGAGGCGATACGGCCCCCGGTGCCGCCCTCGCCCACGGCACGGGCGCCGAGCCCGCCGACGCCTCACCCGCCGACGCCGGTGCCGAGGCCGTCCCGGCGTCTTCCGGTGACGCCGAGCTCCGCTCCGGCACTTCTGGTCCCCGTCCGGGCGAGGCCGCCCCCCGGCCCGCAGACGCCGCCCGCGCGGCCCTGCGGCGAGCACTCGACGCCGCCGCTACCGCTCCCGCCGCTGCGGAGCCCGCCCCGCCCACACCGGCAACACCCGCTCCGGGCAGCCCCGCTCCGGGAAACGCCGCCTCCGGCACCCCCACCGCCCACACCACCACCCCCGACACCTCCACGTCCGCAGCTCCCGCGCCGAAGCCCGCCGCCGTGGGCGCCCGCCCGGCGGACCTCGCGCGCGAGGCTCTGCGGGCCGCCCGGGCCCGGGCACGACAGGACGCGGCCGACGCACCACCGACGGACGCCGGTCCGGGTCGCACCTCGCCCCGTGCCGACGCACGCCCCGGCCCTTCCGCTGCCGGCGACTCGATCCTCGGGCGCCGCGGCGCCGG
Source organism: Streptomyces sp. NPDC000345 (assembly GCF_042898825.1). Lineage (NCBI taxonomy): Bacteria > Bacillati > Actinomycetota > Actinomycetes > Kitasatosporales > Streptomycetaceae > Streptomyces > Streptomyces sp. NPDC000345. The sequence continues at coordinate 231,595 of NZ_JBIAZE010000002.1, forward strand.
CAGTACGCGAGGTCGGGGTGCCGGTGACCGTGTCGCCCGCGAACGCGCCCGCGACGTACGGGAGTTCCTCGCCGATGCCTTCCGCATGCCCGCGGAGGACGCGCCCGAGCCCACCGAGGCCACCACCTCACCCGCGCCCGAGGGCGCAGCGCGGCAGAAAACCGACCCTGGCCCCGCCGCGCCCGCCGCGCCCGCCGCCCCCCGGACCGCCGCCGACGTGCGCCCCGCCCCCACCCCCACCCCCACCCCCGCCCTCGCCCCCGCCCCCGCCCCCGCCCCCGCCACGGAACCCCGCACCACCCCCGGCCCGCCCGCCTCCCCCCGCTCCATGGCCGCCCCCTCCCGTGACGGCGAGCACCGCCGTACCTTCCCCGCCTTCCCGCCCCTGTCCGCGACCGGGGAGGAGGACGAGCCCCGGTTCGCCGAGACCTGGTGGGGCCACGCCTGGGTGGCCGCGCTGGAGGAGGGAGCGCTGGACGTCAAGAGGCTGGCCCGCGGCCGGGGTTACGCCCAGCGGGGGCATGTGGACGCCATCACCGTCACGCCCGGACTCGTCCTGGCGTACGTGCAGGGCAGCCGTCCCCGCCCTTACCGCGTGCAGGTGCGGCTGCGGACGTTCGGGGACGACGACTGGGAGCGGTTCCTCGACACCGCGGTGGAACGCCCCGCGCACATCGCCGCGCTGCTCGACAAGGAGATGCCCGAGTCCCTCGCCGAGTGCGGGGTGCCGCTGCTCCCCGGCCCCGGTGAGCTCGACCCGCACTGCAGCTGCCCCGACCGCGCCCACCCCTGCAAGCACGCGGCCGCCCTCTGCTACCAGACGGCGCGACTGCTGGACGCCGACCCGTTCGTCCTGCTCCTGCTGCGCGGCCGGGGCGAACGCGAACTGCTGGACGCGCTGTCCCGGCGCAACGCCACCCGGGCCGCCCGCGCCGCCCAGGAACAGGAACCGGCGCCGCTGCCGGGCGTCCGGGCCGCGGAGGCCGTGGCCCTGAGCCGGCGTACTCAACTCCCTCCGCTCCCGGCCCCGTTGCCCGTCCCGCCGCACCCCGGGCAGCCCCCGGCCTACCCGTCCGCCCCGAACGGCCCCGACTCCTTCGCCCTCGACCAGCTCGCCTCCGACGCCGCCGCCCGAGCCCACGCCCTGCTCGCCACCGGCCACGACGAGATCGGCGAACTGACCCTCTGGCAGGACGCCGTACGGCTCGCCGCCGCCCGCCCCGGCTCCGGGCTCACCGCGGCGAGCCGCTCCCTCTACGCCGCCCTCGCCACCGCCGCCGGCCGCACCCCGTCCGAACTGGCGCGCGCGGTCGCCGCCTGGCGGCAGGGCGGCCCGGACGGCCTCACCGTCCTGGAGGAGTCCTGGGACCCCCCGGCGGGCCGCTTCGACCGGGCCCGCCCCCTCCTCCTCGCCGCGGACCTCCCCGCCTTCCGCCCCTGGCGCAACCACCTCACGCACCCCCGCGGCCACGTCCAGCTCCGCTTCGGCCGCGACGGCCTGTGGTACGCGTACGAGTCGGAGCCCGGCCACGACGACTGGTGGCCGCGCGGCACCCCCGACTCCGATCCGGTGGGCGCGCTGACCGGCCTTCAGGCGGTCAGCCGGGGGGCACGCCACTGAGGTCCGCCACGCTGCGCGGCGGCGTCGTGCCGGGACTGGTCCGACTTCGATGTCCTCCAGAGCCGGGGCGCTGCGCCAATGCGACGCCGGCCCGGTGCGGCAACCCTCCGCTGAAGCAGTTGCTCGGACGGTCACTGCGGGAGTAGTCGTACCGCGGGGCCTGGCCCACGGCATGTCGATGCGAGCTGCTGGACCCTTTCGAAGAGGCGTTTTACTGATAGCCGCGTACGTCGTCGCGCCCCTGGGAGCCCTGCTGCCGTCGGCGACTCTTCATGAGACGTTGCACTCCGAGTGAATCAATATCTGTGCCCGAGAGGTCAGAGTTTGACGGACCACGCAGTACGAGTTTTTGACGCGACGAGCAGAGTGGAATTAGCCAACGCACATGGGCCGTTCCGGCGTGCTACTGTCGATCCCAGTTGCAGTTGTGGTTCCCAAGACTTCAAGTGCCCCCACCAGCCTTCTGCCGGTCGGGAGTGCTTTGTATTTCCGGTCATTTCCGGGCGGGGTAATCATCGCGGCGACATGGCGTTCGCGCAGTGCGGACGCCGATGCACTGCCCCAAAGGAGATATGACATGGCTGCTGGTACCGTGAAGTGGTTCAACGCGGAAAAGGGCTTCGGCTTCATCGAGCAGGACGGTGGCGGCGCTGACGTGTTCGCCCACTACTCGAACATCGCCACGCAGGGCTTCCGTGAGCTGCTCGAGGGTCAGAAGGTGACCTTCGACATCGCGCAGGGCCAGAAGGGCCCGACGGCCGAGAACATCGTTCCCGCCTGACGCTCACGCGCAATCCGTAGCTGGGGCCCGCATCCCTCGGGGTGCGGGCCCCAGCTGCACGTGTATCCCGTTGCGGCTTTCACCCGCGGGATGGCCCGGAGGAATTCGCAGTACCATCACAAGCGGTTCCTCCCTCCGGGCGCAGACGCATTCTGAAGCGCTGCCCCGCGGCCGGCGCCCGGATCACAAGGTCCCCATCGCGTCACCCATTTCAGCACCTGTGCCCACGGATGTTTCCGCCGGCCAGATCTGCTTTCTTTTGCCACCGGTCCATACCTGTAATTCTCCATGCCGTTCACTCGCAGCGGGAATTCCTTGATATGCGCCACATCGAGGAAGGTTCCGCATGAACCGCACGTACCCGAACGACCGCCCCGCCCGCTCCCGTGACGGCCGTGCCGACGCCGGAAGGGGTGGCGGCCACGGCTCGCAGACACCGCGTCGTACCGGCGGGCCCGTCCGCTCCGGCGGTCACGGCCGTCGGCCCGCCGCAGCGCAGGGTGAGTTCGCGCCGCCCAGGACGATCACCCCCGCGCTGCGGGCAGTTGAGCGCTTCGCCGATCTCGACATGCCCGAGCAGCTGCTGGCCGAACTCGGCAGGCAGGGGGTGACCGTGCCGTTCCCGATCCAGGGCGCGACGCTGCCGAACTCCTTGGCGGGCCGTGACGTCCTCGGCCGCGGGCGCACCGGTTCCGGCAAGACCCTGGCCTTCGGCCTCGCCCTGCTCGCCCGCACCGCTGGTCAGCGTGCTGAGCCCCGCCAGCCGCTGGGGCTGGTCCTCGTCCCGACGCGTGAGCTGGCACAGCAGGTGACCGACGCGCTGACCCCGTACGCCCGCTCCGTGCGGCTGCGGCTTGCCACGGTGGTGGGCGGTATGTCCATCGGCCGACAGGCCGGCGCGCTGCGCACCGGCAGCGAGATCGTCGTCGCGACGCCGGGACGGCTCAAGGACCTCATCGACCGCGGCGACTGCCGGCTGGACCAGGTGGACGTCACCGTGCTGGACGAGGCCGACCAGATGGCCGACATGGGCTTCATGCCCCAGGTCACCGCACTGCTCGACCAGGTGCGCCCCGGAGGCCAGCGGATGCTGTTCTCCGCCACCCTGGACCGCAACGTCGACCTGCTGGTGCGCCGCTATCTGACCGACCCCGTCGTGCATTCGGTCGACCCGTCGGCCGGTGCCGTCACGACGATGGAGCACCACGTCCTGCACGTCCACGGCGCCGACAAGCACGCCGCCACGACCGAGATCGCCGCCCGCGACGGCCGCGTGATCATGTTCCTGGACACCAAGCACGCCGTCGACCGGCTGACCCAGGACCTGCTCAACAGCGGTGTCCGGGCCGCCGCGCTGCACGGCGGCAAGTCGCAGCCCCAGCGCACCCGCACGCTGGCGCAGTTCAAGACGGGGCACGTCACCGTGCTGGTGGCGACCAACGTCGCGGCGCGCGGCATCCACGTCGACAACCTCGATCTCGTCGTCAACGTCGACCCGCCGACCGACCACAAGGACTACCTCCACCGCGGCGGCCGCACCGCCCGCGCCGGGGAGTCCGGCAGCGTCGTCACCCTCGTCACACCGAACCAGCGCCGCGGAATGGTCCGTCTGATGTCGGACGCCGGCATCCAGCCGCAGACCACCCAGGTCCGCTCGGGCGACGCGGCCCTGAACCGGATCACCGGTGCCCAGGCCCCGTCCGGCATCCCGGTCGTCATCACCGCACCGGTGAGTGAACGCCCCAAGCGCAGCGCCACCTCCCGTGGCCGACGCCGCCCCGCCTCGGCGACCCGGCGCGCGCCTGTGCGCCGTTCTGGCGCAGACGCGGTGGCCTAGGCCCTTCGTGATCAGGAACCTGACCCATCTCCGCAGGAGGCACCTTTGACGCTGGTTCAGACGCAGCCCCGCCCGGAGGATGTCGACCCCGTGCACAGGACGGTGGCTGAGGTGATGGACGCGGCCGGACCGCAGGTCTGTGACGACATGAGCGTCGAGGTTGCGCTGGCCGTCATGGCAGCCGCACGCACGGGCCGACTCGCCGTCTGCGACCAGGACGGTCAGTGCACCGGCCTGGTCACCCACACCGAACTCGTCGCCGTCCGCGACAGCTCCGACTACACGGACCGCGTCCGCCTGCGCGATCTCCTGGGCGACCACGGCGCGTTCCCCTCACCCGTGACCACGATGGCCGAAGCCGAGCACGCGATGCGCACCCGTCAGCTCGGTGCCTTGGCAGTGGTCGACGAGCAAGGCAGCGCTCTGGGCACCCTCGCCCTCTCCCGCTGAAACGCCCACCCCGGTCGGATCGTTCTCCCCTTCTCCCTGTGAGGCCACATGCGCTGCGTCATCGCCCGCTTCCCCTTCGAGCTCACCAAGGGCGGCGTGCTGGAATCGATGAAGGGCATCAAGCCCGAACCGGTCACCGGCGAATCGGTGATCATCGGCCGCCGCCGCTACCCCGCCAAGCAGGTCGGCCAGGTCGTCACGCGCCAGGACCGTCGTGACTTCAGCGCCGCCGAAGTCCTCCGGGCCATGGCTCAGCTCGGCTTCACCTGCCGCGCCGTTCCCAAGGCAGCGCCCCTGGGCATTCTCAGCCCGATGCAGCACGCTTCCGTAATGCTCGGCACGCCCGTCATGGTCTGACCGGGCAAACAGACACGAGCCGGCACCTGAGCAGCAGTGTGGGCCCGACCGGTACGCCGGTCGGGCCCACACCGCGTGCAGCGGGTTCCCGTCACCGTTGCCCTGCAGGATCCGGGCGACATGGAAGTGCAGACACGCGCGTGGGCGGCCCGTCCTCCTTCGGTCGGGGGGCGCAGCCAGCCCGCGGTCTGCTCGAGTCAGGGGCCACCCGGGACCGTCGAGGGCGGCGCAGGACCTCGCGTCACGCTCGTCAACGACCGACCTGCGGGGGCGTCACGGCTGGAGTCATCCGTCCCGGTCGGTGGAGTTCTTCACGGGACGCAGTGTTGGCCGGTGCCCGTCCCGGTAGCCGCGGCGCGGTCGGCGACGTCACGCTCAGCCGGCCGTGCCGCGCGGCGGGGGTCACTGAGTGCGCCGGACCGAGCCTCGGAGCTGCTTGAACCATCCGTGGACCGGTCGAGGCGGACTACCTCATCTTCGAAGGCGCGGAAATCTATGCCAGTCAGAGTAGACATTCGGTGGCGGTGTGGTTATGGTTTCTCTCGTAGCCGAGATCAAGAGAGGCCCGGCAGAAATGAACTGCCGGGCAGTAGTACGCAGTTGCAGTTCGCAGGACGGTGCGGTGGTGGAGTTCCGAAGCCATAGCGGTTGCAGGACGGCGACGGGACTGACGACCGGACCGGGTGGCCCGCAGTGATCAGGGGCCGCCATGAGCAGCACCGCAGTGGCAGTGCCAGTAAGTGAAGGTTCGCAGTACCCAGCAGTGAAGTCAGTGGCAGTACCTCGGTGAAGGCGTCGGCTGCGGGCGCGCGCTCCGGGAGGTTCGGCAGTGGGGTTCCAAGCCAGAGCAGACGCAGGACGGGCGACGGGGCTGGCTGCCGAAGAGTGGCTCTGTTCGAGCCACCAGCATTTCGCGGTATCAGCATTTCGCAGTTTCCGTCAGTGAGTAGCTGATCAAGAGGGAAGAACGGAGGAGCCGAGCGCCATCAGGATCGCCCGGGTGGAATCTTGGACCCGGGTACCGCAGGACATCGATAGTGAGGTGGTCTCCGGTCGAGCAACCGCGATCCCCGCGTCCCCGGCAGCGTCTCGGTCGGGTCCGCGGAAACAGAGGGCCGGTGCAGTATCAGGGCCGGCAGATGGTGTAGTAGTTCCTTCGGGGCCCTGGTGCCAGTACGGCGCCAGGGCCCCTCCACGCGTTCCACAGAAGAGGTGCAATGACAGCAGACGACACGTTCGGCCGTCTCGATGACGACGACTACCCCGCCTACACCATGGGCCGGGCCGCCGAGATGCTCGGCACCACACAGGGCTTCCTGCGCGCCATCGGCGAAGCCCGCCTCATCACCCCGCTGCGCTCCGCGGGCGGACACCGCCGCTACTCCCGCTACCAGCTGCGCATCGCCGCCCGCGCCCGGGAACTCGTCGACCAGGGCACCCCCATCGAGGCCGCCTGCCGCATCATCATTCTCGAAGACCAGCTCGAGGAAGCCCAGCGACTCAACGCCGAATACCGCCGTGCCACCGAATCGGCGAACCCGACCGCAGCAGCGTGAGACGAGCGTGCCCGTCCGCGTCGGCGGGCACCGCACGCACGGCCTTCCGTGCGGTGTGATCGTTTCCAGTGGTGACGCGGCGTGTGGGCGTGTAGCGTCTGCGTCAGCTGTCGTGGTTCGGAATTCCCTCTTGCCCACGCCTGTGGTGTGGGCGTTTTGCTGTGCTGTGCCGCAGGGACCAGGGCGATCACCTCGGCCTTCCACATGGAGTGGGAGGCGTTCATCGACTGGAAGGCATCAGACATGGCAACGGGAACTGTGAAGTGGTTCAACGCGGAGAAGGGCTTCGGTTTCATCGCCCAGGACGGCGGCGGCCCGGATGTCTTCGCGCACTACTCCGCGATCAACTCCACGGGCTTTCGTGAGCTCCAGGAGGGCCAGGCCGTGACGTTCGACGTCGCCCAGGGCCAGAAGGGTCCGCAGGCCGAGAACATCACCCCGGCCTGACCTCGCAGACCTGCCCGAGGGATCGCGCACACCGCGTCCGGTGAGCGCCGCCCGTGCGGGCTCTGCCGCCCACCGGGCGAAGCGCCCGCTCTCGTGCAGGGCGTGCACGGATCAGGGGCCGCGCAGCCATGGCGCTGCGCGGCCCCTGATCTCTTGAGCCGGGGTGTGACCCCGGCCGAACTTCCTGACCTCAGTTGCTTCGAGCGTCGTCCGGTTCGGGTGCCGCATGCCCTGCGCCTCTGTTCGCGCAGTTCGGAGCAGCTGACGGTCAGGCGCCCGTCCAGGCGGCGAGGAAGGCTTGCCGTCCGTCCGGATCGTCCCATCTGCGGTCCGCATGCAGAACGCGCCAGGCGGTGAGCTCGAGATCTCGGAGCCACAACTCGCCGATGACCTGTGTCTTGAGGTCAGGCAAATGGTCGGACTCGGCGAGGGCTTGGCCGATCACCTCCCCGGCCGCTACGCGCTGGGGCGGAGTCATCTCATCGACGGCCGAGAGGATCTGCCTGGCCAGGGCGGTTCCCTTTCCTTCCAGAGAACGCAGCACCTGAGCCTTCATGTTGACCGGTAGCAGGTACGCGGTGCCCGACGACCTCCACAGGTCCGACCAGAAGCGTTCTCCTGCCTTGGTGGGGGCAGGCAGCGCGGCAGCAGCCCGAGGAGATGGCCGGTGGCCGCATAGCCATCGGAATGGGCGGCTGCGACGACTGCGATCCCGGCGACGCTCTCCACGTCGAGCCGGCCGGCCTCGAGATGCGAAGCCAGGTCCAGCTGGTGTTCCAACTGGTCTGCGAGGGCGGTGGATACGTGGAGGCGGACCTCAGGAAGCATCGGCGATCCTTGCGCGTAGGCGAGCGGAGATGCCCGTTCGGAAGCCCTGATCCTTCCCATGGCCGGCCGTTCTACTCGGCTTGGGCAGGCCCAATGGGCGGGAGGGTCAACGGGGCTGGAGTTCACGCGGTGGCGAGCCGGCCCGGGCCCGGCGATGGCCCTGGGGGCCTGGACCGACCTTCCGTGAATGCTGCCGGAGAGAGGTCTTTTAGCATGACCGCATCACCGCATTGCTGCCAGTGACGCCCGGTCGCCCGAGGGAGAACGAGAAACTGTGTCCCGTGATGCCGCTGAAGTCGAACACGGTCATGTCACCTCAGCGAGTGGAGAGCGCGGTGAAGACGGGCTACCCGACGGATCGCGAGGCGGACACGCAGGGGAGAAGGCTCACTCGGTTTCCGCCCTGGTGGAGCGGGCGGCCGACCTCGCCGAACCGATCAAGCCGAAACTGCGTGGCTGGCTCCATGCCGGAATGGTCCCCGCCGCACTGATCGCGGGCGTCGTACTCATCTGCCTGGCCCGTACTCCGCAAGCAGTCCTGGCCTGCGCCGTGTACTCCGTCACCGCCTGGCTGCTGTTCGCGACGAGCGCCGTCTACCACCGCGGCACCTGGGGACCACTGGGCGAGGCTCTTCTACGACGACTCGACCACGCCAACATCTTCCTGATCATCGCCGGCACCTGCACCCCCCTGGCCGTGCTCCTCCTCCGGCCGGAACAGCGGTCCGTGCTGCTGTGGATCGTATGGACCGGAGCAGTGGCCGGCATCGTGTTCCGGGTCCTGTGGGTCGGAGCTCCGCGCTGGCTGTACACCCCGTGTTATCTGGCCCTGGGGTGGGCGCCGGTGTGCTACCTGCCCGACTTCCTGCACACCGGCGGAGCAGCCGTGGTCGTCCTGATCGTTGTCGGCGGTCTCCTCTACAGCGCGGGCGCGGTCGTCTACGCCCTGCAGCGGCCCGACCCCGCACCCCGCTGGTTCGGTTACCACGAGGTCTTCCACGCCCTGACCGTGGCAGCCTTCACCGCGCACTACATCGCCATCTCCCTGGCCACCTAGGCTGATGAGGTGGACCCGGTGGTCTTGTCGCGGGTGTCGGCGTAGAGGTGGGTGGCTGCTGACTCTCGTGCCCGGCCGCGATGCAGGCGAGACCGTGACCGGTACCGGGGGGGCCGGGCTGCCGGGCCGTGGCTCAGGCGTCGATGATGACGGGGATGATGAGGGGTTTGCGGCGGTGGGTGCGGAAGGCCCAGTTCGCCACGGCGCGGGCGACGAGCTGCTCGAGCTGGCGCGCGTCCCCGACGCCCTCCTCGGCCGCGGTGGCCAGGGTCTTCTCGATGACGGGGACGACCGGCTCGAAGGTGGTGTCGTCGTGGACGAAGCCGCGGGCCAGGAAGTCGGGGGCCTCGGCGAGGGCGCCGGTGTCCGCGTCGACGATCGCCACCACCGTGACCACGCCTTCCTCCGCGAGGGTGAGGCGGTCCTTGAGGGACGCCTCGGTCGCGCCGCCGACTTCCATCCCGTCGACGTAGACGTTGCCGGCGGGGACCTTGCCGGTGATGGACGCGCGCCCGTCGACGAGGTCGACGACGACGCCGTCCTCGGCGATGACGACCCGCTCCGGGTCGACGCCGGTGCGGATGGCGAGGTCGCCGTTGGCCCGCAGGTGGCGCCATTCGCCGTGCACGGGCATGACGTTGCGGGGTTTGACGATGTTGTAGCAGTAGACGAGTTCGCTGGCGCTGGCGTGCCCGGAGACGTGCACCTTGGCGTTGCCCTTGTGGACCACGTGGGCGCCCCACCGGGTCAGCCCGTTGATCACCCGGTAGATGGCGTTCTCGTTGCCTGGGATGAGGGAGCTGGCGAGCAGGACGGTGTCCCCCTTGCCGATGCGGATCACATGGTCGCGGTTGGCCATCCGCGACAGCGCGGCCATGGGTTCGCCCTGGGAGCCGGTGCACACCAGGGTGATCCTGTGGTCGGGGAGCTTCTCCAGTTCCTTGGTGCTCACGACCAGACCGGAGGGGACCTTCAGGTACCCGAGGTCGCGGGCGATGCCCATGTTGCGGACCATCGACCGGCCGACGAAGGCGACCTTGCGGCCGTGCTGGTGGGCGGCGTCCAGGACCTGCTGGATGCGGTGCACGTGGCTGGCGAAACTGGAGACGATCACCCGGCGCGGCGCGGTACGCATCACCTGCTCGATCGCCGGGTTCAGGTCGCGCTCGGAGGTGGTGAAGCCTGGGACCTCGGCGTTGGTGGAGTCGGTGAGGAACAGGTCCACGCCCTCCTCGCCGAGGCGGGCGAAGGCGCGCAGATCGGTGATGCGGTCGTCGAGGGGGAACTGGTCCATCTTGAAGTCGCCGGTGTGCAGCACCATCCCGGCCCTGGTGCGGATCGCGACCGCGAGGCTGTCCGGGATGGAGTGGTTGACCGCCACGAACTCGCAGTCGAAGGGACCGAAGCGCCGCCGGTCGCCCTCCCGCACCCGCACCGTGCGCGGCCGGATGCCGTGTTCCTTGAGCTTGGCCTCCAGGAACGCCAGCGTCAGCTTGGAGCCGACGACGGGGATGTCGCGCCGCTCGCGCAGCAGGTACGGCACGCCGCCGATGTGGTCTTCGTGGCCATGGGTGAGGACGACGGCCACGATGTCGTCCAACCGGTCCCGGATCGAGGTGAAGTCCGGCAGGATCACGTCCACGCCGGGCTGGGTCTCCTCGGGGAACAGCACGCCGCAGTCGACGATGAGCAGCTTGCCGGCGTGCTCGAAGACGGTCATGTTGCGGCCGATCTCACCCAGGCCGCCCAGGGCGATGACCCGCAGCCCTCCTTCGGGAAGGGGCGGGGCGGCTTTGAGGTCGGGGTGTGGATGACTCATACCTCGACGTTACCCGCAGAGCGGAACCAGATGATCCGTTGCCTGTGCGATCTCTCTGTGACAACGGGTGAGACGGCGAGGTCCCGCTGAGGAACATCCTGAGGGGACCTCGGTGCGGCATACTCTCCCGATGAGTTCACGCACTTCCCCGATCAGCCGGCCGATCACGATACGGAGGGCCGTCGCGCGGGATGCCAAACGGCTCACGCGGCTCGTGCGCGGCTCAGGTGCCTACGAGGGTGAGTACGCAGCCGCGGTCGAGGGCTACCGGGTCGGTCCTGATTACATCGAGGCCCACCGCGCCTTCGTAGCCGTCGGCGCCGACGAGGATGAAGGCCGCGTCCTCGGGTTCTACTCGCTCGTCCTCGCTCCACCGGAGCTCGATCTGCTGTTCGTCGCGGACGAAGCGCAAGGACGGGGTATTGGACGACTGCTCGTTGCGCACATGCAGTCCGAGGCCCGTACCGCCGGGCTCGACCGTGTCAAGGTCGTCTCGCATCCTCCCGCCGAGGACTTCTACCACCGCGTCGGTGCGGTGCGGACCGGGACCGCGCTCGCATACCGGCCCGCCGTGCCGTGGGACCGTCCCGAATTCGAGTTTCGCATTCCTTCGGCATGACGCGATGCACCTGTCCCCGCTCACCTGTGAGGCGCTGACCGCCGCCGCCTCCCTCGGCGACGAGGTGCGCGTGGTCACTGTCCGCCACCCCGACCCCGAGGACCGCGTCCACGCCCATGCGCCGGCGCGCGCCTGGGCGGAGTGTGACCCCGGGGTGCCGCTGATCCGGCTCACCTCCGAGCGCCACGCCCTGGGGCGTCCGGTCGCCGAGTACGTGGGCGGGACGGTCGCGGCCGAGCCCGGTGCCCGCGTGACCGTGCTGATCGCCGAGGTGGAGCCGGAGCGGCTGTGGCAGCGGCTGCTGCAGAACCAGCGGGGCGCGGTGATCGCGCACGCCGTACGCCGGGACACGGACGCGGTGATCTGCCGACTCCGGTTCAGGGTCTCCTGATCTCGGCGTCGCCGCGGGTTCCTCGGCATCTGACGGGAGCTGGGATACCGCGGTGGCACGTTCACCGAGATGGACGTGGACACGGTACTCGCGCGTCGGCCCCAGGGCGCCCTGGTCGACGAACTCGCCCACACCTGTCACCGGCTCCCGCAACACCAAGCGCCGACAGGACTTGTACGACGCTCGCGCGAGTGGATTCACGTACCTCGCGAACAACGGGGTCCCGGATCACCTCCTTGCCCGGTGGACCGGGCACGCCGAGGTCAAGACCACGAAGCGCTGGTATGCGAAGCCGGATGTGGAGGATCTTCGTCCGGCGGCGGATACATGGGGAGGTCCGGCGAGCGTCCCCACCCCCGCCACCGCACAGCGTGTGAGATGTGGGAGCGTGGGTGGGTGAGTGAGAAGAACGTCGGAACTCTGCAATACCGCTTTGACGGGCCTGAACAGGCGCCGGTCCTGATCCTGGGCCCCTCACTGGGCACCACCTGGCACATGTGGGACCGTCAGGTCCCCGAACTCGCCCAGCAGTGGCGGATCTTCCGCTTCGACCTGCCCGGCCACGGCGGTGCCCCGGCCTACCCGGCGGGCTCCGTCGCCGACCTCGCCGAGCGTCTGCTCGCCGCGCTCGACGGCCTCGGTGTGCAGCGCTTCGGCTACGCGGGATGCGCGCTCGGCGGCGCGATCGGCGTGGAGCTGGCGCTGCGCCACCCGGAGCGGGTCGCCTCGCTCGCGCTGATCGCGGCCTCGCCGCGGTTCGGCACGGCGGACGAGTTCCGTCAGCGCGGGGTGATCGTCCGGACGAACGGGCTCGACCCCATCGCCCGCAGCTCGCCCGACCGCTGGTTCACCGGCGGGTTCGCGGCGGCCCAGCCCGCGATCACCGAGTGGGCGGTGCAGATGGTGCGCACCACCGACCCCGGTTGCTACATCGCGGCCTGTGAGGCGCTCGCCGCGTTCGACGTCCGCCCCGAGCTCGGCCGGGTCGGCGTCCCGACCCTGGTCCTGGTCGGCTCCGACGACCAGGTCACCGGGCCCGCCGAGGCACGCACCCTGGTCGCCGGGATCCCCGACGCCCGCCTGGCCGTCGTACCCGGTGCCTCCCACCTGGTCCCGGTGGAGCAGCCCGCGGCCGTCACCGATCTCCTCGTGCGGCACTTCTCCACCGCGTGGCAGCCCGCCTACGAGTCCAGCACCGGACAGACGGCCGTCCCGGGCATCCCCGTCCGGGCGGTCGTGACCGCGCCCCCGCAGGCGGTGCCCATCGCCGAGATCGCGCCCGCACCCGTCGTCGAGCCGCCGCAGGTCATGGGCCGCCCGGACCCGTACGACGCCGGGCTGAAGGTGCGCCGCGAGGTCCTCGGGGACGCGCACGTGGACCGGGCGCTGTCGCAGGCCGACGACTTCTCGGGCGACTTCCAGGAGTTCATCACCCGCTACGCCTGGGGAGAGATCTGGGACCGTCCCGGCCTGGACCGGCGCTCCCGCTCCTGCGTCACGCTCACCGCGCTCGTCGCCGGCGGCCACCTGGACGAACTCGCCTTCCACACCCGCGCCGCCCTGCGCAACGGCCTCACGCCCGGCGAGATCAAGGAGGTGCTGCTCCAGGCGGCGGTCTACTGCGGCGTACCGGCGGCGAACAGCGCCTTCCGGGTGGCGCAGCAGGTCATCCGCGAGGAGACCACGCCGACGGAGTGATCGTCAGCCGGGGAGTGAGAGCACCAGGCTGAACCGCCCGAGCCCGCCCGGGACGCGGCAGGATGGAGCCATGAAGCTCACCAAGAAGTCGCACGCGTGCGTCCGTCTCGAGAAGGACGGGCGCACGCTCGTCCTCGACCCGGGCGGATTCAGCGAGCCGGACGCGGCCCTCGGCGCCGAGGCGATCCTGGTCACGCACGAACACCCCGACCACTTCAGCGAGGAGCGGCTGCGGGCCGCGTTGGACGCCGATCCGGCCACCGAGATCTGGACCCTCCGGTCGGTCGCGGAGAAGATCTCCGCCGCCTTCCCGGGCCGCGTCCACACCGTCGGCCACGGCGACACCTTCACCGCCGCCGGCTTCGACGTCCAGGTGCACGGCGAACTGCACGCGGTCATCCACCCCGACATCCCGCGCATCACCAACGTCGGCTACCTGATCGACGGCGGCCGCGTCTTCCACCCGGGCGACGCCCTGACGGTGCCCGACCGTACCGTGGAGACGCTGATGCTTCCGGTCATGGCCCCCTGGAGCAAGATCTCCGAGGTGATCGACTACGTGCGCGAGGTGAAGCCGCAGCGCGCCTACGACATCCACGACGCCCTCCTCACCGACCTCGCCCGCCCCATCTACGACAACCAGATCGGCGCCCTGGGCGGCGCGGAGCACCTGCGGCTGGCGCCCGGGGAGAGCACGGCCCTGTGAGTGTCGGTGGTGCCCGGTAGGTTGTGAGGCATGCGCATCGCGACCTGGAACGTCAACTCGATCACCGCCCGCCTGCCGAGGCTGCTGGCCTGGCTGGAGAGCAGCGGCACCGACGTGCTCTGCCTCCAGGAGGCCAAGGTCGCCGAGGAGCAGTTCCCGTTCGACCAGCTGCGCGAGCTGGGTTACGAGGCGGCGGTCCACGCCACCGGGAGATGGAACGGCGTGGCGGTGATCTCCCGCGTCGGCATCGAGGACGTCGTCAAGGGCCTGCCCGGCGACCCGGGCTACGACGGAGCACCGGAGCCCCGCGCCATCTCCGCGACCTGCGGCCCCGCCCGCGTCTGGTCGGTGTACGTGCCCAACGGGCGGGAGGTGGACCACCCGCACTACGCCTACAAGCTCCTGTGGTTCGAGGCGCTGAAGGCCGCCGTCGCCGGTGACGCCGCCGGCAGCCGCCCCTTCGCCGTCCTGGGCGACTACAACGTGGCGCCGACGGACGACGACGTCTACGACGTGGCCGCCTTCGAGGGCCTCACGCATGTCACCCCGGCCGAGCGCGCGGCCCTGGCGTCCCTGCGCGGGGCGGGCCTGTCCGACGTGGTCCCGCGCCCCCTGAAGTACGAGCACCCGTTCACGTACTGGGACTACCGCCAGCTCTGCTTCCCCAAGAACCGCGGCATGCGCATCGACCTGGTCTACGGCAACGAACCGTTCGCGAAGGCCGTCAAGGACGCCTACGTCGACCGTGAGGAGCGCAAGGGCAAGGGCGCCTCGGACCACGCGCCCGTGGTCGTCGACCTGGACGTGTAGCTCACAGCGCGCGGAGGTCCACGGCCTCCGCGAGCGCCGCGTACCCCGCGTCCCCGGGGTGCAGATGGTCCCCGCTGTCGTACGCGGGCAGCATCCGCGTCGGGGCGGCGGGGTCGCGCAGGGCGCGGTCGAAGTCGAGGACGCCGTCGAACGCGCCGGTGTCGCGGATCCAGGAGTTGACCGCGGCCCGCTCGGTCTCCACGGCGGGTGTGCACCGCGCGGAGCCCCCGCAGGGCGCCAGCGTCGCTCCGAGCACCCGCACCCCGCGCTCCCGTGCCCGTTGCGCGATCTCCCGCAGCCCGGCGATCACCTCCGCCGCCGTCGCCCGGGCCCGCAGGTCGTTGATGCCCTCGAACACCACCAGCGTCCGTACCGACGTCTGCGCGAACACGTCCCGGTCGAGGCGGTGCGGCGCGCTCACCCCGGCGACGACGGGGGACACCCCGTCGCCGGGATAGCGGTCGGCGAGGACCCGGTTGCCGGCGATCCCGGCGTTCAGGACGCCGAAGTGCGGCACGGCGTGCTGCGCGCGCAGCCGGGCGGCCAGGGCGTCCGGCCAGCGCCGGCCGGCGTCCGGCGTGGACCGGTCCCCGTCGGTGATCGAGTCCCCGAGCAGCACCACCGACCCCGGCCCGCCGGCCACGTCCACCCCGGTCAGCAGGGGCCAGGTGGTGATCGTCCCGGTGTACGCCGCCCCGCCCGCGTCCGCCGTGTGATCCCCCGGCTCGCTGACGTACGAGCGCTGCACCGCGAGCCCGTGCAGCGGCACCGAGGCCACCGTGCCGGGCAGATGGAGACTCACCAGCAGATCGCCCCCGTCCGGCACGGCGAAGGCCAGCGGATCGCTGACCACCTGAGCCCCGGCGGGCACCTCAACCCCCCGCTCGCCCCCGAAGCCCACCGGCACGGGTGCCTCTTGCGCGGCCGCCCCCGCCCGGCCGCTCCGGCGGCCGTCCGTGTTCCCGTCCGGCACGGCGACGGCGAGCGGAGTGCTGTCCGCCGGTGCCTCGGCGGGCATCTGAACCCCGTGCTCGCCCCCGAAGCCCACCGGCACGGGCGCCGCCCGCGTGACCGTTCCGGCGCCGAGCCGTTCCGCCGTGCGGACGCCGGGCCCGGTCGGTACCGCGCCGGTTTGGCCGCCCACCGCTCCCGCCGCCCGCAGGGCCACCGTCGCCGCTCCGATGCGCACCGGTGCCGAGGCGAAGGCGTTGTCGAAGCGCAGCCGCACCCACCGCCCGCCCGTCGAGACGTGCACCACCAGCCGCAGGGTCCGGCCGGTCCACGGCCCCACCGCAGGCCGCCCGGACGTGGCCGCCGCCCAGGTGCCCGTCCAGCCCGGTGAGGAGTCCCGCACGGCCAGCGCGAACACATGCAGACGCGGGGCGACCGGCAGCCGCACCGAGGCGACCTCGCGCCCGCGCGCCAGCGGGACCGTCACCACGTACAGCCGGGCCCGCTCGGCGAGCAGCCCGGCGGGGGTGGCGACGTGCGGCAGGGCGAGCACCTTGGCGCCGAGCGGGCCGGTGCGCCAGTCGGGGGCGGTGAGCCGGTACGGGGAGCGGGAACCGTCGGCGTACGTGACACTGCCCGCGCCGCCCGCCTCCCGGCCGCCCGTGCTCGTCACCAGGAAGGCCAGCGCGTCGCCGCGCCCGCCGACGCGCACGGTCTGCCCGGCGGCGCGCACGTTGTCGGGAGCGCCCGGCGGGCGGCGCGGCCAGGTCAGCCGGGCGCCCGCCAGGGTCAGCGTGCGCCCCGGCGTCCAGCCCGCCGCGGCCAGGTCCGACGCCGCGAGCGCGGCGCCCGTACCGTCGAGGTCCGCCAGCGCCGTGTTGTCGTACAGGGCCTCCAGCGGCGGGGGTGTCGGGCGAGTGGCCGCCTGCGCGGGGGTGAGGAGCAGCCCGCACAGGGCGAGGACCAGGGGGAACTCCCGGACACGTCGGCGCACGTACCGACTCCTCCCGTACACCGGCGGCCAACAGCGCCTCGCGACGCTAGGGACCGGCCGCGTGCCGGTCAACGCGCCATGCCCGCCCGGGCCGCGAATTCGACCGTACGCACGCGCCAGCGCGCCTGTGGTGCGTACGTCGGTGCGAATGACACGCTGGACGTATGAACATCCCTTTCCTGGGCAACAGGCGCAAGAAGCACGGTGAAGCGGTGCCGGCCGTGGACGCCGAGGGGGTGGCCGAACTCCTCTCCGAATGCGAGCTGCTGCGCTCCCTGGCGGCCCGGGAGGGGATCCGACTCGACGACACCGGCGCCTCGTTGGAGGCGCTGGACCAGCTCGTGCCGCGCTGGCGCGACGACGAGGAGATCCTGCCGTGGCTCGGCAACGACGCCGGGCTCTATCTGGGCACGGTCATCGTGCGGACCGTGCCCGGCGCCGCGTGGGACTTCTGGCCGGGCGGGCAGCCCGTCGTCCGGCTGGCGTCGGGGCGGGAGTTCGACGTCGTGACGGCCGGCCACGAGTGGGCGGCGAACGGGGTTCCCGAACTGTCCCAGCTGTACGGTGAGGTGGCCGAGGTCTGAGCCCCGCACGCGTCCGGCATAAGCGCGGCGTAAATACGGCTAATGCCCGACGGGTGCGTGTCGTGTCATGGGGCCGGGCGGCGCTGGATAGTTTGCGGCAACCACGACACAGCTGAGAGTGAGTAGGGCTGCGGATGGCCGTCGATCCATTGATCGAGCTGCGAGACGTCAACAAGTACTTCGGTGACCTGCATGTGCTGCAGGACATCAACCTCTCCGTCGGCAGGGGGGAGGTGGTCGTGGTCATCGGCCCCTCGGGGTCGGGGAAGTCGACGCTGTGCAGGGCGATCAACCGGCTGGAGACCATCCAGTCCGGCGAGATCCTGCTGGACGGCAAGGCCCTGCCGGCGGAGGGCAAGGCGCTGGCCCGGCTGCGGGCCGACGTCGGCATGGTCTTCCAGTCGTTCAATCTCTTCGCGCACAAGACGGTGCTCGAGAACGTGATACTCGGCCAGGTCAAGGTCCGCAGGACCGACAAGAAGCAGGCCGAGGAGAAGGCCCGCGCCCTCCTCGACCGGGTCGGCGTAGCCGATCAGGCCGACAAGTACCCCGCCCAGCTCTCCGGCGGTCAGCAGCAGCGCGTGGCGATCGCCCGCGCCCTCGCCATGGAGCCCAAGGCGATGCTGTTCGACGAGCCCACCTCCGCCCTCGACCCGGAGATGATCAACGAGGTCCTGGAGGTCATGCGGCAGCTCGCCCGGGACGGCATGACCATGATCGTCGTCACCCATGAGATGGGCTTCGCCCGGTCGGCCGCCAACCGCGTGGTGTTCATGGCCGACGGCCGCATCGTCGAGGACCGCACCCCGGACGAGTTCTTCACCAGCCCGCGCAGCGACCGGGCCAAGGACTTTCTGTCCAAGATTCTCAAGCACTGAAGGGGGCGACTAGGATGGGCCGTTCATCCCCCGAAACCGGGATCGCGACCGCCGCCGCGGCAGAACCGGGGACACTGCCAGGTGGTGGGGGACCCTCCGCGGCAACCCGGCCGTAGGGGGCGGCAGTCACAGAGCCCTGCCCGGCCGGCGCCGGCCGGAGATCACTGCTCGCGCAGCGGGAGCGACACGTACGACGGGTCGTTCACCGGCGAGGAGAAGGTCAGCCGCGCGCCGGACGGGTTGTGCTCGACGTAGAGCGGGTCGACCGTGTCGACCACCAGGGCGAGCCGATGCCCTGCCGGGACGTCGTAGGCCGTCGAGAACAGTTCCAGGTCGAGACCGAACGGCTTCCCTGGCGTACGCCCGTGGAAGGTGTACGGCGCGTGGGAGACCAGCTTGCCGAGGCCGAGCGGCCCCACGTCGTAGAGGTGGGCGACGAGGGTGCCGCTCTCCTCGGTGGGGGTGACCGTGGTGTGCAGCTTCGTGGTTCCGCGCACCTGCCGGGCCGTGGCGTACTTCTCCGACTGCCAGACGGCGGCCCAGTACCGGGGGAGCAGCGGGATCGAGGCGACGGGCGGTGTCCGGGCGATCTGGTCGAGGATGCTGGAGAGGAACACGATCCCGCCGTCGGCGCCCGAGTCGACGTTGGTGTGGATCGTGGTCGTGCCGGCGAGGGCGAGCTTCGTGCGGGCCGCGCCCACCGACTTCCAGTCCGGGTAGCCCTCGTAGCCGCCCGTGGAACGGGACTTGAGCTGCACCGGCTGCTCGCGGTCGATGCCGTTGTCCACGCCCTTGAGATAGTGGTCCATCCAGCGCCGGGTGTCGCTCCACACGTCGTTGGGCAGGCCGAACAGGCCGGTGATCTCGGCGGTCGCGTGGTCCCCGGGGCGGAACTCCAGGCGCTTGGGGCCGGTCAGCCTCTCGTAGAAGGCGGCGGACTGGTTCGGCGGGAAGATGGTGTCGCCCCAGGCGCCCGCGAGCATGACGGCCGTGCCGTTCTTGTCGAACCGGTCCAGGAAGCTCGCGGGGGAACGTTTCTTCCCCCAGGCCACGATGTCCTTCTCCTTGGACAGGTCGGAGGAGTAGAAGGCGGAGAACACCTCCCGGGACTCGGTGCTCTGCCGCCCGGCGACGGTTCCCACGGTGTCGAGGAAGGCGGCGGCCTGGAGGTGCTGGGTGCGGCCGGAGTAGATCGAGTCGATCAGGTCGCCCCAGCCGCTGAGCGAGGCCACGGCCTTGACGCGCGGGTCGTGCGCGGCGGCCAGCAGGCTGATGCCGGCGCCGTAGGAGACACCCGCCATGCCGATGTGCCGTGCGTCCGAGGGAGTGTGGACGAGCGCCCAGTCGACGACCCTGGCCGCGTCGGCCACGTCGCGTGGTCCGGCCACGTCGATCTCCCCGCCGGACTGCCAGAAGCCGCGCACGTTGTAACTGAGCACGACATAGCCGTCGTCGGCGAGCCTGCGCGCCTGGGCGAGGTACTCGACCTGCGGGAAGCCCCAGCTGGTGGGGAGCACGATCAGCGGATAGCGGCGGGTGCCGTCGGCGCCGGCGGGGGTGACCACGTTGGCCTTGAGCACCGTGCCGCCGTCCCCGGCGATGTCGACGTACCGGATGCCGCCCGTGGCGGCCTGCGCGGCGGGGGCGAGGCCGAGGACGCCGCCCGCGACCAGGGAGGCGGAGACGGCGCCGACGGCGGTCGTGCGCAGGGCCATGCGGTGAGGTCGTCCCACGGGTCACTCCTCGACGTGCGTCCAGCAAAGTGACCCGACGGTAACCGGCGCTTCTTACCGGAAGTAACCCGCCGGTAAGTTACGTGGCAGTAACGATTGTTGTGTCGGGCAGGGGTGCCTGGGCCGCCCGCGTCACGTCCGCGACCAGCTCGACGACATCGGGGCCGTACGCCTGGGAGTTGATCACCTTCAGGAGCAGGACGAAGGAGCCGTTGCCGTGCTTGCGGGCCAGCCGCTCGTGGTTGCGGACGAGGTAGCGGGTGGCGGCCTGGTTGTTGATGGCGCGCTGGCCGCAGAACAGGAACACCGGCCGCGCCTCACGCCGTTGACTCGCGGTGAGCCGGGCCAGCAGGACGTACTCGGTGACGCCCGCCTCCATGCGGTAGTGCTCGCCGCCGATCTGGAACGCCAGCCGGTCCGGCCCCGGTTCCCGGTCGGTGTTGACGCGCACCCCGGGCAGCATGGCGCTGATGTGGGCCGCCATGCGCCGGTTCGACCCCGGGCCGCCGACGCAGAACTCCGTCCGCTCGCCGAAACCCTGCCGGGCCGCGTCCTGGGTCACCACCTCCGCGCCCGCTCCGCAGTCCTTGATGAGCGCGGCCAGTTCCAGAAGGGCGAACACGTCGTGGCGGTGCACCGCGAGATCCGGGCTGCCCGCGTCGCGGTTGACGACGAGCAGGCACTCCGAGTTCTGGGGCAGCCCGAAGAAAGCCTGCTTGCGCCGGAGTCTGCGCCGCCACAGGTAGGTGCGGGCCACCCAGCCGAGGGCGGCGCTGAGGCCGGTCGCGACGACCCCCAGGACGATGTTGCGCACGTCGTCGTTCATGGGCGCGCATGCTAGCGGGCCGACACGACCTTTACGTACCCGTGTTCGAGGTGTGGCAGACGTATGACAGTGCCCGGAAGGAGGCTGTCGGGGCCCTGTGAATGTGGTTACGCTGCGCGGACGTTCCCGGACTGGAGGTATGGATGCGTCGCCCTGTCGCGCGGAAACTGTCGGTCCTGGTGGTCTCGGCCGCCGTGGTCACGGTGGGGGCGGCAGCGCCACCTACCGCACAGAGAACGGCCGTTGAGAAGGTCCCGGTCGCCGTCGGCTACGGCGGTGCCGTCGCGAGCGTCGACGCGGACGCGTCCGCCGCCGGTATCGAGGTGCTGAGGAAGGGCGGCAACGCCGTCGACGCGGCCGTCGCCACCGCCGCCGCCCTCGGTGTCACCGAGCCCTACTCCTCCGGCATCGGCGGGGGCGGCTACTTCGTCTACTACGACGCCCGATCCCGTTCCGTGCACACCATCGACGGCCGGGAGACCGCGCCGCTGACCGCGGGCACCGACCTGTTCCTGGAGAACGGCTCCCCGCTCGCCTTCGCCGACGCCGTCAGCAGCGGCCTGGGCGTCGGCACCCCGGGCACCCCCGCCACCTGGGCGACCGCGCTGGACAAGTGGGGCAGCAGAAAACTCGGCACGGTCCTCCGGCCCGCCGAGCGCATCGCCCGCGAGGGCTTCACCGTCGACGGCACCTTCCGCTCCCAGACCGCGGCCAACGAGACCCGCTTCCGCTACTTCCCGGACACGGCGAAGCTGTTCCTGCCCGGCGGACAACTCCCCGTCGTCGGCTCGACGTTCAAGAACCCCGACCTCGCCGAGACCTACGGGGAACTGGGCCGCAAGGGCGTCGCCGCGCTCTACCGGGGCGACCTCGGCGAGGACATCGTCGACACGGTCAACAGGCCGCCCGTGGACCCCGCCTCCGGCTGGAAGGCGCGCCCCGGCAAGCTGTCCGCCAAGGACCTCGCCGCCTACCGCGCCAAGCTCCAGGCGCCCACGAGGACGACGTACCGCGGTCTCGGCGTCTACTCCATCGCGCCCTCGTCCTCCGGCGGCACGACCGTCGGCGAGGCCCTCAACATCCTCGAGAAGACGGACCTGTCCAAGGCGAGCGAGGTGCAGTACCTGCACCACTTCATCGAGGCGAGCCGGATCGCCTTCGCCGACCGGGGACGCTGGGTCGGCGACCCCGCCTTCGAGGACGTACCGACGAAGGAACTGCTGTCGCAGAAGTACGCCGACTCGCGCGCCTGCCTCATCAAGGACGACGCGGTGCTCACCAGCCCGGTGGCGCCCGGCGACCCGCGCCACCCGGCCGCCTGCGCCGGCGGCGGCACGGCGGCGCCCACCACCTACGAGGGCGAGAACACCACGCATCTGACGGTGGCCGACAAGTGGGGGAACGTCGTCTCCTACACGCTCACCATCGAGCAGACCGGCGGCAGCGGCATCACCGTCCCCGGCCGGGGCTTCATCCTCAACAACGAGCTGACGGACTTCTCCTTCGCCCCGGCCAACCCGGCGGTGCACGACCCGAACCTGCCCGGCCCGGGCAAGCGGCCGCGGTCCTCGATCTCGCCCACGATCGTCCTCGACCGGCACGACCGGCCGGTGGTGGCGCTCGGCTCGCCCGGCGGCGCGACCATCATCACGACCGTGCTGCAGACCCTCACCGAGTTCCTCGACCGGGGCCTGCCACTGGTCGACGCGATCGCCGCGCCGCGCGCCAGCCAGCGCAACGCGGCCCAGACCGAACTGGAACCCGCCCTCTACGACGACACCGGCGCCGGCAGCCTGCGGTCCCGGCTGGAGGCGATCGGGCACTCGTTCAAGCTGAACGCGGAGATCGGCGCGGCGACCGGCGTGCAGCGGCTGCCGGACGGGAAGTGGCTGGCCGCCGCCGAGACCGTACGGCGCGGCGGCGGCTCCGCACAGGTCGTCCGCCCGGCCTCATAGCCGCGGCCCCACGGCACCGGCGTCAGAGTTCGGCGGTGGGGACGGGCGGCTGCGTACGGAACGCCAGCCGCCCCTCCTCGACCTCCACCCGCACCCGGTCCCCGTCCTTGACCCGGCCGTCCAGCAGGAGCCTGGACAACTGGTTGTCGACCTCGCGCTGGATGGTGCGGCGCAACGGGCGGGCGCCGTACTCGGGCTGGTAGCCGCGCTCGGCGAGCCAGTCGACCGCCTCGGCCGCGAACTCGACGCCGATGCCCTGCGCGTGCAGCAGCCGCCGTGTCTTCTCCAGCAGCAGGTCGGTGATCCGCCGCAGTTGATCACCCGTCAGCTGGTGGAAGACGACGATCTCGTCGATGCGGTTGAGGAACTCGGGCCGGAAGTGCTCCCGCAGCGGGCGCAGGATCCGCTCGCGCCGCGCCTCCTCGGCCGCGTCCGCGCCGCCCGGCCCGAAGCCGATGCCGGTGCCGCGCCTGCTGATCGCCTCCGAACCCAGGTTGCTGGTCATCACGATCACCGCGTTGGTGAAGTCGACCGTACGGCCCTGGGAGTCGGTCAGCCGCCCGTCGTCCAGGACCTGGAGCAGGATGTTGAAGACGTCCGGGTGGGCCTTCTCCACCTCGTCGAGCAGCAGCAGCGAGTACGGGTGCCGGCGCACCACCTCGGTGAGCTGCCCGGCCTCCTCGTGGCCCACGTACCCGGGCGGGGCGCCCACCAGCCGGCTGACGGTGTGCCGCTCCTGGTACTCGCTCATGTCCAGCCGGACCATGCGTTCCTCGCTGCCGAACAGGATCTCGGCGAGCGCCCGGGCGAGCTCCGTCTTGCCGACCCCGGTCGGGCCGAGGAAGAGGAAGCTGCCGATCGGCCGGTCCGGGCTCGACAGCCCGGCGCGCGACCGCAGCACCGCGTCCGAGACGACCCGTACGGCCTCCTCCTGGCCCACGACCCGCTCGTGCAGATGCTCCTCCAGGCCCAGCAGCCGGTCCTTCTCCTCCTGGGTCAGGCTCGCGACCGGGATGCCGGTCTGCCGGGACACCACCTCGGCGACGGCCTCCGCGGTGACCTCCAGATCCATGCCCTCGTCGGCGGCCTCCTCCCCGGTCTCGTCCGCGATGCGCTGCTTCAGCTCGACGATGCGGTCCCGCAACTGCGTGGCCTGCTCGTACTGCTCGTCGGCGACCGCCTGGTCCTTGTCCCGGGAGAGCTGCTCGACCTCGCGCTCCATGGCGCGTACGTCCGTGCCCTTCGTGCGGGCGCCCAGCCGCACCCGGGCTCCGGCCTGGTCGATCAGGTCGATCGCCTTGTCCGGCAGCCGGCGGTCGGTGAGATAGCGGTCCGACAGCTCCACGGCCGCCACCAGCGCCTCGTCGGTGTAGCGGACCTGGTGGTGGGCCTCGTAGCGGTCGCTCAGCCCGCGCAGGATCTCGATCGCGTCCGCGACGGACGGCTCGGGCACCAGGATCGGCTGGAAGCGGCGGGCGAGCGCCGCGTCCTTCTCGATCCGCCGGAACTCCTCCAGCGTCGTCGCCCCCACGATGTGCAGCTCGCCCCGGGCCAGCGCCGGCTTGAGGATGTTGCCCGCGTCCATCGAGCCGCCCTCACCGCCCCCGCCCGCGCCGACGACCGTGTGCAGCTCGTCGATGAAGACGATCAGCTGGTCGGAGTGGGCGCGGATCTCGCCGACGATGGTGTTCAGGCGCTCCTCGAAGTCGCCGCGGTAGCGGGTGCCCGCGACCACCCCGGTCAGGTCCAGGGCGACCACCCTGCGGCCGTCGAGCACGTCCGGCACGTCACCGTCCGCGATGCGCTGCGCCAGCCCTTCCACGATGGCGGTCTTGCCGACGCCCGCGTCACCGATCAGCACCGGGTTGTTCTTGCCGCGCCGGGACAGCACCTCGATGGTCTGCTCGATCTCGTCCTCCCGCCCGATCACCGGGTCGATGCGGCCCTGCCGGGCGAGCTCGGTGAGATCGCGGCCGTACTTGTCCAGGGTGGGCGTGCCGGTGGGCCGCTGCCGCTCCGGGTGGGCCTGGGTCGTCTCCGGGGCCTCCGGAGGCAGTCCCGCCGGGGCGAACCGGGCCGCGTTGAGGATGTGGCCGGCCGCGGAGTCCGGGTTGGCGGCGAGGGCGCTGAGCACGTGCTCCGGGCCGATGTATCCCGCGCCCCGGGAGCGGGCCAGCTCGTGCGCGTCCAGCAGGGCGCGCTTGGCGGCCGGGGTCAGGGACAGCGAGGTCGGCGGGGGCGCCTCGCCCGGCGAGTGCTGGACCGGGCCCGACCGCTTGTCGATCTCCGTCGCCAGGGAGTCGGGATCCGCGCCGGCCCGGCTGAGCAGACTGCGGGTCGGCTCCGCCGAGAGGGCCGCGCGCAGCAGGTGCTCGGTGTCCAGGTCGCGGCTGCCGTGCTCGGCGGCGTACTGGGCCGCGCCCCGGACCAGCTCCCGGGCGGGCTGGCTGAGGAGCTGTCCGATGTTGATCTGGCGGGGGCCGGGGCGGGGCCCGCCGAAGAAGCGGGCCAGGAACTCACCGAAGGGGTCGCCGTAGCCCTCCGGGCTGGTGTAGCCGCTGGTCATGGCGTTCCGATCGATCGACGTGCGTATGCCGGTGCCGACGGGTGCCCTGTCCGTGCCGGGCTACACCACGATTGCACGTTCGCCGGGGGGCGGCACGTCCTGCGGGACACGGCCGGACGGCGGCGGGGGCGGGCCGTTCGCGGCCGGCCGCGAACGGGCGGCGGAGCGGGGGCGTCACCGCCCGGCCGGCACCCCTCGGGCGCCCCGGCTCACCGTTCGGTGAGGATGCGCGGCCCGTCCTCCGTGATCGCGACGGTGTGCTCGACGTGGGCCGCCCGCGAACCGTCGTTCGTCTTCAGGGTCCAGCCGTCCGGGGCCGCGTGGTAGTCGTCCCTGCCGCTCGCGATCAGCATCGGCTCGATCGCGAGGACCATGCCGGGGCGCAGGCGCATGCCGCGACCGGGACGGCCCTCGTTGGGGACCGGGGGGTCCTCGTGCATGTGACGGCCCACGCCGTGGCCGCCGAAGCCGTCGGGGACGCCGTAGCCGCCCGCGCGGCAGACCGCGCCGACCGCGTGGGCAATGTCGCCGACGCGGTTGCCGGCGACCGCCGCTCCGATGCCCGCCGCCAGGGCGCTCTCCGCCGTCTCGATCAGCCGGACGTCGGCCGCCCGGGGCCGGCCGACGGTGAAACTGATCGCGGAGTCGCCGGCCCAACCGCCCAGCTGGGCGCCGCAGTCGATGGAGACCAGGTCTCCGTCACGCAGGCGGTAGCGGGTGGGGATGCCGTGCACGATCGCGTCGTTCACCGAGGCGCAGACGACCGCCGGGAACGCGGTCGGCGCGAAGGCCGGCCGGTAGCCGAGGAACGGCGAGTCGGCGCCGGCCTCCCGCAGCACGTTCCGCGCCACCTCGTCCAGTTCCAGCAGGGAGACGCCCACCCCGGCTGCCTCGCGCACCGCGGTCAGGGCGCGTGCGACGACCTGGCCGGCTTCGTACATGGCGTCGATCGACGCCTTCGTCTTCAGTTCCACCATGCCAATTACTATACCGGTATTAGAATGACGGCATGGTGCGCACCCCGTTGACCCCACAAGAGCGCGAGCGCGGCGAGCGGCTCGGCCGGCTGCTCCGCGAGGCACGCGGCGGCCGGAGCATGACCGAGGTCGCGGCGAGCGCGGGCATCTCCGCCGAGACCCTCCGCAAGATCGAGACCGGCCGGGCCCCGACCCCGGCGTTCTTCACCGTCGCCGCGCTCGCCGGAGCGCTCGGCCTGTCCATGGACGAGCTGGCCGGGCGGTGTGCTCCGGTCGGCGTGTGAGGCGCTCGCGACGGCCTTCGGGGGGCGGTGGGCGCTTTCCGGTCAAGATCGGGCGGGACGCCTGCCGCGCCCCCTTTGAAAACTCTTCGTAGCCCGGCTGTAACACGGCTGGTGTTCTCTACGGACCGGAGTGTTCCGGTCGGGCGGGAGTTGGGCGATGGGCTTGGATCAACTCCCGGGCCGGGTGCGGGAGTTCGCGAACCACCTGAACGGGCTGCTGGCGCGCCTCGACCAGGGCGCCGGATGGTGCGCGGTGTTCTGGCAGCGCGATCCCGACGGTATGCACGCCTGTCTCGACGGGCGTGAGGTGCCGCCCTGGGACGTCGTGGAGGCCCTGCTCCAGGACCTCGCCGCCGAGTACGGCACCCCGGCCGCCGCCCAGGAGGCGGAGCGCGTACGGTCCCTGCACGCCGCCGCGCTCGCCGCGTACGACGCCCGCCCCGGCGGCCGTGACGCCCTCGGCGACCGCCTCGACGTCATGCTCCGCGAGCAGCGCTACGCCGCCGAGCGCCAGGCCGAACTCGGGCGCCTGCTCGCCGGCGCGGCCACCCCCGAGGACGCCGAGGCCATCCGCCTCGACCTCGCCTGGGCCCACGACGACCATGAACGCGCCGTCGCCCGCTGCGCCGAACTTCGCTACCGGATGGCCGAGTTGGACCGGCGAACGGCGGAGGGGCAGATCGGCGCCGCCCCTCCGGCCCACCGGACCGCCCCTCAGACACCCACCGCCCCCGCGTACGGAACCTCCCCGACGTACGCGGACGGAACCGAGGGCGGCCCGGGTGGTTCTGGCCACGACACCTGGGCAGGAGCCGAGCCGGGCGGTCCCGCCCGGCGTACGGGGGGAGGCCCCGGCCGGGGAGGTCCCGCCTACGGCACCGGGCCGGGGTCCGGCCCGGACGGCCCCGCCCACGGCACGGGGAGAGGGGCCGAGCCGGGCGGTCCCGCCCGGGACACGGGGGCAGGCTCCGGCCGGGGAGGTCCTGCCTACGGCCCCGGCTCCACCGCTCACCCGGACCCCGCCTCCACACCCGCTCCCGGCGGCGCCCCCGCCCCCCTGGAGCCTCCCGCCCCCGAGCCGGAAGGCGCTCCGACCCTCGCCGAGGGCACGTCGGCCGCGCCCGGCAAGACCCCCCTCCCCAAGCAGCGCAAGCGCCGTCGGGGTGGTGCGCGGTTCGCCGGGATGGCCGAGGAGGACGACGCCCCCGTCGTCGTACCCCCCGCCGCCGGGCCGGCGCTGCCCGCGCCCGCTCCCGCCACCCGGCGCACCCTCCGCGGCGCACGGTTCGCGGGGGCCGCCGACCGGGCGGAGCGGCGGCCCCATCCGCAGCGGGAGCCCCTGGACGCCGAGGCCCGGCAGGAGACGGTCCGGGCGGTGGAACGGCTGGTGGCGCTGCGCGCGGAGGGCCGCAGCGGCGAAGCGCACGCGCTGCTCGTCGAGCTGGCGTACTGGCCGGCCGCACGCATCCCGCTGCTCGCCGCCGAGTTGCAGCGCGCCGGGCTGAGCGCCGACTGGACCACCCTGCTCTGGGAGGCGGCCTCCCTGCCCGCCGACCGGCTGGTGGAGGCGGCGGACGCCCTGGTCGCCGTGGGGCGTACGGCCGACGGCGAGCAGATCCTGCGGCAGGGAGTCGCCCGCCCGGCCGAGGAGATCGGACAGGCCGTCCTGGGGCTGGCGGAGGAGGGCCGCCGCCGGGAGGTCCGCGCCCTGCTCGACGCCTACGTCCGCGTCCGCACCCCCGAGGAGGCGGCCCGCAGCGCCGCGCCCGACCCGCAGACCCTCGTCCCGCTCCTGCTGGAGTCCGCCCGGAGAGTCTCGGAGCAGCGCCACTGGGACCTGGTCCACGCCCTGCGGGTGGCCGGCTTCACCACCTGACCGGGGCCGCGTCCCGGTAGGCCGTACGCCCCGCGACTCCCCCACGAGAGTGTGAAACGCGATCGACTCCGCGGGTTAACGACGATGGTCTTGGCAAGCCCCTCCCGGAGGCTTACGTTCGTCCCTCTACGACCATCGTCTACGGGCGTAGAGGCTCTGACGTCCCGTCGAAGGAGCAGCTCATGACCGAGGTCGTACGCGCCGCACTGGTCCAGGCCACCTGGACCGGCGACACCGAGTCCATGGTGGGGAAACACGAGGAGCACGCCCGCGAGGCGGCCCGGCAGGGCGCCCGGGTGATCGGTTTCCAGGAGGTGTTCAACGCCCCGTACTTCTGCCAGGTCCAGGAGCCCGAGCACTACCGCTGGGCCGAGCCGGTGCCGGACGGGCCGACCGTGCGTCGTATGCAGGAGCTCGCGCGCGAGACGGGCATGGTGATCGTCGTCCCGGTCTTCGAGGTCGAGCAGTCGGGCTTCTACTACAACACCGCCGCCGTGATCGACGCCGACGGCTCCTATCTCGGCAAGTACCGCAAGCACCACATCCCGCAGGTCAAGGGCTTCTGGGAGAAGTACTACTTCAAGCCGGGCAACCTCGGCTGGCCCGTCTTCGACACCGCCGTCGGCAGGGTCGGCGTCTACATCTGCTACGACCGACACTTCCCGGAGGGCTGGCGGCAGCTCGGACTCAACGGCGCCCAGCTCGTCTACAACCCCTCCGCCACCCACCGCGGCCTGTCCTCCCACCTGTGGCGCCTCGAGCAGCCGGCCGCGGCCGTCGCCAACGAGTACTTCGTCGCGGCGATCAACCGTGTGGGAGTCGAGGAGTACGGGGACAACGACTTCTACGGGACGTCGTACTTCGTCGACCCGCGAGGGCAGTTCGTGGGCGAGGTCGCGAGTGACCGGAGCGAGGAACTCGTCGTCCGCGACCTCGATTTCGACCTGATCGACCGGGTGCGGCAGCAGTGGGCCTTCTACCGCGACCGCCGCCCCGACGCCTACGAAGGGCTGGTGCAGCCGTGAGCGACCTGTACGCGCGTCACCGAGGCGTCCTGCCGGACTGGCTCGCGCTCTACTACGAGGAGCCGCTGGAGATCACCCACGGGGAGGGACGGTACGTCTGGGGCGCCGACGGCACCAGGTACCTCGACTTCTTCGGCGGCATCCTGACGACGATGACCGCCCACGCCCTGCCCGAGGTGACCAAGGCCGTCACCGAGCAGGCCGGCCGGATCGTCCACTCCTCCACCCTGTACCTCAACCGGCCGATGGTCGAACTCGCCGAGCGGGTCGCCCAGCTGAGCGGCATCCCGGACGCCCGCGTCTTCTTCACCACCTCGGGCACCGAGGCCAACGACACCGCCCTGCTGCTCGCCACGACGTACCGGCGCAGCAACACGATCCTGGCGATGCGCAACAGCTACCACGGCCGTTCCTTCAGCGCGGTCGGCATCACCGGCAACCGCGGCTGGTCACCGACCTCGCTGTCCCCGCTGCAGACGCTGTACGTGCACGGCGGGGTGCGCGGCCGCGGCCCGTTCGCCGGGCTCGGCGACGAGGAGTTCATCGCGGCCTGCGTCGACGACCTCAAGGACCTCCTCGGCCACACCCGCCCGCCCGCCGCGCTGATCGCCGAGCCCGTCCAGGGCGTCGGCGGCTTCACCTCGCCCCCGGACGGCCTCTACGCGGCCTTCCGGGACGTGCTGCACGAGCGGGGCATCCTGTGGATCGCCGACGAGGTGCAGACCGGCTGGGGACGCACCGGCGACCACTTCTGGGGCTGGCAGGCGCACGGCCGCAGCGGCCCGCCGGACATCGTCACCTTCGCCAAGGGCATCGGCAACGGCGCCTCCATCGGCGGGGTGATCGCCCGCGCCGAGATCATGAACTGCCTGGACGCCAACAGCATCTCCACCTTCGGCGGCACCCAGCTCACCATGGCGGCCGGCCTCGCCAACCTCACCTACCTCCTGGAGCACGACCTCCAGGGCAACGCCCGGCGGGTCGGCGGCCTGCTCATCGAGCGGCTGCGGTCCGTGGCCGCCCAGGACCCGGGCGTACGGGAGGTGCGCGGCCGCGGACTGATGATCGGCGTCGAGCTGACGAAGCCCGGCACCGACCGGGCCGACCCGGAGCGGGCGTCCGCCGTGCTGGAGGCCGCCCGGGCGGGCGGCCTGCTGATCGGCAAGGGCGGCGGGCACGACACCAGCGCCCTGCGCATCGCCCCGCCGCTGTCCCTGACCGTCGCGGAGGCCGAGGAGGGCGCCGCGATCCTCGAAAGCGCGCTGAGCAGCACGCGGTAACAGCACCGGCCCGGGCCGGACGGTTGAGCAAGGGAACACCGCCATGACCACCACCTCGGAGACCTGGGGCCCCGTCGAGCCCCTGGAACCCGCCCTGTCGGTCCGTCAGGTCCTGTCCCTGGAACGCGTCCTGGCCGGTGACCCCGAGGTGGTGGCCGGGGCGGACCGGCTCGACCGGCCGGTGCGCTGGGTGCACGTCGCCGAGGCCGCCGACGTCGGCGTGATGCTCAGGGGCGGCGAGATGGTCCTCACCACGGGCGTGCTGCTCGCCGGAGACGAGGGCGCGCAGGCCGAGTACATCCGGTCCCTGCACCGGGCCGAGGCCGCCGCCGTGGTCCTCGGCCTGGGGCGCGCCTTCCCCGCCCCGCCGGACGTGATGCGGCGCGCCGCCGAGCGGTGCGGACTGCCCATGGTGGTGCTGCACCGGCCCTTCCCGTTCGCCGAGCTGACCGAGGAGGTGCAGTCCCGGCTCGTACGCCGCAAGTTCGCCGCCGTCAGCCTCTCCGAGGCCGTCCGCACCGCCCTGACGGGGCTGATCACCGCCGGGGCCCCGCTGCAGCGGCTGCTCGACGAGGTCGCCCACCACACCGGCTGCCCCGTCGTCGTCACCAACCTCGCCCACCGGGTGCTGGCCACGGCGGGGGAGCGGTCGGCGGTCGACGACGTGCTGCGGGACTGGGAGCGCATCGCCCGGCAGGCCGGCGGCACCGAGGGAGACGGCTGGATCCGCGCCGAACTGGGCGGTCGCGGCGAGCGGTGGGGACAGATCATGCTGTGCGGCTACCGGGGCGACACCGCCGGCGGGCGGCTGCTCGCCGACCGGGCCGCCGAGGCCCTCGTCCTGCACCGCATGCTCGGCGGCACCTCCGCCCACACCTGGGAGGAGCAGTCCGCGCAGAGCCTGCTGACGGACCTGGTCTCCGGTGTCGTACCGGCGCGGCAGCTGCTGCCGCGGGCCCGCGCGGCCGGACTTCCCGTCAACCGGCGCACCTTCGTCCCGCTGGTCGTACGGGACGGCGATCCCGCCCATCTCGACCGGATGCTCCGGCTGCTGGGGCTGCCCGGCCTGGTCGCGGAACTCGCCGACGGGGCCACCGCCGTGCTGCTGAGCCTCGCCCGCGACCAGGACGCCGAGGCGCTCGCCGCGCACTTCGCGGCCCGGCTGCGCACCGAGTCCGGGGAACCCGCCACGGTCGTCGCCTCGGCCGGTCCGCGCACCGGCTGGGACGACGTCCCGGCCGGGCTGCGCGAGGCCCAGCACGTCGCCGACGCCGTCGCCGACTCCTCGGCCGCCCTCGACCTCCCGCCCGTCGTCCGTCTCAGGGACGTCCATCTGCGCGGCCTGATACGGCTGCTGCGGGACGACCCGCACGTGCAGTCCTTCGCCGAGCGGGAACTGGACGGGCTGCTGTGCGGCACGGCCGCCGACGATCTGCTCGCCGTGCTGCGCACCTATCTGGCCACCGGCCGCAACAAGTCCCGCACCGCGCAGCTCCACCATGTCTCCCGGCCGGCCCTGTACCGCCGGCTGGAGGCCATACAGGCACGGCTGGGAGTGGACCTGGACGACTTCGAACAGGCCGCCTCGGTGCACATCGCGCTGCTCGCGCACGACGCGCAACAGGCGTGACCGAAGGGGCCTGCGCAACAGCCCGGAAACAAGCAACGACCTGCGAAAACGGCGGTGAAACATGGGTCGGCGAAGACGTGACACGGTGGCACGCCGCGCCCGCGCAGACGTGACACGCTGCAACTCAAAGCCCGCTCGCGGACTTCCTAGGCTCCTCGCACACCGAGCGACCGGAGGTCCCGATGAGCAGAGTGATCCGCGCCGCCGTCTTCCAGACGGCCTGGACCGGCGACAAGGAATCGATGATCCAGGTACACGAGCAGGCGGTCCGCGACGCGGCCGCGCAGGGTGCTCAGGTCCTGTGCTTCCAGGAGCTGTTCTACGGACCGTACTTCTGCCAGGTCCAGGACCCGCAGTTCTACGAGTACGCCGAGCGGATCCCGGACGGCCCGATCGTCCGGCGCTTCCAGGCGCTCGCCCGCGAACTGGGCATCGTCCTGGTGCTGCCGATGTACGAGGAGGAGCAGCCGGGCGTCCTCTACAACACGGCCGCCGTGATCGACGCCGACGGCTCCTACCTCGGCAAGTACCGCAAGCACCACATCCCGCAGGTCAAGGGCTTCTGGGAGAAGTTCTACTTCCGCCCCGGGAACGTGGGATGGCCGGTCTTCGACACCGCCGTGGGGAAGATCGGCGTCTACATCTGCTACGACCGTCACTTCCCCGAGGGCTGGCGGGCACTGGGTCTGGAGGGCGCCGAGATCGTCTTCAACCCCTCGGCGACCTCGCGCGGACTGTCCGCCTACCTGTGGCAGCTGGAGCAGCCGGCGGCGGCGGTCGCCAACGAGTACTTCGTCGGCGCGATCAACCGGGTCGGCACCGAGGAACTCGGCGACAACGACTTCTACGGGACCTCGTACTTCGTGGACCCCGAGGCCCAGTTCGTCGGCGAGGTGGCCAGCGACAAGGAGAGCGAACTCGTCGTCCGCGACCTGGACCTGGCCAAGCTGCGCGAGGTCCGCGACCGCTGGCAGTTCTACCGGGACCGCCGCCCCGAGGCGTACGGCCCGCTGACGGCTCCCTGACCTCATGGCTCCCCGCGCGGCCGAGGAAGGGCACAGCCCTTCCAGGGGCGCGGGGCAGCGTCCGTTCGCGGCTCCGCCGCGGGGCGCGGCCCGCCATCGACGACCCGCACCTTCCCGATCGCCGTTCTGGAGTTGGAGTATGAGCAGCCGGAAAATCATCCGCGGCGGTCTCGTCATCACCGCGTCCGACGAGATCCACGCCGACGTCCTGATCGAGGACGGCCGTATCGCCGCCCTCGCCGCCTCCGGCACCCCGGCCGCCGAGGCCTGGACGGCCGAGCAGGTCATCGACGCCACCGGGAAGTACGTGATCCCGGGCGGGGTCGACGCCCACACCCACATGGAGCTGCCGTTCGGCGGCACCTTCGCCTCCGACACCTTCGAGACCGGCACCCGGGCCGCCGCCTGGGGCGGGACGACGACCATCGTCGACTTCGCGGTGCAGAGCGTGGGCCACAGCCTGCGCGAGGGCCTGGACGCCTGGCACGCCAAGGCCGAGGGCACCTGCGCGATCGACTACGGCTTCCACATGATCGTCTCCGACGTGAACCAGGACACCCTCAAGGAGATGGACCTGCTGGTCGAGGAGGGCGTCACCTCCTTCAAGCAGTTCATGGCCTACCCCGGGGTCTTCTACTCGGACGACGGCCAGATCCTGCGCGCCATGCAGCGCTCCGCCGACAACGGCGGCCTGATCATGATGCACGCGGAGAACGGCATCGCCATCGACGTGCTGGTGGAGCAGGCGCTGGCCCGCGGGGAGACCGATCCGAGGTATCACGGGGAGGTCCGCAAGGCGCTGCTGGAGGCCGAGGCCACCCACCGCGCCATCAAGCTCGCGCAGGTCGCGGGCGCCCCCCTCTACGTCGTGCACGTCTCGGCGATGGAGGCGGTCGCCGAACTGGCCAGGGCACGCGACGAGGGCCTGAACGTCTTCGGCGAGACCTGCCCGCAGTACCTGTTCCTGTCGACCGACAACCTCGCCGAGCCGGACTTCGAGGGCGCGAAGTACGTGTGCTCCACGCCCCTGCGGCCCAAGGAGCACCAGGCCAAGCTGTGGCAGGGCCTGCGGACGAACGATCTGCAGGTCGTCTCCACCGACCACTGCCCGTTCTGCTTCGTCGGCCAGAAGGAGCTCGGCCGGGGCGACTTCTCCAAGATCCCCAACGGGCTGCCGGGCGTGGAGAACCGGATGGACCTGCTCCACCAGGCCGTCGTCGAGGGGCGCATCTCGCGCCGCCGCTGGATCGAGATCGCCTGTGCCACCCCGGCCCGGATGTTCGGCATGTACCCGAAGAAGGGGACCATCACCCCGGGCGCCGACGCCGACGTCGTCATCTACGACCCGCACGCCGAGCAGACCGTCTCCGCCGAGACGCACCACATGAACGTCGACTACTCGGCGTACGAGGGCAAGCGTCTCACCGGCCGCGTCGAGACGGTCCTGTCGCGCGGCGAACCCGTCATCACCGAGCGGGAGTACACCGGACGCGCGGGTCACGGCGTCTACACCCCGCGCTCCACCTGTCAGTACCTCAACTAGGAAGGGCGCACATGGACTTCGGACTCGTCCTGCAGACCGACCCGCCGGCCTCGAAGGTCGTCGAGCTGATGAAGCGCGCGGAGGGCAACGGCTTCACCTACGGCTGGACCTTCGACTCCGCCGTGCTCTGGCAGGAACCGTTCGTGATCTACAGCCAGATCCTGGCGAACACCAGCACGCTGACCGTGGGGCCGATGGTGACGAACCCGGGCACCCGCACCTGGGAGGTCACCGCCTCCACCTTCGCCACCCTCAACGACATGTTCGGCAACCGCACGGTGTGCGGCATCGGGCGCGGCGACTCCGCGATGCGCGTCGCCGGCCGCACCCCGAACACCCTGGCCCGGATCAGTGCCGCCATGAAGGTCATCCGGGCGCTCGGCTCGGGCCAGGAGGCCGACCTCGGCGGCACGGTCGTCAGGTTCCCCTGGATCAGGGACGACGCCCGGCTGCCGGTCTGGATGGCCGCGTACGGCCCGAAGGCGCTCAAGATGACCGGCGAGGAGGCCGACGGGTTCATCCTCCAGCTCTCCGACCTGTACCTCACCGAGTACATGGTGAAGGCGGTCAAGGACGCGGCCGTCGCCGCCGGCCGTGACCCGTCCGAGGTGAAGGTCTGCGTCGCCGCCCCCGCCTACGTCACCGACGACGACTCCCCCGAGGCGCTCGCCCACGCCCGTGACCAGTGCCGGTGGTTCGGCGGCATGGTCGGCAACCACGTGGCCGACCTGGTGTCCAAGTACGGCGAGCACTCCTCGCAGGTCCCCGAGGAACTCACCGACTACATCAAGGCCCGCGAGGGGTACGACTACTCGCACCACGGCCGCAGCGACAACCCCGACACCGCGTTCGTGCCCGACGAGATCGTCGACCGGTTCTGCGTCATCGGACCGGTCGAGAAGCACATCGAGAAGCTGAACGCCCTGCGTGAGCTGGGCGTCGACCAGTTCGCCGTCTACGACATGCACGACGCGCAGGAGAAGGTCATCGACGCGTACGGCGCGCAGGTGATCCCGGCCGTCAACGGCTGACCCCTCCCCACGGACCGACTCCCCGTCCCCCCACCCCAGTTCTCCCCTCTCCCGCCGTCCCGGGGGAGGGGGGCGGGAGAAGGGAAGGGCAGACACGCCCCCACGCCGCCCCTCCCCGGCCCCGCCGGCCCCCGCACGGCCTTTCCGGATCCGCCCTCGTTTGATTGGCCTGCCCATGACCGACACCGCTCCCACGGCCATACCGCCGACCTCTCAAGTCACCCTCGCCGACGGCCGGGTGGAGATCGCTCCTGGTTCGCCGCTGCCCAGCGGCCCCTTCGCCAACGAGGACCTGCTCCCGGTCCCCGTCGAGAAGCGCACCTGGACCACGTACAACTTCTCCGCGCTGTGGGTCGGCATGGCCCACAACACGGCGTCGTGGACGCTCGCTTCCGGTCTGATCGCCGTCGGCATGGACTGGAAGCAGGCGGTGCTCACCATCGCGCTGGCCAATGTCATCGTGCTGGTCCCGATGCTGCTCACCGGCCACGCGGGCCCGAAGTACGGCATCCCCTTCCCGGTCTTCGCCCGCGCCTCCTTCGGTGTCCGCGGCGCCAACCTGCCGGCCGTCGTACGGGCGTTGGTGGCGTGCGGCTGGTTCGGCATCCAGACCTGGATCGGCGGTGAGGCGATCTACTTCCTCGCCGGGAAACTGATCGGCAACGGCTGGAGCGACGCCGGGAAGATCGGCGGCTACGCCTGGACCATGTGGCTGTCGTTCGCGATCTTCTGGGCGATCCAGGTCGCGATCATCTACCGCGGCATGGAGACGATCCGCCGCTTCGAGAACTGGGCGGCGCCCTTCGTCCTCGTCGGCGCGTTCGTGATGCTGATCTGGATGAGCGACAAGGCCGGCGGGTTCGGCCCGTTGCTCGACCAGCCCTCCAAGCTCGGCTGGGGCGGCGACTTCTGGAAGCTGTTCTGGCCGTCCCTGATGGGCATGATCGGCTTCTGGTCCACGCTGTCGCTGAACATCCCGGACTTCACCCGCTACGGCAAGTCCCAGAAGGCGCAGACATGGGGCCAGGCGCTGGGACTTCCCACCACCATGACGCTGTTCGCGCTGTTGTCCGTGCTGGTCACCTCCGGTTCGCAGGCCGTGTACGGCGAGACGATCTGGGACCCGGTCCAGCTGGCCGCCAAGACGGACAACGTCTTCGGGCTGCTGTTCGCGCTGGTGACCGTGCTGGTGGCGACCCTGTCGGTGAACATCGCGGCCAACATGGTCTCGCCGGCGTTCGACTTCTCCAACATCGCGCCCCGCAGGATCAGTTTCCGGATGGGCGCCCTCGCCACCTGCGTCCTCGGTGTGCTGATCTTCCCGTGGAAGCTGTACTCCGACCCGCAGGGCTACATCTTCACCTGGCTGGGCCTGGTCGGCGGTCTGCTCGGGACGGTCGCCGGCATCCTCATCGCCGACTACTGGATCCTGCGCCGCGGCAGGCTGGACCTGACCGACCTGTACCGCACCGGCGGCCGCTACTGGTACGAGGGCGGCTGGAACTGGCGGGCCGTGGCGGCCTTCCTGGCCGGCGGTGTCCTCGCGGTCGGCGGCGCCAGCTTCAAGCCGATCCTCGACGGGCGGCCCGTCCCGGCGCTCGAACCGCTCGCCGACTACGGCTGGGCGGTCGGCCTCGGCACGTCCACGGTGGTGTACCTGGCTCTGATGCTGCTGCGCGGACGACCGGAGGAACGCGGCGCCTGACGCGTGGCGCGAGCGCGGCCGGGAGGGCGTCCGCCTTCCCGGCCGCGCTGTGTCGCGGAGAGGGTCAGCCGTTCTCCCGCAGCGCGGCCACGGCCTCCTTGGCCGCCTTGATGGCGCCCTTGTTGATCACGTCGGTGCTGGGGGCCTTCTTCGACTCGAAGTCGCTGCCGTTGTAGGTGACGACCACCAGCGCGTTGGCGACCCGGGCGACGACCGTGCCCTCGCGGGTCTGCTGCTTGTCCTCCGTCGTCAGGTTCACCACCGAGTAGCCCTCGTCGCCGAGACCCGGCACCGCGCCGCCGCCGCTCTTCTCCTCCAGGCGCTCCTTGTACGACGTCTGTGCCGCGTCGTCCGACTCCGTGATCTCGAAGGAGATGTCGAGCCAGCGGTAGTCGTACCCCTTGAGCGCGTTCCAGGAGCAGGTGCGGCGCAACTCGGTGTCCGTGGAGGGGATCTCCTTGCCGGCCGTCTTGGCGCCCGGCACCAGCGAGGTGACCGTCTTCGTGGCCACGCTCGTGCACGGCGCGGGCGCGGCGGTGTACGTCTTGGACACGGCGGTCTCGGACGGTCCGGACGTCTTCTCGGACCGGGTCTTGCGGGTGTCCTTGGCCGCGGTGTCCTTCGTGTCGGTGTCCGGACCGGACGTCAGCGCCCAGCCCGCGCAGGCCAGCACGACCACCGGGGTCAGGCGTGCGGTGAGGGCGAGCGGCAGTGGGAGAGAACGCACGGCGCACTTTCGTGGGGGACGGTGCGGACGGGGTCCGCAGTGCGGACAAGGACGCCAGTGTCACACGACTCCCTA
Organism: Streptomyces sp. NPDC000345; assembly: GCF_042898825.1. Taxonomy (NCBI): domain Bacteria; kingdom Bacillati; phylum Actinomycetota; class Actinomycetes; order Kitasatosporales; family Streptomycetaceae; genus Streptomyces; species Streptomyces sp. NPDC000345. The sequence goes on from NZ_JBIAZE010000002.1 coordinate 270,237, forward strand.
TGAGGCGGAAGCGAAAACTCGCTGCGTGGCGACGCGGTGACGAAGGGGTGCGCAGGTTCTGACGCATCGTCGGATGTATCGGGCGTACGGTGAGAAAGGGATATGTCTCCCCATAGCCGGTAACTTACGGAGAACCATGCCCGAACCAGCCGCCCCCGAGGCCCGTGCCGTCACCCTGCTGGCCCGCCCCAGGCTGTGGCTGGTACCCGCCGTGCTGACCGGCGTTCTCGCTCTGCTGCTCTCCCTGCTCTACATGGGCGGCATCGTCAGCCCCGACGACGACCTGCGCGACCTGCCCATCGCCCTCGTCGACGGCGACACCGGCGAGCCGCCCGCGGGGCAACGGCAGAACCTCGGTGCCCAGGCCGCCGCGGCCATCGCCGCCGACACCGCCGGCGGCAGGGCCCGGTGGCGCCGGCTCAGCCGCGCCCAGGCCCAGGACCAGCTGGACTCCGGCAAGGTGTACGGCGCGCTCGTCATCCCCGCCGGCTTCACCGACTCCGTCACCGCGCTCACCACGACCCGCGCCACCACACGGCCGACGATCACCACGCTCACCAACCCCGGCAAGGGCAGCCTGGGCTCTTCCCTGGCCAACCGGATCACCACCGACGCGGCCCACCAGGTCTCGCTGACCCTCGGCAAGCGGCTCACGGCGGCCGCCCCCGGCGCCGACTCCACGGCCCGGCTGCTGCTCGCCGACCCCGTGGACGTCGTGACCCGCGTCGGCCACCCCGTCGGCGCCCACAGCGGCCTCGGACTGAGCGCCTTCTACTACACCCTGCTGCTCGTGCTGGCCGGCTTCATGGGCGGCAACGTCATCAGCAACGGCGTGGACACCGCCCTCGGTTACGCCGACAACGAGATCGGCCCCTGGCACACCCGCCGGCCCACCGTGCCGATCGACCGCACCCAGACCCTGCTGCTGAAGATGGTGATGACGGCGGGCATCACGCTCCTCAGCGCCTCCCTGGTGATGGTTTCCTGCGTGGGCGTCCTCGGCATGGACGCCACCCACCTGCCCCTGCTGTGGATCTACTCCTACTGCGCGTCCCTCGCCGTCGGCCTGGGCGTGCAGGCCATCAACGCCGCCTTCGGCGGCATCGGCCAGCTCGTGTCCATGTTCGTGTTCATCGTCCTGGGGCTGCCGTCCTCCGGCGCCACCGTCCCGCTCCAGGCCGTGCCCGGCTTCTACCGCTTCCTGTCCCACTTCGAGCCGATGCGCCAGCTCAGCGACGGAGTCCGCGCCATCCTCTACTTCGACGCGCGCGGCGACGCCGGACTGACCCGCTCCTGGATCATGATCGCGATCGGCGCGGTCCTCGCCCCGCTCTTCGGCTTCGCGATGACGCGCTACTACGACCGCAAGGGCCACAAACGCCTCACACCGCAGCCCGCGTGACGCACGCCCCCCGTGGACAGCCTTCTCGCGACCAGTCGGCGCGCCACCAGCGAGGTGAGAGATGAGCTTCACCACCCGGCCCACCCTCCAGGGCACCTTCGGCATGGTGTCGTCCACGCACTGGCTGGCCTCGCAGTCGGCGATGGCCGTGCTGGAGGACGGAGGCAACGCGTACGACGCCGCCGTGGCCGGGGCGTTCGTGCTGCACGTCGTCGAGCCGCATCTCAACGGGCCGGCCGGCGAGGCCCCGATCCTGCTCGCCCCGGCGGGCGGCGAGGTACGGGTGCTGTGCGGGCAGGGCGTGGCACCGGCGGGCGCGACGGTCGCGCACTACCGGGGACTCGGCCTGGACCTCGTACCGGGCACGGGTCCGCTGGCCGCCGCGGTGCCCGGCGCGTTCGACGCCTGGATGGTCCTGCTGCGCGACCACGGGACCAAGGACCTCGCCGACGTCCTGAAGTACGCCGTCGGGTACGCCGAGCACGGGCACCCGCCCGTGGAGAACGTCGGCGCGACCGTCGAGACGGTACGGGAACTGTTCGAGACGGAGTGGACGTCGTCGGCCGCGGTGTACCTGCCGGGCGGGAAGGCGCCGCGGGCCGGCGCACTCCTGCGCAACCCCGCCCTCGCCGCCACCTGGAAGCGGCTTCTCGCCGAGACCGCCGGGGCCGGGGACCGCGAGGCGCGGATCGAGGCCGCGCGACAGGTGTGGCGGAGCGGCTTCGTCGCCGAGGCGCTGCTCCGGCAGGCCGCCCGGCCCACCCTCGACACCAGCGGCGAGCGCCACACCGGCACCCTCACGGCCGCCGACCTCGCCGGCTGGTCCGCGGGCTACGAGGCGCCGGCGACGTACGACTGGAACGGCTGGACCGTGTGCAAGGCCGGCCCCTGGAGCCAGGGCCCCGCCCTGCTCCAGCAGCTCGCCCTGCTCCCGCCCGAGCTGCCCGCGTACGGCTCCGCGGAGTACGTCCATCTGCTGGTCGAGGGCTGCAAGCTCGCCATGGCCGACCGGGAGGCCTGGTACGGCGACGCGGCCGACGTCCCGCTGGCCGAGCTGCTGTCGGACGCCTACAACGCCGGGCGCCGGTCCCTCGTCGGCGACGAGGCGTCCCACGAACTGCGGCCCGGCAGCCCGGGCGGCCGCACCCCCCGGCTGAGCGCGCACGCGTACGTCGTCGCCGACGACGGCCCCGGCTTCGACCCGATGGGCGCCGGCGAGCCGACCGTCGCCCAGGGCCCCGCCTCGCCGGTGCCGGGGGAGCCGGAGGCGGGCGGCGGGGCACGCGCGCGTGCGGACGCGGCGACCCCGGGCGGGCCCGGCGTCCGCGCGGACGGCCTCACCCGGGGCGACACCTGCCACCTCGACGTCGTCGACCGCTGGGGCAACATGGTCGCGGCCACCCCCAGCGGCGGCTGGCTGCAGTCCAACCCGGTCGTGCCCGAACTGGGCTTCCCGCTCGGCACCCGGCTGCAGATGACCTGGCTGGAGGAGGGACTGCCCAACTCCCTCACACCGGGCCGCCGCCCCCGCACCACCCTCACCCCCTCCCTCGCCCTGCGCGAGGGGGCGGCGGTGCTGGCGTTCGGCACGCCCGGCGGTGACCAGCAGGACCAGTGGCAGCTGCACTTCTTCCTCTCCGTCGCCCTCCGCTCCCGCGTGCGCGGCGGTCTCGACCTCCAGGGCGCGATCGACGCCCCGAACTGGCACAACGACTCCTTCCCCGGCTCCTTCTACCCGCGCGGCATGCGGCCGGGCAGCGTCACGGTGGAGTCCCGGACGCCGACGGAGGTGGTGGAGGGGCTGCGCCGGCGCGGGCACGACGTGACCGTCGGCGACCCCTGGTCGGAGGGACGGCTGTGCGCCGTCGCCCGCGACCCGCGGACCGGGATCCTGTCGGCGGCCGCGAACCCGCGGGGGATGCAAGGGTACGCGGTGGGCCGCTGAACTCGGCGTACTCGTTCTTCATCCCGATTCCGCCTGGAGTGCACCGGCGGGGTGGGGATTGTCAGTGGGGCGTGCTCTCATGGAGGGCATGATCGAAGACAAGGAAACCATCGACGAGTTTCTCGCCCGCCGCTCGGCGGACGTGGAGGAGGCACTGCGCAAGGCCGCCGAGGCCGAGATCATGCCCCGCTTCCGGCAGCTCGCCGCGCACGAGGTCGACCAGAAGAACGGCCCGCACGACCTGGTGACCGACGCCGACCGGGGCGCCGAGCTGTTCCTCACCGACGCCCTCGCCGCCCTGCTGCCCGGCTCGGTCGTCGTCGGCGAGGAGGCGGTCCACGCCAACCCGGCGACGTACGAGGCGATACAGGGCGACGCCCCGGTCTGGATCGTCGACCCCGTCGACGGCACCCGCCAGTTCGTGCACGGTGACGACGGCTTCTGCACCCTGGTCGCCCTCGCCCACCACGGCGTCCTGCGCGGCTCCTGGACGTACGCCCCGGCCCGCGACCTGTTCGCCACCGCCGTGCGCGGCGGCGGCGCCTTCCTCGACGGCGAGCGGCTGTTCGCCGGGCCGCCCGCCCCCGGCCGCGACCTCGTGGTGGCCACCTCCCACCCCGACTACACCACCGACGAGCAGAAGCGCGCCCTGCTGGCCCTGCGCACGGACGGCGTCGCACCCCGCCCCTGCGGATCGGCCGGCCTGGAGTATCTCGCCATAGCCCGGGGCGAGTTGGACGCCACGGCCTTCTCCTGGGAGGCCGCCTGGGACCACGCGGCCGGACTGCTCCTCGTCGAGGAGGCGGGCGGCGCCCATCTGACCCTCACCGGCGAACCGTTCCGCATCACCGGCGGCAACTCCCTGCCCTTCACCGCGGCCCGCGACGCAGCGACGGCCCGCCGGGTGGCGAGCCTGCTGGCGGGAACGGGGCCTACGGCGGGCTGACGGGGCCCCACGGGCGGGGGTGTGGTGCACCGAGGGCGGGTGCCCGCAGGGCTGACGGGGGCGTGCCCGGCGTGCGCCCTCGTCAGGCTGAGGCACCTGCCGGGCCGTCCGGGGCAGGTGCCGGCCGGGGGAGGTGACGGCTTGCGGGCTCGGGCCCCCTGACGTGCCGGTGGCGCAGGCCACGACAGGTCTGGGTCCGGCGGGCCGGCCTGGACCGTCTTGAGCGGCCCGCCGGCGAGACCGACGACCGTGGCACCCCGCGCCCACCTGGGCGGCCGGGCCGTCACCGTCGTCTTCGACGGCGTCGGCGGGGCCGTCGCCCGCGAGGCCGTCGGACTCCTCGGCCCCGGGGGCGGACACCGGCGGAAGCCGCGACAGGGTGCGGTCCGGCGGCCTGGCGGCGGAAACCGCGACGGGTTTCGGAGCCGCCGCAGATCCGGGTCCGGGCGGGCTGACGGCTGGTGCCCCGAAGCGGGTCCTCGGCGCGTCGGGGGCGTCTGCCCCGGCGGGCGCCGGGCGCGGGGCCCGTCCGGAGGCTTCGGCGGGCCGGTTCTGGGCGTCTCGGGCCGGGCCGGGCCGAGGGGGCTGTCGTACCACCGGCATATCCTGGCCCCGGAGGCCGCCGGGCTGCGGGGGCCACCCGCTGACGAAGGGGTCGGAAGTGCCGTCGATGCTCGATGCGGTCGTGGTGGGGGCGGGGCCCAACGGGCTGACCGCCGCGGTGGAGCTGGCCAGGCGCGGTTTCTCGGTGGCGCTCTTCGAGGCGCGCGACACCGTGGGCGGGGGAGCCCGCACCGAGGAACTCACCCTGCCGGGCTTCCGCCACGACCCCTGCTCCGCCGCCCACCCCCTCGGCATCAACTCACCCGCGTTCCGCGCCCTGCCCCTGGAGCGCTACGGCCTTGAGTGGCTGCACGCCGAACTGCCCATGGCGCACCCGTTCCCCGACGGCTCCGCCGCCGTGCTGTCCCGCTCCGTCGCCGAGACCGCCGCGTCCTTCGGGCCCCGCGACGCGGGCGCGTACCGCCGGCTCGTCGAGCCCTTCCTGCCCCGCTGGGACACCCTCGCCCGCGACTTCATGTCCCTCCCCCTCACCGCGCTCCCGCGCGACCCGGTCACCCTGGCCCGCTTCGGCCTGGCCGGCCTGCCCCCGTCCACCTGGCTGGCCCGCCGCTTCCGCGACGAACCGGCCAAGACCCTCTTCGCCGGTCTCGTCGCCCACGTCATGTCCCCGCTCAACGGCCTCGCCACCGGCGCCATCGGCCTGGTCTTCGCCCTCGCCGCGCACGCCCGCGGCTGGCCCGTGGCCCGCGGCGGCTCCCAGGCCATCTCCGACGCCCTCGCCGGGTATCTGCGGGACCTCGGCGGCAGCGTCCACACCGACTACGAGGTCAAGCGCCTCGACGACCTGCCCCCGGCCCGCGCGTACGTCTTCGACACCTCGCCCACCGCCCTCGCCCGCATCGCCGGCTTCGGCAGCCACTACGCCCGGTTCCGCTACGGCGCCGCCGCCTTCAAGGTCGACTACGCGCTCGACGGACCGGTGCCCTGGACCGCGCCGGAGGCACGGGTGGCCGGGACCGTGCAGATCGGCGCGGACAGCGCGGAGATCGGCGCGGCCCTGCGCGCCGCGTCCCGGGAGGGCCGCGCACCCGAGCGGCCCTTCCTGATCACGGTCCAGCCCGGCGTCGCCGACCCCACCCGCGCCCCGGCCGGCAAGCAGGTGTTCTGGGCCTACGGGCACGTCCCCAACGGCTGGACCGGCGACCTCACGGACGCCATCGAACGCCAACTGGAGCGCTTCGCCCCGGGATTCCGCGACCGCGTCCTCGCCCGCGCCGTCGCCGGCCCCGCCGAACTCGCCGCCCGCAACGCCAACTACGTCGGCGGTGACATCGCCACCGGCGCGGCCACCGGTCTCCAGCTGCTGCTGCGGCCCCGGCTGTCCCTGTTCCCCTACTCGACCCCGCATCCGGCCGTGTTCATCTGCTCCTCGGCCACTCCTCCGGGCCCGGGGGTGCACGGCATGTCGGGCCACAACGCGGCCAAGGCCGTGTGGCGCAGACTGCGCGAGCAGGGCTGACGCCGGCCGGTCATGCGGGTCCGCCGGTCACGGCTGCTGGTATACACAGGCATGACCACCATCACGCTCGTCCGGGGCGACATCACCGACCAGTCCGTGGACGCCATCGTCAACGCGGCGAACTCCTCGCTCCTCGGCGGCGGTGGCGTGGACGGCGCCATCCACCGCAGGGGCGGCCCCGCGATCCTCGCCGACTGCCGTCGGCTGCGCGCCTCCCACTACGGCAAGGGCCTGCCCACCGGCCAGGCGGTCGCCACGACCGCGGGCGACCTGGACGCGCGCTGGGTGATCCACACCGTGGGCCCCGTGTACGGCGCGAGCGAGGACCGCTCCGCACTGCTGGCCTCCTGCTACCGCGAGTCCCTGCGGGTCGCGGACGAACTGGGCGCCCGCACGGTAGCGTTCCCCGCCGTCTCGGCGGGCATCTACGGCTGGCCGATGGGCGACGCCGCCCGGATCGCGGTGGAGACGGTCAGGACGACGCGGACGCAGGTCGACGAGGTGAGGTTCGTACTGTTCGACGAGCGGGCCTACGAGGCGTTCGGGGAGCGGGTCGGGTGAGCTCGGGGGGAGCAGGTCCGGTGCGCCGGGAGAGGCGGAGCCGGTGCGGGACGCGCCGTCCGACGCCGGACCCGTCGTGCGACCCCGAGGGTGACACGCCGCCGGACGGCTCATCCACCGGATCAGGTTGAATTCGGGCATATTGTCTGGAATATGACGAAATGCCATGCTCTGTATCTGGCGTGCACCGCCGCGATCGTCGGGACGGGGCTCGGTGCCGCCCCGGCGGCCGCCGGTCCCGCCCCCCGGGCACCGCACGCGATCCGTGTGGTCCTGCCGGGACAGTCGATCCAGAAGGCGGTGGACGCGGCCGCCCCCGGCGACACCGTCTTCCTGACCCCCGGCCTCTACCGCGAGAGCGTCACCATCGCCAAGAGCGGGGTGACCCTGCGCGGCGCGGGCCACGACACGGTGCTCCAGCCGGCCCCGGCCAAGAACAAGGCCGCGAACACCTGTGCCGCGGAAGGCAACGGCATCTGCGTGACCGGCACGAAGGACCACAAGCTCAGGGGCGTCACCCTCACCTCCCTGACCGTCTCCGGGTTCACCAAGAACGGTGTCTACGCCACGGCCACCGACAGGCTGACCGTACGCAACGTCACCGCGGAGAAGAACGGCGTCTGGGGCATCGCCACCGAGGCCTCGGTGCGCACGCTGCTGCGGGGCAACACCGCCCGCGCCAACGGCGACGCCGGCCTGTTCCTCGCCAACACGGTCAAGGAGGAGCAGGGCGCCACCGACACCAGGGGCACACGGGTCCTCGACAACCGGCTGGAGGGCAACCGGATCGGCGTCACCGTCCGCCGGCTGCGCGAGCTCACCGTCGCGGGCAACACCATGACCGGCAACTGCGCGGCCGTCTTCGTCGTCGGCGACGAGAACAAGCCGAAGGCCGGCCACGTCACCGTCCGCGACAACCGCATCACCCGCAACAACAAGTCCTGCCCGAAGACCGCCCGGCTGGACGCCCTCCAGGGCTCCGGCATCGTCCTGACCGGCGCCGAGGACAGCGTGATCACCCGCAACGTGATCACCGACAACGTCGGCGGCTCCCCGCTCTCCGGCGGCATCGTCCTGTTCAAGAGCTTCGTCGGCACCACCAGCGAGCGGAACCGGATCAGCGACAACGTGCTGCGCGGCAACTCGCCGGCCGACCTCGTCGTCACCGACACCGGCAAGGGCAACACCTTCAAGGGCAACTCCTGCAAGGCCTCCAAGCCCGCGGGCCTGTGCTGACCTGACCCCCCACCCAGAAGAGGAAGGAAGGCGGCACATGACGACCGCTCAAAGCGCCCCGCCCCCACCCATGCGGCTACGGGAGCTCGTGTTCGGGGCGGCATGTGCCGCCGCCCTGCGCGCCTGCGCCCGGCTGGGCGTCGCCGACGCCCTCGGGGACGGCCCGATGACCGTGGAGGACCTCGCGGCCGCGGTGAAGGCCGAGCCGAAGCCGCTGCGCCGGCTGCTGCGGGCCCTGTCCTGCCACGGCGTCTTCGCCGAGCGCCCCGACGGCACGTTCACCCACACCGACATGTCCCGGCTGCTGCGCGAGGACGACCCGCACAGCCTGCGCAACATCGCCCTGTGGTGCACCGAACCGTGGACCTGGGACGCCTGGCCCAAGCTCGACGAGGCGGTGCGCACCGGCCACAACGTCGTGGAGGACCTCTACGGCAAGGAGTTCTTCACCTATCTCAACGAGGACGCCCCCGAGTCCGCCGAGGTCTTCAACCGGGCGATGACCACGTCCAGCGAGCAGTCGGCCCGGGAGGTCGCGGCCCTCCTCGACCTGTCCGGCAGCACCTCGGTCGCCGACCTCGGCGGCGGCCAGGGCCACGTGGTGGCCAGCCTGCTCGACAAGTACCCGGCGATGCGGGGCGCCCTGCTCGACCTGCCCCGTGTGGTCGAGAACGCCCTGCCCCGGCTGCGCGAGGGCGGCGACCTCGCGCACCGCACCCGGATCGTGCCCGGTGACGTCCGCGCGGCCGTACCCGTCAAGGCCGACGTCTACGTCATCAAGAACATCCTGGAGTGGGACGACGAGTCCACGGCCCGGACCCTCGCCAACGTCATCGGGACGGGCGGCCCCGGAACCCGGGTCGTCGTCATCGAGAACCTCGTCGACGACACGCCCTCGATGCGCTTCAGCACCGCCATGGACCTGCTGCTGCTCCTCAACGTCGGCGGCGCGAAGCACACCACCGAGAGCATGGTGAGCCGGCTGACCGACGCGGGCCTGGTGATCGACGACATCCGGCCGGTCAACCCCTATCTGCACGCGTTCGACTGCCACGTCCCCGGCTGAGCCGGACGCCCCGAAACCACCGGTCGCCGGGCCCGCAGCGTCGCGGACCCGGCGACCGGTGACGTCGGCGGGGATCAGCCGGCGTCAATCGCGCTCCCAGAGGTAGAAGCGCTGCGCCATCGCGTCCTTGGGGGACCGCCAGGTCTGCGGGTCGTACGCGCTGACGTACGCCGACAGACGCTCGCTGACGCCCCGGAACTCGGGATGATCCGTCACCTTGGCGATGGCCGGTCCCGGATCGCGCTCGGACTCGATCAGATGCAGGTAGACGTCGCCGAACTGGAAGAGGCTGCGCCGGGCGACCCCGACGAGGTGCGGCAGCTCTCCCCGGTCCGACTCCTCGAACACCTTGGCGATGTCCGGAGCGGAACCCGGGGCCATACGGGCGACGATCAGGGCTTGGTGCATGGGGGACTGTCCTCCGTCCGGCTCAGTCGGTCAGGCCCGGCGTGGCTCCGCGCTCGGCGGCGGCCTTCTCGATGCGGTCCCGGATCAGGGCCATCTGGACCTTGGAGTTCCGGTTGATGTTGTCGGTCATCCACGCGTCGTCGACCGGCGCGTCCGGCTTCATCGCGAAGTCCTGCGTCCAGATCATCCGCACCCCGGCCGGGACCTCCTCGTACCGCCAGTGGATGTCCATGTGCGCGAACGGCCCGGTCTCGACCCGGCGCGCCCGGACGGTGAGCGCGTCGCGGTCCGGCTCCCGCTCGGAGACCCAGCTCCAGACCTTGCCGTTCTCGTCCGGGTGCATGGTCAGCCGGAAGGTGGTCTTGCGCCCCTCCCGGGACAGGATCTCCACGGAGGCGTACTCGCTGAACAGCCGCGGCCAGTTCTCCAGGTCGTTGGTGATGTCCCAGACCAGGTCCAGCGGGGCGGCGATGGTGATCTCGTTCTGCGTGTGTCCGGTCATCTCACGCCCCCGCCGGCAGCGCGCTGTTCACCAGATCCAGGAACTGCCGGGGCGTCTTGCAACGCTCCGCGTCCGGCGGCATCGGGGCGCCGTACCGGTTCTCCAGCTCGCCCACGATGCCCAGCAGGCCGAGCGAGTCGATGCCGAGCTCGTCGAAACCGGTGTCGGACCGCTCCTGGAGCTCGGCCGGCGGGACGGTGATCCCGGCGGCCTTCTTCATCAGCTCGGACAGCTCTTCCACGGTGATGTGGTCACTCATACGGTTCCACTCCTTCTGTTCTGCGGCGCCTCACCAGGAGGCGTGGGCGGCGCCGTGCCGCAGCACCAGCGCCGAGTTCGAGCCCATGAGGCCCCGGCTGAGGACCAGCGCCGTGCGCATCTCGACGGCACGGGCACGGACGGTCACCAGATCGAGGTCATGGCAGATGTCGAAGACATGGGGGGTGGGCGGGATCAGGCCGTGCTCCATCGCGAGCACCGCGGCCGCCGTGTCCAGCACCGGCGCCCCGCCGTAGGCCCGGCCGATGCCGGTCTTCGGCGCGGTGACCGGCACCTTCCGGCCGTGCGCCCCGAGGACGTCGGCGATCGCGAGGGCCTCGGCCCGGTCCGCCTCCGGCACACCGAGGGCGTCGGCGAAGACCACGTCGATCTCCTCCGGGGCACAGCCCGCCTCGTCCAGCGCGCCCCGGACGGCCTGGGCGAGTCCCTCCCGGGACGCCTCCCAGCGGCCGGCCCCGGTGAACGTCGCCGCGTGCCCCTCCAGGGTGGCCCGGACCCGCGCCCCCCGCTCGCGCGCCGAGCGCTCCGACTCCACGACGAACATGGCACCGCCCTCGGCGGGCACGAACCCGCACGCGGAGTCGGTGAACGGGCGGTAGGCCCGATCCGGCTCCTCGACGGTGCTCAGCTCGTCGTAGCCGAGCTGGCAGACCACCGAGTACGGGGCGAGCGGCGCCTCGGTCGATCCGGTCACCAGCACGTCGGTGCCCCGTCGCACCGCCCGCGCCGCGTGCGCGAGGGCGTCCAGGCCGCCCGCCTCGTCGGCGGCGACCACCGAGCAGGGGCCCTTGAAGCCGCGGCGGATGGAGATCTGACCGGTGCTCGCCGCGTAGAACCAGGCGATCGACTGGTACGGCCCGACGAACCGGCTGCCCTTGCCCCACAGCTGCTGCAGCTCGCGCTGCCCGAACTCGCCGCCGCCGGATCCGGCCGCGGTGACGACGCCCACCGAGTACGGGGCGTCGGCGGTGTCGGCCTGCCCGAGCCGGGCGTCCTCCAGCGCCAGGTCGGCCGCGGCCATCGCGAAGTGCGTGAACCGGTCCGTCTGCACGAGGAAGCGCTCCTCGACGGCGGCCGCCGGGTCGAAGCCGCGGACCTCGCCGGCCACCCGCAGCGGCAGGTGCTCGCACCCCTCGCGGGTCACCCGGTCCAGGACGCTGATGCCCTCCTGCGTGGCCTTCCAGAAGGCCTGGGTGCTGGTTCCGTTGGGCGCTACCACACCGATTCCGGTGACGGCGGCGCGCCGTGGATGCGGTTCGCTCATCGTGTCCTCTCCCTCGGCCGGGTCAGGACCACCGCGGACTGGAACCCGCCGAACCCGCTGCCCACGGACAGCACGCTGTTCAGCGTCCGCTCGCGCGCGACCCGCGGCACGTAGTCCAGGTCGCACTCGGGGTCGGGGGTCTCGTAGTTCGCGGTGGGCGGTACCACCTGGTGGGCCACGGCCAGGACGCAGGCGACGACCTCGATCGCGCCGATCGCGCCGAGCGAGTGACCCACCATGGACTTGATGGAGCTCATGGGGGTGGCGTAGGCGTGCTGCCCCAGGGCCCGCTTCACGGCGGCCGTCTCATGACGGTCGTTCTGCTGGGTGCCCGACCCGTGGGCGTTGACGTAGTCGATGGCCGTCGGGTCGAGACGGGCGTGGTCCAGGGCGAACTCGATCGCCCGGGCCATCTCCAGGCCCTCCTTGGTCAGGCCGGTCATGTGGTAGGCGTTGCCGAAGGTGGCGTAGCCGGCCAGCTCGCAGTACACCCGCGCGCCGCGGGCCCTGGCGTGTTCCAGCTCCTCCAGCACGAGGACGGCACCGCCCTCGCCCATGACGAAGCCGTTGCGGTCGGCGTCGAAGGGGCGCGAGGCGTGGGCCGGGTCGTCGTTGTTCGGCGACGTCGCCTTGATCGCGTCGAAGCACGCCATCGTGATGGGGGAGATCGGTGAGTCCGACGCACCGGCTATGCAGACGTCGGCCCGGCCCTCCTCGATCGTGTGGAAGGCGTACCCCACGGCGTCGAGCCCCGAGGTGCAGCCGGTGGAGACGGTCTGCACGGGACCGCGCGCCTCGAACCGCTCGGCCACCGTGGCCGCGAGGGTGGCGGGCGTGAACGCGCGGTGCAGATGCGACTCCGCCTGCCGGTGGTCCACGTCCCAGCGCTGACCGCGGTGGCTGACCAGCACGTAGTCGTGTTCCAGACGGGTGGTGCCACCGACCGCGGTGCCCAGCGACACGCCGACCCGCCACGGGTCCTCCCGGCCCAGGTCGAGGCCGGCGTCGCGCACCGCCTCCGCCCCGGCGACCAGCGCGAACTGTATGTACCGGTCGCTCCGGGCGATCTCCCCGGCGTCCAGCCCGTGGGCCGCCGGGTCGAAGTCGCACTCGGCGGCGATCCGGGACCGCAGGCCCGCCGGGTCGAAGAAGGTGATGCCCCGTGTCGCGGTCCGCCCGTGCGAGAGCAGGTCCCAGAACGCCGGTGCGCCGATGCCGCCCGGGGCGACGACACCTATGCCGGTCACCGCCACGCGCCTGCTCATGAGACGACCCCGGCGGTCTCCTCGGTGTCGACGTGACCGAGCGGCGGGCTCGGGGCCAGCGGCCCGAGGTGGAAGACGATCCGCGCCTCCACCTTGCCGACGTTGCGGAAGCGGTGACGCATGTGCATCGGGATCAGCAGCCCCTGCTCCGGCTGGAGCGGCTGGGGCTCACCGTCCAGGTCGACCTCGAGCTGCCCGCAGACGACGTACACGAACTCCTCGGAGTACGGGTGGTAGTGCTCGCCGATGCGGTCGCCGGGCTGGATGATGGCCACGCCCATGAAACCGCTGGTGGAGCCGACCGTGGCCGGGGTGAGCATGGCGCGCAGGTCGCCACCGCGCCGGGTGTTGGGCTCGACCTCGCTGAGATCCACGATTCTGGGACGGGAATTGATCACGACGTTGCTCCGATCGTGTGCTGGGCCGACAGGTCGTGTGCCGTGTCGGGGAGGCCGGTGAGGAGTCAGGCTTCGGGCGAGCGGCGGTCGGTGACGAACGCCATCCGGGCCGGCCCGGCGGAACCCCGCAGCTCACGGCCGTCCAGCAGCTTCTGCACCTCGGCCGCCTTCGGGGAGAGCGCCGGGTCGTCGGCACGGACGCCGTGCCGCACGTCGACCAGCCGCACCACGACGTCGTCGCGCTGGAAGATCGTGCTGCGCAGCACCGGCGACTTCGGGTCGTCCGCGGCCGACTCGTCCTGCCGGGCCAGCAGCCGGGCCAGCTCCAGGCCGCTGCCGGGCTTCGCCGGGTAGTACAGCGCGTGCCGCTCGGCCCGCGGGTCCTCCTGGTCCGCCGTCACATGGTGGACGGCGGGCAGCGCCGCACGGGTGAAGAAGACCCGGGCGGAGTCGGGGTCGTCGAGGTCCCGGTCCTGCTCCAGATAGGGGTTGATGGCCTCCTCGACGGCCCGCACCTCGGGCTGCCGGGCGACATGGCGCAGCGCCGCGAGCAGGTCGCCGCGCACCTCGATGGCCCGCACCACCCGGTTGCCGTGCATGAACAGCGAGGTGCGGCACAGCCGGGTGGTGTCGTCGACCTTCGGCTCGGGCGAGGCGTAGTCGGCGAGGATCTTCGCGACGGCCTCCTCGCTGCCGGGCTTCACGGTGAAGGTGAGCGCGTGGCGGATCACGCCGTCGCCCATGCGGGGTGCGGCCTGCAGGCTGCGCTCCGCCGCCGACGCCGGGCCGCCGGTCTCGCGCACCACGTGGAAGCGCAGCGAACGGGTGTCGCGCACGCAGTTGTGCAGCGGCTTGACCATCTCCACGTGCTCCTCGCTGTTCACCCAGGTGAGGAACGGCGGGGCGCTCTCCCACTCGCTGGTGATCAGCCACTGGGAGGGGTTCTCGATCGACTGGCACAGCTGGTCGTTGACATGCCCGGGGACGGAGGCGACCTGGTTGCAGAGCTGCTCGTAGGCCTCCAGGAACTGCTGCTGGGCGCCGTCGTAGACGTCCACCAGCAGCACGACCCGCAGGCGGGAGCCGTCGAACACGGACTGGGAGACCCGCTGCGACACCTGACGGGTCAGCGGGGCGGAGGCGGAAGCGGACGTGGTGGTCATGCGGGGCACATCTCCTTCGCGGAGGGGAGCGGTGAACTTCGGTCGCGGTGCTGCGAGGTGACGTCGCGGGATGCGACGTGAGCGTGACTCGATCCTGTGCCGGTCCCCACCAGCGCGCGATTCGGATGGACTACGCGGGTGACCGCTCACCCTTGAGGGTGACGGTCACCGGAGATGGGCGAAGACGACCAGGTTGTCCTTGTAGTCCTTGGCCGAGCGGTCGTACTCACCCGCGCAGGTGATGAGCCGCACCTGGGCCTGGGCCGTGTCGGCGTACACGCGTTCGCTGGGGAAGGCGTTCTTGGCGAACGTCTGCGCGCTGTCGACCACGAAGTGCGCGACGCTCCCGTCGGCCCGCAGGACGTCGACGACGTCCCCCTTCTTCAGGTAGCGCAGCTCGGCGAAGACGGCGGCGGACGTCTTGGTGTCGACGTGCCCGGCGATGATCGCGGTGCCCGTCTCACCCGGGGAGGGACCGGCGGCGTGCCAGCCGACCAGGTTGGTGTCGTTCGGGGGCGGGGCTTCGAGCTGCCCCTTGGCGTTGAGGGAGAGGTCCGTGAAGGGGGCGTCCACCGAGATCCTGGGGATGCGCAGACGGACCGGCCGGGAGCGGGGCAGATGCCTGCCCACCGGCTGCCCGGCGCCCGCGGCGGGGGCGGAGGACGGCGCGGACGGGACCGGGGAGGGAGGAACCTCGGGGGCCAGCGGCGCCAGCCGGGCCTGCGAGGGGCGGGACGTGGCGTCCGACGACGCGTCGTTGCCGCCGATCAGGCTCACCGCCAGGATCAGCAGCGCCACGGCGCACAGCAGGGTCAGGGTCGAGCGCGACCCCTGGCCGGTCGGCTCCGGCTCGTCGGCGGCGGGAGGGGGAGGGGGGACTGCCATCGGGGAACACCTCGGATCGGACACGGCGGGGGCGGACGGGGCGGGCGAGGAGAGCCGGCCGGGCGGCCGCCACACGATGCACCGGTGGCGGCCGCGGCTCTATCGCGTCCGGCATGGTCAGGCCAGGCCGTGCGCCGACTTCTTGCGGCGCACGCCGTACAGGCCGGCTCCGGCGACCGCGAGGACGGCCAGACCGCCCGCGGTCACGCCGGGCGAGGCCAGGGCGCCACCGCCGGTGTGCATCCCGCCGTGGGGCTTGTCCTTGCCGCTCCAGGAGCTCTCGCTGTCGTCCTTGCTCCAGGAGGAGTCGTCCTTGCTCCAGGACTCCTCCTTGCCGCTGTCCTCCTTGCTCCAGTCCTTGCCGCTCTTGTCGTGGCCGTCGCCGACGAGGGTCAGCGCGCCGCCGCCCGTGTGGACGCCGCCGTGGGGCTTGCCGTAGCCCTTGTCCTTGTCGTGCTCCTTGCCGTAGCCGGACTCCTCCTCCTTGCTGTAACCGGAGTCCTCCTCCTTGCTGTAGCCGGAGTCGTCCTTCTTCTCCTCCTTCTTGCTGTAGGACGAGTCACCCTTCTCCCAGTCACCGTCGGCCGCGTAGGCGCCGGGGGCGGTGAGGGCGAGGACGGCCGAGGCCGCCGCGCTGGCCAGGATGATGCGAGCAGAACGCATGTGACGGGTTCCTTTCGGCACGGCCGGGCAGCTGGCGCTTCGTCAGCTGAGATGACCCGGCCCTGACGTGATCCACCGTCAGGCAGTTGGCGCCCGCTCACCACTCGGGGCGCTCACGCGGGTGAACGGACCCGGCAAACGAGTCGGCCGGCGGCCCAGAGGGCCGCCGGCCGAGGTGGTACGCGGACAGGGTCAGGGCAGTGCGAGGACGCTGCCGATCACCTGACGCAGCGTCGACTGGGGGTCCGGGTCCGGTCCCGGGGAGCGCCAGGCGACGAATCCGTCCGGCCGGACGAGGACGGCGCCTCCGGGGGCCACACCGTGGCTCTCGCGCCAGTCGGCGCCGTTCTCGGGTGTCAGGTCGGCGTCGGGCGCGGCACCCACCCGGTACGTCACCAGCGGGACGGACTCCCGGTCCGCGAGGCGGGCGGCGGCCTCGTGCCAGGCCCCCGGCTCACCGCCGGCACCGTCGTCGTCGGCGTCGCTGAGCAGCACCAGGGTCCGCTCGTACAGGTCGAGCGTGGAGATCCGCTCACCCCGGTGCCGTACCCACAGGTGGGGTGCCCTGCTGCCCGGCTCCCCGGTCAGGGAGAGCCCCTCCGGGACGACCGGGGTGGCGGGGTCGGCGCCGACGACGGCGCCCCGCGGGTAGCGGTAGCCCAGGGCCACGTTGAGGATGCCGCGCTGCGGCCCGCCGCCGCCGGCGCCCGGCGGCGGTGCGAAGCCGGGATGGCTGTGCTCGGCCGACCGGGCGGCCGCGCGGGCGCTGGTGGCCTCGGCCACCGGGCGGCGCTCGGCGTCGTAGGTGTCCAGCAGCCCGTCGCCCGCCCAGCCGCCGAGCACCGCCGCCAGCTTCCAGGCGAGGTTGTGGGCGTCCTGGATACCGGTGTTGGAGCCGAAGGCACCGGTGGGGGACATCTCGTGCGCCGAGTCGCCGGCCAGGAAGACCCGTCCCGACCGGTAGGCCCGGGTCACCCGCTGCGCGGCGTGCCACGGCGCCTTTCCGGTGATCTCCACGTCCAGGTCGGCGACCCCGACCGCCCGGCGGATGTGGTCGACGCAGCGCTCGTCGGTGAAGTCCTCCATCGTCTCCCCGTGTTCGGGGTGCCAGGGGGCGTGGAAGACCCAGTGCTCGCGGTTGTCCACCGGCAGCAGCGCACCGTCGGCGCCCGGCTCGGTGAGGTAGCAGACGATGAAGCGGCGCTCGCCCACCACCTCGGCGAGCCCGCGGGAGCGGAACGTCATGCTGATGTTGTGGAACAGGTCGCCGGGGCCGCTCTGCCCGATGCCGAGCTGTTCCCGCACGGGGCTGCGGGGGCCGTCGGCGGCGACCAGGTAGTCCGCGCGGATGGAGGTGTGCTCGCCCGTCTCCCGGCTCTTGACCAGGGCGGTGACCCCGTCTGCGTCGGCCTCGAACGACATCAGTTCGGTGTTGAACCGCAGATCGCCGCCGAGCCGCGTGGCCTGGTCGAGCAGGACCGGCTCCAGGTCGTTCTGGCTGCACAGACACCAGGAGCTGGGGCTGAAGCGGGCCAGCCCGCCGCCCGGGTCGATGTCCCGGAACAGCCATTCGCCCGCGTCGCCGACCAGGGTGGGCGTCTGCAGGATGCCGTGGTTGTCGGCCAGCGTCGCCGCGGCCTCGTGGATGGCCGGTTCGGCCCCGGCCACCCGGAACAGCTCCATCGTGCGGACGTTGTTGCCGCGCCCGCGCGGGTGGATGGAGGTGCCGGCGTGGCGCTCGACCAGGGTGTGCCGTACCCCCAGCCGGCCCAAGAACAGGGACGTCGACAGTCCCACCAGGGAACCGCCGACGATCAGGACCGGCACCTCGTGCGTGGTCCCGCCGGGTCGTCCGGCTGTCACGTTCGTCATTCCTTCATCACTCGCCTCCAGGCGTCATGTCCGCCGACTCGACCGGTATGGGGCCGCGATCTTCATGCATTGCCCCGCACGGCGGACACCGCCTCGGGCCGCTCCCGCTTCACCCGCTTGACCCATCCGATTCACCGTGCTGACGCCCTCACAGGTCACGGGTGACGCCGGCGGGCGCCACCCGTGACGGACCGGGGTCCGCTCAGCCCTCGATGCGGTGCGTGCTCCAGAACGACGTCAGGTCCGTGGTCGTGGCGGCCTGCGCGGCCGCCTTGAACCCGGCCGTGGTCGAGACGCCGTACCAGTGCGCGGTGGCGTAGCTCTTGAGCAGGCCGGCCATCGCGGTGTCGCCGATCAGCCGCCGCAGATCGTGCAGGGCGCACTTGCCGTAGCCGTAGACGACGGTGGAGTACCGGGAGGAGTGGGTGTCCCAGTAGGCCATCGAGTTGGTGATCTTCTCGGCCGAGGAGGCCCAGGAGACGCTGTTCCAGCAGTTGGTGCCGGTCTTGCCGAGGGCCAGGTCGGTGGCGTAGTCGGTGAACGACTCGTCCAGCCAGGGGCTGTTGTACTCGTCGTCGCCGACGATGCCGTACCACCACTGGTGGCCGATCTCATGGGTGAGGGCCGTGGTGCTGACCAGGTCGAGGACGAACCCCGGGTACTCCATGCCGCCGAACCAGAACGAGTTGTCGATGACCGCGTCCAGCTCGCCGTAGGGGTAGGCGCCGAAGCGGGCGGCGTGGGCGTCGACGGCGGTCCTGGCGGTGCTGAGCATCGACGAGGCGTCGGAGGAGCTGATGCCGGAGACCGAGTACACGTTGACCGGGGTCCCGGCGGCCGACGTACCGGAGATCTTGCTGAACGGGCCGGCCGCCCAGGCGAAGTCACGGACCTGCGCGGCGGTGGCCGTGGTGACGGTGCGTCCGCTGGAGCCGGCGGTGTCGACCGAGGTGCCGGTGGCCGGGACCAGCAGGGTGGTCGGGTGGTCGAGGGTCACCCTGAAATCGGCCGCCAGGGAGTAGAACGACTCGCCGTTGTTGGTGTACGGGTCCAGGTGCCAGCCCGCGCCGTCCTTCACCGCCAGCACCGGCAGCGCGTTGCCGATGAAGCTGAACGACCCGTCGTGGCCGAACCGGTCGGCGCCACTGGGCACGGTGATGGTGAGGTCGAAGCCGATCGTGGTGCTCTGCCCCTGGGCGAGGGGCGTGGGCAGGCCGACCTGGAGGGCGGTGCAGCCGACGGAGAGGGCGCCCGCGGTGCCGCCGGTGACGTTGCCGACCGCGATCGGCATCGAGGAGCAGGTGCCGTGGTAGTTGTCCCACAGCCGCAGGTACACCTCGCTGAGCGCGGTGGCGGAGGCGTTGGTGAACGTGACGCTCTCGTGCCCGGTCCAGACCGTGCCCGCGGTGTTGCTGCTGAGGCTGACGGTGTACGCCGGCGCCGCGGGCGTCCGGGCGGAGTCGGCCGGCGGAGTGCTGGAGCCGGACGTGTTCAGGGCGATGTCGTCCAGGACGAAGCTCGACTGGAGGCTGGAGTCCTCGGTGCCGGTGAAGGCGAGGGTGACGGTCTGGCCGGCGAACGCCGACACGTCGAACGACTTCTGGGCGTATCCGGTGTTCTCGTCGAGGTTCGAGTACGTGGCGAGGGTCGTGGAGCCGATCCTGGCGGTGAGCTTGTCGTACGCGGTCGACGAGGTGGTCTCGGCGGTGTCGATGTGCAGCCAGAAGGTGAGGGTGGCGCCGGCGCAGCCGGAGGGGACGGTGACGCTCTGCGAGAGCGTGTCGGTGTGGGTGCCGCCGGTGCCGTCCAGCCAGGCGTAGTAGCCGCCGCCGTGCGCGGTCTGACCGGTGCGGTTGGTGACCACGCCGGTCGACGAAGGGGTCCAGGAGCTGGCGCCGCTCTCGAAGCCGCCGTTGGCGACCACCTGGGCGGGGGTGCAGGCGTCGGCCGCCTCGGGCGCGGCGGTCGCCGGGGTGGCGGGCAGGGAGAGGGCGGCCACCGCGGCGAGGGCGAGCGCGCTCGCGGCGAGGGCCTTGCGGGGGGTGGGTCTCACACGTGGCTCCTTTTGGGCGGCCGGGACCTCGGCATGGGTGTGTGCCGGAGGGAGAACGGTGTGCGACGGCTGCCGGAAGCGTGACAGATATGACGCGTCCATGCCACATCGGCAAGGCAAAGGAAACCCCCGGGACACCGCACGGCCGGGGGCGGCCCGCGCACCGCACGGCCGCCGCGCGCCTCCCGGAAGGCTCCGCTCACACCCGCCCACCCCGCGCTGTGCGTCGGCCTTAACCCCCGGCGCCCCATCCGGGAGACACCTGCGTAATGCACACTTCGTACCTTCGACAAGGCTCCCACCAGGGCCGATCGCAAGAAGGCGGCAGAACGAAAGGGGCGCCCGTGGCCGTGCCGGACCCGCGGACCGACAGCGCGTCGAAGGTGCGCACGGTCTGCTCGTACTGCGGTGTCGGCTGTGGCATGGTCCTCGACATCGGCCGTGGCCCGGACGGACGCCGTACGGTCCTGAAGGCCTCCGGCGACAAGGAACACCCCGCCAACCTCGGCCGGCTCTGCACGAAGGGCGCGACCACCGCCGACCTGCTCGCCGCCCCCGGCCGCCTCACCACCGCCCTCGTGCGTCCGGACCGCGGCGAGGAGGCCGAGCCCGCCCCCGTGGACGCGGCGGTCGCCGAGACGGCGCGCCGGCTGCGGGCGATCGTCGACGAGCACGGCCCCGACGCGGTCGCCCTCTACGTCTCCGGCCAGATGAGCCTGGAGGCGCAGTACCTGGCCAACAAGCTCGTCAAGGGCTGTCTGCGCAGCAACCAGATCGAGTCCAACTCCCGGCTCTGCATGGCGAGCGCCGGCACCGGCTACAAACTGTCCCTCGGCTCCGACGGTCCGCCCGGCTCCTACGACGACCTCGACAAGGCGGACGTCTTCCTCGTCATCGGCTCCAACATGGCCGACTGCCACCCCATCCTCTTCCTGCGCATGATGGACCGGGTCAAGGCGGGCGCGAAACTGATCGTCGTCGACCCCCGGCGCACCGCGACCGCCGCCAAGGCCGACCTGTTCCTCCAGGTCAGGCCGGGTACGGACCTCGCCCTTCTGAACGGCCTGCTGCACCTGCTGCACGCGAACGGGCACACCGACCCCGACTTCGTGGCCGCGTACACCGAGGGCTGGGAGGCGATGCCGGAGTTCCTCGCGGACTACCCGCCCGCGACCGTCGCCGAGCTCACCGGCCTGGCCGAGGCCGACCTGCGCGAGGCCGCCCGGCTGATCGGCGAGGCGGGGGAGTGGACCAGCTGCTGGACCATGGGCCTCAACCAGTCCACACACGGCACCTGGAACACCAACGCCCTGGTCAACCTGCACCTCGCCACCGGAAAGATCTGCCGCCCGGGCAGCGGCCCCTTCTCCCTCACCGGCCAGCCCAACGCCATGGGCGGCCGGGAGATGGGCTACATGGGGCCCGGCCTGCCCGGCCAGCGGTCCGTCCTCGTGGACGCCGACCGCGCCTTCACCGAGGACGTGTGGGGCCTCGAACCCGGCACGATCCGGGCGGACGGCGTCGGCAAGGGCACCGTCGAGATGTTCCGGAAGATGGCCGACGGCGAGATCAAGGCCTGCTGGATCATCTGCACCAACCCCGTCGCCTCCGTCGCCAACCGCAGGACCGTCATCGAGGGGCTGGAGGCCGCCGAGTTCGTCGTCGCGCAGGACGTCTTCGCCGACACCGAGACCAACGCCTACGCCGACGTCGTCCTGCCCGCCGCCCTGTGGACCGAGACCGAGGGCGTCCTCGTCAACAGCGAGCGCAACCTCACCCTCGCCCGCCCCGCCGCCGACCCGCCCGGCGAGGCCACCGCCGACTGGCGACTGATCGCAGCCGTCGCCCGCGCGATGGGGTACGAGGACGCCTTCCGCTACGACAGCGCGGAGGAGATCTTCGAGGAGATCAAGCGCTTCCACAACCCGCAGACCGGCTACGACCTGCGCGGAGTGACCTACGACCGGCTGCGCGCCGCCCCCGTCCAGTGGCCCGCCGCCACCGCCGACGGACCCGGCCGCAACCCCGTGCGCTACGTGAACCCCGACGGCACCCTCACCTTCGCCACCCCCTCCGGCCGGGCCGTCTTCCACGCCCGCCCGCACCTGGCGCCCGCCGAGATGCCGGACGACGACTACCCGTTCGTCCTGAACACCGGCCGTCTGCAGCACCAGTGGCACACCCTCACCAAGACCGCCCGGGTCGCCAAGCTCAACAAGCTGAACCCCGGCCCGTTCGTGGAGGTGCACCCCGAGGACGCGGCCGCGCTCGGCCTCGCCGACGGCGACTCCGTCGAGGTCGCCTCACGGCGCGGGCGGGCCGTGCTGCCCGCGGTCGTCACGGACCGGGTGCTGCCCGGGTCCTGCTTCGCGCCGTTCCACTGGAACGACCTGTTCGGCGAGTACCTCAGCGTCAACGCGGTGACCAGCGACGCCGTCGACCCGCTGTCCTTCCAGCCGGAACTGAAGGTGTGCGCGGTGTCGCTGACGAAGGTGTCGACCCCGGTGACCGTGCAGGCGCCGGCCGCCGGGGCACCGGCCGAACCGGCCCCCGTGATCGTCCCGACCGCCGTCCAGCCCTCCGCCACCGCCTCCGCCGCCGCCGTCTTCGGCCTGGACCCCGCGCCGCCGCCGGTCCTGACCGAACGCGAACGCCAGTACCTGGTCGGCTTCCTCGCGGGCATCCCGGCCGGCGCCCCCGGCGTCCCCGTGCTGCCGCCGGACGCCCCCTTCAGCCCCGAACACGCCCTGTGGGTCAACGGCACCCTCGCCGGCATGTACTCCCGCACCGCCACCGCGCCCGCGCCGGAACGCCGTGAGGCCCCCGGCCGACGGGTCGTCATCCTGTGGGCGTCGCAGACCGGCAACGCCGAGGAGTTCGCCGCCACCACCGCCGAGCGCCTCACCGCCATCGGCCACGCCGCCTCCCTCGTCGCCATGGAGGACGCCGACCCCGCCGCCCTGCCCGCGGGCGCCGACCTGCTGCTGATCACCAGCACCTTCGGCGACGGCGACGCCCCCGACAACGGCGCCGGCTTCTGGGACGGCCTCGCCGCCCTCGGCACCGGGCGCCTGGAAGGCCGCCGCTACGCCGTCCTCGCCTTCGGGGACTCCGCCTACGACGACTTCTGCGGGCACGGCCGGCGCCTGGACCACCGTATGGACGAACTGGGCGCGGTACGGCTGGCCCCGCGCACCGACTGCGAACCCGACTACGAGCCCCAGGCCGAGGCCTGGCTGGACCAGGTGCTCACCGCGCTGAAGGACGCCACCGAACTCACGGAACCCGAGGCCGCCTCACCCGCGGACACCCCATCCGGGTCGTCCGGGGTCACGGACTTCGGGGGTGCCGCGCCCGGCGGGACCGGCCGGGCCGCGCCGGCCGCCGCACCGGCACCGGCCCGCCCGAAGCGCCCCGTGCCGGTCACCGCCCGCCTCACCGGGAACCGGCTGCTGAGCCTGCCCGGTTCCGGGAAGGAGGTGCGCCGCTTCACCTTCGACACCCGCGACAGCGAGACCCCGCTGGTGTACGAGGCGGGCGACGCCCTCGGCGTGCGGCCCCTCAACTCCCCGGCGCTGGTGGAGGAGTGGCTGGCGGTCACCGGCCTCGACGCGGGGACGGCCGTGCACGTCAACGGCGTCGGCGAGGTCGCCCTGGGCGAGGCCCTGCTGCGCCACCTCGACATCACCCGCGTCAGCCCGGCCCTGCTGCGCTTCACCGCCGACCGCGCCCGCGACCCGCGGGAGCTGCGCAAGCTGCTGCGCCCGGACAACAAGGGCGAACTCGCCAAGTGGTCCTGGGGCCGGCAGGCCGTCGACGTGGCCGCCGAGTTCGGGATCCGGGCCGGCGCCCAGGAGTGGGCCGAGGCGCTCGGCCGGCTCCAGCCGCGCCTGTACTCGATATCCTCCAGCCCGCTGACCGACCCCCGTCTCGTCTCGCTCACCGTCTCCGTGGTGCGCTACGAGAACCTGGCCGGCCGCCCCCGTCAGGGCGTCTG
Source organism: Streptomyces sp. NPDC000345 (assembly GCF_042898825.1). Taxonomy (NCBI): domain Bacteria; kingdom Bacillati; phylum Actinomycetota; class Actinomycetes; order Kitasatosporales; family Streptomycetaceae; genus Streptomyces; species Streptomyces sp. NPDC000345. Next base: position 294,225 of record NZ_JBIAZE010000002.1, read on the forward strand.
CTCGCCGTTCCTCGCCGACGCCGGACCCGGCGCCGAGGTCCCCGTCCACGTCCAGCGCTCCCCGCACTTCCGCCCGCCCGCCGACCCGGCCACCCCGATGGTGATGGTCGGCCCCGGCACGGGCGTCGCGCCCTTCGTCGGCTTCCTGGAGGAACGCCGGGCCCGCGGCCACCGGGCGCCCAACTGGCTGTTCTTCGGCGAGCAGCGCCGGGCGACGGACTTCTACTACGAGGAGGAACTGACCGCCCTGCTCGCCGACGGCAGCCTGGCCCGGCTGGACACCGCCTTCTCCCGTGACCAGCGCGCCAAGGTGTACGTGCAGGACCGGATGCGCGAACACGGCTCCCACCTGTGGTCCTGGCTCCAGGACGGCGCCCACTTCTACGTCTGCGGCGACGCCTCCCGCATGGCCAAGGACGTCGACCGGGCCCTGCGCGACGTCGCCGTCGTCCACGGCGGGCTGTCCGAGGCGGAGGCCGCGGCGTACGTCAAACAGCTCGCCTCGGACAAGCGGTACGTACGGGACGTGTACTGACGTCTACTGACGTGTAGTGACGGCAGCGGCGGACGGGTCCGGCGGCGAGCCAAGTGGCGTTGCGCCGAAGAGAGTTGCATTCTGGCCATCACGGCGCGCCCCTGTTCGTTTTTTCAACACTATCCGACAAGATCTGACGCACCCTCCGTCCGTGCAGCCGCACGGTCCTCCCCGAGGAAGGTCGTGGTCATGTCGCACCCGCACGTGTCGCCCATGGACCGGCCGGACCGCCCCGAGCGGGTGGTCGTCAGCCGCCGTCGTCTGCTCGAGGGATCGGCCGCCGTCCTCGGCGCCCTCGCCCTGTCCGCCCCGGCCGGCGCCCACCGGGCCGCCGCGGCGGGCGCCGTCGCGGACGCCCCCGAGTGGAACGGCCGCATCGACGTCTTCCGGGTCGGCACCGAGGACCCGCACACCACCCTCATGCCGTACGCCGACCTCGCCCAGGCCCTCGCCGCCGACCGCACCCGCTCCCCGTACCGGCTCAGCCTCGACGGCACCTGGAGATTCGCACACGCCGACCGCCCCGACGACCGAGACCCCGACTTCCACCGCACCGACCTCGACGACAGCGGCTGGGACACCATCCCGGTCCCCTCCGCCTGGCAGCTGCACGGCTACGACCGCCCGCTCTACGTCAACATCACCTACCCCTGGTGGGGCCCCAACGGCCACGGCGAGGACGCGCAGCCACCGGCCGCCCCCACCCGCTACAACCCCGTGGGCCAGTACCGCCGCACCTTCACGCTCCCGCGCGGCTGGGCGGGACGGCGCACCTTCCTGCACTTCGAGGGCGTCAAGTCCGCCCACTACGTCTGGATCAACGGCGAGCTGGTCGGCTACCACGAGGACTCCTACACCCCCGCCGAGTACGACATCACCGCCCACCTCAGGCCGGGCACCAACCGGATCGCCGTGGAGGTCTACCGCTACTCCGACGGCGACTGGCTGGAGGACCAGGACATGATCCGGCTGAGCGGCATCTTCCGCTCGGTCTACCTGTACTCCACCCCGGCCGTGCACCTGCGCGACTTCAAGCTGGACACCCCGCTGAGCGACGACTGCAAGGCGGCCGCCCTGTCCGTCACCGCCGGCGTGCGCGACTACGGCGGCAAGGGCGCCGGACGGTACTCCGTGGAGACCCAGCTGTATGACGCGGGCGGGCACCCGGTCTGGTCCCGGCCGCTGCTGCAGGCCGTCGAACTCGGCGCCGGCGAGGAGCGCACCGTACAGGCCACGAAGGCCGTGCCCGCGCCGCGCCTGTGGTCGGCCGAGCAGCCCTACCTCTACACCGCCGTGCTCCGGCTGCGCGACCCGGCAGGCCGGGTGACCGAGACCCTGTCCCACCGCGTCGGCCTGCGCGAGTTCGCCCTCAAGGACGGGCTGATGCGCATCAACGGCCGGCCGGTCTCCTTCCGGGGCACCAACCGCCACGAGATGCACCCGGCCCGCGGCTCGGCCCTCACCCGCGCGGACCTGGTCGAGGACATCCGCCTCATCAAACGGCTGAACATCAACTCCGTCCGCACCTCGCACTACCCCAACAACCCCCAGTGGCTGGAACTCGCCGACGAGTACGGCCTCTACCTCGTGGACGAGACCAACCTCGAGACCCACGGCATCCGCGGCGAGTACCCCGGCGACCACGCCGACTGGACCCGGGCGTGCGTGGCCCGCGCCCAGAACATGGTCCACCGGGACAAGAACCACGCCTCGGTCGTCATCTGGTCCCTCGGCAACGAGGCGGGCGGCGGCAGCACCTTCACCGCCATGCACGACTGGATCCGCTCCTACGACACCACCCGCGTCATCCAGTACGAGGGCGACGACCGCCCCGGCATCAGCGACATCCGCTCCGAGATGTACGACAGCCCCGCCCGCGTCGAGGCACGGGCGAAGGACACCGCCGACACCCGGCCGTACGTGATGATCGAGTACTCCCACGCGATGGGGAACTCCAACGGCAACTTCAAGAAGTACTGGGACCTGGTCCGCCGCCACGACGTCCTGCAGGGCGGCTGGATCTGGGACTTCGTCGACCAGGCCCTCACCTGGCCGGCCCCGTCCCGCAAGCTGCTCACCGAGTCCGGGCCCGCCGCCCTGAGCGGCGAGATCATCAACCCCAGCGGCACCTTCAGCCGCGACAAGGGCCTCTCCGGCGGCACGGTCTTCGCCCGCGACCCGCGCCTCGACCTCACCGGCTCCCTCACCCTGGAAGCCTGGATCACCCCGCACGTGACCGGCTACCACCAGCCCGTCCTCGCCAAGGGCGACACCCAGTACGCCCTCAAGCAGACCAACCGGACCCTGGAGTTCTTCATCCACGGCAGCGGCCAGTGGGTCACCGCGAGCTGGGCGCTCCCCGACGACTGGACCGGCGCCGAACACCATGTCGCGGGCGTCTTCGACGCCGAGGCCGGCACCCTCACGCTGCACGTCGACGGGGTGGTCCGGGCCACCCGGTCCACCACCGTGCGGCCCGCCGTCAACACCGCGCCCCTGTCCCTGGCCACCGACGTCGACAACCCGACCCGGGAGTTCAGCGGCACCGTCCGCCGGGCACGCGTCTACGCCCGGGCCCTGAGCGCCGCCGAACTGGCCTCCGCGAGCCGCGGGCCCGGCGACGACGGTGTACGGTTCTGGTTCGACGCCGCCACCGCCGGTCTCACCGAGAGACATCCCCGCGAGAAGTCCTTCCTCGCCTACGGCGGCGACTGGGGCGACAACCCCAACGACGGCGCCTTCTCCGGGGACGGCATCGTCACCGCGGACCGCGGGCTCACCGGCAAGTCCGCCGAGGTCAAACGCGTCTACCAGGCCATCGGCGCCGCACCCGCCGCCGGCGACCGGCTCGCCCCCCGAGCCGCGGTCACCCTCACCAACGAGTACCTCTTCACCAACCTCCGCGCGTTCGACGGACGGTGGGAACTCGTCGCCGACGGGAAGGTGGTGCAGCGCGGCAGGCTCAGCCGGGACCAGCTGGACGTGCCGCCGCTGACCGCCAAGGACATCACCGTGCCCTTCGCACGCCCCGGCGACCCGGCACCGGGCGCCGAGTACTTCCTGCAGCTGTCGTTCACCACCAGGGAGCGCACGAAGTGGGCCGCGGCCGGCTTCGAGGTGGCCCGGCAGCAGATCCCCGTCGACGCCGCGAGCCCCGCCGTCACCCCCGTGTCCCTCGTGGGCGTCCCCGCGCTCACCCACCGGGACGGCGACACCTCGGTCACCGTCACGGGCCGGGACTTCTCCGTCACCGTCGACAAGGAGACCGGCGTCATCACCTCGTACCGGGCCCACGGCGTCCGGTTGCTCATCTCCGGGCCGGCCCCCAACTTCTGGCGCGCCCCCACCGACAACGACCGCGGCAACGGCCAGCACACCCGCAACCAGACCTGGCGCGACGCGGGCGCGAACCGCAGGGTGACCGGCGTCGGCGTGCGGGCGCTGGGCGACCGGGCCGTCGAGATCAAGGTCGCCGGCACCCTGCCCACGACCACCGAGTCCACGTACACCACCACCTACACCGTCTTCGGGAACGGCGAGATCAAGGTCGACAACACCCTCCACCCGGGCGCCCCGAACCTGCCGTACATCCCGGAGGTCGGCACCCTGCTGATCCTGCCCTCGCGCCTGGAGCACCTGCACTACTACGGACGCGGCCCCGAGGAGAACCACTGGGACCGCAACAACGCCACCGACGTCGGCCTGTACTCCGGCACCGTCACGGGGCAGTGGACCTCCTACCTGCGGCCGCAGGAGAACGGCAACAAGACCGACGTCCGCTGGATCGCCCTCACCGACCGCGACGGTGTGGGACTGCTCGCCTCCGGCGAACCGCTCCTGGAGGCCAACGCCTCGCACTTCACCCCCGAGGACCTCTCCGTCGGCGCCCGTCACGACTACCAGCTCACCCCGCGCAGGGAGGTCGTCCTGCGCCTGAACCACCGGCAGATGGGCGTCGGCGGCGACAACAGCTGGGGCGCGCACACCCACGACGAGTACAAGCTGTTCGCCGACCGCGACTACTCCTACACCTACCGGCTGCGCCCGCTGACCGGCGTGGACGAGGCCATGGCGGCCTCACGCAGGCCCACGGCCACACAGTAGCGAGGCACGAGCGGTGAGCCGTGGGTACCGTTTCCCGACGGAAGGAAACGGTACCTACGGAAGAGGAACCTCCCATGACCGAGCATGACGACCGCTTCGACGTCGTGGTCCTCGGCGCCGGCCCCGGCGGCTATGTCGCCGCGGTCCGCGCCGCCCAGCTGGGCAAACGCGTCGCCGTCGTCGAGGAGAAGTACTGGGGCGGCGTCTGCCTGAACGTGGGCTGCATCCCCACCAAGGCCCTCCTGCGCAACGCCGAACTCGCGCACATCTTCACCCGCGAGGCGAAGACCTTCGGCATCAAGGTCGACGGACAGGTCTCCTTCGACTACGGCGAGGCCTACCGCCGCAGCCGCAAGGTCGCCGACGGCCGGGTCAAGGGCGTCCACTACCTGATGAAGAAGAACAAGATCACCGAATTCGACGGCCGCGGCACCTTCCTCGACCCGCACACCCTCCAGGTCACCGGTTACGACGGCGAGACCCGCACCCTCGGCTTCGACCACGGCATCATCGCCACGGGCGCCACCCCCAAACTGCTCCCGGGCACCCGCCGCACCTCCCGCGTGGTCACCTACGAGGAGCAGATCCTCGCCGAGGACCTTCCGCAGTCCGTGATCATCGCGGGGGCCGGCGCCATCGGCATCGAGTTCGCCTACGTCCTGCACAACTACGGCGTGAAGGTCACGGTCGTCGAGTTCCTGGACCGCGTCGCCCCGCTCGAGGACGCCGAGGTCTCCGCCGAACTCGCCCGCCAGTACCGCAAGCTGGGCATCGACGTCCTCACCTCGACCCGCGTGGACGCCATCGACGAGTCCGGGCCGCAGGTCCGCGTCACCGTCACCGGCAAGGACGGCGCCCAGCAGGTCCTGGAGTCCGACAAGGTCCTCCAGGCGATCGGCTTCGCCCCGAACGTCACCGGCTACGGCCTGGAGAACACCGGGGTCACGGTCACCGACCGCGGCGCCATCGACGTCGACGGCCACTGCCGCACCTCCGTCCCGCACCTCTACGCCATCGGCGACGTCACCGCGAAGCTGATGCTCGCGCACACCGCCGAGGCGATGGGCGTGATCGCCGCCGAGACCCTCGCCGGTGCGGAGACCATGGAACTCGACTACGCGATGATCCCCCGCGCCACCTACTGCCAGCCCCAGATCGCCAGCTTCGGCTACACCGAGGCCCAGGCCCGCGACCTCGGCCACGACGTCAAGGTCGCCAAGTTCCCCTTCTCCGCCAACGGCAAGTCCCACGGCCTCGGCGACACCACCGGCTTCGTGAAGCTCATCAGCGACGCCAGGTACGGCGAGCTGATCGGCGGCCATCTGATCGGCCCCGACGTCACCGAACTCCTGCCCGAGCTCACTCTGGCCCAGCAGTGGGACCTCACCGTGCACGAGGTCGCCCGCAACGTCCACGCCCATCCGACCCTGGGCGAGGCCGTCAAGGAGGCCGTGCACGGTCTGGCCGGCCACATGATCAACATGTGAGCCCGGCCCGCCCGGCCCGGCCCGGCGAGGGCGTCCGGCGGGTCCCGCTCCCGGCGGGGCCGTACACCCGTACGGCCCCGCCACGCTCGCCGCCGCCGTGCGCCCGGGATGTCCTGACACCGGCAGCAGGACCCGAGCGACGGACGAGGGGCGCCCACCGTGCCGGACGGCGGGGCACCCCCGCGGAAGGGACGCCCCCATGACCGCCCACCCCCCTCCCGACGGTCCGAGCGGTCACCCGCGGGGCGAGATCGGCACCGCCTGGTCCGCGCCCCGCGGCGGCCCGCGGCCGCCCGCACCGGCCCGGCGCGACAGCTTCGCCCGCGGCGGCGTCACCTTCGCCGGCGTCCTGCTGCTGTGCGGCGGCGCCCTGTCCGTCCTGCAGGGCGCCGCCGCGCTCGCCGAGGACGACGGGTACGCCCGCGTCGGCCCCTACGTCTACGAGCTCAGCCTCACCGGCTGGGGCTGGATCCACCTCGTCCTCGGCGTCCTCGCCGCCGGGACCGGCGCGGGTCTGCTCCGGAACCTGGCCCGGGCCCGCGTACCGGGCATGCTCCTGGCCGGGCTCGGTCTCCTCACCCAGTTCCTGTTCCTCCCGTACCGGCCGCTGTGGTCGGTGACCGTGATGGCGATCGACATCTTCGTGATCCAGGCGCTGGCGTCACGCCGGGCGTAGGCGGGCTGAGGCCCGGCCGCGCGTTCGCCGGGCCCGGCGAACTGCGGTGGTGCAGGACAGGCGAGGTCGATGTCGGATTCTCGCCAGCGCCGATGGCGGCCGGTGACCGATGCTGGACGCATGCAGAACGGGATGTACACCGACCGGGAACGCTGTGTGCGCGCCGTGCAGTCCAAGGACGCGCGGTTCGACGGCTGGTTCTTCACGGCGGTCCTGACCACGGGCATCTACTGCCGGCCGAGCTGCCCGGCCGTGCCGCCCAAGCCGGAGAACATGGTCTTCCACCCGAGTGCCGCCGCCTGCCAGCAGGCCGGGTTCCGTGCCTGCAAACGCTGCCGGCCGGACACCAGCCCGGGCTCCCCGGAGTGGAACCAGCGTGCCGACCTGGTCGCCCGCGCCATGCGGCTGATCGCCGACGGCGTCGTCGACCGGGACGGCGTGCCCGGCCTCGCCGCCCGCCTCGGCTACAGCACCCGCCAGGTCGAGCGGCAGCTCCTCGCCGAACTGGGCGCGGGCCCGCTGGCGCTGGCCCGCGCCCAGCGCGCGCAGACCGCCCGGCTGCTCGTGGAGACGACCGCCCTGCCCATGGCGGACATCGCGTTCGCCGCGGGATTCACCTCCGTCCGCACCTTCAACGACACCGTGCGCGAGGTCTTCGCGCTCTCCCCGAGCGACCTGCGCGTCCGCGCCCGCAAGACGGACGGGCCCACCGCACCGGCCGATCCGGCCGCACCGGTCACCGGCTGCACGCTCCAGCTGAGGCTGCCGTTCCGGGCCCCGCTCAACCCCGACAACCTCTTCGGACATCTCGCCGCGACCGGCGTCCCCGGCGTGGAGGAGTGGCGGGACGGAGCGTTCCGGCGCACCCTGCGTCTTCCGTACGGGCACGGGGTCGTCGCGCTCACCCCGCGCCCCGACCACATCGGCTGCCGTCTCACCCTCAGCGACCTGCGGGACCTCACCGTCGCCATCAGCCGCTGCCGGCGCATGCTCGACCTCGACGCCGACCCGGTGGCCGTCGACGACCAGCTGCGCACGGACCCGCTGCTCGCGCCGCTGGTCGACAAGGCTCCCGGCCGTCGGGTGCCCCGTACGGTCGACGAGGCGGAGTTCGCCGTACGCGCCGTGCTGGGCCAGCAGGTGTCCACGGCGGCCGCCCGCACCCACGCCGCCCGGCTGGTCACCGCGTACGGCGAACCGGTCGACGACCCGGAAGGCGGCCTCACCCACCTCTTCCCCGCCCCCGAGGCGCTGGCCGCCGTCGACCCCGAGTCCCTGGCGATGCCGCGCACGCGCCGCACCACCCTCACCACGCTGGTGCACCAACTGGCCCACGGGACACTCCACTTGGGACCCGAGAGCGACTGGCCGCAGACCCGGGCCCAGCTCCTCGCCCTCCCCGGCTTCGGCCCCTGGACCGCCGACGTCATCGCCATGCGCGCCCTCGGCGACCCCGACGCCTTCCTCCCCACCGACCTGGGTGTCCGCCGCGCCGCCTTGGAGCTGGGCCTGCCGTCCACCCCGGCGGCCCTCACGGCCCGTGCGACGGCCTGGCGCCCCTGGCGGGCGTACGCGGTCCAGTACCTGTGGGCGACCGACAGCCACCCGATCAACTTCCTTCCCGTGTGAGGACGTTCCATGAGGAACCACACCGTCATCGACAGCCCCTACGGCCCCCTCACGCTCGTCGCCGACGACGGCTTGCTGAGCGGCCTGTACATGACCGGGCAGCGCCACCGCCCGCCCGAGGAGAGCTTCGGCCCGCGTGACGACGTTTCCTTCGGTGAGCCGGAAGAACAGCTGAAGGCCTACTTCGCGGGCGAGTTGAAGGAGTTCACCCTGCGACTGCGCCTGAGGGGGACCGACTTCCAGCGCGCGGTCTGGGACCAGCTCCGCAGGATCCCGTACGGCGAGACCCGCTCCTACGGCGAACTCGCCGAGGCCCTCGGCAACCCGGGCGCGTCCCGCGCGGTCGGCCTCGCCAACGGCAAGAACCCCATCGGCATCATCGTCCCCTGCCACCGGGTGGTCGGCGCCGACGGCGGCCTCACCGGCTACGGCGGCGGCCTGGACCGCAAGCAGCGCCTGCTGGCCTTCGAGAGCGGGGCGTCCCTGTTCTAGCGACCCGACTCCCCTCCCGGGCCCGTCGATTCGACGACCACCGCCAGGTCGGCCCCCGCCCTGAGCAGGTCCACGGTCCGGGCGGCGATCCGGTCGAGGCGTTGCTGCAGGACGCGCCCGGTCTCCTCCAGCCCCTCGAACCGCCGCAGGGAGCCCATGATCTCGCGCACTGCGGGAATGCCGTACCCGGCGCCGCGCAGGGCCGCGACGATCCGGGCCGCCCCGACGGCGGCAACGCCGTAGCGGCGCGCCCGCAGGGACGTCACCCGCTCGGGCGTGACCAGCCCTTCCTGCTCCCAGAACCGCAGGGTCGAGGGACGTACCTCGAGCGCCGCGGCGAGCTCCGTGATCGTCATCGCGTCGCCCTCGTGCTCGAACGCGCGGGTTCCCGCTTCCGCCCGGATCGCGCACAGCGCCTGCTGGGCGCGCAGCGCCTCCTCCCGCTCCCGCGCGAGCCGGACGTGGACCGCGTTGATCGCCGCGGCCGCCTCCGCGACCGTCCGCGACCGCAGCTCCGCGAGCAACCGCCGGGCCGCGACAGGCCCCGCGGCGGCCGCGAGCCCCCGGTAGGCGCGCAGAGCGTGCACATGCGCCGGCGTGTAGGAGCGGTAGCCGTTGGCCGAGCGAGCGGCCGGGGGAATGACACCCAGCCGTTCCAGGTCCCGCACCTGCTGCACCGAGTAACCCGACTCCCGGGCCACATCCACCGTGCGGATCGGCCCCCGCCGTGAGCCGCCCACCTGCCCGTCCACCGGCCCAACCCCACATCAGCACTTGAAGGTCATGCTTGAACCATGAGTATGGACCAGATCATCACGACCGTCCGCTCCTTCGCCGGCGCGCTCGTGGTCGTCCCGGCCCCGGGCGGCGACTTCCCCGAACTCGCCTGGGGGGACGCGTTCTTCTACTACGCCCCCGACGGGCGGATGCCCCGCGACGTCCAGCCGTACGGAACGATCGTCACCAAGAACTACCCCGACGACACCGCCTCCGACCTCGACCCCCCGGACCGCTGGCGCGTGAACATCCACGTCGACCGCACGGCCTTCCGCCGGCTCACCGGAGAAGAGCCCCGCGCCCTCACCCGCCCCCGCGACCACACGGCCACCGACACCCTGACCCCCCACCCGGTGTACGGCCCCCTCGGCTGGATCTCCGTCGTGAACCCCGCCGAACACACCCTCGACCTGGTCACCCGGCTCCTGCACGACGCCCACGCCCGCGCCCGCACCCGCTTCGACCGCCGGACCCGCGGCGGGGGAGGAACGCAGAAGCGGTCCTCGCCGCCGGGAGGGCTGTAGGTCGCTCACGTGCTTTCGTCGTGCAGGCTGCGGAGGAGCCGGGGCAGGGCGGTGCCGATGGGTTCGCGGAGGACTTCGTCGGCGAGGTCGTCGTACGGCGTCGGCTCGGCGTTGACGACGATCAGGCGGGCGCCGTGGTCGGCGGCGACGCCGGCGAGGCCTGCGGCTGGCTGTACCTGCAGGCTGGTGCCGACGGCGACGAACACGGTGCACGCCTTGGTGATGGCGAGCGCCTCGCCGAGGACGACCGGGTCGAGCCGTTCGCCGAACATGACGGTGGCCGGCTTGAGGATGCCGCCGCACTCCAGGCAGGGCGGGTCCTCTTCGCCGGCGTCGAGGCGGGCGAGGGCGTCGTCCATCGGACCGCGGGCATGACACTTCGTGCAGACGACGCTGCGTGCGGTGCCGTGCAGCTCCAGTACCTTGCGGCCGGGCACGCCGGCGAGCTGATGGAGCCCGTCCACGTTCTGGGTGATCACCCGCACCGCGGTCCCGGACCTCTCCAGCTCGGCGACGGCCAGGTGCGCGGCGTTCGGCTCGGCGTCCAGCGCCTGGTTCTGCCGCCGCATCCGCCACGAGCGCCGCCGGATCTCCGGGTCGCCCATGTAGTGGTCGTAGGTGACGAGCTTCTCCGCCTCCGGATCCCGCCGCCACAGCCCGTTCGGACCGCGATAGTCGGGGATCCCGGAATCGGTGGAGATGCCCGCACCGCTGAGAATGGCGACGAGTGGCCTGTTCATGGGGGGAGAGTAGGGCGCCTGTCTGTTCGAGGCGAACGGATATCCCGGTGCCGGGCCCGGTGTTACTGTCCCCACATGGCCAAGGTCACCGTCTCCCTCGACGCCGAACTCGTCGTCGAGGTCATGGTTCTCTCCGGCGTCGGCAGCCCCCAGGACGCCGTCGAGCTCGTCGTCCGGGACTACATCGAGCGCGGCCACCGCACCGAGGCCCGGGTCGCCGTACGCGACGAGGCGCTGCGCGAGGCGGACGGCAAGCCCCGGGACCCCGAGGGCTGACGCCGGGCGGGGTCAGCCGGCCCGGTGGCCGTTCTCCAGCTCGACCGGCCCCGAACCGTCCGCCAGCGCGTCCAGCGCGGCCAGGACCCGGTGGCCCAGCGCGCCCAGCAGATGGTCGGTGATCCGCTCGCGCGGGACCAGCCGCCAGGACAGCAGTTCCTCCTCCTGCAGCCGGATCGCCTTGAGATCGTCCTCGCCGAGGACACCGCCGTCGTAGACGTACGCCACCAGCGGCGGCCGGCCCGGCCCGGTCACCCAGTCCACCGCGAGCAGCCGCCCGGGCGCGCGGTCGAGACCGATCTCCTCGAGCGTCTCGCGGCGCGCGCCCTGACGCGGGGACTCGTTCTGGTCGGACTCGATGGTGCCGCCCGGCAGGGCCCAGCCGTCCCGGTAGTTGGGCTCGACGAGCAGGACCCGGCCCTCCGCGTCACGGAAGAGCGCGGCGGCCCCGGCCAGGACACGGGGCAGTGAGGCGATGTAGGCGGCGAAGCCGGACGTGCTGGAAGTAGTCACCCCGGCAGGGTATCCAGCCTGGTCCGGCCGCCCCCGCCAAGTTCATCCGTACGTAGGACGGTACGCCTCAGCCGGTCTCAGGCGAGGGCGGCGACCAGCAGGGTGAAGGCGGCGATGAGGACGGCCACGCGGACGTAGTGGAAGCGGTCCCAGCGGTTCATCTGCTCCTTCCAGTCCGCGGGCCGGTTCTCGACGGTCCACGTCTTGCCCCGGTTGTTGATCGGGACGAGCAGCAGGAGCGACATGACCACGCTGAGGATCAGCAGCGCGCCGGCGGCGACGACGAGGCCGGCGCCGCCGTGGTGCCGTCCGGCGACGGCCCAGACCGCGCTCAGGACGAGCGAGCCGATGTACCAGAACGGCATCACCGCGCCGAGCATCCGGCCCCCGTGGCTCCGGCCGCGTTGGTTGCTGTCGTCGGGGAGGGCCTTGAGGATCGGGTTGATGACGAAGGCGACGGAGAACTCCACCCCCACCATCACGCCGACGACCACGACGGTGACGATCTCCAGTGCGACGAGCATGATGGACCCCTCCTGGGATCTAGCGTTGCTAGATGTTGAGGCAACGCTAGTACTGCCGCCGCTCGATTGTCTAGCGATGCTAGGATCGGCGCATGTCGGTACAGGAACGCAAGGAGCGCGAACGGGCGGTCCGCGAGCGCCTCATCGTGGCGACGGCCCGCGAACTCGCCGAGCAGCAGGGCTGGGACGCGGTCACCACCCGCCGGCTCGCCGAACGCATCGAATACAGCCAGCCCGTCCTCTACAGCCACTTCCGCGGCAAGCGCGAGATCATCGGAGCCGTCGCCCTCCAGGGCGCCGCCGAGATGGCCGTGGCGCTGCGGGCCGCGGCCTCAGCCGCGGACGGCCCTCGCGCCAGGGTCACCGCCCTCGCCCGCGCCTACCTCTCGTTCGCCGAGCGCAACCCGGCGGTCTACGACGCGATGTTCCAGCTCGACGGCGGCCTGGCGTTCGCGCAGGAGGACACTCCGGAGCCGCTGAAGGACGCCTTCGCCGCCCTGCTGGAGACGCTCGCCGCGGTCGCCGGGGACGGCGTCCACCCGGCACTGTTCACCGAGACGTTCTGGGCGGCCCTGCACGGACTGGCCACCCTGACCCGCGCGGGACGGCAGCCGCCGGAGGACACCGAGCGGAGGGTGGAACTGCTGGTGGACCGGCTCGCCGTCATCCGCCCCGGTACTCCGGCCCCGCCAGCCGCACCGTCCGCTCCGCCAGCTCGCTGATCCGCACCCCGTCGAAGCCGAACACCGCGCTGCGCACGGTGTCCTCGAGCGGCTCCTTCCAGCGGGCCGGGATCGCCCGCGCCCCGTTCAGGACACCGGCCACCGAACCGGCCGTGGCCCCGTTGGAGTCCGTGTCCAGGCCGCCGCGCACGGTGAGGGCGACGGTGCGGGTGAAGTCGCCGTCGCCGTACAGCAGCCCGGCGGTGAGGACGGCGGCGTTGGGGACGGTGTGGATCCAGCCGAGGCCGGCGGTCTCCCCGGCCATCGTGGTGAGCGTGTCCTCCCAGGCCAGCCCCGTGTCGTGGAGGGCGGCGACCCGGCGTACGGTCCGCGCGAGGCGGCTGCTCGCCGGTACGACGGCCAGCGCCTCGTCGAGCGCCCGGTGCACCGTCGGCGCGGTGAACGCCGCCGCGATCAGCGCCGCCGCCCACATGGCACCGTAGACGCCGTTGCCGGTGTGCGAGAGGACGGCGTCCCGGCGGGCCAGGGCGGCGGCGCGGCGCGGGTCACCGGGAGAGGTCCAGCCGTGGACGTCGGCGCGGATGAGGGCGCCGATCCACTCCTGGTACGGGTTGTCGTACGTCGCCGTCAGGGGCGGTTTCAGACCGTTGGCGAGGTTGCGGTAGGCGGCGCGCTCCGCGGTGAACGTCTGCAGGTACGGCAGCCGCAGCAGCCACAGGTCCCCGACCTGCTCGGTGCTGAAGCCGAAGCCGTGGGTCTCCAGGAGGTGCAGGCCGAGGATCGCGTAGTCGACGTCGTCGTCGCGGCAGCTGCCGTGGATGCGGCCGCGCACGCACGCACGCCACTCCGGGCGCAGCCGCAGGCGGTCCTCCTCGGTGGGCGGCTCGGGCAGATAGTCGGTGAGCGGCAGGGCGCCGGTGCGCCGCAGGTAGCCGTCGATGCGCTCGCGGGTCCACACCTCGCCCTGCTCGACCGGCTTGCCGAGCATGTTGCCGGCGATCCGGCCCAGCCAGCCGCCGAGCACGCGGTCGGCGAGGTCCGGGTCGGCGCCCACAGGGGTCATGGCTCCGGTCTACCCGATTCCGGGAGCTCTCGCGCGGGTTTTGGCGGCTCCCACAGCCGCCGCTCAGGGTTGTTCCAGGGTGCGGGCATCGCATGACGGCGGGGGCGTCCGCCGGTTAAGGTCACTGCGGCGCGACTGGCCCTGACGTGCGCGGGGCCCGGAGAGCAAGGGGATGAGAACGGTGGCGGACGCTGCAGCGCAGGGCACCCGGCGGGTGCTCGTGGCCGCGGACAAGTTCAAGGGGTCGCTGACGGCCGTACAGGTCGCCGAGCGGGTGACGGCCGGGCTGCGCCGGGTCGTGCCGGACGCCGAGGTGGAGGCCCTGCCGGTCGCCGACGGCGGCGACGGCACGGTGGACGCGGCGGTCGCGGCCGGCTTCGAACGCCGGGAGGTACGGGTCGCCGGGCCCCTGGGGCACGAGGTCACCGCCGCGTTCGCGCTGCGCGGCGACACCGCCGTGGTGGAGATGGCCGAGGCGAGCGGCCTGCAGCGGCTGCCGGCCGGTGTCTTCGCACCGCTCACGGCGTCGACGTACGGCTCCGGAGAGCTGCTGCGGGCCGCGCTGGACGCGGGCGTGCGGACGATCGTGTTCGGGGTCGGCGGCAGCGCCACCACGGACGGCGGCGCGGGCATGCTGTCCGCGCTCGGCGCGCGGTTCCTGGACGGGGAAGGGGAGCCGGTGGCGCCGGGCGGCGGCGGGCTCGCCGACCTCGCCCGGGCCGATCTGTCGGGGCTCGACCCCCGGCTGTCCGCGGTGGAGCTGATCCTCGCCAGCGACGTCGACAACCCGCTGACCGGGCCGAAGGGCGCGCCCGCGGTCTACGGGCCGCAGAAGGGCGCCTCCCCGGACGACGTCGACGCGCTGGACGCGGCGCTCGCCCACTACGCGAAGGTGCTGGAGGCGGAGGCCGGGCCGCGGGCGGCGGAGTACGCGGCCGCGCCGGGCGCGGGGGCCGCGGGCGGTATCGGATACGGGGCTCTGCTGCTCGGCGCCCGGTTCCGGGCCGGCATCGAGGTCATGCTCGACGTGCTGGGCTTCGCGCCGGCCCTGGAGCGGGCGGACCTGGTGATCACGGGGGAGGGGTCGCTGGACGAGCAGACCCTGCACGGCAAGGCTCCCGCCGGGGTCGCCGCGGCCGCGCGGGCGGCCGGCAAGGAGGTCGTCGCCGTGTGCGGGCGCCTCGCCCTGCCGCCCGAGGCCCTGGGCCGGGCCGGCATCCGGCGGGCCTACCCGCTCACGGAGGTCGAGCCCGACGTCGCGACCTGCATCGCCGACGCCGGCCCGATCCTGGAACGGGTCGCCGAGCGGATCGGACGCGACTTCCTGGGCTGACGGCGGGAGAGTCCCGGGGGCTTCGCCCCCGCACGGACGAAGCGAAGGGCCCCGGACCGAAACGGTCCGGGGCCCTCTTGCTCGGCGTCGCGCTACGGCAGCTGGGCCGCTCGGGCCTCGCGCCGGTTGTCGCGGAAGTTGTTCACCCGGCGGGCCGTGGCGAACAGCGGGATGACCGCGCCCATGACCAGCTGCAGCGCGCAGCCCGTCTGCAGGAGCAGCTGGCCGCTGGGGGCGTCGAAGGCCCAGGCGGCCAGGAGCCCCATCGACAGCACGATCCAGCACAGCATCGCGCCGGCGAGGCGGCCCCGCGGCTTCGGGTACTCCACCCGGCTCACCATCAGCCAGGCGGTGCCCAGGATCGCCAGCAGGGTGGCCACGAAGGGCAGCTCCAGCAGGACGATCGAGACGACCGTCAGCGCGCCGAACGGCGAGGGCATGCCCTGGAACATGCCGTTCCTCGGGGTGACGCACGAGAAGCGCGCCAGGCGCAGCACCACGGCCAGCAGAACGACGATCGCGCCGACCGCCGCCACCCGCTGGTGCGCGTCGTCGGCGACCATGCCGTAGACGAGGACGAAGTACGCCGGGGCCAGACCGAAGCTGATCAGGTCCGAGAGGTTGTCCAGCTCGGCGCCCATCGGCGAGGAGCGGAGCTTGCGCGCCACCAGGCCGTCGAACAGGTCGAAGACCGCCGCGCAGAGCATCAGGATGACCGCCGTGGCCGCGCTGTGGCGGGCCATGCCGGACTCCTGGCTGCCGGTGAGGTGCGGGATCAGGATCCCGGTGGTGGTGAAGTACACCGCCATGAAGCCGCACGTGGCGTTGCCGAGGGTGAGCGTGTCCGCTATCGACAGACGCAGAGAGAGGGGCATCTCCTCCTCTTCGTCCACCTCGTCGGCCTCGGGCACCCAGCCCGCCTGGGTCTCCGGGTCAATCACGGTCAATGCGAGTCACCCCCGCCACGGTCTTCTGCCCGACCTCGACCGCGACGTCCACGCCCTCGGGCAGGTAGATGTCGACGCGCGAACCGAAGCGGATCAGGCCGATCCGCTCGCCCTGCTCGACCTTCGTGCCCTCAGGGATGTAGGGGACGATACGGCGGGCGACGGCACCGGCGATCTGGATCATCTCGATGTCACCGAGCTCGGTGTCGAAGTGCCAGACGACGCGCTCGTTGTTCTCGCTCTCCTTGTTGAACGCGGGAACGAAGCCGCCGGGGATGTGCTCGACCGACGTCACCGTGCCGGCCAGCGGCGCGCGGTTGACGTGGACGTTGAGCGGGCTCATGAAGATCGCCACCCGGGTGCGTCCGTCCTTCCACGGCATGATGCTCTGCACCACTCCGTCGGCGGGGGAGATGACCCGGCCCGGGGCGATCTCGCGCTCGGGGTCGCGGAAGAACCACAGCATGCCCGCCGCGAGAGCGGTGGCGGGCACGGCGACGGCCTTGGCGACGCCCGAGCGGCGGGCGCGGACCAGGCTGACGGCTGCGGTGGCGACGGTCGGCAGAAGCCACGGCGATGCTCCGCGCGCGAGGCGTGCGCCTACCAGGCGGTCGCGGTGTGCAGAGGTTTGGCTGTGGGGCATGGATGACCTTCGTAGCGGATGATGCCGCGCTTCGACGGGGGGACGGCGGCTTTCCGGCGATCGTAGCGGTTCGGGGGCGCAACTGGGTAAGCCAGGAAGCCGAGTCGACGGCCGAGGGAAGTTGACGGGGTGTGATCTTCTTCTCGAAGAAAACACCCCCAACCCGGACATCTATCCCTGGAACCGATACTCTTCGAGCAGTCGGCGCCCAATGATCATTTTCTGGATTTCGGCGGTACCTTCACCGATCAGCAGCATCGGGGCCTCACGGTAGAGGCGCTCGATCTCGTACTCCTTGGAGAAGCCGTAGCCCCCGTGGATCCGGAAGGCGTCCTCCACGACCTCTTTGCAGTACTCGGAGGCGAGGTACTTCGCCATACCGGCCTCGAGGTCGTTACGTTCGCCGGAGTCCTTTTTGCGTGCCGCGTTCACCATCATGGCATGCGCGGCCTCGACCTTGGTAGCCATCTCGGCGAGCTTGAACTGGATCGCCTGGTGCTGGGCGATCGGCTTGCCGAAAGTGTGACGCTGCTGGGCGTACCGGACGCCCAGTTCGAACGCACGCTGAGCGACGCCGCAGCCACGCGCCGCCACGTTGACCCGGCCCACCTCGACGCCGTCCATCATTTGGTAAAAACCTCGGCCGGTGACCCCTCCGAGCACCCGATCGGCGGGAAGCCGCAGGCCATCCATGATCAGCTCGGTGGTGTCGACGCCCTTGTAACCCATCTTCTCGATCTTGCCCGGGATGGTCAGGCCGGGGCGGACCTCACCGAAGCCGGGCTCCTTCTCGATCAGGAAGGTCGTCATGGACTTGTGGGGCGCCGTGCCCTCGGGGTGTCCTTCGTCACTCCGGACCAGGACGGCCACCAGGGACGACGTGCCGCCGTT
Organism: Streptomyces sp. NPDC000345; assembly: GCF_042898825.1. NCBI lineage: Bacteria > Bacillati > Actinomycetota > Actinomycetes > Kitasatosporales > Streptomycetaceae > Streptomyces > Streptomyces sp. NPDC000345. The sequence continues at coordinate 312,062 of NZ_JBIAZE010000002.1, forward strand.
CGTCAGCCACATCTTCTGACCGTTCAGGACGTACTCGTCGCCGTCCCTGACCGCCTTCGACGTGATCGCCGAGACGTCCGAGCCCAGGGCCGGCTCCGACATCGAGAACGCGCCGCGGATGTCGCCGGCCGCCATCCGCGGGAGGAAGTGGTCCTTCTGCTCCTGCGTGCCGTGCTGCTTGAGCATGTACGCCACGATGAAGTGCGTGTTGATGATCCCGGAGACCGACATCCAGCCGCGGGCGATCTCCTCGACGCACAGGGCGTACGTCAGGAGCGACTCGCCCAGACCCCCGTACTCCTCGGGGATCATCAGGCCGAACAGACCCAGTTCCTTGAGGCCGTCGACGATCTGCTGGGGGTACTCGTCGCGGTGCTCCAGCTGGGTCGCGACCGGGATGATCTCCTTGTCCACGAAGTCGCGGACGGTGGAGAGGATCTCCTGCTGGACGTCGGTCAGACCGGCGGTCTGGGCGAGACGGGCCATGGCTTACTTCTCCTGCGACTTCAGCTCCGGGCGGCCGGGCTGCTCGCCGCCGCGCTCCTTGATGTACGTCTCGGTCGGCACCATCACCTTGCGGCGGAACACGCAGACCAGCGTGCCGTCCTGCTTGTAGCCCTTGGTCTCGACGTAGACGATGCCGCGGTCGTTCTTCGACTTGGACGGCCACTTGTCGAGCACGGTCGTCTGGCCGTAGACCGTGTCGCCGTGGAAGGTCGGCGCCACGTGCTTGAGCGACTCGATCTCCAGGTTGGCGATCGCCTTGCCGGAGATGTCCGGCACGCTCATGCCGAGCAGCAGCGAGTAGATGTAGTTGCCCACGACGACGTTCTTGCCGAAGTCCGTCGTCTTCTCCGCATAGTTGGTGTCCATGTGGAGCGGGTGGTGGTTCATGGTGAGGAGACAGAACAGGTGGTCGTCGTACTCCGTGACCGTCTTGCCCGGCCAGTGCTTGTACGTCGCCCCGACCTCGAACTCCTCGTAGGTGCGTCCGAACTGCATCGCGCTCAGGGCTCCTCTAGTTGGCGGGGATCTCGAACTTGCTGGTGCGCTGCATGCCGGCGGCGCGGCCCTTGCCGGAGATGACCAGGGCCATCTTGCGGCTGGCCTCGTCGATCATCTCGTCGCCGAGCATCGCGGAGCCCTTCTTGCCGCCCGCCTCGGACGTGTAGTAGTCGTACGCGTCCAGGATCAGCTCGGCGTGGTCGTAGTCCTCCTGGGAGGGCGAGAAGATCTCGTTGGACGCCTCGACCTGGCCCGGGTGCAGCACCCACTTGCCGTCGAAACCGAGGGCGGCGGCGCGCTGGGCGACCGCGCGGTAGCCGTCGATGTTGCGGATCTGCAGGTAGGGGCCGTCGATCGCCTGGAGGTTGTTGGCGCGGGCGGCCATCAGGATCTTCATCAGGATGTAGTGGTAGGCGTCCGCCGGGTAGCCGGGCGGCTGCTCGCCCACGACCAGCGACTTCATGTTGATCGACGCCATGAAGTCGGCCGGGCCGAAGATGATCGTCTCCACGCGCGGGGAGGCCTGCGCGATGGCGTTGACGTTGTTCAGGCCCTGCGCGTTCTCGATCTGCGCCTCGATGCCGATCTTGCCGACCTCGAAGCCCATCGTCTTCTCGATCTGCGTCAGCAGCAGGTCGAGCGCGACGACCTGCTCGGCGGTCTGCACCTTCGGCAGCATGATGCAGTCGAGGTTCTGGCCCGCGCCCTCGACGACGGTCACGACGTCACGGTACGTCCACTCGGTCGTCCAGTCGTTGACACGCACGACGCGCGTCTTGCCCGTCCAGTCGCCCTCGTTGAGGAACTTGACGATGGTGTGCCGCGCCTCGGGCTTGGCGAGCGGCGCGCACGCGTCCTCCAGGTCGAGGAAGACCTGGTCCGCCGGGAGGCCCTGCGCCTTCTCCAGGAAGCGCGGGTTGCTGCCCGGTACCGCGAGACACGAGCGGCGGGGACGCAGACGGTTGACGGTCATGCGGGGACCTCCAGGGGGTCGAGCTTGTTCGCTTTCCGGATCTCGTCGACGATGCGGCCGATGATTCCGGTGATGTCGAAGTCCTTCGGGGTGAACACCGCGGCCACTCCGGCGGCCCTGAGCTGCTCGGCGTCCCCGTTGGGGATGATGCCACCGGCGATCACCGGTATATCTGTGGCACCGGCCACACGCAGCCTTTCGAGCACGTCGGGGACCAGTTGCGCGTGCGAGCCGGAGAGGATCGACAGCCCCACCGCGTGCACGTCCTCGGCGAGCGCCGCGTCCACGATCTGCTCGGGCGTCAGCCGGATGCCCTGGTAGACCACCTCGAAGCCGGCGTCCCGCGCGCGTACGGCGATCTGCTCGGCGCCGTTGGAGTGCCCGTCCAGGCCGGGCTTGCCGACCAGGAAGCGCAGCTTGCCCACGCCGAGGTCCTTGGCCGTCACCTCCACCTTGCGGCGGACGTCGGCCATGGCCGACCCCTCCTCCGCCGGAACCGCGACCGGCGCCGAGGAGACCCCCGTGGGGGCGCGGAACTCGCCGAACACCTCGCGCAGGGCCCCGGCCCACTCGCCGGTCGTGACCCCGGCGCGGGCGCACTCCAGGGTGGCCTCCATGAGGTTGTCGGTGCCCTTGGCGGCCTCCTTCAGCCGCTCCAGCGCCTTGCAGGGGCGCGGGTGGTTGAAGGGCGGCTGGTAGCGGGTGTCGCGCCAGTGCCGGAGCGAGGCGACGACCCGGGCCTCGACGGCCGGGTCGACCGTCTGGATGGCGGTGTCGAGATCGGCGGTGAGCGGATTGGGCTCGGTCGTCTCGAAGATGTTGACGCCGACGATCTTCTCCTGCCCGGACTCGATACGGGCCCGGCGCTCGGCGTGCGAGGAGACCAGCTGCGACTTGAGGTAGCCGGACTCGACGGCGGCCATCGCGCCGCCCATCTCCTGGATCCGGTCGATCTCCGCGAGGGACTCCTCGACCAGCTTGCTCACCTTCGCCTCGACGACGTGCGAGCCTTCGAAGATGTCCTCGTACTCCAGCAGGTCGCTCTCGTGGGCGAGCACCTGCTGGATGCGCAGCGACCACTGCTGGTCCCAGGGGCGGGGCAGGCCCAGGGCCTCGTTCCACGCCGGGAGCTGCACGGCACGCGCGCGTGCGTCCTTGGAGAGCGTGACGGCCAGCATCTCCAGCACGATCCGCTGGACGTTGTTCTCCGGCTGCGCCTCGGTCAGACCGAGCGAGTTGACCTGGACGCCGTACCGGAAGCGGCGCTGCTTGGGGTCCTCGATGCCGTACCGCTCGCGGGTGATCCGGTCCCAGATGCGGCCGAAGGCGCGCATCTTGCACATCTCCTCGATGAAGCGGACGCCCGCGTTCACGAAGAAGGAGATCCGGGCGACCACGTCACCGAACTTCTCGGCCGGCACCTGGCCGGAGTCGCGGACGGCGTCCAGCACCGCGATGGCGGTGGACATCGCGTACGCGATCTCCTGGACCGGCGTGGCGCCCGCCTCCTGCAGGTGGTAGCTGCAGATGTTGATCGGGTTCCACTTCGGGATGTGGGAGACCGTGTACGCGATCATGTCCGTCGTCAGCCGGAGCGAGGGCCCCGGCGGGAACACGTGCGTGCCCCGGGAGAGGTACTCCTTGACGATGTCGTTCTGGGTCGTGCCCTGGAGCCGGCTGATGTCGGCGCCCTGCTCCTCCGCGACGACCTGGTAGAGCGCCAGCAGCCACATGGCGGTGGCGTTGATGGTCATCGAGGTGTTCATCTGCTCCAGGGGGATGTCCTGGAACAGCCTGCGCATGTCACCGAGGTGCGCGACCGGCACACCGACCCGGCCGACCTCGCCGCGGGCGAGGACGTGGTCGGAGTCGTAGCCGGTCTGCGTGGGCAGGTCGAACGCCACCGACAGGCCCGTCTGCCCCTTGGCGAGGTTGCGCCGGTACAGCTCGTTGGACGCCTCGGCCGTGGAGTGACCGGCGTACGTGCGCATGAGCCACGGCCGGTCCTTCTGACGCTCAGTCATCTATGACCTCGGGTGTCTCAGATGTTGCGGAAGCGGTTGATGGCGTCGATGTGCTGGGCGCGCTTCTCCTCGTCGCGCACACCCAGGCCCTCCTCGGGGGCCAGGCACAGCACGCCGACCTTGCCCTGGTGGAGGTTGCGGTGCACGTCGTAGGCGGCCTGGCCGGTCTCCTCCAGGGAGTAGACCTTCGACAGGGTGGGGTGGATCTTGCCCTTCGCGATGAGCCGGTTGGCCTCCCAGGCCTCGCGGTAGTTGGCGAAGTGCGAGCCGATGATCCGCTTCAGCGACATCCACAGGTAGCGGTTGTCGTACTCGTGCATGTAGCCCGAGGTCGAGGCGCAGGTGGTGATGGTGCCGCCCTTGCGGGTGACGAAGACGCTCGCGCCGAAGGTCTCGCGGCCGGGGTGCTCGAAGACGATGTCGATGTCCTCGCCGCCGGTCAGCTCGCGGATGCGCTTGCCGAAGCGCTTCCACTCCTTCGGGTCCTGGGTGTTCTCGTCCTTCCAGAACTTGTAGCCCTCGGCGTTGCGGTCGATGATCGCCTCGGCGCCCATCGAGCGGCAGATGTCCGCCTTCTGGTCGCTGGAGACGACACAGATCGGGTTGGCGCCGCCGGCCAGCGCGAACTGGGTGGCGTACGAGCCGAGTCCGCCGCTCGCGCCCCAGATCAGGACGTTGTCGCCCTGCTTCATGCCGGCGCCGTTGCGGGAGACCAGCTGCCGGTAGGCGGTGGAGTTGACCAGGCCGGGGGCGGCGGCCTCCTCCCACGACAGGTGACCGGGCTTCGGCATCAGCTGGTTGGACTTGACCAGCGCGATCTCGGCGAGGCCGCCGAAGTTGGTCTCGAAGCCCCAGATGCGCTGCTCGGGGTCGAGCATGGTGTCGTTGTGGCCGTCCGACGACTCCAGTTCGACGCTGAGGCAGTGCGCGACGACCTCGTCACCGGGCTTCCAGGCGTTGACGCCGGGACCGGTGCGCAGGACGACGCCCGCGAGGTCGGAGCCGATGATGTGGTACGGCAGGTCGTGCCGCTTGGTGAGCTCGCTGAGGCGGCCGTAGCGCTCCAGGAAGCCGAACGTGGACAGCGGCTCGAAGATCGAGGTCCACACGGAGTTGTAGTTGACCGAGGAGGCCATGACGGCCACCAGGGCCTCGCCCGGGCCGAGCTCGGGCAGCGGGACCTCGTCGAGGTGGATCGACTTGCGCGGGTCCTTGTCGCGGGTCGCGAGACCCGCGAACATCTCGGTCTCGTCCTTGTGCACGGTGATCGCGCGGTACGACTCGGGGAGCGGCAGGGCGGCGAAGTCGGCCGGCGTCGATTCCGGCGACTGGATCGCGTCCAGGATGTCCTTCACGGTCACGGTGATGCCTCCGGCGGTGAGCGCCCTGAGGGCGGGGCGCTGAGGGTTACGTCGGTGCTGCTGAGGGTTTGCGGGAAGGTGCCGTCGGTTCGGCGGTGGTGCTGTTCGGCAGCGCTTTGTGGCGCGGGAGGTTGCCTGTGACGCAGGCGTCCGGGCGCGCGAGCCGTCGGCTTGCGGGGACAGCCGGCGTACGTATGGTCTCTGCACGCCGGCCGCCCGGACTCCTTCAACGTATGACACCGCGTGTCACCCCGCAAGGCACTGAGTGCCAGAACTTCCTCTCAGCTGAAATCTTTACGTAACACATGAGCGATGATCGATCGAACGGCCGCTGAAATCCGCGCGAAAAGGGGCTCTGACATGCCAAAACGGCCACCCGGTGGGGTGGCCGTCATCACAGGGGCCGGGCTGCGGGAGAGGAGGCTCAGCGCTCCTTCAGCGCCTGCTCGATGGTGCGCATGACCTCGTCCAGCGGGGCGTCGGTGCGGGCGACCGTCACCAGCACCTCGCCCTGGGCGGAGACCGCCGCGGGGACCTGCTTCGCGGGGGCGGCGCCGCTTCGTCCGGCGCCGATGCCGGTGCCGAAGGTCCGGCGGACGATCGCGAAGGCGTGGTCGAGCTGTGCCTCGACGTCGCCCTGGCCGCCGGCCCGCAGCCAGCGCCGCAGCACGTGGTTGTGGGCGGTGACCACGGCGGAGGCGGCGACCTCGGCGAGCAGCGGGTCGTCGTTGGCGTCGTCGTCGTGCGCGTGCTCGTCGAAGTGGCCGAGCAGGTAGCGGGTGAACAGCCGCTCGTAGCGGGCCACCGAGGCGATCTCCGCCTCGCGCAGGGTGGGCACCTCACGCGTCAGCTTGTAGCGGGCGACCGAGATCTCCGGGCGGCCCGCGTACATCTTCATGACCTCCTTGATGCCGCGGCACACGGTGTCGAGGGGGTGCTCGTGCGCCGGGGCCGCGTTGAGGACGGCCTCGGCGCGGATCAGGGTGTCGTCGTGGTCGGGGAAGATGGCCTCTTCCTTGGAACGGAAGTGGCGGAAGAAGGTGCGGCGTGCGACGCCGGCCGCGGCCGCGATCTCGTCGACGGTGGTCGCCTCGTACCCCTTCGTCGCGAACAGCTCCATGGCCGCGGCCGCCAGTTCGCGGCGCATCCTGAGCCGTTGGGCGGCCGCGCGGCCGCCCGCGGCACTCTCCGGCGCGTCGGGCGTGGCTGGTGTACGTGGGGACCTGGCGGGCTGGGACATGACCCGAACGTACTGCATGTGCGCAGCTCGATGCGCAGGTCCGGGGTTTCCCCCGCCCGGCAGGGGCGGGGGACCGCCGGGCCGGACCGGGGGGAGACGCCCCGGCCGGGCGGGTGCCTGATGCCCGCCCGGGTCCAGCAGCCCGCCCCAGTCCCGGTCCCCTTCGAACCCGTCGCCGGCGCCGTCAGCGGCGGGCATATTCGCGGAAGCCGCGGCCGGTCTTGCGGCCGAGGCAGCCCGCGGCCACCAGGTGCTCCAGGAGCGGGGCCGGGGCGAGACCCGGGTCGCGGAACTCGCGGTGCAGGACCTTCTCGATGGCGAGGGAGACGTCGAGCCCGACGACGTCCAGCAGCTCGAACGGGCCCATCGGGTAGCCGCCGCCCAGCTTCATGGCGGCGTCGATGTCGTCGAGGGAGGCGTAGTGCTCCTGCACCATCTTGATCGCGTTGTTGAGGTACGGGAACAGCAGGGCGTTCACGATGAAGCCCGCACGGTCCCCGCAGTCGACGGCGTGCTTCCTGATCCGTCCGCACACCTCGTGGACCGTCGCGTGGACGTCCTCGGCCGTCAGCACGGTACGGACGACCTCGACCAGCTTCATGGCCGGCGCCGGGTTGAAGAAGTGCATCCCGATGACGTCCTGCGGGCGAGAGGTGGCGCGGGCGCAGGCGACGACCGGCAGCGACGAGGTGGTGGTGGCCAGGACGGCACCCGGCTTGCACACCTTGTCCAGCGTCGCGAACAGCTGCTGCTTGATCTCCAGGTCCTCGGCGACCGCCTCGACGGCCAGATCGACGTCGGCGAAGGAGTCGTAGCCGCCGGCCGGGGTGATCCGCTCCAGGGTCTGAGCGGCGGCCTCGGCGGTCATCCGGCCCTTGTCGACGGACCGGGCGAGCGACTTGCCGATGCGGGCCTTCGCCGTCTGCGCCTTCTCCTCGCTGCGGGCGGCCAGGACGACGTCGTAGCCCGCCTTGGCGAACACCTCGGCGATACCGGAGGCCATGGTGCCGGAACCGGCGACACCGACGCTGCGGACCTCGCGCCCCGGCGTCCCGGTCCCGCCGGAGACGGGCGTCAGCGCGTCCGGGACGACCGTCGCGCTGCCCGGCGCCTCGTACGTGTAGAAGCCGCGGCCCGCCTTGCGACCCGTCAGGCCCGCCTCGCTGAGCTGCTTGAGGATCGGGGCGGGGGCGTGCAGCCGGTCACGGGACTCGGCGTACATGGCCTCCAGGACCGTACGGGCCGTGTCGACGCCGATCAGGTCGAGCAGGGCGAGCGGACCCATCGGCAGGCCGCAGCCGAGCCGCATCGCGGCGTCGATGTCCTCGCGGGAGGCGTACCGCGCCTCGTACATCGCGGCGGCCTGGTTGAGGTAGCCGAACAGCAGCCCGTCCGCGACGAACCCGGGGCGGTCGCCGACCGCGACGGGCTCCTTGCCGAGGTCGAGGGCGAGGTTGGTGACGGCGGTGACGGCGGCCGGCGCGGTCAGCACCGAGGAGACCACCTCGACCAGCTTCATCGCGGGCGCCGGGTTGAAGAAGTGCAGGCCCAGCACCCGCTCCGGGCGCGCCGACTCGGCGGCGAGCCGGGTGACCGACAGGGCGTTGGTGCCGGTCGCGAGGATCGTGTCCGGCCGCACGATCCCGTCCAGCTCACGGAAGATCGGCTGCTTGATCTCGTACGACTCCGGGGCCACCTCGATCACCAGGTCGGCGTCGGCCGCCGCGCGCAGGTCGGTGGAGGTGCGGACCCGGGCGAGGGCGTCGGCGCGCTCCTCCTCGGTCAGCCGGCCGCGCTGCACGGCGCGGGCGGTGGAGGCCTCCAGGGCGGCGAGCGACCGCGCCGCCTGGGCCTCGCTGATGTCGATGCCGATCACCTCGCGGCCGGCCTTGGCCAGGACCTCGGTGATGCCGGTGCCCATGGTGCCGAGGCCGACGACGGCGATCGTCCGGAGCGGGGACAGAGGGGTGTCGGACAGGGGAGTGGCCATCGCGGGACTCCAGAGAAAGAGGGTGACGACTGGGAACGCCCCCAGGTGCGCCGGAAAGCCTCTGCGAGGCCCGGGCGCACCGGGTGCGGAAGGAGTGCGGGTGTTGCCGGGCTACTGGCGCACACGCCCGGTGCCGCTCGCCGCGGGCGCGCACACGCCCACCGGACGAACGGGAATCCGACCGGCCCTGTCCCGGGACCGGGTCGTACATCGGTACCAGGTACCGAACCGACTGCTCTCGCGGAGGCTGCGTCACCAGGCCGCCGCGAGGGATGAGCGAGTGGGTGACTCGCTCGTATGAGCTTAACCGGTGGGTAACGAGCGCGCCAGCCCTCGGAAGTGTGACCTGTTCCGCACGGGCGCGCGCGTCAGGGGCCGCCGTCCGAGGGGTCCCTGCGGCGGAGGTGGAGGAGGATGGGGACGCCGGCGGCGACCCCGGTCATGCACACACCCGCCAGCGCCAGGAACCCGTTGGCGAGCGGGGAGTGGTCCAGCATCTGGTGGACGCCCAGGGCGACACAGGTGAGGGAGGCGGTGGCCAGCAGGGCGAGGACGGCCCCGAGGGCGAGCGTCCGGCGCGCGGGGCGCACCGCCGGGCGGCCGGACGCCGGGCCGGGTCCCTCCCCGGGGGCGGGGGCGGGGGCGGGGGCGGGGGCAGGGGCGGACGCGGGAACGGGTGCGGGGGCGGCGTCGGGTTCGGACGCGGGCCCGAGTGTGCGGACGGTGTCGGAGCCGGGTGCGGGTGCGGATCCGGGTGCGGGGGCGGCGTCGGGTTCGGACGCGGGGCCGGGCGCGGGTGTGGTGCGGGACGCGGGCGGGGTGTCCGTGTCGGTGTCCGGTTCGGGCGCGGGGCCGGAGTCCGCCCCGGTGTACGGGCCGGTCTCGGGTGTCGTACGGGCGTGGGGTATTCCCGCCCTCGTCGCGTTGCTGCATCTCGCGACGGTCTGCCGGGGAGTGCCGTGGGTCGCCATCGTCGTGCTCTCTGTTCTCGCGGCGGGCCGTGGGTGGTGCGGGGTGCGCCGGAGACCGCCGCCCCGCGGCCGTGGCCCGTGGGCCGGGGCCGGGAGCGGCGGCTCCGTCATGACGTCGGACGGCCGGCGGCTATGCGCCGGCCGACGACGCCACGATGGTCCGCCCGCCCCGGGTGGGCGGGCTCATGGTGTGGTCCGGGAAGCGGGAGCGGCCGTCGTGAGCACGGTGCTCGCGCCCCTCGGTGTCGGCGTCGTCGCCGGTGCGTCCCGCGCCCGGGCCGGTCGCGGGACGGATGCTCTCCCCGTGGAGCAGCCGGTCCAGGACCAGGCGGACGACCGCCCCGCGCGGAAGATGGCGCAGTGCGAGCAGCGCGCGTCGCGTGGCGGACGTGCCGTGGCCGGTGTCGAAGTACAGCGGCGACGTCCAGGGAGCCCGGCCGGGATCGCCCCCGGCTGCCCGGCGCCGGATCTCCGCCTCGATGTCCTCGAAGTACCGGGCGTCGTTCTCCCGCCACTCCTCGCAAGTGGGCGGAGCGGCATGATCGATGAGACGCGCCTTGCGGCGGTGAGCCGTCACATGGGTCATTCCTTGTCCTTTCTTCTCTCGATCTCTATGTCGAAGAAGCTCGTCTGCAGCTCCTCCACGGAGACCCCGGCGCGCGTCAAGAGGAATCTGGCCCGTGTCATGAGCTTGCTGGTCCAGCCCTCGGAGCGGTCCAGCAGCTCGGCGGTCCGGACGTTGGTCCAGCCCAGGTGGGCTATGGCCCGGAAGACGGCCCGCTCCTTGCGCGGCAGACCGTCGACCGCGACCAGCCACGGGAGGAGTTCCTCGTCCAGTTCGCCGAGCCGGGGGCCGTACAGGGAGACGAGCGGGACCAGGTGCACCTCGTACGGGCCTGAACCGTCCCGTACGCGCTTCATCCCGTCCGCCGCGAGCTGCATGCTCGCGTCCATCAGCCGCTCGTACGTCTCCTCGACGCTCGTGCCGGCAGGCAGCCGGGGCAGGGTCACGGTGAAGGCCTCCATGGTGACGGCCGTGATGTTGCAACGCGGGTCGTCGTAGGTCTCGAACGTGTCGAGCCGCACCTTGTGGAACAGACCGCGCATCAGTTCCCCGTAGGAGGACGGATCGAATGGCGGGGGAGAACTCATCTGGTCAAGGCCCTTCGGACAAGACGACGGCGCCGCCGGGCGCCTCGGTGCAGGAGCCCAGCGGCCCCGCATCGACGGCACCCATCATCAGGGAGGAGGCCGTCGACCCTTTCCTGTCGATTCCGACGTCCATCTGACGGCTCATTACTTATCAGTAGCAACGCTTTTGATCGTTCCTGCTCGGACCACCGCTCATGGCTGTGGTTGCTGCGGAGATGTGCCAACAGCAGGCGCTTCCTGTGCTGTCGGGTGCGTCATCGTACTGACGGGGGCGGTCAGCCCTTTCCGCCTCGAAAGTTCACTCATGCGAACTAATGTGCTTCGAAAATCGGCCGAACATGACCGTCGCTGAACGAAGTTGACGCCGAGGATGCTTCCTCTGCTCGTGGTCCATGACATTGCTGCACGTCGCTGAGGGGGAGGGGATCGCGCGGAGGGGTGCCGCGGCCCTGGAGAGGAACGGGCGCGCGTACACCGGAGGCGCATTCGAATCCGTCGCCAGTGCGCTGGTTGTGCTTCCAAGCGCCGCTGCGCGCCGCCCGGTCCCCGGGGTGTGTCCCAGCCCCTACCCTCGAGGGCATGGACGAAGAGTTGCGATCACTCACGGAGCGCTTACGGCGGGAGTCGGGTGGCACGGCCGCGTTCGAACGGCTCGCGGCCACCGAGGACCGCGACGAACTGGCGGACGTGCTCACCGAGTCGGGGCAGCCGCTGTGGGCCCGGGAGCTGGCCGCCTTCCGGCTGGGGCTCGCCGGGGACCCGCGGGCGTTCGAGGCGCTCGTGCTGCTGCTCAACCACCGCGATCCGCCGCGCTGCGCCTCCGCCGCCCACGCCCTGGCCCGCCTCGGCGATCCCCGCACCGCACGCGCCGCCGCCGCGCTGGCCACCAACGAACTGCGCGTCGCCTACGCCCTGCACCCCGTCCGGCTCCTGGTGCGGCTGCGCGCGCCCGAGGCGGTGCCCGCGCTGATCACCACGCTCCGGCGCCGGCTCACCCCGCACGACCCCTACCGACGGGTGGCCCTGGCCTGCGTGGAGGGGCTCGGCTCGCTCGGCGACGACCGTGCCCGGCCCGTGCTGAACGAGGCCCTCGCGCATCCCGCGCTCGCCGAGGCCGCCGTGCACGCGCTGGCGCGGATTCCCCGCCAGCGGTAGGCGGCCGGCGGGACCGGCGGGACGTGAGGCGCCAGGCCGTCACACTGCCAGACCGGCCATCCGGCACACCGTCAGGCCGTCAAACTGGCAGGCCGTCAAGATGTCAGGCCATCAGACTGTCAGGCCCTCACCAAGACGCTTCCTTGACGGAACAGCGCTCTGTGCCGCCCGGGGTCACGCCCCGAGGACCGCGAACGCCTCGATCTCCATCAGGAACTCCGGGCGGACCAGCGCGGCCACCTGGACGGCCGAGGCGGCCGGGAGGCGGTCGTCGGGTATGTGGGCGGCGCGGGCCGCGCGGATCGCGGGCATGTGGGCCATGTCCGTGACGAAGTAGGTCAGTTTGACGACGTCGTCGAAGCCGGCGCCCGCCGCGGCGAGGCAGCGCCGCAGGTTCTCGAAGACCTGACGGGCCTGCGCCCGCGGGTCCCCCTCGCCGACCAGCGCGCCGTGCTCGTCGAGAGGGAGCTGACCGGAGATCGCCACGAAACGGCCGGAGCCCATGACCACGTGCGCGTACTGGGCCGCGGGGGCGACCCCGTCGGGGGCGGGGATCCTGGTCGGTTCGCTCATGGGTCCATGGTGGACCACGGGTCCGACAACGCCCCCGACGGGCCCGGCGCCCGCGCTCAGCCGCGGAAGCCCAGCAGGCCGTGCAGGGCCGAGCCGCGGGCCGTGCGCGCGGTGGCCTTCGAGGTCGGCGGCTTCGGATCGGGCTGCGCCTCGCACACCGCGTCGACCGGGCCGGTGCCGCGCGGGACCGTGCCGTCGGTCAGATACGCCGCCAGGTGCTTGTCGAGGCAGCTGTTGCCGCTCAGCGTGACGCCGTGGTTCCCGCCGCCCTGTTCGACCACGAAGCTGGAGCCCCGCAGCAGCGCGTGGACCAGCGCGCCGCCCTCGTACGGGGTGGCCGCGTCGTTCGTCGCCTGGAAGAGCAGGGCCGGCGGCAGCGCCCCGTTGGCGATGTTCACCGGGCCCCGCGACCTGGTCGGCCAGAACGCGCACGGCGCGTTGTACCAGGCGTTGTTCCAGGCCATGAACGGCGCCTTCCGGTACGCCGCCCAGTTGTCCGAACGCCACGTGTCCCAGTCGCGCGGCCAGAGCGCGTCACGGCACTGCACCGAGGTGTAGACGCTGTAGCCGTTGTCCCCCGAGGCGTCCACGGCGGCGTAGTCCTCGTAGGCCCGCACCAGCGGATCGGCCTTCCCGTCGTTCACGTACGCCGCGAACGCCTTGGCGAGATGGGGCCAGTAGCCGTCGTAGTAGCCGCCGGGCAGGAAGGTGTCCTCCAGCTCCGCGGCGCCCACCTTGCCGCCGGCCGGCTTCCTGGCGAGCGCCGCCCGCATCGCGTACCACGCGGCCTCGACCTTCTCCGGGTCGCTGCCGAGCCGGTACGTCTCGTGGTACTTGGCGATCCACGCCATCAGGGCGCGGTGGCGGTCGTTGAAGGCGACGTCCTGCGTGAGGTTGGCCTCGTACCAGACGCCCGTGGGGTCGACGATCGAGTCCAGGACCAGGCGCCGCACCCGCTGCGGGTACAGCTTGGCGTAGACCGCGCCGAGGTAGGTGCCGTACGAGTAGCCGAAGTAGTTCAGCCTGGGCGCGCCGGTGGCGGCGCGGATCGCGTCCATGTCGCGCACCGCGCTGACCGTGTCGATGAACGGCAGCACGTGCGCGTACTTCTTGCCGCACGCCTCGGCGAAGGCCCGTGCCCGCTCCAGGTTCGCCTTCTCGGCCGCCTCGGTGGCCGGCACGGAGTCCGGGCGCACGGGCCCGAAGTGGCCGGGCCTGCAGTCCAGGGCCGGTGTGCTCCTGCCCACCCCGCGCGGGTCGAAGCCGATGACGTCGTACTGGGCGGCCACCGCCTTCGGCAGCGACGACGCGACGAATCCGGCGAGGGACAGTCCCCGGCCGCCGGGCCCGCCGGGGTTGACCAGCAGCGGCCCCTGGTAGGTCCGCGCGGTGTGCGGGACGCGCGACAGCGCCAGGGTGATCTGCTCCCCGCCGGGGGTGTCGTGGTCGAGCGGCACCTTCAGGGACGCGCACTGCAGCGTCGGCTGGTCGGTGGTGGCGCACGTCTTCCAGTCGAGCTTCGCCGTCGCGGCGGCCGCGGGCGCGGGGGTCGCGCCCGCCGGTACGGCCGTGACGGTCCCGGCCAGGACGACGGCGGTGGCGCACAGCAGGGCCGCGCGTGGGTTCAAGGAGTCCTCCCAGGACGGAGGGGGCCGGAGGTGGCCGGGCCGCGTGGCTCACGGCCCTCGCGGCATCGTCCCGGAAAGATCGTCCGGACATACGTGTTGCGGTGAGAGTTGACCCGATCGGGCGCCGGATGCGCTCGAACGCGCTCAGATCAGGGTGAGCTGGGTCGGCCCGGACGGGGCGGGTTCCTCCGCCTGCTCCGTCGGCCGGATCCGGCGGGGCATCCCGGCGCGCGCGGGCCCGATGCCGTACTCCTGCGCCAGTTCGTGCACCTGACGGGTGATCCGGCGCTGGTACCACTTGGGGGCGTAGGAGCCGTCCGCGTACAGCCGCTCGTAACGGCGCACCAGGTGCGGGTGGTGCTGTCCCAGCCAGGCCATGAACCACTCGCGGGCGCCTGGGCGCAGATGCAGCACGAGCGGGGTGACGGAGGTGGCCCCCGCCGCGGCCGTCGCCCGCACGGTGGCCCGCAGCTGGGCCGGTTCGTCGGAGAGGAACGGGATCACCGGCGCCATCAGCACGCCGACGCCGATGCCGTGCCCGGTGAGGGTCCGTACGACGTCCAGGCGCCGCTCGGGGGCCGGGGTGCCCGGCTCCACGGTGCGCCACAGCGCGGTGTCGGTGAAGCCGACCGAGACGGAGATCCCGACGTCGGTCACCTCGGCGGCCTGCTTCAGCAGGTCGAGGTCGCGCAGGATCAGGGTGCCCTTGGTCAGGATCGAGAAGGGGTTGGCCCGGTCGCGCAGGGCGGACAGGATGCCCGGCATCAGCCGGTAGCGGCCCTCCGCGCGCTGGTAGCAGTCGACGTTCGTGCCCATCGCCACGTGATCGCCGTGCCAGCGGGGCGAGGCGAGCTGGCGGCGCAGCACCTCCGGCGCGTTCACCTTGACCACGATCTGGGTGTCGAAGCCGATCCCGGTGTCGAGGTCCAGATAGCTGTGGGTCTTGCGGGCGAAGCAGTACACGCACGCGTGCGTGCAGCCACGGTAGGGGTTCACCGTCCATTCGAACGGCATCCGGGAGGCGCCCGGCACCCGGTTGAGGACCGAGCGGGCCCGGACCTCGTGGAAGGTGATCCCGGCGAACTCCGGCGTGTCGAACGTCCGGGTCGTGACCGCGTCCGCGCCGAACAGCGCGGCGTCCGACGCCCGGTCGTGGCGGGACTCCAGGGCGAGGTTCTCCCAGCGCATGACGCCTCCTCGGTAGCACTGAGCCCCACAATAGAACATGTGTTCCCATGATCGTGCGCGTGCGCTTCTGCCTCGGCGTTTCGAGCGTCTTCCGACCGCTTCCGCGCCCCCGATTTGGGCGGCCGTGGAGCGGGGTGGTTGGCTTGCCTCGCCCGAGCACACCCTGAGCAACCCTGAGCAACACGGACCTGGAGGAACTTCATGGCGCAGGTCGAGGCCACCACCGAGCGGGTCGTCGCTGCGGACCCCGACAAGGTGTTCGACACGCTCGCCGACTACAGCGGCACGCGCGCGAGCCTGCTGCCCGAGCACTTCAGCGAGTACGAGGTGCGCGAGGGCGGCGACGGCGAGGGCACCCTCGTCCACTGGAAGCTCCAGGCCACCAGCAAGCGCGTCCGCGACTGCCTCCTGGAGGTCACCGAGCCGACCGACGGCGAACTCGTCGAGAAGGACCGCAACTCCTCCATGGTCACCGTCTGGCGCGTCACCCCGGCCGGCGAGGGCGCGTCCCGTGTCGTCGTCACCACCACCTGGCAGGGCGCCGGCGGTATCGGCGGCTTCTTCGAGAGGACCTTCGCCCCCAAGGGCCTCGGCCGTATCTACGACGAGATCCTCGACAAGCTCGCCGCCGAGGTCGAGAAGTAGTCCCGGTGGCCTGACCTCCGGGTCCGCCGACCCCCTTCACCGGTTCGAGTGGCTCCCCCGGCGACCGGTACGGCGCCGCGGCCCGTCGCGTCTGCCCGTGTCCCCCCGCTTCCCGCGGGGAGCGCGCGGCAGGTGCGACGAGGGGGACGCGCGGCACGGCCACGAGGACCGGAAGGGCACCGCGGCGCACGGCGTACCCCGGAGCGCGCCGGTGAAACCAATTCCAGGATTGCCGCACATCCCGAGCGGTACGCGCCGTACGGTTGGTGCTGCGGACAGATCTTGCACAGCTCTGGGGAGAGAGGGCCTGGGCCATGGACCGTGGCACCGACAGGGACGCACCTCCCGGCCGCGGAGCGGGCAGTGGGGCGGCGGACGACGCCGCCGGCGCCGGGCGCATGCCACTGGCCGTGGTCGTCGTCGACCGCGACGGCCTCGTCTCCCACTGGAGCACCGGCGCACGCCGGCTCTTCGGCGTCGCCAAGGAGGAGGCGATCGGTGCACCCGCCATCGACCTGCTCCCCGTCTCCGGCGCCCTCCCCGAGCCCGACGACGACCTTCCGCACGGCTCGTACGGTGAGTTCGGGGCCTACGACGGACTGGGCCCCGGCCTGGAGTCCTCCCTCGACCGCGGACTGAGCTACCCGGCCGCCGGACGCGCCCGCCTCACCGTTCCGGACCGGGACCGCCACCGGGTCGACGTCCTGTGGTGGGCCTACCCCCTCGTCGGACCGGGCCGTGAGCGGCTGCTCGTCCTCGCCGCCGACGCCGCCACCCTGCACCGGGAACAGCCGGCGACATCCTCGGACCCGCTCGCCGTCGAACGCATCGCGCCCGGCTTCGCCCTGCACACCGACTTCCCCGGCGCCGAGGAACTCGCCCGCAGACTGCCCGAGATCCTGCCCAGCATGAGCGTCGGCGAGAGCGCCCGCATCGTCGCCCAGGTCCTCGAACTCGGCTACCCCGTACTGGAGTTCAGTCAGAACGACCGGGTGCCGGTCACCCCCGACTGGGGCGTGGCCCGGCGCGCCGAGCGCAAGGCCCGTCGTGAGCGGGCCGTCCGCGCCGCCGCCGAGGGACTGCCCGTCACGCCGGAGCTCGCCGACGACCGCGAGGACCTCGAGTACGCCGCCGTGCGCGAGCGCCTGGAGTTCCTCAACGAGGTCAGCGGCAGGATCGGCACCTCCCTGGACCTCTCCCGCACGATCACCGAGGTCAGCAAGGCCGTCGTCCCCCGCTTCACCGACGTCGCCGGCACCTATCTGCGCGAACAGGTCGTCGCCGGCGAGGGATTCGCGGAAGGCGTACCCGACACCACGACCATGTGGCACCGGGTGGCGGTCGAGCACACCGACGAACCCGGCCGCTGGGACGACGTCGTCCCGGTCGGCGAGGCCATGCCCTTTCCGGCCCACACCCCGTTCTTCCAGTGCATGACCACCGGCGAACCCGTCCTCGTGCCGCGCATCAGCGAGCAGATGGGCCACGCCATCGCCTCGCAGTTCGAGAAACGCGACATCCGGCCCCTCATCACCGGCCGCTCCATGCTCGTCGTCCCGCTGAAGGCCCGGAACGTCGTCCTCGGCTTCATGATCCTGCTGCGCCACCCCGAGCGCGCCGAGTTCAACGACATGGACCGGGTCACCGGCGCCGAACTCGCCGCCCGCGCCGGCCTCGTGCTCGACAACGCGCGCATGTACACCTACCAGGAGAGCGTCGCCGAGACCCTCCAGGACAGCATGCTGCCGCACATCCCGCCGCGCATGGCGGGCTGCGACATCGCCACCCGCTACCTGCCCGGCACCCTGCTCGGGCGGGTCGGCGGCGACTGGTTCGACTCCGTGAAACTCCCCGGCGCACGCACCGCCCTCGTCGTCGGCGACGTCATGGGCCACGGCCTCAACTCCGCCGCGATGATGGGCCAGTTGAGAACGGCCGTGCAGACCATGGCCGCCCTCGACCTGCCGCCCGCCCAACTCCTGCGCAACCTCGACGACCTGGCGCAACGGCTCGGCGACACCTACCTCGCCACCTGCCTGTACGCCGTCTACGACCCCATCGCGAGCGAACTCCACCTCGCCAACGCGGGCCACATCCCCCCGGTGCTGGTCCGCGCCGTCGACGGCCGCAGCGAACTGCTCGACCTGCCCACCGGGGCGCCCATCGGAGTGGGCGGGGTGCCCTTCGAGGCGGTACGCGTACGCGTGGAACCCGGCGACCGGCTGGTGATGTGCACCGACGGCCTGGTGGAGGTGCGCGGCGAGGACATCGGGGCGGGCCTGGCGACCCTGTGCGAGTCCGCCGCGCATCCGGCCGCCTCCATGGACGACGCCTGTGACACCATCATCCGCGCCCTCGCCGCGACGTTCTCGAAGGCGGGCCGCGGTGGCCGCAAGGACGACGTGGCCCTGCTCATGGCCCGCCTCAACGGCATCGAGCCCGACGACGTGGCCGAGTGGCGCTTCCGCCTCGACCCGGCCGAGGCCGCCCGGGCCCGCGCGGCGGTCCGCGAACAACTCCACGACTGGGGCCTGGCGAAACTCGCGTACACCGCCGAACTGATGGTGAGCGAACTCGTCACCAACGCCCTGCGGCACTCCCACCGGCAGCCCGTCACCCTGCGGCTGGTGCGCGGGGAGACGCTGCTGTGCGAGGTGGACGACGACGACCACGAACTGCCGACCCTGCTGAGCGCCGGGCCCGAGGACGAGACCGGGCGGGGCCTGCGGGTGGTGAGCACGCTGGCCAGGGAGTGGGGGACCAGCCGCACGGGCGCCGGGAAGTCGGTGTGGTTCGAACTCACGCTGCCGCGGCGCTGAGCGGCCCCGAAGGGCCTCACGGACACCGGTTCCCGCGCCCGCCCGCGTCGTGCGGGGCGCACGACGGCGTACGGTTCCGGAACGGGGCGTGAAGGAAGACGCACCGCGCTTGTAGCGGCGCCGTGGGAGCGATAGACCGTACTCGCCCGTCACTTACGGCGGATCGGCGTCGCACCCCGGGGAGCTGTGCATGAGCGTGACGATGCGGTACCGAGAAGCCTGGGAGGGCTTCTGGCGCGAGGCCCCCGACGACCCGGGCGCGGTGTTCTGGGACGCCGATCCCAAGGTCACCGCCGCCCTCCATCTCGCCCTCTTCGAGCCCCGTCTCGCCGACGCCGGGCTGCCCCTGGTCGACCTCGGCTGCGGCAACGGCACCCAGACCCGGTTCCTCGCCGACCGCTTCCGGCAGGTCGTCGGCGTCGACCTGGCCGCCGCCGCACTCGACCACGCCCGGCAGGCCGACCCCGCCGGACAGGCGACGTACCGGCTGCTGGACGCGGCCGAGCGGGGCGCCGCCGAGACCCTGCACGCCGAACTCGGGGACGCCAACGTCTACATGCGGGGCGTCCTGCACCAGTGCGAGCCCGCCGACCGGCAGCCGCTGGCCGACGGGATCGCCGCGCTGCTCGGCGAGCGGGGCCGGGTCTTCCTCGTCGAACTGTCCGAGGCCGCCCGTCCCGTCCTCGGCGGTCTGGCCCAGGGCCCGGCCGGTCCGCCCCCGAAACTCGCGCCGATCTTCCGCCACGGCATAGCCCCCGGCGAGGTCGCCGACGACGCCGTGCCGGGTTACCTCCGCGCGGCGGGGCTCACCGTCCTCGCGAGCGGTGAACTCCCGCTCATCACCACCGAGTCCGCGCCGGACGGCACCCGGATCGAACTGCCGTCGAAGTGGCTGGTGGCGGGGCGGCCCGGCTGACCGCGTAGCACATCAGGCGATGAGCCGCGCCGGCGTCACCTCGAAGGAGACGGCGTCCACCGGCGGGTCGTGGGACGCCGGGACGACGGGACGACGGGACGACGGGACGGCCGCGCCGCAGGTGCCGGCCGTGCCGCAGGTGTCGGTCGCGCCGGAGAACGCCGGGCCGGCGCCGGTGAGCCCGGACGATCGGCGCGCGGGCGCCCGGGCCAGGCACGCGGCGACACCCGCGACACCCGCGACACCCGCGACACCTGTGACACCCGCGACGACAGGGGGTCGGCGACGAGGGCGGACCTGACGGGCCAGCGGCCACGACGGGCGGGCACACGCCGGGCTCTCGACGGCGTGCCCGGCGGCGGCCTGTCCAGGCACTCGTGCCGCCGCCCTCCGGCGCGGCCGTCGGCCTCCGAGTCCGGCGAGCCGAGCGCAGCCCTGGGCTGACCGGGCCCGGAGGAGCATACGATCAGCGGGAGACGCCGCCGCGCGTCCGCCGCGGGGCGGGAGCGGCCTCGTCGAGCCGGTCCAGGGGCACAGTGAGCGCGCCGGGCGGTCGGGGCGATGGGAGAGGCGGGGGAGGCGGGGGCGGTCCGGGACCCGGTCACGGAACAGAACCTTTCTCCGGATTGTTCTCCCGCACAGGTACGATACCCGCGGGGGTATGAAGGAGGAGGAAGTGTGCAACTCGACATGTCGGCCGAGGAGCTGAAGTCGGCGCTCAACCGGCTGCGGCGCGCCCAGGGCCAGCTCGCGGGCGTGATCCGGATGATCGAGGAGGGCCGGGACTGCGAGGACGTGGTCACCCAGCTCGCGGCGGTCTCCCGAGCCCTGGACCGGGCCGGTTTCGCGATCATCGCGACCGGGCTGGAGCAGTGCATGACCAGCGAGGACCCGGAGGTCCGGGACTCCGCGCAGATGCGCGGCCGCCTGGAGAAGCTGTTCCTGTCGCTGGCCTGACCAGGGCCTGACCCGCCCGCCGGGGGCGGGCTCAGACGGACACAGTTTCGGGCCCCGTCCGGCCGGGACGGCGGCCGCGCCGTCCGACAGCCGGGACAGGGGCATGGGCAGGCGTGGGGGCGGCGCGCCCCCGGGTGTGCCCGGCGGCCGCCGCGTTCAGGACCCGGCGACGGGCCCGGGCGGCCGTGAGAGGGGAGAGGACCATCGCGGGTCCTCCCCTCCGGCCCTGGGCGGCGCGGTCAGGCGCGGGTGACGAGCCGGAGGTCCGCCTCGGCGGCCGCCGGGAAGCGCGCCCCGCGGGCGGCGCGCCGGGCGCCCGTCCCGAGGTCCGCTTCGCCGCCGCGGCCACCGGCCGGGCGGAGGCGTGCCCGCGCTGGGCGGCGCGGGCGCACGCCGCACCTCGTCGCCGCCGCCCTGCACACCGCCCCCGGCGCCCTGTACTCCTGCCTCAGCGAAAGGATCGGCACGCCGGGGGGCGGTCCGTGGGGACGACTTCGACGCTCCGTCAGGTGAAGCAGCTCGCCCGTGACCGGACCCGCTCCGCGGGGAACCGCGAGGCGGCCCGTTAGGCTCGAACACCTCCTGGAGACGCCGGAGAGACCGGAGTCGGACAGAACGGGGTCCCGGACGTGAAGATTCTGATCAGCGCCGACATGGAGGGCGCCACCGGCGTCACCTGGCCGGCCGACGTGCTGCCGGGGACCGCGCAGTGGGAGCGCTGCCGGTCGATGTTCACCTCGGACGTCAACGCGGCCGTGCACGGCTTCTTCGCCGGCGGCGCCGACGAGGTGCTGATCAACGAGGCCCACTGGACCATGCGCAACCTCCTCCTCGAACGGCTCGACGAACGGGCCGAGATGCTCACCGGCCGGCACAAGTCCCTCTCCATGGTGGAAGGCGTGCAGTACGGCGACGTGGACGGCATCGCCTTCGTCGGCTACCACGCCGGCGCCGGAATGGAAGGCGTCCTCGCCCACACCTACCTCGCCAACTCCATCACCGGCGTCTGGCTGGACGACGTCCGCGCCAGCGAGGGCCTGCTCAACGCGCACGTGGTCGCCGAGTACGGCGTCCCGGTCGTTCTCGTCACCGGCGACGACGTGGCCTGCGAGGACGCCCTCGGCTACGCGCCCGAGGCACTGAAGGTCGCCGTGAAGGACCACGTCTCCCGGTACGCCGCCGTCTGCCGTACACCCGCCCGCACCGCCGCCGACATCCGGGCGGCCGCGCAGGAGGCGGCCTCCCTCGCGGTGCGACGGGACCCCGTCCACGGCGGACCGCACACGGTCGCCGTCGAGTTCGACGCCGAGCACCTCGCGATGGCCGCCACCGTCGTACCCGGCGTGGCGCGCACCGGCGAACGTAGGATCGTCTACACCAGCGGCACGATGTACGAGGGCATCCGTACCTTCAAAGCGGTCACCACCGTCGTCTCGGCCGCGATCGAGGAGCAGTACGGCTGAACGGCGGGGCCGGGAAATCAGGACCGGGACGCCGGGCGGAACGGCCGGGAAGAGGAGAGGGATGGCTGACGCGCAGGCACGGGACGAGGTCGTCCGCTTCACCTCCGACCTCATCCGGATCGACACCACCAACCGGGGCGGCGGTGACTGCCGGGAGCGGCCCGCCGCCGAGTACGCGGCCGCGCGACTGGCCGACGCGGGCATCGAACCGACCCTCCTGGAACGCACCCCCGGACGCACCAACGTCGTCGCCCGCATCCCGGGCACCGATCCGTCCGCGGACGCGCTGCTCCTCCACGGCCACCTGGACGTCGTCCCCGCCGAGGCCGCCGACTGGACCGTGCACCCCTTCTCCGGGGAGATCCGCGACGGAGTGGTGTGGGGACGCGGCGCCGTCGACATGAAGAACATGGACGCGATGATCCTGGCCGTGGTGGGCGCCTGGGCCCGGCAGGGCGTACGGCCCCGCCGCGACCTCGTCCTCGCCTTCACCGCCGACGAGGAGGCCAGCGCCGAGGACGGCGCCGGATTCCTCGCCGACCGCCACGCCGCGCTGTTCGAGGGGTGCACGCAAGCCGTCGGCGAGTCCGGCGCGTTCACCTTCCACGACGGCGCCGGCCGCGAGATCTACCCGATCGCCGCGGGGGAGCGCGGCACCGGCTGGCTCAGGCTCACCGCGCGCGGGCGCGCCGGTCACGGCTCCAAGGTCAACCGGGACAACGCGGTCACCCGGCTGGCCGCCGCGGTCGCCAGGATCGGCGAACACGAGTGGCCGCTCCGCCTCACCCCGACCGCCCGTGCCGCCCTCACCGAACTCGCCGCCCTCTACGGCATCGAGCCCGCGCTCGACGACCCCGACGCCGTGGACACCCTGCTGAAGAAGCTCGGCCCGGCGGCCTCCCTCGTCGAGGCGACGGTCCGCAACAGCGCCAACCCGACCATGCTGGAAGCCGGTTACAAGCTCAACGTCATTCCCGGCGAGGCCGTCGCCCACGTCGACGGACGGTATCTGTGGGGCACCGAGGACGAGTTCCGCGCGACCCTCGACGAACTCACCGGCCCCGACGTGAACTGGGAGTTCCGTCACCACTCGGTCGCCCTCCAGGCACCGGTGGACACCCCGCTGTACGCCCGGATGCGGGCCGCCGTCGAGGAGTTCGCACCCGAGGGGCACGTCGTGCCGTACTGCATGTCCGGCGGCACCGACGCCAAGCAGTTCTCCCGCCTCGGCATCACCGCCTACGGCTTCGCACCGCTGAAGCTGCCCGAGGGCTTCGACTACCAGGCCCTCTTCCACGGCGTCGACGAACGCGTCCCCGTCGAAGCCCTGCACTTCGGCGTCGACGTCCTCGACCGCTTCCTGCGCACGGCCTAGACGAGCGGGGAGAACGTGCAGATCCTGCCGTACGGTTCCTGGCCCTCACCCCTCGACGCCCATCTCGCCGCCACGCACGACGGACGGCCCGAGTACGTCGGCTTCGTCGGCGAGGAGGTGTGGTGGACCGCGCCCCGCCCCACCGAGGAGGGCCGGCGCACCCTGGTGCGTCGGCACCCGGACGGCACCCAGGAGTCGTTCCTCCCGCCCCCGTGGAACGTGCGCAGCCGGGTCGTCGAGTACGGCGGACAGCCGTGGGCGGGAGCCGCGCTGGAGGACGGTCCCCTGGTGGTGTTCGTGCACTTCGACGACCAGCGGCTGTACGCCTGCGAGTCCGGCTCCGCTCCCCGGCCCCTGACCCCCGTCTCGACGCTCGGCGGCGGACTGCGCTGGGCGGAGCCGCAGTTGCTGCTCGACCGGGGGGAAGTCTGGTGCGTCCTGGAGGAGTTCACCGGCACCGGCCCCACCGACGTGCGCCGGGTCCTGGCCGCCGTACCCCTGGACGGCTCGGCAGCCGACGACCGGAGCGCCGTACGCGAACTCACCGACGGCCGGCACCGTTTCGTCACCGGAGCGCGTCTGACGCCCGACGGCCGCCGGGCCGCCTGGCTGGCCTGGGACCACCCCCGGATGCCGTGGGACGGCACGGAGGTGCTCGTCGCCGACGTCTCGCCGGACGGGACGCTCAGCGGCGCGCGGGTGGTGGCCGGCGGGCCGGAGGAGTCGATCGCACAGGTGGACTGGCAGCGGTCTGCGCGGGGCGGTGTGCACTACGCGGACGGCGGTATGCAATATGCGGACGGCGGTGGGCGGTACGCGGACGATCGTATGCGGTCTGCGGACGGTCGTATGCGTTCCCTGGGTGAGGGTATGCGGTCCACCGTCGGCGAAGCGCAGTCCGCTGACGACCGTACGCGGTCCACCGAGGACGGCCAACACCCCCCTGCCGACTGTCTTCTGTACACGAGCGACCGCACCGGCTGGTGGAACCTCTACCGAGACCACGAGCCGGTCTGCCCCCGTGAGGAGGAGTTCGGCGGCGCCCTGTGGAAGCTCGGGCACCGCTGGTTCGCGCCGCTGGACAACGGGCTCGTCGCGGTCGTGCACGGCCGGGGCGCCACCGCGCTCGGGATCCTCGATCCGGAGACCGGGGAGCTGGTCGACGCGGCCGGGCCGTGGACGGAGTTCGCGTCCACCCTGGCCGTGCGGGGGGACCGGGTGGTCGCCGTCGCGGCCAGTCCGCGCAGCGCCTACGAGGTGGTGGAGCTGGACGCCCGCACCGGCCGGGCCCGGGTGATCGGCGCCGCGCACGACGACGCGGTGGATCCGGCGTACTACCCGGAGCCGCAGATCCGCACCTTCGCCGGACCCGACGGGCGCGACATCCACGCGCACGTCTACCCGCCCCACCATCCGGCCTGCGCGGCCCCCGGGCACGAACTGCCGCCCTACGTCGTGTGGGCGCACGGCGGCCCCACCGACCGGGCGCCCCTCGTGCTGGACCTGGAGATCGCCTACTTCACCTCCCGGGGCATCGGCGTCGCCGAGGTCAACTACGGCGGATCGACCGGTTACGGGCGGGAGTACCGGGAGCGGCTGCGCGAGCAGTGGGGGGTGGTCGACGTCGAGGACTGCGCGGCCGTCGCCCGGGCCCTCGCCGACGAGGGGACGGCCGACCGCGGCCGGCTGGCCATCCGGGGCGGCAGCGCGGGCGGCTGGACCGCCGCCGCCTCGCTGACCGGCACCGACGTGTACGCCTGCGGCACGATCCGCTATCCCGTGCTGGACCTGCTGGGCTGGGCGACCGGCGAGACGCACGACCTGGAGTCGCGCTACCTGGACACGCTGGTCGGGCCGCTCGCCGAGGTGCCCGCCCGGTACGCGGAGCGCTCGCCGCTGCAGCACGCCGAGCGCATCGCCGTACCGTTTCTGCTGCTCCAGGGCCTGGACGACGTGATCTGTCCGCCCGCGCAGTGCGAGCGGTTCCTGGCCCGGCTGGCGGGGCGGCGGATCCGGGCACCCCATGCCTATCTCGCGTTCGAGGGGGAGGGGCACGGGTTCCGGCGGGCGCAGACGACGGTGCGCGCGCTGGAGGCGGAGCTGTCGCTGTACGCTCAGGTGTTCGGGCTGCGTCCGCCCGGTATCCCCACCCTGGAGCTCGTGCAGTGAAGGACCTCGTCCGGCCGTCCCGGCTGGCCCCCGGCGCCCGGGTCGCCGTCGTCGCCCCCAGCGGACCCGTGGCCGAGGAGCGGCTGCAGGCGGGGCTCGACCTGCTGCGCGGCTGGGACCTCGACCCGGTGGCCGCGCCCCACGTCCTGGACCGGCACCCCGGCCTCGGCCACCTCGCGGGCACGGACGCCGACCGGGCCGCCGACCTCCAGCGCGCCTGGTGCGACCCCTTGGTCGACGCCGTGCTGTGCGCCCGCGGCGGATACGGCGCCCAGCGCGTGGTCGACCTGCTCGACTGGGAGGCGATGCGGGCGGCCGGACCGAAGGTGTTCGTCGGCTTCAGCGACAACACCACCCTCCACGAGGCGTTCGCCGTCCGCCTCGGCCTGGTCACGCTCTACGGACCCGTGGCCGCCGGCATCGACTTCGTCAAGAACGCCCGCGCCCAGGAACACCTCAGGGCCACCCTCTTCACCCCCGAGACCGTCCGCACCCTCGGCTCCCCGGCCCCGGCACCGGCCCTCGCACCGGGCCGTGCGCGGGGCGTCACCCTCGGCGGCTGTCTGACCCTCCTCACCACCGGACACGGCACCCCGCACACCCGGCCCGGTGCGCGCGGCGGGCTGCTGATGATCGAGGACGTGGGGGAGCGGCCGTACGCCGTGGACCGCGCCCTCACCCAGCTCCTGCGCACCGGCTGGCTGGACGGCGTCGCCGGGATCGCGCTCGGGTCCTGGGAGCGCTGCGGGCCCTACGAGGAGCTGCGGCCGGTGTTCGCCGACCGGCTCGGAGGCCTCGGCGTGCCGGTCGTCGAGGAACTCGGGTTCGGGCACTGCGAGGGCGCGCTGACCGTGCCCTTCGGGGTGAACGCCGAACTCGACGCGGACGCGGGCACGCTGACCCTGGACGAGCCCGCCCTGCGCTGACGTGCGGGACAGCGGTTCGCGGCCCACCCTGGACGTATGAGCCCGAAGACCTCGAAGTTCTCCACGACCTCCGGGACCCGTCACCGGTCCGGTGGCTGGCGCGAGGCGATGACGCCCGGCCGGATCGTCGTCCTGGTGCTCGCCGCGCTCGCCCTGGTCTTCATCTTCGAGAACACCCAGGACACCGAGATCAGGCTGCTGATCCCCGTGGTGACCATGCCGCTGTGGGCGGCCCTGCTCGCCACCGGGCTCATCGGCGCGCTGTGCGGAGCCTATTTCGTGGGCCGCCGTCGCTGACCGGCCGTAGGCTGGCCGGATGCCGCACTCCGCCTCCCGCTACCTCGCCGAGGGCCCTCGCGTCGGGATACGTCACTTCACGTACGAGGACGGGGCCGAGTTCACCGCCCGGGTCCGCGAGAGCAAGGACCTGCACCACCCGTGGCTGTTCCCGCCGGCCACGCCCGAGGCGTACACCGCCTACGCGGGACGGCTGATCGAGGACCCCACGAAAGCCGGGTTCCTGATCTGCGAGAAGGAGCGCGGGGCCGCCCTCGCGGGGTTCATCAACATCAACAACATCGTGCAGGGCGGCTTCCAGTGCGGCGCGCTGGGCTACGGCGCCTTCGCGCACGCGGCCGGCCGGGGACTGATGCGCGAGGGCCTCGACCTGGTCGTGGGGTACGCGTTCGGGCCGATGCGGCTGCACCGGCTGGAGATCAACGTGCAGCCCGGGAACGCGGCGTCGATCGCCCTCGCCCGGGCCTGCGGGTTCCGGCTGGAGGGCTTCTCCCCGAAGATGATCCACATCGACGGGGAGTGGCGCGACCACGAGCGGTGGGCGATCACCGCCGAGCTGCGGACTTCCGGTTGATCTTCATGGTGTCGAGGTCCGTCACGGTCGACTTCAGCCCGGTGAAGCCGTAGCCCCGCTCCCGCAGCGCCGTCTCCGCGCGCTCCTGCGCGAGCGCGCCCGCCATCTCCTCGCCGTCCGCCGCGTCCGACACCACCACATAGCGCATCGAGAAGTGCTTCAGCGGGCGCGGCTCGTACGACAGCGTGCCCTCCTCGGTGAAACGCATGCCGGCCAGACCGTGGCCGTCGGCCTCCGCGAGCAGCCGGGCCCGGGCCTCGTCGGTGAGGCCGTCCCAGGTACCCCGGACGATCACCCGGTAGGTGTGCTGCTCGCTCACGTTCGCTCCTCGCTCGACCCTTCGGACGGTCGAGGGTACGTCGGCGGGGACGCGGCGCACACGGAATTTCGTGGTGCGCGGCGCCCCGCGAACCCGGGCCCCGCGCCCGCCCCCGTCGCACGGTCCCGGCGGAGACCAGGTCCTAAGCGGTGTCCTGGGCGGGGCGGCGGTCCACGTACTCGTACACCGAGCCGTCCGGGTGACGGGCGATCAGGTTGCGGCCCGCCGGGGTACCCACCGGGCCCGCGACGACGTCCGCGCCGAGCTCGGTGAGGGTCTTGTGGGCCTCGTCGACGTCGGCCACGGCGATCGTCGCGGCCACCTTCCGCAGCACCTCGAGCTCCGCCTCGGGCCCGCTCATCAGGAGGAAGCAGCCGACCGCGGCCACTTCCACACCGCCGCGTTCGAAGCGGAGGGCTCTGGTGCCCGCGAGCCGCTCGTAGAAGGAGACCGAGGCCTCCAGATCGTCGACACAGACCCGCAGCGTGGCTCCCAGAATGTCCATGGCGGCGAGCCTAGTTGGGCCGGCCCGAGGGTGGCGGTCCCTTCACCCGATCCCCTTCGCGCCCCCTCGCCTCCCGTCCGGCGCCCCTCCGCAGGACGCCCGTCGGGCCGTGGCGTTACGGGCCCGTGACGGCGGGTACCCGGCCGCCATGGAGCGCATGGATCACCTGGAGCATCTGGACAAGCACCTCGTCGAAGAGCTGGCGCAGGTGGCGCGCGAGACGATCCGCGACGAGCTGCGGGAGCAGACCCGCAGGCAGCGCCGCAAGGCCACGCTGTACGCGGCGTCCGGCGCGGTCGCCCTCTACGCGGGCGCGGCCGTCGCGCTCGCCCTGGGCCTCGCCCTCGACATCGGTCTGCCCGGCTGGGCCGCCGCCCTGATCACCGCGGCGGTCCTGGGCGCCGTGGCGTACGCGCTGCGCGGCGCCGCCCGGCCGCACGGGCCCGCCCGGCCCGGCGGCGAGGCCGGGCTGAGCCACGCCGCGCAGCAGGCGGGACACGGCCCCGTCGCCGGCGGACTGCCGCCGGCCGGGCCCGCGGCCGGTGTCGGCTCGCCGTACCCGCCGATGCCGCCCACCGCGCCCACCACACCTCCCGCCCCCGGAGTGCCCGGCGCGCAGGGGCCGGAGGGTACGGCGCGGGGTGACGACATCGACCCCGAGATCCCGCACCACCGGGCGTGATGCGTGATGCGCACCCTTCGGGGACCGGCCCGGGCCGTGGTGGTGACCGGCGCCAGCGCGGGCGTCGGCCGGGCCACGGCCCTGGCCTTCGCCGCGCGCGGCGACCGGGTCGCCCTCCTCGCCCGGGGACGTGAGGGGCTCGCCACGGCCGCGGACGAGGTGCAGCGCGCGGGCGGCGAGGCCCTCGTCGTGAGCGTCGACATGGCCGACGCCAAGGCCGTCGAGGACGCGGCGCAGAAGGTCGCCGACGCGTTCGGCCGCATCGACGTGTGGGTCAACAACGCCTTCGCCGGCGTCTTCGCGCCCTTCACCGAGATCACCCCCGACGAGTTCCGCCGCGTCACCGAAGTGACGTACCTGGGTTATGTGTTCGGCACCCGGGCCGCCCTGCGCCACATGCTGCCGCGCGATCGCGGCACGATCGTCCAGGTCGGCTCCGCGCTCGCCTACCGGGGGGTGCCGCTGCAGTCGGCGTACTGCGGTGCCAAGCACGCGATCCAGGGGTTCAACGAGTCCCTGCGGTGCGAGCTGCTGCACACGGGCAGCCGGGTCCGCACGACGATGGTGCAGCTGCCGGCGGTGAACACCCCGCAGTTCGACTGGGTGGTGGACCGGATGCCGGGGCGGGCCAGGCCGGTGGCCCCGGTGTACCAGCCGGAGGTCGCGGCCCGGGCGATCGTGCACGCGGCCGGCCACGCCCGCCGGCGGGAGTACTGGGTCGGAGGCTCCACGGCGGCGACCCTGATCGCCAACGCGGTGGTTCCGGGCTTCCTGGACCGGTATCTCGCCCGCACCGGCTTCGACGCCCAGCAGCAGGGCGAGCGGGACGGCGGCCCGGGCAACCTGTGGAGCCCCGCCGACGGCCCGCACGGGCACGACTTCGGCGCGCACGGCCGGTTCGACGGGGAGTCGACCGACACGAGCGTGCAGGAGTGGGTCTCGCGCAACCGGGCGCGGATGGGGGTCGGTCTGCTGGCCGGCGGGCTGGGCGCCGCGGTCACCGCCGGGCTGCGCCGCAGGTCGCACGGCTGACCGGGGCACGGGCGGCGGGTCGACGCATACCGCCCGACGCAGACCGGGCGTCGGGCGCCGGCTCACACCACCCGGAAGCCCCCGCTGCCGTTCCGGCCCGGGCGCACCGCGGTCAGCCCCGGTCGAGCCGGGGCAGCACCTTCGTACGGTAGAAGTCGAAGAAGCCGCGCTGGTCGGGGCCGATCTGGTTGACGTAGATCCGGTCGAAGCCCGCGTCGGCGAACGCCTTCAGCGCGGCCACGTGCTCGTCGACGTCGTCGCCGCACACCGTGTTCTCCGCGACCATCTCCTCGCTGACCAGCGGCGCGAGCTGCTCGAAGTGGCTCGGCGTGGGCAGGATCTGGCCCATTTCGCCGGGCAGCAGCTGGTTCGACCACAGCCGGCGGACCGTGCGGACCGCCTCGGCGCGGTCGGTGCCGTAGCAGACCTTGAGCCCGCCGCTGACCGGCTTGGATCCGCCGCCGCCCTTGCGGAACTGCTCCACCATCGGCTCCTCGGGCATCATCGTGATGTAGCCGTCGCCGACGCGGGCGGCGAGGGAGGTCGCCTTCGGCCCGAAGCCGGAGATGTCGATGGGGACCGGTTCGTCCGGGACGGTGTAGAGACGTGCGTTCTCCACCGTGTAGTGCGGGCCGTGGTGGGTGACCTCCTCGCCGGTGAACAGCCTGCGCATCACCTGGACGGCCTCCTCCAGCATGTCGAGGCGGACGTCCGCGGGCGGCCAGGCGTCGCCGAGGACGTGTTCGTTGAGCGCCTCGCCCGAGCCGACGCCGAGCCGGAACCCGCCGCCCGTCATCACCGCGGACGTGGCCGCGGCCTGCGCCACCACCGCCGGATGGATCCGCACGGTCGGGCAGGTCACCGCCGTCTCGATCGGCAGCGACACCGCCTCCGACAGGGCGCCGATCACCGACCAGACGAAGGGGCTCTGGCCCTGGGCGTCGTTCCACGGGTGGTAGTGGTCGGAGATCCACAGTGCCTGGAAACCGGCCTGCTCGGCCATCCGGGCCTGCTCGACGAGGTCCGCGGGGCCGAACTCCTCGCAGGACAGGAAGTAGCCGTACTCGGGCATGGGGGGTACCTCCGCGCTGGGCGGGTCGGATCGTCCCGGCCGGTCACGGCCGGAGCCGCGGCGGGGCGGGCCGGGGCCCCGACCGAGTACCCCGCGCCCGGCCGGGAAACCGGTGGCGCCCGCCCGGCACCCCCCGGCGCACGTTTGGCCGCCCTGGCCAGGGGGACGCGGAAACTCCGTACGACAACACCCGGAGGCGAACCGTGGCTCGACCCCGCATCGTGATCGTCGGAGCCGGCTTCGCCGGATACCGCACGGCCCGCACCCTCGCGCGGGAGGCCCGCGGCCGGGCCGACATCACCGTGCTCAACCCGACCGACTACTTCCTCTACCTGCCCCTGCTGCCCCAGGTGGCCGCCGGCCTCCTCGAACCGCGCAGGGTCACCGTCTCGCTGTCCGGGACGCTGCGGGAGGTACGGCTGGTGCTCGGCGAGGCCGACCGGATCGACCTCGACGGCCGCACGGTCCACTACACCGACCCGGAGGGCGGCACCGGCACCCTCGCCTACGACCGGCTCGTCCTCGCCGCCGGCAGCGTCAACAAGCTGCTGCCCGTCCCCGGTGTCGCCGAGCACGCCCACGGCTTCCGCGGGCTGCCCGAGGCGCTCTACCTGCGCGACCACATCACCCGCCAGGTCGAGTTGGCGGCCGGTGCCGACAGCGCCGAGGACTGCGCGGCGCGTTGCACGTTCGTGGTGGTCGGCGCCGGCTACACCGGCACCGAAGTCGCCGCGCACGGACAGCAGTTCACCGAGGCGCTGGTGCGCTCCCACCCGTTGCGCAAGGGCATCCGGCCGCGCTGGCTGCTGCTCGACGTCGCCGAACGCGTCCTGCCGGAACTCGACGAACAGCTCTCCCGCACCGCCGACCGGGTGCTGCGCCGGCGGGGCGTCGAGGTGCGCATGGGCACCTCCGTGAAGGAGGCCACGGGCGACGGAGTCCTGCTGACCGACGGCGAGTTCGTCGACACCCGCACCCTGGTGTGGTGCGTGGGCGTCCGGCCCGACCCGCTCGCCGAGTCCCTCGGGCTGCCCCTGGAACGCGGGCGGCTCCTCGTCGAGCCGACCCTGCGGGTGCCGGGCCGGCCCGAGGTGTTCGCGTGCGGCGACGCGGCCGCCGTACCCGATCTGGAGAAGCCCGGTCAGTACACCCCGATGACCGCTCAGCACGCGTGGCGTCAGGGCACGGTGGCCGGCCGGAACGTGGCCGCCTCGCTCAGCGGGGGCGAACTGCGGCCCTACCGGCACAAGGACATGGGGTTCGTGGTCGACCTGGGCGGGGCGCAGGCCGCGGCCAATCCGCTGGGCGTACACCTGGCCGGACTGCCGGCGGGCCTCGTCACCCGTGGCTACCACCTCGCCGCCCTGCCCGGCAACCGCGTCCGCGTCGCCGCCGACTGGCTGCTGGACGCCGTACTGCCGCGCCAGTCGGTTCAGTTGGGCCTCGTACGTTCCTGGTCGGTGCCGCTGGACACGGCCTCGCCGGAACTGGCGAGGGTGCCGGGCGGCCACGAGCGCCGCCCCGCGTCCGGGCCGGGCGCGGCGCTCGCCCAGGACACCCACGGCCCGGCCGGGCCCGGCGACGACGGCTCCTCGCCGGTGGTGGCGCCGACGCCCGGCGCCGCGACGGACGGGCAGGAGTCGGGGCCCGGGTCCGGATCGGGGCCGCGATCGGGATCGGGGTCGGGGTCGGGGTCGGGTGATGAGGATGGGCCGATCGTGACGCCGACTCCCGATGTCGCGAAGGAGGACCCGGAGTCCGGGTCTGGGTCCGGGTCCGGTGACGAGGACGGGCCGCTCGTGGCGCCGACGCCCGATGTCGCGAAGGACGGGCAGGAGTCCGGGTCCGGGTCCGGGTCCGGATCGGGGTCGGGTGATGAGGATGGGCCGATCGTGACGCCGACTCCCGACGTCGCGAAGGAGGACCCGGAGTCCGGGTCTGGGTCCGGGTCCGGTGACGAGGACGGGCCGCTCGTGGCGCCGACGCCCGACGTCGCGAAGGACGGGCCGGGGTCCGATCCCGCCGAGGACGGCTCCTCGCCGCTCGTCGCGCCGACCCCCGACGCCGCCCAGAACCAGCCGGGCGGCGAGCCCGCGAAGAACCAGCCGGGCGGGGAACCCGCGAAGAACCAGCCCGGCGGGGAACCCGCGAAGAACCAGCCCGGTGGTGTGCCGGCGGGGAGTCGGCCCGCCTCCGGGCCCGCGCAACGCACCCACACCCGTTCCGAAGGAGATCAGTAGCCCGATGGACACCGCCGAACTCACCGAACTGGGCCAGCAGTTGCGCGTGGACAGCGTGCGCGCCTCCGCCGCCGCGGGCTCCGGGCACCCGACGTCCTCGATGTCGGCCGCGGACCTGATGGCGGTGCTGCTGGCACACCACCTCCGCTACGACTTCGACCGGCCCGCCCACCCCGCCAACGACCGCTTCGTCCTCTCCAAGGGCCACGCCTCCCCGCTCCTCTACTCCGCCTACAAGGCGGCCGGCGCGATCGACGACGACGAACTGCTCACCTTCCGCAAGCTCGGCAGCCGGCTCGAAGGGCACCCCACCCCGCAGCGGCTGCCCTGGGTCGAGACCGCCACCGGATCCCTCGGCCAGGGCCTGCCCGTCGGCGTGGGCATCGCCCTCGCCGGGAAGCGCCTGGAGCGCACCGGATACCGCGTGTGGGTGCTGTGCGGGGACAGCGAGCTCGCCGAGGGCTCGGTGTGGGAGGCAGCCGAACACGCGGCGTACGAGCATCTCGACAACCTCACCGCGATCGTCGACGTCAACCGGCTCGGCCAGCGCGGCCCCACCCGGCACGGCCACGACCTCGACGCCTACGCCCGCCGCTTCCAGGCCTTCGGCTGGCACACCGTGGAGATCGACGGGCACGACGTGGACGCCATCGACCGCGCCTACGGCGAGGCGGCCTCCACCCGGGGCCAGCCCACCGTGATCCTCGCCCGCACCCTCAAGGGCCGGGGCGTCGAGAGCGTCCAGGACCGCGAGGGCCTGCACGGCAAGCCGCTGCCCGACGCCGACGAGGCGACCGAGGAACTGGGCGGGATCCGCGACCTGCGCGTCGAGGTGCACCAGCCGCCCGCCGCCCGCATGCTGCACTCCGTGCCCGACGGGCACCTGGACCTGCCCCGCTGGGAGAAGGACTCCGACGACGCCGTCGCCACCCGTGACGCCTACGGGCAGGCCCTCGCCGCCCTCGGCACGGCCCGGCCCGACGTCGTCGCGCTCGACGGCGAGGTGAGCGACTCCACCCGCGCCGAGTTCTTCGCCAAGGAGCACCCCGACCGCTTCTTCGAGTGCTACATCGCCGAACAGCAGCTCGTCGCCGCGGCGGTCGGCCTCGCGACGCGCGGCTGGGTGCCGTACGCCTCCACCTTCGCGGCCTTCCTGACCCGCGCCCACGACTTCGTCCGCATGGCGTCCGTCAGCGGCGTCGGCATCAACCTGGTCGGGTCGCACGCGGGTGTCGCCATCGGCCAGGACGGTCCCTCGCAGATGGGCCTGGAGGACCTGGCGATGTTCCGGGCGGTGCACGGCTCCACCGTGCTCTACCCGTGCGACGCCAACCAGACCGCGCACCTGGTCACCGCCATGGCGGGGCTGGACGGCGTCCGCTATCTGCGCACCTCGCGCGGCGGCGGCCCGGCCCTGTACGGGCCCGACGAGGAGTTCCCCGTCGGCGGTAGCAAGGTGCTGCGTGCCTCCGACCGCGACCGGCTGACCGTCGTCGCCGCCGGGGTGACCGTCCACGAGGCGCTCGAGGCGGCCGACGCCCTGGCCGGCGAGGGCATCGCGGTCCGCGTGGTCGACCTGTACTCGGTCAAGCCCGTCGACCGGGCCACCCTGCGCCGGGCCGCCGAGGAGACCGGCTGCCTGATGACGGTCGAGGACCACCACCCGGAGGGCGGTCTCGGCGACGCCGTCCTCGACGCCTTCCTCGACGGCCGCCCGATGCCTCGTCTGGTGCGGCTCGCCGTGCGCACGACGCCGGGCTCGGCCTCCCCCGACGAGCAACTGCACGCCGCCGGCATCGACGCCGAGTCGATCGCCGCGTCCGCCCGGCTGCTGGTGGAGACGGCGGTCGTGCCGTGAGCGGTGCCGAGGTCCGCACGGTGCGCGCGGGGCGCCGTACCGTCGAGGTGCACCGGCCGGGCAAGGTGCTCGTCCCGGCGGACGACGGGGGCACGGAGTACGCCAAACAGGATCTCGTCGCGTACTACCGCTCGGTCTCCGCGTTCATGCTGCCGCACCTGCGCGAGCGCCCGCTGATGCTGGAGCGGCATCCGGACGGCGTCGACGGGCCCCGGTTCATGCAGAAGAACACCCCCGCGCACTATCCGCGGTGGATCACCCGGGTCGAGGTGCCCAAGGAAGGCGGCACGGTCTGCCACACCGTCTGCGACGACGCCGCGACCCTCGCCTTCCTCGCCGACCAGGCCTGCCTCACCCTGCACCGCTGGCTGTCGCGGACCGGACGGCTCGACCGGCCGGACCTGATGGTGCTCGACCTCGACCCGTTCGGCGACGACTTCGGCGCGGTGCGGGAGGCGGCCCGGTGGACGGGCCGGCTGCTCGACGAACTGCGCCTGCCCTCCGGGCTGATGACCACCGGTTCGCGCGGACTGCACGTGGTCGTCCCGCTCAACGGGCGGCACGACTTCGACGAGGTGCGCGCCTTCGCCCGGGACGCGGCCGAGCTGCTCGCCGCCGAGCATCCCGACCGGCTCACCACGGCCGCCCGCAAGCAGGACCGCGGCGACCGGCTCTACCTCGACACCGGGCGCAACGCCTACGCCCAGACCGCCGTCGCCCCCTACACCGTGCGCGCCCGCCCCGGCGCGCCCGTCGCCGTACCGATCACCTGGGACCAGCTCGACGACCCGGACCTCGGCCCCCGCCGCTGGACCGTCGCGAACGCCGCCGACCAGGCCCGTAGCCGTCCCTGGTCCGGGCTGATGAGCCGCGGCCGGGCCCTGGGGCCCGCCCGCCGCCGGCTGGACGCGCTGCGCGGCTCGTGAGGCACTCGGGCCCTCGTGAAGGTTTGGCCAAGAGTGTTCAGGCCACCCGGAGGAAGAGGTGGCCATGTCTGACACGAAGAACACAGAGCCGACACGGGCTTCACGCGACGTACAGAGACCGAGGGACAAGGACGGCACGATGGCGGACGAGGACCGGCAGAGCCCCATGGAGGTGCTGCGTCAGGCGCGCTCGCAGCTCGCCGAGCTGACCGGCATGTCCGCCGAGAGCGTCTCGTCCTTCGAGCAGACGGAGGACGGCTGGACCTTGGAGGTCGAGGTCATGGAACTCGCCCGGGTGCCCGACACCATGAGCCTGATGGCGAGCTACCAGGTCGAACTCGATCCGCAGGGTCAGCTCACCGGCTACCGGCGCGTTCGTCGCTACGAACGCGGGCGGGCCGACGCACATCGGTCCGGCGGCCGCTAGCCCCCGGCCCGCACCCGCAGACCTTTCCATTCATCCAAACCGACACAAGGAGGCGTGGACGGCATGACCGTTGTCCCGGCACAACAGACCGGCGGTGGAGGCGGCAGCAGTGGTCTCTACGACGTGCTGGAGCTCGTCCTAGACAGGGGTCTGGTCATCGACGCGTTCGTACGTGTGTCGCTGGTCGGCATCGAGATCCTCAAGATCGACGTACGGGTCGTGGTGGCGAGCGTCGACACCTATCTGCGGTTCGCCGAGGCGTGCAACCGGCTCGACCTCGAGGCGGGCCCCCGCAAGAGCCCCGGCCTGCCCGAGATCGTCGGCGAGGTCACCGAGTCGGGCGCGCGCGGCAAGTCCAAGGGCGCGCTCTCCGGCGCCGCCGAGACCATCTCCGACGCCTTCAAGCAGGCCCGTGACGAGAGCTCGTCCAAGGAGACCGAGTCCAGGCCGCGGCCCCGCAAGAGCACCGCGACGCGCCGGAAGGAGGACGAGGGGTGAGCACGTACGTCTACGGCATCACCGCGCGCTCGCACGCCGCGCTCCCCGAGGCCCTCGGCGGTGTCGGCGACCCGCCCAGGCCCGTGCGGGTGCTGGCGGAGGGCGAGCTGGCGGCGGTCGTCAGCGACGCGCCCGAGGAACTGCGCCCCAAGCGCAAGGAACTCCTCGCCCATCAGAACGTGCTCGCCGAGGCCGGCGCCGACGGCTGTGTGCTGCCCATGCGGTTCGGCAGCATCGCCCCCGACGACAAGTCGGTCACCAGCGTCCTCGCCGAGCGTGCCGAGCACTACCTGGAACGTTTGCAGGCGCTCGACAACAAGGTGGAGTACAACGTCAAGGCCTCCCACGTGGAGGAGGCCGTCCTGCACCAGGTGATGGCCGACAGCCCCGAGCTGCGGGCCCTCGCCGAGGCCAACCGGCAGGCGGGCGGCGGCACCTACGAGCAGCGGCTGCAGCTCGGCGAGATGGTCGCCTCGGCGGTCAAGGCCCGGGAGGCCGAGGACGCGGCCGGGGTGCAGCAGACCCTCGAGCCGCTGGCCGCCGCCACCAGCGTGGGCCCCGAGTCCACCGGCTGGCTGGCCAACGTCTCCTTCCTCGTGGACCGGGACTCGGCCGCCGGGTTCCTGGAGGCGGTGGAGGAACTGCGCAAGGCACGCTCGCACCTCGACGTACGCGTCAACGGCCCCCTGCCGCCGTACAGCTTCGTCGAGCCCGGTCCGTCCGGACCCGCGGGCAGCGCCGGGGAGTAGGTGAAGCCGTGGGACTGATCTCGGAGGTCCTCCTGCTGCCGTTCGCGCCCGTGCGCGGCAGTGGATGGGCGATCCAGCAGGTGCTGCGAGAGGCGGAACGGATCTACTACGACCCCGCCGCGGTGCGGGCCGAACTCTCCCGGCTGGAGGAGCGGCTGGAGGCCGGCGAGATCACGGAGGACGAATTCGACCGGATGGAGGACGAGCTCCTCGACCGGATGGAGATCGCGACGCGCAGAAGCGCCGGAAATGACGGGACAACGCGATGAACCGGATGGGACTGGGCCTCGCGATCGGGGCCGGATACGTCCTCGGACGTACCAAGAAGGCGAAGCTTGCGCTCGCCGTGGGCTCGCTGGTGGCGGGCAAGAAACTGAACCTGACCCCGCGGGCCCTCGGTGAGCTGCTGGCCCAGCAGCTCAAGGACAACCCGCAGTTCAAGGCCATCGGCGACGAACTCCGCCAGGACCTCCGCGGAGTCGGCAAGGCCGCCTCCGGCGCCCTGGTCGAACGGCAGATCGAAGCCCTCGCCGACCGGCTGCACGGCCGTACCGCCGAGGTGCGCGACCAGCTGCAGGGCGTGGCGCCCGGAGGCGGGAAGGACGACGAGGCCGAGGAGGCCGAGGAGCCCGAGGGCGAGCACGAGGAGCCGGACACCGAGGAAGAGACCGAGGGCGAGGAGCCCGAGGCCCGCGACGAGGACGAGGAGGAAGAGCCCGAGGCCCGCGACGAGGACGAAGAGGAAGAGGCCGAGGAGGAGCCCGAAGGCCGCGAAGAGGACGAGGACGAAGAGGACGAGGAAGACGGAGAGGCCGAGGCGTCCGAGGAGGACGAGGAACCGGCGAGGAAGCGCGCGGCCAGGAAGGCGCCGGCCTCGAAGGCGGCCAAGAGCGCCCCGGCGAGGAAGACACCGGCCCGCAAGCCGGCCGCGAAGAAGACCGGCGGCGCCCGCAAGACCGCGGCCCGGTCGGCCTCCCGCAGCGGCGGAAGCGGCGGGGGACGTACGGGGGGACGGAAGGGAGGCGGTGAGCGATGACCGAGACCCTCGGATCCGCGACCTCCTCGGCGAAGTCCGGAGCGACCTCGGCCGCGTCCGGGGCGGCGGACAAGGCCGGCTCGGCGACGGACGGCGCGAACCCCCTCTCCGGTCTGGCCCACAGTGAGGCCGCCGACCGGCTGAAGGCGGAGGTGCAGGAATACCTCTCCGCGCAGGCGCAGCGGATGCTGGTGGGCGTCGGCCGCAAGCTCGGCGAGACCACCGGCAAGCTCAACGACATCGCCGAGGGCAACAGCCCCGGATTCGCCAAGATGGCCCTGGACGGCGGGCGCAAGCTCGCCGAGGGCAAGGGCCCGCTGCGCTCCGCGCTGGAACTCGGTGGCTCGCGGATGAAGGACAAGGTGATGGGCGCCTTCAAGAACCTCACCGGCGGCAAGGGCGGGAAAAAGAGCAGAGCCGGCAGCAAGCCGACCGTCATCATGGAGCACATCGACGTCGGCGTGCCGCTGCGCACGGCCTACGACCAGTGGACCCAGTACCAGGACTTCAGCACCTTCGCCAAGGGCGTCAAGAGCGCCAAGCGCGCGGACGACATCGAGTCCGACTGGCAGCTGAAGGTGTTCTGGTCCAACCGCAGCTGGAAGGCGAAGACCACCGAGCAGGTGCCGGACGACCGGATCGCCTGGACCTCGGAGGGCGCCAAGGGCACCACGAAGGGCGTCGTCTCCTTCCACCGGCTCGCCGACAACCTCACCCGTGTCCTGCTGGTCATCGAGTACTACCCCTCGGGTCTGTTCGAGAAGACCGGCAACATCTGGCGTGCCCAGGGCCGCCGTGCCCGCCTCGACCTCAAGAACTTCGTCCGCTTCATCACCATCAAGGGAGAGGCGGAGGACGGCTGGCGCGGCGAGATCCGCGACGGCGAGGTCGTCCGCTCCCACGAGGACGCGGTCGCGGAGGAAAGCGACCGGGAGGACGATGAGGAGAACGAGGAGGAGGGCGCCGAGGGGGCGGTGGGCCCGGACGCCGAGGAGGACGAAGAGGAAGGGAACGAGGAGCCCGAAGGCGAGTACGAGGAGGACGGGACCGAGCCCGAGGACGAGGACGAGGAGTACGACGAGGAGGCCGAGGGCGAGTACGAGGAGGACGAGCCCGAGGACGAATCCGAGGACGAGTCCGCGTACGAGGAGAGCGGGAGCCGTCGATGACCATGCCGAGTCGGCTGCCGGAGCCGTACGGCCAGGGTGGCGGCGCCAATCTCGCCGACATCCTGGAACGTGTCCTGGACAAGGGCATCGTGATCGCCGGCGACATCCGGATCAACCTGCTCGACATCGAACTGCTCACCATCAAGCTCCGTCTCATTGTCGCCTCCGTCGACAAGGCCAAGGAGATGGGCATCGACTGGTGGGAGGACGACCCGGAGCTCTCCACCCGGGCCCGCCGTGACGCACTCGCGCGTGAGAACGCCGAGCTGCGGGAGCGGCTGGCCCGGCTGGACGAGCTGGGTGCGGACCGCGCCACGGACGCCCGGGAGGCCCCGGGCGTCCGCAAGGGCGGACGGGAGATACGGGAACCGCGGGATAATGCCCCTCAGGACGTCCGTGAGGAGTCCCCATGACCGGACTGCGTTACGTCTACGCCGTGTGCCGCCCGCTCGGTGCGCCCCTGCAGGCCGATCTGACCGGGGTCGCCGGCGATCCGCCCCGACTGCTCACCCACCACGGCCTGATCGCCGTGGTCAGCCATGTACCGGAGCGGGACTTCTCCGAGGAGCCGCTGCGCCGCCATCTGGAGGACCTCGACTGGCTGTCCGCCACGGCCCGCGCCCACCAGCAGGTCGTCGACGCCCTCACGGCCGTCACCACACCACTGCCGCTGCGGCTCGCCACCGTCTTCCGCGACGACAGCGGTGTCCGCGTGATGATGGAGGAACGCGAGGAACACTTCCGCCGCACGCTGGAGCGGCTGGACGGGCGGGTCGAGTGGGGCGTGAAGGTCTACGTCGAACCCGAGACCGAGCCCGCCGCGGCCGTGGCCGCGCCGAGGGGGACGAAACCCGCCTCCGGGCGGGACTATCTGCTGCAACGGCGGCAGAAGGCCAGGGCCCGGGAGGACACCTGGCAGTGCGTCGAACGATTCGCCGGCCGGCTGCACAGCACGCTCCGCGCGCACGCCGAGGACGCCCGGCTGCACCCGCCACAGAATTCCACCCTTTCCGACCGGGCCGGACAGAACGTGCTGAACGCCGCCTATCTGGTGCCGCGCGCACAGTCCGAGGAATTCGTGGAGATCGTGGACCGCACCAAGGGCGAGGAACCCGGGATTCGCGTGGAACTCACCGGTCCGTGGGCGGCCTATTCGTTCGTGGACGACGCCGGCGAAGCCGCGGAGGGGGAGGGTTCATGACCGTCGTGGAGCGCCGGGAGATCGCGTTGGTGGACCTGCTCGACCGGCTGCTGGCCGGCGGGGTCGTCATCACCGGGGACGTCACCCTGCGCATCGCGGACGTCGATCTCGTCCGTATCGACCTGAACGCGCTGATCAGCTCCGTCAACGAACAAGTGCCGTCACCGTGGGGGGATGCACCGTGACCGCTCGCCGCAACCGGCTGGACCTCGAGCCCGACACCGTCGAGCGCGACCTCGTCAAGCTCGTCCTCACCGTGGTGGAACTGCTGCGCCAGCTGATGGAACGGCAGGCGCTGCGCCGCTTCGACCAGGGCGACCTCGACGAGGAGCAGGAGGAGCGCATCGGGCTCACCCTGATGCTGCTCGACGACCGCATGGCCGAGCTGCGCGATCGCTACGGACTGCGGCCCGAGGACCTCAATCTGGACCTCGGGCCACTCGGGCCGCTGCTGCCCCGGGAATGAACCCGGTAACCAGCTCCTGAAAACCCCGAAAGCCCGAAAGGGGGAATCCCGGAAAGCGGGATTCCCCCTGAGGGCGACAGGTGTCAATTCACCTGTTTGTCACCACCTGTACCAACGTCCCCTGCCTCCTGCCGCAGAGGTTCCGCGGAAGAGGAATCCCAGGAGCCAGATGACGAGAACCGCGAGTGCGATCCACCAGAGCAACTTCACCGCGAATCCGGCGCCGAAAAGTATCAGCACCAGCAGCAGTACCAGCAGGATGGGAACCATAGTGTGAACCTCCTGCATTCCGGGTTTCCCGGATTCCGCGAATCATCCTCGGTTCAGGCTTCCTTTCGGCACAGAATCTCTCCGTGCAGAACGGCGAACCAGCCGTCCTCTTGTGCCCCCCATTCCCGCCAGGCCTCGGACACGGCCCGCAGTTCCTCCCCGGTGGCGTGGCCGCCCCGCGTGGCGTGTTCCGCGTACACCGAGGCGACCGTGCGGTCGGCCCACAGCCCGCTCCACCACGCCCGCTCCTGCGGGGTGC
Organism: Streptomyces sp. NPDC000345; assembly: GCF_042898825.1. NCBI lineage: Bacteria > Bacillati > Actinomycetota > Actinomycetes > Kitasatosporales > Streptomycetaceae > Streptomyces > Streptomyces sp. NPDC000345. The sequence continues at coordinate 354,172 of NZ_JBIAZE010000002.1, forward strand.
TGAACGTCCAGGTGCCCGATGTCGCCGTGATGTCGGTGAACCCGGCCTCCAGGGCCCAGGACTTCAGCCGCCGTCCGGCGTCCGGCTCGCCGCCGCCCGCCCGCGCCACCCGCCGGTACAGGTCCAGCCAGTCGTCCATCCCGGGCGAGGCGGGGAACCAGGTCATCGCCGCGTAGTCCGAGTCCCGCACCGCGACGTACCCGCCCGGCCTGGTCACCCGCCGCATCTCGCGCAGCGCCTGCACCGGGTCGCCCACGTGCTGGAGCACCTGGTGGGCGTGGACCACGCAGAACGTGTCGTCCGGGTGGTCGAGGGCGTGCACGTCCGCGACCGCGAAGTCGACGTTGGCCAGCCCCCGGCCGGCGGCGGTGGCCCGCGCCTGCTCCAGGATGCCCGGCGCGTGATCGACGCCGGTGACGTGCCCGTCCGGGACCAGGGCCGCCAGATCGGCGGTGATCGTGCCCGGACCGCAGCCGACGTCCAGGATCCGCATGTGCGGCTTGAGCGAGCCGAGCAGGTACGCCGCGGAGTTGGCGGCGGTCCGCCAGGTGTGCGACCGCAGCACCGACTCGTGGTGCCCGTGGGTGTAGACGGCGGTCTCTTGTGCCTTCGGCATGGCTCAGCCCCTTCTCGACGTACCGCGACGACGTACCGGCCCCGGGCTCCGGAGAGTCCGGGCGACGCTCGTCACCGTACGCGCACCGACCGTATCCTGAGACCATCCATTTCGGCATGTGGACTGACGAAGCGTCATGTGATCGCCGGGTACGCTGAGGACGGCCGTCTTTGCCGGGGCGGTGTCCGCGACCTGGAGGGTCCCCGTATGCGCCTGCTGCTCGTCCGCCACGGCCAGACCCCCACGAACGTGGACTACCTCCTGGACACCGCCGCTCCCGGCCCCGGGCTCACCGAACTGGGCGAACAGCAGGCCGCGGCGCTCCCCGCCGCGCTCGCCGACGAGGACATCGAGGCGGTCTACGCCTCCACCCTCGTCCGCACCCAGCTCACCGCCGCCCCCCTGGCCGCCGCCCGCGGCCTCGGCGTCCTCGTCCGCGACGGCATCCGGGAGATCTCCGCCGGCGACCTGGAGATGCGGCCCGGAGACTCCGAACAGGGCGCGCTCTACCTGCGCACGGTGTTCGCCTGGGCCGCCGGCGACGTGGACCTGCGCATGCCGGGCGGCGAGAGCGGCACCGAGTTCCTGGCGCGGTACGACGCCGTGATCACCGAGGCCGCCGCGACCGGCGCCGCGACGGTCGCCCTGGTCAGCCACGGCGCCGCCATCCGCACCTGGACCGCCGCCCGCGCCCACAACATCGACGTCCCGTTCGCCTCCGCCCACCGCCTCGCCAACACCGGAACGGTGATCCTGGAGGGCAGCCCCGCGGACGGCTGGAAGGCCCTGACCTGGGCGGGCACCACAGTGGTACCGGCGGGGGAGGGCGGTCCGGCGGGAGCGGCCGGCGCCGCGGATTAAGGGTTTGCCGCCGGGCACGGGCGGCCCGCAGAATGCCTTTTCATGGGACATCTGGAAGCCGCGCACCTCGAGTACTACCTCCCCGACGGGAGGGCGTTGCTCGGCGACGTGTCCTTCCGGGTGGGCGAAGGGGCCGTGGTGGCCCTGGTCGGACCCAACGGTGCCGGCAAGACCACCCTGCTGCGCCTGATCTCCGGCGAGCTGAAGCCGCACGGCGGCAGCGTCACCGTCAGCGGCGGCCTCGGCGTGATGCGCCAGTTCGTCGGCTCCGTACGGGACGAGACGACCGTGCGCGACCTGCTCGTGTCCGTGTCCTCGCCCCGCCTCCGGCAGGTCGCGCAGGCCGTCGACCGGGCCGAGCACGCGATCATGACCGTCGACGACGAGGCCGCGCAGATGCAGTACGCGCAGGCCCTCGCCGACTGGGCCGAGGCGCGCGGCTACGAGGCCGAGACCCTGTGGGACATGTGCACCACGGCCGCGCTGGGCGTGCCGTACGACAAGGCGCAGTTCCGGCTCGTCCGCACCCTGTCGGGGGGCGAGCAGAAACGCCTGGTGCTGGAGGCGCTGCTGCGCGGCACCGACGAGGTCCTCCTCCTCGACGAGCCCGACAACTACCTCGACGTCCCCGGCAAGCGATGGCTGGAGGAGCGGCTGAAGGAGACCCGCAAGACGGTCCTCTTCGTCTCCCACGACCGCGAACTCCTCTCCCGCGCCGCCGAGAAGATCGTCTCCGTGGAGCCCTCGCCCACCGGCGCCGACGCCTGGGTGCACGGCGGCGGCTTCGCCACCTACCACGAGGCCCGCCGCGAACGCTTCGCCCGCTTCGAGGAACTGCGCCGCCGCTGGGACGAGAAGCACGCCCAGCTGAAGAAGCTGGTGCTGAACCTGCGCCAGGCCGCTTCCATCAGCCATGAACTGGCCTCCCGCTACCAGGCCGCCCAGACCCGGCTGCGCAAGTTCGAGGAGGCCGGCCCGCCGCCGGAGCCGCCGCGCGAGCAGGACATCACCATGCGGCTGAAGGGCGGCCGCACCGGCGTAAGAGCCGTCACCTGCACGGCACTCGAGCTGACCGGCCTGATGCGGCCCTTCGACCTGGAGGTCTTCTACGGCGAACGCGTCGCCGTCCTCGGCTCCAACGGCTCCGGCAAGTCGCACTTCCTGCGCCTGCTCGCCGGCGAGGACGTCGCGCACACCGGCCAGTGGAAACTCGGCGCGCGGGTGGTGCCCGGGCACTTCGCCCAGACCCACGCCCACCCCGAACTCCAGGGCCGCACACTGCTCGACATCCTCTGGAAGGAACACTCCCAGGACCGCGGCGCGGCCATGTCCCGGCTGCGCCGCTACGAGCTCACGCAGCAGGCCGAGCAGGCCTTCGACAAGCTCTCCGGTGGCCAGCAGGCCCGCTTCCAGATCCTGCTCCTGGAACTGGAGGGCGCCACCGCGCTCCTCCTCGACGAGCCCACCGACAACCTCGACCTGGAGTCCGCCGAGGCACTCCAGGAAGGCCTGGAGGCCTTCGAGGGCACGGTCCTCGCCGTCACCCACGACCGCTGGTTCGCCCGCTCCTTCGACCGCTACCTGGTCTTCGGCAGCGACGGCCGGGTCCGGGAGACCCCGGACCCGGTCTGGGACGAGCGGCGCGTGGAACGGGCCAGGTAGACGGCGCTCCGGCGGGCTACTTCCAGCGCAGCAGCGCCCCGAGCCCGCCCACCGGCGCCTCCTCGGCCGCCTCGGACGGGACGACCAGCGCGCTCGCGTCCGTGGCGACCGCCGACCGGATCAGCGCGTCGTCCGCCCGGGCCGCCCAGGAGCGCTGCTCGCCGAGCGTCTTCAGCTCCGTGCGGCGCACCGCCAGCTGGTCCGGGTCCTCGCCGATCCACACCTCGCGGTGCGCGTCGGGACCGTCCGGCCGGATCAGCAGCTCGTCGATCCGGTGCTCACGGGCCGCCTCGACCAGCGCGGGCACCCCCTCCACCGCCCCGGCGTGGCCCTCCTCGTCCGGGGCGCGGGCGGCGAGGAAACGTTCCAGCTCGGCCTCGGTGCGACGGCGCACATGGTCGGCGCGGGCCGCCTCCACCTCCTCGTCCAGGAGCCGGCTGCCCGCACCGCGCTCCATCTCGGCCACCCGGCCCTGCAACCGCCGCGGCAGCCGCTCGTGCACGGCCCGCCGCTCCCGGTCGTCCCCGACCAGCACCAACAGATCGGCGCGGGTCTCCTCCTGGCACACGGTGAGCGCGTCCGCGATCTCCACCGCGTTGTGCTCCCAGGTGTTCTCGACCTTCAGCTGGAAGTGCCGCTCGGACCAGTCCGCCGTCGCCGTGCGGTGGACGGGATACCGCCGGCCGGAGACCGTGTCCACCTTCTCGCGGGTCCACGGCGTGCGCAGCTCGAAGTCCGCGCCCTTGCGGTCGATGTACGCCACCACGCACACCGGGTCCTGGTCCGCCAGTTCCAGCAGCGGCGCCACCCGCGGCAGCGGTGCCCACTCGGCCCGGTCGCCCTGCGGGGGCCGGGCGGCCAGCGCAGGATCGAGGACGACCTCGCCGGCCCGGGCGAACAGGGCCCGCCCGTACGGCTCGGAGGAGTGGCTCAGCTCCTCGACCGCGCGCTCCACGGCCCGGCAGGTGGCGTCGTCGGCGCCCTGGCGGCCCAGCTCGCGGGCCATCGCGGCGGCCGTGAGGTGACGTTCGTGAGGCGTGTTCTCCGTGTGCCGGGAGGTGTCGACGTACACGGAGGCCCAGGGGCCGGAATGTTCGTACAGTGGATGCAGAAAGGCGAGATCCATGGCTCCCTCCCGGATGCCGCTCGGGGTCGTGCTGGTGTGCTCCCGGGCGGGTACCCGTACCGCATGGACGAACACGACGAGCGGGGCACCACCATGACCGGAGTCGACCCGGACCGGCTGGACGACCAACAGCTCATGAAGGAGCTGGAGACGATCCACCGCACGCGCCACGACACCCTGCTGTACGGCTCGAACGACGCCCTGCGCGCCCACAACGACCGCATGGCCCAGCTCGAGGGCGAGTACCTGCGCCGCAATCCGCGCCGCTTCGTCGCCCCGGGCCGCACCCGCGACGGAGCCAGGGACCGCGCCACCGCGGCGAACGGCGGCCCGGGCACACGCCGACCCCCGGCCGGCACGGCCCCGGCGGGGACGGCCGCGTCGGAGACCCCCGTGGGCAAGTGGGGTCAGGGTTCCACGGGCGGGGGCCGTCGCGGGGCCTGAGGCGGGTCGGGCGGTGTCGGCGGTCGGCGGTCGATTGTGTGCGGTCGGTTGTATGCGGTCGTCAGTCGGGGGTGGCCGGATCCCAGGGGCCGGCCGGATGTCCAAGCGGAACGGATGCCCGGTGGTCGGCCCACGGCACGGGCATGACGCGAGGCGGCTCCGGGATCCGCCTCGGATCCCGGAGCCGCCCGGAGTCCGGCCGCTCAGCCGCCGAACGGGCTGTCGTCCGTCACGTGGGCGACGTTCACGTTCGGGCTGTCGTCACCATTGCTGCAGCTCTGCTGCGTCACGGTCTGCTTCGACACCGTGCTGGGGGCGACGAAGCCGAGGGGGAGGAGCCCCGCGAGGTTCACGTCGGAGACGTTGAGAAGACCGACGGTCACGTCGCCCTGCTGGATGCACTGCCGGAAGCCCCCGTCCCCGTCGGACCCGTAGGGGGAGGCGGAGGCGGCACCCGCCCCCGCCACGGCCAGGCTTCCGATCATGGCGGCGACGAGGCCGGCCTTGTGCAGCTTGCGCATTAGATCCCCTTTGCTATCTGAGTGGCGCGTTTCGTGTCGTAACGGAGCGTTACGAGTGTGCACGATATGTTATGATTGCACCCTTTGCACCCCAACACGCCGCCACCCCCGGGGCAACCACCGGCGCGCCGGTCGGGGGATGCGAGGCCGCTGCCGGGCACAGAGATGCGGTCGACCGCATCGCCTGCAGTCGACCGCATCTCGCCCCTTGCGGGCCGTCGCCCTCAGCCGTTGACGGGCGGCCGGTCCCAGTGCCGATGAGCCGCGACCGCGGCCACGAACGCCTGGACGAACTCCGCGCTCGCGGTACCCGGCGAGGTGTCCGAGACCACGCCCTGGTCGGTCACCACCCGGTGGAACTCGGTGGACAGCCGCACCCCGGCCGGCTTCAGCGCCGTGATCACGTCCACCCCGGATCCCAGCGCGCCCACGGGCTTGCCGTGCCGGAAGGCGCTCCGCGCGAAGCGCATGGCGTCCGGGTCCTCGATGACCGGCGGGGTGCCGGTGGGGCCGCCGGGCAGCAGGACGGCGTCGTACAGAACGGAAGCGACGGTCGGCAGTGCGCGGTCGACCGCATACCGTCCACCGTCGGCCGCCGCCACGCTCCCGTCCGTGGCCGCCAGCGCCTCCACGACCGCGCCCTGAGCCTCCAGCTCCTCCCGCACCGACGCCACCTGCTGCGCGTCCACCCCGTCGGTGACGAGCACCGCGATCCGCCGGGTGCGGATCGAGCCGTCGCCGCGCAGTGACTCCAGGCTGAGGGCGGGCGACGACGCCTTGGACGCCGTCTCCGCCGCGCCGGACGGCTCGGCCACGCCGATGCCGCGCGCCACCTGGCTCGCCAGGTCGCCGTCGACATGCGCGAGCTGCTCGACCGTACGGGCGCGGATCTCCCGGGTCTCGACCTTGCCCAGCTCGAACCGGAACGCCTGGACGATGTGCTGCTTCTCCCAGTCGGCCATGCTGTTCCAGAACAGCGCCGGCTGGCTGTAGTGGTCCTGGAAGCTCGGGCTGCGGCGGCGGATCCTGGCGCCGTCGACGCGCTCCGTGTAGTGGGTGAAGGCCTTGCCGTCGACGCCCGCGTGGGCCGGGCAGCCACCGCCGAGGGAGTTGGGGAAGTAGTTCGTACCCCGGTGGACCGTGCTCTGGTGGTAGCCGTCACGCTGGTTGTTGCGGACCGGCGCGACCGGCCGGTTCACCGGCAGCTGGCTGAAGTTGGGACCGCCCAACCGGATCAGCTGGGTGTCCAGGTAGGAGAAGTTGCGGGCCTGCAGCAGCGGGTCGTTGGTGAAGTCGATACCCGGGACCACGTTGGCGGTGTGGAAGGCGACCTGTTCGGTCTCGGCGAAGAAATTCTCCGGGTTGCGGTCCAGGACCATGCGACCGATCGAGCGGACCGGCACCAGCTCCTCCGGGATGACCTTCGTGGCGTCGAGCAGGTCGAAGTCGAACGCGAACTCGTCCTCCTCCGGCACCAGTTGAACACCCAGCTCCCACTCCGGGAACTCGCCGGCCCCGATCGCGTCCCACAGGTCACGCCGGTTGAAGTCAGGGTCGCGGCCCTGGCACTCCTGGGCCTCGTCCCACACCAGCGAGTGCACACCCAGCCGCGGCGTCCAGTGGAACTTCACGAACGTACCGCGCCCCTCGGCGTTCACGAACCGGAAGGTGTGCACGCCGAAGCCCTGCATCATGCGGTAACTGCGCGGGATCGCCCGGTCCGACATCAGCCACATGATCGCGTGCAGCGTCTCCGGCTGGAGCGACACGAAGTCCCACAGGGTGTCGTGCGCGGAGGCGCCCGTCGGGATGTCGTTGTGCGGCTCCGGCTTCACCGCGTGCACGAAGTCCGGGAACTTGATGCCGTCCTGGACGAAGAACACCGGGAAGTTGTTCCCGACCAGGTCGTAGTTCCCCTCCGACGTGTAGAACTTGGTCGCGAAGCCGCGCACGTCCCGCACCGTGTCCGCGGACCCCCGCGGCCCCTGCACCGTCGAGAACCGGACGAACACCGGGGTGCGCACCGACGGGTCCTGGAGGAAGGCCGCACGGGTGAACTCCGCGCAGGACTCGTACGGTTCGAAGTATCCGTAGGCGCCTGCGCCCCGCGCGTGCACCACCCGCTCGGGGATGCGTTCGTGGTCGAAGCGGGTGAGCTTCTCCCGGAAGTGGAAGTCCTCCATCAGGGTCGGACCGCGCTCGCCGGCGGCCAGCGAGTCGTCGGTGTGGTCGACCTCCACGCCCTGGTCGGTGGTCAGCGGCCCGGACGCGGGATCCTCGGAACGAAAGCGGCCGAGTTGCCGGTCCTTGCGGTCGGACGGCGCGCCCATCAGACCGCCTCCTTGGCGAACACGTCGAGAAACGCCTCGCAGAACGCCTTCAGATCGTCCGGCCTGCGGCTGGTGACCAGCTTGTTCGGACCGTGGTCGCAGATCTTCACCTGCTCGTCGACCCAGGTGCCGCCGGCGTTGCGGATGTCCGTACGCAGGCTCGGCCACGAGGTCAGCTCACGGCCGCGCACGACGTCCGCCTCGACGAGCGTCCACGCGGCGTGGCAGATCGCCGCGACGGGCCGGCCCTGCTCGAAGAACTCCTTCACGAACGCCACGGCCTCGGGCCTCATTCGCAGGAAGTCCGGATTCGCGACGCCGCCCGGCAGGACCAGCCCGCCGAAGGACTCCGCGGGCACCTCGCCGACGACCTCGTCCACCATGAACGTGTCGGCCTTGTCGAGATGGTTGAAGGCCTGGATCTCGCCGGAGTCCGTCGACACCAGCACGGGCTCGTGACCCGCGTCCACCGCGGCCTGCCAGGGATCGGTGAGTTCGACCTGTTCGACGCCCTCGGGCGCCACCAGAAACGCGATGCGCATGATCGTTCAACGTCCTTTCGTGGCATGCCGGCGGGCCGCTTCGCCCCCGGCTCGCAGTTCGTTCTTCCTGGCCCGGGCCGCCCGCCGGCACCGCAGCGGCTCCTCGCCGTACGGCAGGAGCACACATGCGCCGATCGCCGCGCCGAACGGCAGCGACTCCAGAAGACTGTGGATGTGCTGCTCGACGGGCTTGACCTCGCGCTCGCTGCGCACGGCCGTGCGGACGTCCCACAGCGCGGTCGCCTCGTGCACCGCGGCGCCCGCGCACTGCACGGTCAGCAGCAGCGGGTTCACCTCGTACCGCAGGGTCAGCGCTGTCGGAATGCCCACCTCGGCCGTCATCAGTGAGTGGATCAACGATTCCCTGGTGCCCGCCGTGTCCTCGATACGGGTGCGCCGGTGCATGACCCGGTCGGCGAGACCGGGCACGAACCGGCTCGGCAGCAGCCCGTACAGCAGACAGCGGGTGGTCGCGTCGCCGACGTCGACGGTGGTGCCGGGGGTTGCGACCTCGGCGGCCCGGTGCCTACGGGTCACCGGCCGCTTCCGACCAGTGCCTCGGCCAGTTCGGACACGTTGGCGTAGCGCTCCTTGTGCGGCAGCCGCCGTACGGCCTCCACCAGCGCGTCGGGCGCGTTCCTGCGCCGCAGGGTCACGGACAGCTCGCCCGGTCCCGCGGGGAAGGAACCGCGCCCCAGGATCCGGCCCAGTTCCAGCCGCACCGTCGCCAGGGACGCCCGGGAGGTGCCCGGTACCACCGGACCTCCCCAGACCTCGGGATCGTCCTCGGCGGACGGCTCCGGGTCGTGCCATTCCTCGGACCGCGTGGGATGCCCGGACCGGAGCAGACCCTGCAGTTCATGCTTCATCTCGTCGTCCCGGTGCACGCTCAGCCGGTCACTGCCTCGCTGCATGTCTCCCTCCAGACTTCGTGGCCGGCCCACCGCGTACCCGTGGGGCGGGAGCTGACACGGGATCCCGGGGACGGATGCCGGGATGGCGGATCTCCGTGAGGGGACGGCGGCACACGAGATCTTTCATGGCGGATACTGCATACAAGATCCCGGGGTCCGGGCGATCACTTCCTCCCCGGCAAGAAGTCCTGCATCTTCGCCTTGAACCCCTGCTTGATCATGGAGCCGCGGTCGGTGTCGCCCTTGAGGATCGACTCGGCCGTCGCCTCCATCTGCTCCCAGGTCGCGTGCGGCGGGATCGGCGGCACGGACGGGTCGGTGAGGAACTCGACGACCGCGGGCCCGTCCGCCTCCAGGGCCGTACGCCAGCCCGTCTCGACATCCTCGGGCTTCTCCACCCGCACCCCGGTCAGCCCCAGCGAACGGGCGAACGCCGCGTACTGCACGTCCGGCAGCTCCTGCGACGGCAGGAACGACGGGGCGCCCCCCATGGACCGCATCTCCCACGTCACCTGGTTGAGGTCGCGGTTGTTCCAGACGGCGACCACGAGACGCGGATCCTGCCACCGGTCCCGGTACTTGGCCGCCGTGATCAGCTCGGCCATGCCGTTCATCTGCATCGCCCCGTCCCCGACCAGCGCGATCGCGGGCCGGTCCGGGTGGGCGAACTTGGCCCCGATCGCGTACGGCACTCCGCAGCCCATCGACGCCAGCGTGCCGGAGAGGGAGGCGCGCATGCCGGGGCGCATCGTGAGGTGCCGGGCGAACCAGTTGGCGACCGAGCCGGAGTCGGAGGTGACGATCGCGTCGGCCGGCAGCAGCGGGTCCAGGGCGCGGGCCACGTACTCCGGGTTGATCGGGTCGGCGGACAGCCGGGCCCGCCGCTCCATCACGTCGTGCCAGGTCCGTACGTTGTCGCACACGGTGTCGAACCATTCACGGCCGCGTTCCTCGCCCCGGATCATCGGGATCAGCCGCCGCAGCGTCTCCTTGGCGTCGCCGACGAGATTCACCTCGTACGGATACCGCATCCCCACCATGTGCGGGTCGATGTCGATCTGCACGCCCCGCGCCTTGCCGAACTCCGGCAGGAACTGCGTGTAGGGGAAGGAGGATCCGATCGTCAGCAGGGTGTCGCAGTCGCGCATCATCTCGTAGGACGCGCGGGTGCCGAGCAGGCCGATGGAGCCGGTGACGTAGGGGAGTTCGTCGCTGAGGACGTCCTTGCCCAGCAGTGCCTTCGCCACCCCCGCACCCAGCGTCTCGGCGATCCGCTCGACCTCCTCGCGGGCCCCGGCCGCGCCCTGCCCGGCCAGGATCGCCACCTTGTCACCGGAGTTGAGGATCTCGGCGGCCCGCTCCAGTGACTTCTCGGAGGGGACCGCCGTCCAGTCGCTGCGGTCCAGGCTGGACGGCACCATCTTGAACTCGTGCGTGGGGGCGGAGTAGTCGAGCTCCTGGACGTCTCCGGGGATGATGACCGCGGTCGGGCAGCGGCGGGCGTACGCGGTGCGGATCGCCCGGTCCAGGACGTTCGGCAACTGCTCGGGCACGGTCACCGTCTCCACGAAGTCCGAGGCGACGTCCTTGAACAGGGAGTGCAGGTCCACCTCCTGCTGGTACGAGCCGCCCATCGCCGTGCGGTGCGTCTGGCCGACGAGGGCCAGCACCGGGACATGGTCGAGCTTGGCGTCGTACAGACCGTTGAGGAGATGGATCGCGCCCGGTCCCGAGGTCGCCACGCACACCCCGAGGCGGCCGCTGAACTTGGCGTACCCGGTCGCCTGGAACGCGGACATCTCCTCGTGCCGCGACTGCACGAACCGCGGGTGGTCCTCGGCCCGGCCCCAGGCGGCCAGCAGACCGTTGATGCCGTCGCCGGGATAGCCGAACACTTCCTCCACGCCCCACTCGCGCAGGCGCTGCAGGATGTGGTCGGAGACCTTGGTGCTCATGTACGGGACCTCCCGGACGTCGGGAAAAAGGACATGCGGACGTAAGCCGTGACGTGTGACGAGTGACCCCGGGGGCGGCCGGAAAACCCGGGCGGGCGTTTGCGGAGGGGGTCCGGGGGCAGGCGCACTGCCAGTGCTTCGGACCGGAGGCACGCCCGTGGGACCGCCGCAGCCGGCGGCCCCGGCACGCCCGGTCGGGCTGTTGCCGTGCTCCCACGGGGACCGGCCAACCCTGAGCACTTCAAGGGAGTTGCTACGCATCATGCGAACCCGAGCGAGCGCGAGGCACCACCCGCACGACGACGCCCCCGACACCGCCGACGCCTTCCGCAGGCTGGCCGCACTGCCGCCCGGCCCCCGCCGCGACGAGCTCCGCGGCCGGATCGTGGAGGCCTGGCTGCCCATGGCCGACCGCATCGCCGGCCGCTTCCGCAGCCGCGGCGAGAGCTACGAGGACCTGCGCCAGGTCGCGGCCCTCGGCCTGGTCAAGGCCGTCGACCGCTACGACCCCGAGCGCGGCAAGGCGTTCGAGAGCTACGCCGTGCCCACCGTCACCGGGGAGATCAAGCGGCACTTCCGTGACCACATGTGGACCGTCCACGTGCCCCGCCGGGTCCAGGAGCTGCGCAACCGGGTCCGGTTCGCCTGCCAGGACCTGACCCAGACCGTGCCCGGACGGCGCCCGACCGTCACCGAGATCGCCGAACAGGCGCAGCTGAGCGAGGAGGAGGTCCGGGCCGGGCTGGAGGCGCTGGAGAGCTTCACCGCGCTGTCGCTCGACGCGGAACTGCCGGGCGGCGAGGACGGGTACTCGCTGAGCGATGTGCTGGGTGCCGCCGACCCCGCCCTCGACACGGTCGTGGACCGCGAGGCGGTCCGGCTGCGGCTGGCCGCGCTGCCCGAGCGGGAGCGGGTGATTCTGTACCTGCGGTTCTTCGGGGACATGACCCAGAGCCGGATAGCGGAGCGGCTGGGGATCTCGCAGATGCATGTGTCGCGGCTGATCAACCGGTGCTGTGACCGGCTGCGGGAACAGGTGATGAGCGACGCCTGAAGGGCGTGACACGGTCGCCGTGCGGGCCCGCCCGTGGTGGCCGGCCGCGCCGTTCCCCGCCACCGGGCCGGTGACCCTCGTCCCGCCCCCGCGTCACCCGGGTGGCGGGCGAGCGTCCCGCCAATGGACCGTGGCCGCGCGCGGCCCGGCGGCTCTGCGGCTGTGATGAGTGCGAGGCATGAACGCCGTGCCCGCCCCCGTCGGCCTAAGGAGCCGTTCCCATGCGCCGCACCGCCCCCCTTCTCCTCGCCGCCGCCCTGCTGGTCGCCGCCGGGCCGGTCGCGGTCGCCGACCCGGCGGCCGAAGTCGGCCCGGGCAGTGTCGACCCGGGCGGCAGCGTCACCGTGTCCGTCTCCTGCGATCCCCTCGACGGCACCGCCCCCGACACCCTGGACGCCGTCTCGCAGGCCTTCGCCGACGGGACCGTCAAACTGAACAAGGTCCCGGGCGACGACGGGAAGACCGCCGGGCCGGCCTACGAGGGCAGCGCCCACATCGCCTCCGACCTCGGCGAGGCGGACGGCGGGGTCGGACCGGACACCGCCTGGACCGTCGACGGGACCTGCCCGGCACCGCCCGGCGGACAGGGCAGCCCCTGGAGCGCGACCTTCGACGTCAACCGCGCCGACGGCGTCGGCGGTGGCAGCGGTGCTGACAGTGGCACCGGCGCGGACGGCGGCAGCGACACCTACGGCGGCCTCGCCGGCAGTGACACCGACGACGGAATCGCCGGCGGCGACACCGACGACGGAATCGTCGGCAGCGGCAGCGGCACCGACAACGGCCTCGCCGGCAGCGGCACCGTCCCCCAGCCCTGCGGCCCGGCTCACGTCCCGGGCGGACCCTCCTGCGACACCGGCCACACGTGCTCCCAGGCCGCCTCCTGCGACACCGGCCACGCCTGTTCCCAGCCGACTTCCTGCGCCACGGCCCGCCCCCCGGCCCACGCCACCACCCCGGCCACCGTCGAACACGGCGTACGGGCCGGTACGGGCGGCGCCTTCCGCGAGTCCGTGCCCGCCCTCGTCGCCGGCGGCCTGCTGATCGCCGGCGCGTGCGGCGCCGCCGCGCACCGACTGCTGCGCCGCCGCAGGCCCACGGCGGACGTCTGATCGGCCCGACGGCCCGCCCGGCCGCGCTGTGATCAGCGCAACGCGGGCGGGCGGCCATGACCCCCGGGCGCACGGGGTACTCGGAGCCCGGGGGCACGACCCGCCCCGTACGAGACGCCACGCATCACCGGTACACCGGGCACCACAGGGCACACGGCTCCCGGCGGCCGACGGCACACGCCACCAGGGACGGACTGCGCGGAGGACCCCATGCGGCGCACGGCACCGGAAGGCCACGGGCCCGTCCGCTACGGCCCGCCGCTCCCGCCCGACGGACTGCCCGTGCTCCCCGGCCTCGCCTCCGTCCTCGCCGGGGCCGCCACGCGCGCGTACGGCGAACCCGTCGGCGGCGGCCCCGCGCTCCTGGACGCCGCCCGCGGCTACTGGGAGCGGCGCGGCACGCCCGCCGAACCCGGCCGGGTCGTCGCCGGACCCGGGGCCCCCGCCCTGCTGCTCGCGCTGACCGCCGCGCTCGGCGGCGACGTCCTGGTGCCCCGCCCGTGCGCGGCCTGGTGGGCGCCGTACGCCCGTCTGCTGGGCCGTCCCGTCTTCCACGTGGCGACACCCGCCGAGTGCGGCGGAGTGCCCGATCCCTTCGCCCTGCTGGAGACCGTGCGCCGGGTGCGCGCCGAGGGCGGGGATCCGCGGCTGCTGGTGCTGTCGGTCGCCGACGACCCCACCGCCACCGTCGCCCCGCCCGAGGTGCTGCACGAGGCCGTCGAGGCCGCCGCGGGGGAGGGGCTGCACCTGGTCAGCGACGAGACCTGGCGCGGCACCCTGCACGCCCCGCACGACACCGTGCTGGTCAGCCCCGCCGAGATGCTGCCCGGCCAGGTCACCGTCGTCACCGACCTGGCGGGCGCGCTGCTGCCCGACGGCTGGCCGGCCGCCGTCGCCCGTCTGCCGGCCTCGACCGCGGGGGACGACCTGCACGCGCGCGTGCTCGACGTCCTCACCGCTCTCGACGCGAGCGTGGCCGCACCGGTCGCCGCCGCCGCGGCGTACGCCCTGGCCGAGCCCGAGCCGGTCCTCACGCGCGTGGCCGCCACCGTACGCCTGCACGCGCGTGTGGCCCGGGAACTGCACGCCACGGTGGTGGCTGCGGGCGCTCTCGCCCTGCCGCCGCAGGCCGGCCGCCACCTGTACGCCGATCTCGGTCCGCTGCGGGAGGCGCTCGCCGGGCACGGGGTGGGCGACGCACAGGACCTGGAGGACTTCCTCACCGCCCGGCTCGGGATGCCCGCGCCCGGCGGCCACCGCTTCGGAGACGACCTCGGGGCACTGCGGGTGCGCCTGTCCACCGGCCCGCTGCTGGGCGGCACGGACGCCGAGCGCACGGAATGCCTCACCTCACCCGCGCCGTTGGAACTGCCACACGTGCAACGCGCGTTGACGCTCTTGAGGTCGGTCTTCGACGATCTCCGTGACGACGCTCAGCGATGGGAGCCTCCTCGATGACGCAGCAGTCCGAGTCGACCACCACCACCCCCACCGGCACGGTGACCACCCCGGACCCCGATGCCCTGCCACCCGTGTCCGAGCCCACCGTCCCGCCCCTCGCCGAGCCCCGGCCGCTGGGGGAGCGGCGGGTGTGGCCGCGTACCTTCCACGACCGGTTGACCGCTCCGCTGCCCGGCCTCAAGGCCCTCGCCCGGTTCGCCCGCGAGGGCTCCGTACGCCCCGGCAAGGAGGGCCTCGCCGACGTCCCCCGGCTGCCGTTCGCGCCGGCCCCGCTGCCCCGCGTGGACGCCCGCACCGTCGCCGTCACCTGGGCGGGACACGCCAGTTGGGTGGTCCGCATCGGCGGGCTGACCGTGCTCACCGACCCGGTGTGGTCCCGCCGCATCCTCGGCACCCCGGCCCGCATCACCCCCGTGGGCGTGCCCTGGGAGGCACTGCCGCCGGTCGACGCCGTCGTCATCAGCCACAACCACTACGACCACCTGGACGCGCCCACCCTGCGCCGGCTCCCGCGCGACACCCCCGTGTTCGTACCGGCCGGACTCGGCCGCTGGTTCCAGCGCCGCCGCTTCACGCGCGTGACCGAGCTCGACTGGTGGGAGGCGGCCGAACTGTCCGGGGTCCGCATCGACTTCGTCCCCGCGCACCACTGGTCCAAGCGCAGCCTCACCGACACCTGCCGCTCCCTGTGGGGTGGCTGGGTGCTCACCGCGCCCGACGGGCAGCGCGTGTACTTCGCCGGCGACACCGGCTACGGCCACTGGTTCTCCCGTATCGGGCAGCGCTACCCGGGCATCGACCTCGCCCTGCTGCCCATCGGCGCCTACGACCCGCGCTGGTGGCTCAGAGACGTCCACTGCGACCCGGAGGAGGCGGTCCGGGCCGCCCTCGACCTGGGCGCCCGCCGCATGGCCCCCATGCACTGGGCCACGTTCGTCCTGTCCGCAGAGCCGGTGCTGGAGCCGCTGCGACGGGTGCGCGCGGCCTGGGAGAAGGCGGGACGCGACCGCGGGGACCTGTGGGATCTCCCGGTCGGAGGCTCACGCATACTCGGCTGAAGCCCGTCCGTACGACCCGGTCAGATGGCCCGCCCCGCTCCTCGGTGAGGCTGCGGTGTCCCCGGCGCGGGGACGGCCCTCGGCCGCCCGACCGTGGCCGGGGGCCCGCCCGGCACGTCGGCCGGCCCGCGGTGCGCCGAACGCCAGTGTCAGGAGGTGCCCGCGGGGTCGGCGTCGCCGGCACCGGCCGCGTCGTCCCGCGCGATGCCGAGGAACCGCCGGATCGCTTCGACCGGCATGTCGAGCCCCTCGGACGCGGACTGCTCGTCGCCGAACACCTGCACCGCCTCGGTGACGGCCACGGCCAGTTCGACCTCCGCCTTGCGGACCTTGGCCTCGGCCTTGTCCACGGTGTCGACCACCGCCAGCTGGCGACGCTGCTTCTCCTGGAGTCGCTGCTTGCGGGACAGGGTCTTGTCAGAGTTCTGCACGGACATGACCAAGATCATAATCAGTCGAACCGGCCTATGCGGCCCGGGGCTTCCTGATCCGGCGCCACGCGCTCGGCGCCGCGCCGATCACCACGGTCAGCGCGACCGCCGTCACCACGCCCTGCCACGGCTCCGGGAACAGGGAACCGCCGAGGATCCCGATCAACTGGTAGGTCAGCGCCCACGCCAGACAGGCCGGCAGATTGCCCCGGACGAAGCGGCGCAGCGGCCACTTCGCCATCAGACAGGCCAGCATCACCGGGATCCGGCCCGCCGGCACCAGCCGGGACAGCACCAGCACGGCCACGTTGTGCTCGGCGAGCCGCTGCTGCGCCTGCGCCAGCCGCTCCTCCGGCGCACGTGAGCGGATCGCCTCCAGCCAGCGCGAGCCGTTCTTCGACCGCATCCCGCGCCGCCCCAGCCAGTACAGCGTCGCGTCCCCCAGGAACGCCGCCAGGGACGCCGTCACGAACACCAGCGCCAGCGCGAACGGCGCCGTCTGATGGAACGCCACCACCGCCGCCGAACTCACCAGGGCGCCCGTCGGCACCACCGGCACCAGTGCCCCGATCAGCACCAGCAGGAACAGCGACGGATAGCCGAGCGCCTGCTGCGTGGACTCCGTCGGCACCACCGCCGTCGCAGCCGTGGCGAGCAGCCACCTCATCGGGTGACCTCCGGGCGCACGCTCTCGCCGTGCGCCAGCCGGTGCACCGTCACGCCCGGCGCACGATGCGCCGCCAGGCGCACGAACTCCTCGCCCGGCGCATGGAACTCATGGGGGCGCACGGCGTCCATCCCGATCGGCCAGTACGTGCCGTAGTGCACCGGCACCGCGCTCGCCGGCGCCAGCCGCGCCAGCGCCTCGGCCGCCCGGCCCGCGTCCAGGTGCCCCTCACCGAGATACGGCCCCCAGCCGCCCACCGGCAGCAGTGCCACGTCGACGGGCCCGACCTCCTTGGCCATCTCCTCGAACAGCCCGGTGTCCCCCGCGAAATAGGTGCGCGCCTCGCCCTCGACGACATACCCGAGGGCGGGGGAACGGCACGGGCCGACCGGCAGCCGCCGCCCGTCGTGCCGCGCGGGCACGGCCCGTATCCGCAGCCCGCCCACCGAGGTCTCGTCGCCCGGCTCCACCTCGCTGACCTGCAGATGCGTCAGCCGCCGCAGGCCCGGGACGGCGCGCGGCGCACCCCGCGGCACCAGCAGGCGCGTGCCCGGCGCGAGGCGCGCCAGCGACGGGACGTGGAGGTGGTCGGCGTGCAGATGGGAGACGAGCGCCACGTCGGCGCGCCACGCGGCCGGCGGGGGGAGCGCGCCCCGGCGACGGCGCAGATGCGCGAGCCGGCGGACGAACAGGGGGTCGGTCAGCACGCGCACGTTCGCATCCTCGACCGTGCAGGTCGCGTGACCCCACCAGGTGATCTCCACCGGCACCCCTTTGCCTCCTTCGCGCGACTCCCCCGAAGCCTACGGGCAGGAGTAGGGTCGGCGGCGAAACCCGGAGGTGAGGGGGACGCCATGGGACCGGTGCGGGTCACGGCGATCGCGAGTCTGACGCCGCTGGAGGAACTGGACGCCGATCCCTTCCTGGTCGACTCCCGCAGCCAGCACGCGATGTGCGCGCGCTGGGCCGCCCAGCGCGGCTACGTCGTCAGCCGCGAGCTGCTGGTGCGCGGCCTGCGCGCGGACCACTGCGTCCTGTGGGACGGCGTGCGGGCCGGCGTCGACCTGTTCGTGGCGCCCAGCCGCCGCGTGCTGGAGAGCGCCCTGTCCGACGTCGAGGAGTTCACCGACGAGTGCGCCCGGCGCGGGGTGCGCGTCGAGACGGTCGGCTACGCCGAACCCGCCTACGACGCCCAGATGAAGGCCCGCGTCCACCGCCGGCTGTCGATGCCCACGGCCGGGTACGACGGACGGTGACCGGGGTGACTGTCGGTCCCGTGTGACAGGGTGGACGACGGCCCCTCCTACGGCATCGGGGCCGGAAGACGAGGTGGACGGGGCGTGCGAGGGGTGCGGTGGCGGCGGGCCGTCAGCCAGGCCGGGCGGAGTCTTGCGGTGTGGGCCGTGTCCACCCTGACCATGCTGGTGCTCGCGGGGATCCTGCCGGACTTCCGCCTGCAGTCCGCCGACGGCGACAGCGCCACCACCATCGCCGTCACCGCGGCCGTCGGCGCCGGCGTCTTCGGCGTCCTCTCCGCCCTCGCCTGGCCGCTGCTGGTCCGCCTCCTGCTGCTCGTACCGGCCCTCGTCGTCGGCCTGCTCGTGTTCTTCCTCAACGGCTCCCTGCTGCTGATCGCCCTGCGGCTGACCCCCTCCGGACAGACCGAGGCCGCCCCCGAGACCGCCGTCATCGTCGCCGCCGTGATGTCCGCCGTCGCCTCGGCGACCGGCGGTGCCCTGGCCGTACGCGACGACGACGCCTACCGCCGCCGCCTCTACCGCCTCGCCGACCGCCGCCGCAGAGGCGGCCCGCCCTGCCCGACCGCCCCCGGCACCGTCTTCCTCCAGCTCGACGGCGTCGGCCACGACGTGCTCGCCGCGGCCGTCCGCAAGGGCCTGATGCCGACCGTCGCCGGATGGCTCGGCGAGGCCCCCCGCCCCGGTTCCGGACCCGCGGCCCGCCCCACCCACCGCCTCACCCCCTGGCGCACCGACTGGTCCAGCCAGACCGGCGCCAGCCAGCTCGGCATCCTGCACGGCAGCAACCACGACGTGCCCGCCTTCCGCTGGTACGAGAAGGACAGCCGCGCGGTGATGGTCTGCAACCGCCCCGCCGACGCCGTCGAACTCCAGCGCCGCGCCGTCGAGCGCACCGGCGACGGCGGACTGCTGACCGCCGACGGCGCCAGCCGCGGCAACCTCTTCAGCGGCGGCGCCGACGAACAGGCCCTCGTCCTGTCCATCGCCACCCGCAGGCGCAGCCGCGAGACACGCTCCCGCGCCGGGTACTTCGCCTACTTCTCCGACCCGGCCAACGCCGTGCGCACCGCCCTGTCGTTCCTCGCCGAGGTGGGCCGTGAGATCGCCCAGTCCACCCGCGCCCGGCTGCGCAAGGAGCGCCCGCGCGTGGGACGCGGCGGGCTGTACCCGTTCATCCGCGCCTTCGCGACCGTCGTCGAACGCGACGTCGTCGTGGCCGCCGTCATGGGCGACATGCTCGCCGGCCGCACCGCCGTCTACGCCGACCTCGTCGCCTACGACGAGGTGGCCCACCACTCCGGCCCGCTCGGCCGGGACACCGCGCAGGTCCTCGGCCGCCTCGACCGCGCCCTCGCCCTGATCGAGACGGTCGCCGAGCACGCCCCCCGCCCCTACCGGATCGTCGTCCTGTCCGACCATGGCCAGAGCCCCGGCGAGACCTTCCGCGCCCGCTACGGCCTCACCCTCGCCGACCTGGTACGGGCCGGCTGCGGGCTGCCCGTGCCGCGCCGCGCCGGGCGCACCCACAGCGGCGCCGAGGCCCGCGCGGCCGTCCGCGCGGCGCTGCACCGGCCCGTCGAGGAGGGCGGCGAACAGCACCGGCCGTCGGGCCGGCGCTCCGAGCCGATCGTGCTGGCCTCCGGCAACCTGGGCCTGATCTCCTTCCCGGACGTCGCGCACCGGATGAGCAAGGAGGAGATCGACGCCCGCCATCCCGCCCTGCTGCCGACCCTCGCCAACCATCCGGGCATCGGCTTCCTCCTGGTCCGCAGCGAGCGGCACGGCGGAGTCGTCCTCGGCGCGTTCGGCGTGGAGATACCCCTGGACCGGCTCGACGAGGAGCCCGGCCCGCTGGCGGCGTTCGGCCCCGGCGCCGCCGACGCCGTGCGCCGCACCCACTCCTTCCCGCACACCGCCGACATCATGGTCAACTCCTTCCACGACCCGGCCGACGGCGAGGTCCTCGCCTTCGAGGAGCAGATCGGCTCGCACGGCGGCCTCGGCGGCGCCCAGACCAGAGCGTTCCTGCTGTCCCCGCTCGCCCTGTCCGCCCCCGTCGAGGACGGCGAGGTCCTGTCCGGCGCCGAACACGTCCACCGCGTCCTGCGCCGCTGGCTGCACGAGTCCAACGGTCCCCAGGTCCCGCTCGAGCCGGCCCCCGAGGAACGGGCCGCCTGACAGGGGCACGGCCACCCGGACATCGGCGGCGCCGCGCGCCCGGCCCGCTCGCCGAGAGGGGCGTACGCCCACACCGGTCGCACCTCGCGCGTCCGCGCCCCCTCCCGTCCACGACCGCGTCTCCGCGACCTGCGCCGGAAGCGCCACCTCGCCTTTCACCGCTCAGGGGCCGGTGTTCCGGGTGCGGTGAGCGAGAGTGTGATCGGATGGGGACCACGGAAACCCGTCCGACGGGAAACCCACGCGAAAGGAACAACCGTGGCCACCACGCGCTCCGCACACACCGTCTGGGAAGGCAACCTGCTCGAGGGCAACGGCGTCGTCACCTTCGACTCCTCCGGTGCCATCGACCAGCAGCCCGTGACGTGGGCCGCCCGTACCCAGGAGGCGAACGGCAAGACCAGCCCCGAGGAGCTGATCGCCGCCGCCCACTCCAGCTGCTTCTCGATGGCCTTCTCGCACGCCCTGGCCGGCGCCGGCACCCCGCCCACCAAGCTCGTGACCTCGGCCGACGTCACCTTCCAGCCGGGTGAGGGCATCACCGGCATCCACATCACGGTGGAGGGCACGGTCCCCGGTCTCGACAACGACGCGTTCGTCGCCGCCGCCGAGCAGGCCAAGGTCAACTGCCCGGTCAGCCAGGCCCTCAAGGCCGTACCGATCACGCTGTCGGCCAAGCTCGCCTGACCGCCCCTCCACCCGCACCGGCCGGCCCGCCCCCGCGCACCGGCCGGTGCGGCATGTCCGCGCCTCGGGCCGGTTCGGCGTGCCCCGCTTCGGGCCGGTTCGGTGTGCCCCGCTTCGGGCCGGCTCGGTGTGCCCGCGCTCCGGGCCGGTTCGGCGTGCCGGCGCTCCGGGCCGGTTCGGCGTGCCGGCGCTCCGGGTATACCGCAGCGGGCGGCTCCACCGGGCGTGGGCGGGACGGCCCGTCCCGGGCGCCCGCCCGGGCACGCGAGGGAGGGCGACGGTGGCGGGGATCATGGATCATGAAGCGGTGATCAGCCCCCCGCACACCCCCGGGACCCCCCTGCCCCGTCCCGCCGTCTCCGCCCACCGGGGCGGCTCCGAACGCCGTGGCGCCGCGACCCTCCAGGCGTACGAGGACGCCCTCGTCTCCGGCGCGGAGTACGCCGAGTTCGACATCCGGCGCACGGCCGACGGCGTGCTCGTCGTCCACCACGACGCCCGGGCCGGCGGCCGCACCGGCCCGCCGGTCGACCGGATCACCCACGCCGAGCTGTGCGGACGCGCCGGATACGACGTCCCCGCCGTCGAGGACGTGATGGCGCTGGTCGCCGGCAAACTGGCGGGCCACCTGGACCTGAAGGAGACCGGCTACGAGCACGAGGTCGTCGACCGGGCGGTGGCACTGCTCGGCCGGGACGGATTCGTGGCCACGACCCTGGAGGACCGTTCCGTCGCCGCCGTCACCCGGGCCTTCCCGGGGGTGCGCACCGCCCTGTCGCTGGGCCGCGACCGCCAGGAGGTGGGCGCCGCCCGGCTGGCCGGCACCCGGGCCGGGGAACTGTTCCCCCTGCGTCGTCTGCGGGCCTGCGGCGCCCACGGCGTCGCCGTGCACCGGCTGCTCGCCCGCGCCACCGTGCTGCGCCGGGCGGCCCGGCACGGCCTGTTCACCATGGTCTGGACGGTCAACGACGACGCCGGACTGCGCCGCTTCCTCGCCGACACCCGGGTGGACGTGGTGATCACCGACCGGCCGCGGCGGGCCGTGGAACTGCGCGGCGAGGCGCATCGAACCCGTCCGGCGGGGCACCCGGCACCCTGAGGGGCACGCCCGGTCCCCGACCCGGCCCCGCCCCTCGCGGGGGAACCCGGGGCTCGCGCCGGGGCGGTCTGCGCCGGGGTGTGCCCCCGGTGCCCCATTGACAGGAGCCCGCGCACCACTTGTGCTGGAAGTCCGGTGGCACGGGAGCTCCCTGGCGGAAGGGGACGGCGATGGGACGTCCGGTCGGCATCGATCTCGGGACCACGAACTCGGTGGTGGCCGTCCTGGAGGGCGGCGAACCCACGGTCATCGCCAACGCGGAGGGGGCCAGAACCACCCCGTCCGTCGTCGCCTTCGCCAAGAACGGCGAGGTGCTCGTCGGCGAGGTCGCCAAACGGCAGGCCGTCACCAACGTCGACCGCACCGCCCGCTCGGTCAAACGGCACATGGGCGACGCGACCTGGCACTTCCCCGACCAGGGCGATGTGGACGGCACCCGCTACCGCGCCCAGGAGCTGTCCGCCCGCGTCCTGCAGAAACTCAAGCGGGACGCGGAGGCCTACCTCGGCGAGGACGTCACCGACGCGGTGATCACCGTGCCCGCCTACTTCGACGACGCCCAGCGGCAGGCGACCAAGGAGGCCGGGGAGATCGCCGGCCTGAAGGTGCTGCGGATCATCAACGAGCCGACCGCCGCCGCCCTCGCCTACGGCCTCGACCGGGGCGAGGAACAGACGGTCCTCGTCTTCGACCTCGGCGGCGGCACCTTCGACGTGTCGCTCCTGGACATCGGCGACGGCGTCATCGAGGTCAAGGCCACCAACGGCGACACCCACCTCGGCGGCGACGACTGGGACCAGCGGATCGTCGAGTACCTCGTGAAGAAGTTCAAGGGCCAGTACGGCATTGAGCTCGGCAACGACAAGATGGCGCTGCAGCGGCTGCGCGAGGGCGCCGAGAAGGCGAAGATCGAACTGTCGTCGTCCTCCGAGACGACCATCAACCTCCCCTACATCACGGCCTCCGCCGAGGGCCCCCTGCACCTCGACGAGAAACTGACGCGCGCTCAGTTCCAGGAGCTCACCGCCGACCTGCTCGACCGCTGCCGCACGCCCTTCCACCAGGCCGTCAAGGACGCCAAGGTGCAGCTGTCCGCGATCGACCACGTCATCCTCGTCGGCGGCTCCACCCGGATGCCCGCGGTCACCGACCTCGTACGGGAGCTGACCGGCAAGGACCCGCACAAGGGCGTCAACCCCGACGAGGTCGTCGCCGTCGGCGCGGCGCTGCAGGCGGGTGTCATCCGCGGCGACGTGAAGGACGTGCTGCTCCTCGACGTCACCCCGCTGTCCCTCGGTATCGAGACCAAGGGCGGCATCATGACCAAGCTCATCGAACGCAACACCACGATCCCCACCCGCCGTTCGGAGATCTTCACCACGGCCGCCGACAACCAGCCCTCCGTCGGCATCCAGGTCTACCAGGGTGAACGCGAGATCGCCGCCTACAACAAGAAGCTCGGCGTCTTCGACCTCACCGGCCTGCCGCCGGCCCCGCGCGGCGTCCCGCAGATCGAGGTCGCCTTCGACATCGACGCCAACGGGATCATGCACGTCTCCGCGAAGGACCTCGCCACCGGCCGCGAGCAGAAGATGACCGTGACGGGCGGCTCGGCGCTGCCCAAGGACGACATCGACCGCATGATGCGCGAGGCCGAGCAGTACGCCGAGGAGGACCGCAAGCGCCGCGAGGCCGCCGAGGTCCGCAACCAGGCCGAGCAACTCGTCTACCAGACAGAGAAGTTCCTGCGCGAGAACGAGGAACGGGTACCCGCTCAGACGAGGGGAGAGGTGTCGTCGGCGGTCGCCGAACTGAAGGATCTGCTGGAGCACCAGGCCGACACCACCGCCCTGCAGGCCGGCGTGGAGAAGCTCGCCACGGTCAGCCAGCAGATGGGCCAGGCGATGTACTCCCAGGCCCAGCAGCAGTCGCCGACCACCGGACCCGCCGATGACCACACCGCAGGCCAGAGCCGGGACGACGACGAGACGGTGGTCGACGCGGAGATCGTCGACGACGACCGGGACCAGGCCAAGGGGGCCTAGCGAGGGCCTGGCGAGGGCCTGGCGAGGGAACCGCCGGCGCCGGGGGCGCAGGTGCCTCGGCGGCATCGGGCGGGAGCCGTCGGCGTGTCAGGGGTGTCGGCGGCGTCAGGGATGCCGTCCGCGGTCTTCGGTCGGCGGTGTGGTGCATACAGTCGGCAGTGTGGCGCATACGGCGTCCAGGACGGAGGCGTACGGGGTTCCGAGGCCGGTCAGCCGGGAGCGGAGCCGCTCCAGCCCTCCGCGGTGCTCGGTGAGCGGACCCGTGTCGCCGGTGCGGGCGGCGAACTCCAGCACAGCGGGCAGGAAGTCGGGCCGCTCCTCGCCGGTGAACTCCAGCCCGTGCCGCCGGTAGAGGTCCTTCAGGCGGACCCGGACCTGCGGCCCGCCGGGCCGCCCGGCGCCGCCGTCGTCCCGCCACCGGCTCACGTACAGGCTGTGCCGGCCCTCGGGGTCGAAGACCTCCTCGTAATGCGCGGCCAGCTCCCGCGGCGCGGTGAGCGCCGCGTGGTCCACGAACTCCCTCAGCTGCGGGGCCGCTTCACGCAGCAGGGGCAGCCGGTCGCGCAAAGCGTCGTCCGGGTACGTCAGACAGAGCGCGGCGGCCTGGTGGAGCACGGCGTCCGAGGGCATCGGGCCTCCTTCGCGTCACCGACGCGGTGCGGGTCCCCGTCCTCCGACGCTAGGGGCGCGGGGACCGGCGCACCTGTCCACGGCGCCCGTCCGGGTGTACGGCCGCGGAGGGCGGGCCGGCGTCGGCCAGGACCACGGCACCCGCACGGACAGCGCCCGGGGCGTCCGCACGGGTGCCGTCCACGGCATCCGCACCGGTACCGGTCACGGCATCCGCACCGGTACCGGTCAGGGCTTGCGGGCGACCCCCGCGTACACCGGCACGATGCCTTCCGCCTGCGCCGCCACGTCCTCCGGGTCCGGCCGCCAGCCCGAGACCGGGATCAGGCCCGGGCCGAGCAGGTCCAGGCCCTCGAAGAAGTGGGCGAACTCGGCGAGGGAGCGCGGGAAGAAGGGAGTGCCGCTGCGGCGGAAGTGGTTCGCCGCGTTCTCCATGGCCTCCGGGCTGAGGTCCGGGGTCACCTGGGAGAGGATCAGCCAGCTGCCGGGGGCGAGCCTCGCCATGTACTCCCGCACCAGGTCGGGGGCGCTGTCGTCCAGGTAGTGCGTGAGCGCCACCAGCGACAGCGACACCGGCCGGCCGAGGTCGAGGGACTCCGCGGCCCGCGCCAGCAGCGTCTCGAGGTCGCGGACGTCGGCGTGCACGTACTGCGTGGAGCCCTCGGCCGTTCCGTGCAGCAGGGCCTCCGCGTGCCGCAGCACGATCGGGTCGTTGTCGGCGTACACCACCCTCGCCTCCGGCGCCACACCCTGGGCCACCTGGTGCAGGTTGGGCTCGGTGGGGATGCCCGTGCCGATGTCCAGGAACTGGCGTATCCCGGCCTCGGCGGCGGCACGCACGGCCCGCTGCATGAAGCGGCGGTTGGCGCGTGCCCCGCGCAGCACCGTGCCGTCCACGGCGAGGATCTTCCGGGCCAGTTCCTCGTCCACCGGGTAGTTGTCCTTGCCGCCCAGCCACCAGTCGTAGACACGCGCCGGGTGGGGCCTGCTGGTGTCGATGCGGACGGGCGCCTTCCCGGCCTCGGATCCGGTCATACGGGCTTTTCTCCTCGCGCGTGGGGCCGCCGTGGGCCGTGCTGTCGTGGGCCGTGCTGTGTGGTCCGTGCTGTTCTGGTCGGTGCCGTCCCCAGGCCGGCGCGGTAGGGGGTCCGGTCCGTGCCGTGGTGGATCCCGGGTCCGCTTCCTTGGGGCTCAGAGGGTTTCGCGGACGTCCCGCAGGATCTTCCGCGTCTCCTGGGCGGAAGCGGCGTGCGTCGTCAGGTGGTCGAGGACCTCCAGATGCGCGGAGACCTCCGTGCGGGAGTCGAGGTAGAGGGCGCCGGTCAGGTACTCGGTGACGACCATGTCGGGCAGCTCCGGCTCGGCGAAACGGAAGAGCGAGAAGGGCGCGGCCGTCCCCGGGTGGGGGCCGTCGGCGAACGCGGCGATCTGCAGGGTGATCCGGTCGCGCTCGGCCAACTCCAGCAGCTTGTCCAGCTGTTCGCGCATGACGGAGGGGTCCTCGCAGACCGGGCGCAGCAGCACCGTCTCGTCCATCACCGCCCACAGGTGCGGCGGGTTGGGGCCGTCCAGCAGCTGCTGCCGGGCCATGCGCAGAGACACGTGCCGCTCGATCGCGTCCGGCCGCGTCCGCCCGACCGTCCCGGCCTCCAGGACGGCGCGCGCGTACCTCTCGGTCTGCAACAGGCCCGGCACGAAGTGCGGTTCGTAACTGCGGATCAGCCGTGCCGCGCCCTCCAGGCTCACATACAGGCTGAACCACTCCGGCAGCACGTCGTGGAAGCGCTGCCACCAGCCGGGCAGGTTGGCCTCCTCGGCCAGCCGCACGAACGCCTCGGCCTCGCCCGCGGGAACGCCGTACGTCTCCAGCAGCACCTGCACGTACGGGATCTTCAGCGCGACCTCGGCCGTCTCCATGCGCCGCACGGTCGCGGGAGCCACGCGCAGCGCGCGGGCCGCCTCCTCGCGACCGAGGCCGGCCGCCTCACGCAACTCCTGCAGCCGTCTGCCGAGTACCACCTGGCCCACCGTAGGCGCGGGCCGCCGTTCACTCACGCCACGTCTCCCCTACGTGTCGAGGCACGCGGGCCAGTCTGTCATGTTCCGGCCGCGGTCTCACAGGTACGGAGGTGAGGTCCCCGCCACGCATGACGTCAGGGGTAATCGACCCGACCGGCCTCGGCCGGGATCGTGGAGTCACCGGGTTCCGGGCCGGCGCACTCCGGCCCGGAACCCGGGTCCCCGCCACCACCGGTGGACGACCACGACCCCGACGGAGGGTGATTCACCATGTCCGGAACCCGGTCCGCCCCGCTCACCGCCCTCGCCCGCACCGCGGAGCCGCACACCGCGCTACGCCGCTTCCTGGCCCTGGACGCCGTGGTGACCGGTGTCAACGGCCTCGCGTACCTCGTCGTGTCCGGCCCGCTCGGGCGTCTGCTCGGCGTCGACGGCGCGCTGCTGCGCGAACTGGGGGTTTTCCTGGTGGTGTTCGCCGGGGCCGTGGGCGTGCTGGCTTCCCGTGGCCGCCCGGCACCGCTGCCGGTGCGGCTGGTGGTGGAGGCCAACCTCGCCTGGTCGGTCCTCAGTTGCGTCGCACTCGCCTTCTGGCTCTCTCCGACCTCGGCGGGCGCGGTGTGGACGGTGCTGCAGGCGCTGACGGTGACCTGCTTCGCCGCACTCCAGCACTTCGCCCTGAAGACGACGCAGCCCAGCATTTATTGACGAACCGTCAATCCAACGATGACTGAAGGTACTTGACCGTCGCCGGGTCGGCCGGGAGGAACGTCTCGATGGCCAGCTCGGCGACGGTCACGTCCAGGGGCGTGTTGAAGGTGGAGATCGAAGAGATGAACGACAGTGTCCGCCCGTCGTGCTCGATCCGCATCGGCAGCGCGAAGTGCGGCACGGGACCGTCCGGTTCGCCGTCGCCTGTGTACTCCGGCACCGGGTAGGCGGCGACCTCCTCGTACAGCGCGCGCAGCGGGGCCGAGCGGTGCAGGGCGATCTGACGCTCCATCTGGGCGAGGAGATGGCCGCGCCACTCGGGCAGGTTGCGGATGCGGGGTGCGAGACCCCGCGGATGGAGCGTGAGCCGCATCGCGTTCAGCGGCGGCGCGAGCAGGGACTCCGGGACGCCCTCCAGCAGCATGGCGATCCCGCGGTTGGCGGCCACGACGTCGTACCTCGCGTCCACCACCAGCGCCGGGTAGGGCTCATAGCCCTGGATGAGCCGCTCCAGGCCGGTGCGCAGCACGTCCAGCGCCGGGTCGTCCAGCGGGGTCTGCGCGTAGTGCGGGGCGTGACCGGCCGCCAGCAGCAGCGCGTTGCGCTCCCGCACGGGTACCTCCAGGTGCTCGGCCAGTCGCAGCACCATCTCCTCGCTGGGCCGGGAGCGGCCCGTCTCCACGAAACTGATGTGCCGGGCCGAGGACCCGGCCCGCAGCGCGAGCTCCAGCTGGCTGACCCGCCGCCGCTCCCGCCAGGCCCGCAGCAGCGGACCCACGCCCCGCTCGGCGGGGGCGGTGAACGGCGCGTTCGTACTGGTCGCGACAATGCCCATACGTACGACCGTAGTCGAGAAGCCGGCGCAGGGCCGCAGACGAGAGGTGGGTGGACGACCGTGCCGTGGATTCCGCGGAGGTTCACGTTCGAGGCCGAGGCGCTGTACCGGGCACGGGTGCGTGGCTGTCTGCTCGGCGGGGCGCTCGGGGACGCGCTCGGCTACCCGGTGGAGTTCGACTCCCTCGGCCGTATCCGCGCCCGGCACGGCGAGCGGGGCGTCACCGGGCTCGTGCCGGACGCGGCCGGCGTGGTCGGCCGGATCAGCGACGACACGCAGATGACGCTGTTCGGCGCGGAGGGCATCGAGCAGGCGCTCCGGCGTGAGCGCGAGCGGGGGATCGGCGGGGGCGGCCCCCGGCTGGTGCGCTGGGCCTACGAGCGATGGCTGCACACCCAGCGCGTACCGGCGCCCGACGGCGGACCCACCGCTCACGGCTACGCCGGCCCGGCCGGCGGCCTCGTCGCCGAGCCCTGGCTGTACGCCCGCCGGGCCCCGGGCAACGCCTGCCTGAGCGGCCTGGAGCAGGACTTCGTCCCCGACACCTGGGCCGAGCTGGGCCCGCCGGGACCGGTCAACCCGGACTCCAAGGGCTGCGGCGGCGTCATGCGGTCGGCGCCCTTCGGCCTCACCGGCACCCCTGCCGACACCGCGTTCCGCCTCGCCGCCGTGTGCGCCCAGATGACCCACGGCCACCCCACCGGCTACTACGCGGCCGGGGCGCTCGCCGCGATCGTCTCGCACCTGACGGACGGGGAGTCGGTCGAGGGCGCCGTACTGCGCGCCCTGCGGCTGCTGGCCCGGTACCCCGGGCACGAGGAGACCAGTACGGCCCTCGGGCGGGCCCTGGACCTGGCGGCGGAGGGCGACCCCACCGCCGAGAAGGTGGAGCGGCTCGGCGCCGGCTGGATCGCCGAGGAGGCCCTCGCGATCGGCGTCTACGCGGCCCTGGCACACGCCGACGTCGAGCAGGCCCTGCTGCTGTCGGTCAACCACTCGGGCGACAGCGACTCCACTGGCTCGATCTGCGGCAACCTGCTCGGCACCCGGCACGGCGACCACGGTCTGCCGCACGCCTGGCTGCGTCAGGTGGAGGGCCGCGCCCGCATCGCCGCGCTCGCGGACGACTTCGCGGCCGAGAGCGCGCTGACCTGAGGCCTGGCAGGCTGGACAGGTACGCGACACCAGGAAGGGAGTCGGACCATGGCCGTGGAACCGTTGTCGCAGAAGGAGATCGAGGACCGTCTGTCGGAGCTGCCGGGCTGGTCGCTGGACGGCGACCGTCTCACCCGCTCCTACCGGCTGGTCTCCCACTTCGCCGCGACGGCCCTGGTCGTCCATGTCGCGCAGATCCAGGAAGACCTCGACCACCATTCGGACCTCACCCTCGGCTACAACACGGTCTCCCTCTCCGTGAACACCCACAGCGTGGGCGGCGCCGTCACCGAACTCGACTTCCGGCTCGCCCGCCGGGTGGAGGAGGCGGCCGCCGGACACGGCGCGCACTGAGGCGGGCGACGGCATACTGACGCGAGGCGACGGCATACAGTCTGCGACATCCGGCATACGGCACCCGGTCTGCGGTCTGCGGTCTGCGGTCTGCGGTCCGCGGTCGGCGGGCCTGCGGTCCGCGGTATGTGCCCCTGCGGCGGGTCGCAGCTGGCATTCGGCCGACGGGCGGAACGGGAGGGCGGGTGCTGGACTACGACAAGGAAGCCGAACGCTACGACGCCTCGCGCGGCGGTGAGCCCCGCGCGGCCGCCGCCGCGGAGGCCGTCCTGGGCCTGCTGCCGCCCGGTGCGCGCAGTCTGCTGGACGTCGCCTGCGGCACGGGCATCGTCACCCGGCGGCTCGCGGCCGCGGGCGACGCCCTGCGCGTGACGGGCGTCGACCTGTCGCCCGCGATGGCCCGGCAGGCCGCCGCCCGGCTGCCCGGCGCGATCGTGCGCGCCGACAGCCGCCACCTCCCCTTCCGGGAGGCGCGGTTCGACGCCGTGAGCAGCGTGTGGCTGCTGCACCTCGTCGACGACGCCCGGGACGTACGGCGGATCGTCGCCGAGTGCGCCCGGGTGCTGAGGCCGGGCGGGGTCTACATCACCACCGTCGACAAGGGCGCCTCGCACAACGTGGGCAGCGACATCGACGGTGTCCTCGCCTCCCGCCCGCCCCGCCCCGCGTCCGACGCCGACGCGCTCGTCGAGGCGTACGCCGTCGGCTGCGGTCTGGTCCCGGCCGGGCGCGCCCGTTTTCCCGGCCGGGGGCAGGGCCGCAGCCCGCGCCGGGCGATCGCCGATCTGCGGCGCGGCTGGTTCGTCACCCTGCCGCCCGGACACCCCCTCGCCGACGAGTTCGCCGCCCGTCTCGCGGCCCTGCCCGACCAGGACCGGCCGCGGCCGGAGCCGGAGTTCACCCTACGGGCGTTCCGCAAGCCGCCGGTTCCGCGGACGCGTGGACGAACTCCCTGAGCGCGACGTCCACCAGCGGCTGTTCCGGCACCGCGTCGAACGGCCCGGGCGGATCGCTCGTACGGCGGCCGAACTGGCCGAAAGACAGGGCAACTCGGCCGCACCCCGTGGCGACTGGAGTGCGGAACCCGTCCGTCCTCTCTGGAGGTTCGTCCCGTGCAGCACCCGCACCGCAGACGCCGCGCCCTCCTCGCGGCGACGACAGCCGCCGTGGCCCTGGTCGCCGCCGGCCTGACCGCGCTCGGCACCGGCACGGCCGAGGCCGCCACCGCCCGCCAGGTCGAGGCCCTCGACCGGGGGGTCGTCAGCGTCCACACCGACAGCGGCAACCTCGTCAGCTGGCGCTGGCTCGGCACCGACCCCGACAGCGTCTCCTTCAACGTCTACCGGGCCGGCACGAAGGTCAACTCGACCCCCGTGACCGGCTCCACCAACTACTTCCACTCCGGCGCCCCCGCACAGGCCGACTACACGGTCCGCGCCGTCGTCAACGGCGTCGAACAGGCCGACTCCGTCCACGCGGTGCAGTTGCGCACCGGTTACAAGGACGTCCCCATCACCCCGCCGGCGGGCGGCACGACCCCGGACGGCGTGTCGTACAGCTACGAGGCGAACGACGCCTCGATCGGCGATCTGGACGGCGACGGCGCCCTGGACTTCGTCCTCAAGTGGCAGCCGACGAACGCCAAGGACAACTCCCAGTCCGGCTACACCGGCAACACGATCCTCGACGGGATCAAGCTCGACGGCACCCGCCTGTGGCGCATCGACCTGGGCCGCAACATCCGCTCCGGCGCCCACTACACCCAGTTCCAGGTGTACGACTACGACGGCGACGGCAAGGCCGAGGTCGCCCTGAAGACCGCCGACGGCACGGTCGACGGCACCGGCACGGTGATCGGCAGTTCCTCGGCCGACCACCGCAACTCCAGCGGATACGTCCTGTCCGGCCCCGAGTACCTGACCATGTTCAACGGCCAGACCGGCAAGGCGATGCAGAGCGTCGACTACGTCCCGGCCCGCGGCACGGTCTCCTCCTGGGGCGACTCCTACGGCAACCGCGTCGACCGCTTCCTCGCCGGGACCGCCTACCTGGACGGCTCCCGCCCCTCCCTGATCATGGCCCGCGGCTACTACACGCGCACGGTGATCGCGGCCTGGGACTGGCGAGGCGGCGCCTTCACCCGCCGCTGGACCTTCGACACCAACTCCTCCACCAACAGCGGCAAGGGCTACGACGGACAGGGTTCGCACAGCCTCTCCGTCGGTGACGTCGACCGTGACGGCAAGGACGAGATCGTCTACGGCGCGATGGCGGTCGACGAAAACGGCAACGGTCTGTGGACGACGAAGACCGGCCACGGCGACGCCCAGCACCTCGGCGACCTCGACCCGTCCCACGCGGGCCTGGAGTACTTCAAGGTCTCGGAGTCCGCCGGCCAGCCCGCCGAGCTGTACATCAACCCGGCCGACGGGACCGTCAACTGGCAGCTCGCCGCCTGCTGCGACAACGGCCGCGGCGTCGCCGGCGACATCTGGGCGGGCAACGACGGAGCCGAGGTCTGGTCCGCCTCCGACTCCTCCATCCGCGACGAGGCGGGCGCCACCAAGGGCCGTGAACCGTCCTCCGTCAACTTCCTCTCCTGGTGGGACGCCGACACCACCCGTGAGCTGCTGGACGGCACCCACATCGACAAGTACGGCACGTCCTCCGACACCCGCCTGCTGACCGGCTCGGACGTCCACTCCAACAACAGCACCAAGGCGACCCCGGCCCTGTCCGGCGACATCCTCGGCGACTGGCGCGAGGAGGTCGTCTGGCCGACGAGCAGCAACACGGCACTCAGGATCTACTCCACGCCGTACGAGACGACCACGAAGATCACGACCCTGCTCCACGACACGATGTACCGCACCGGCCTGGCCTGGCAGAACACCGCATACAACCAGCCGCCGCACCCGAGCTTCTTCATCGGCAACGGAATGCCGACGGCACCACGGCCGACGGTGTACACGCCGTGAACCGAAGCCCCGCCCGGGTCGGCAGGCTGAAGCGGAGCAGCACCGATGCGGACGCCGCCGAAGAGTCAGCCCGTCCTCCGCCGCACGAGTTCGCGCGCCGGCCTACGATTTTCGGCCGTGATCTATCTCTGTGGCTGGTTTGTGGTGCATGGTGTCTCGCACGGGATCCCGCTCCACCCCCGGGTGGTATCCCGCTCTCGGGCCCTGCCGTCCCCTGAACGGCGGGGCCCGCCGCTCCTCCCGGCTCCCCACGGGAGGCCAAGCGGCTGCCCGCGTGCCGAAGGCCCCCGCGCGCCCCGCTCCCGAGGCAGCACCGTCGGTACACGATGATCGCGCCGGCTCCCCGCCGTGGACACGACCGAGGGGCGCGTGCCCGGCGCGCGCCCCTCGGCTCGGCTCAGCTCAGGAGACCGTGCAGCTCTGGTCCCCCAGGGTGAAGGCCGCCGGTTTCGCGTTCGAGCCCGACCAGCTGCCGGTGAAGCCGAAGCTCACGGACGAGCCGGCCGCCACATTGGCGTTCCAGGTGACGTTCTTCGCCGTCACCGCCGAACCCGACTGCGTGTAGCCGGCGTTCCACAGCTGCGAGATCGTCTGGCCGTTGGGGAAGGACCAGCCGAGGCTCCAGCCGGACCAGGCGCTCGTGCCCGTGTTGGCGAGCTTCACGTCGGCCTGGAAGCCACCGGACCACTGGTTGGTGATGGTGTACGTCACCGCGCAGGCGCCGGTCGGGGTGGGCGTGGGATCCGTCCCGCCGCCCCCGCTGCCGCCTCCACTGGTGTCGGAGGTGTCGCCGTAGACGACACCCCGGCCGTTCGTCGACACGTAGACACGCCCGTAGATCCGCGGGTCACCGGTGATCGCCGCGCCCGTCCAACCCCACTGATGGGCGTCGTCGTTGATGCGCGTCCAGGTGGCGCCCTTGTCCGTCGAGCGGAAGATGCCACGGACCCCGGCGATCTTCGCGCTGGTGTAGAGCGTCTGGTACGAGGCTCCCGTCGCCGCCTTGCCGAAGCCGATCGTGTCGGCCTGTTCGACGGTCGACAGCTTGGTGAAGGTGGCGCCCGAGTCCGTGGAGTGCCACAGCCCGTACGCCCCGTCGCTCGCCCCGCCCGCCAGCCACACATCGCCCTTGGCGCCCGGCAGCGCCTTGAAGCGCACGCTGTCACCACTGGGCAGACCACTCGCGGACGAGGCCGTGAAGGTGGCACCGCCGTCGGAACTCACATAGAACTTGCCGGACTTGAAGCCGTAGAACGTCTTGGGGTCCACCCGGTCGGACTCGACGATCGCGCCGGAGGGGAGCCCGCCGGACGCGGACCAGGACGAGCCGAAGCCGGTCGTGTACTGCACCCCGGCACCCGCCGGGCTCCACACGAACCGGCTACCGTCGGCCGCCGCCGCGACCGTTCCGCCACCGCTGACCCCCGAAGGATCCGTCCCCGCGAACCAGTTGGCGCCGTTGTCCGTCGAGAAGGCCACATGCGGGCCCGAGTCCAGGTTGCCGACCCGCACCACCGTGTCCGGGTTGGTCTCCGCGTAGTCCAGACTCGTGGTCGTCGTGAAGTTCGGCGAGGTGAACATCATGGACGGCACCTTGGTCAGATCGGTGTGCCGGAAGCCGCCGACGTCACCGAGGGCGCTGAGCAGCGGGGCGCCGGCCGGGGGAGAGGCGAGGTCGTTGACCGCCGTCTCCTCCAGCCCCTGCACCATCGGCCTGACGGTGAACTGACCGCCGCTGTCCCAGTTCGCCAGGTTCTCCGTGCCGTAGATCGTCGCGCCCGTCCCGTACATCATGCGGCTGGAGTTGAACGGGTCGATCTCCAACGCCTCGGTCATCCAGCCCAGTTTGGGCGTCTGCTCCGGCGGCGAGGGGTTCGCGCCCCAGGTCAGCCAGGGCGACGAGGAGACGTCCATGGTGTAGCGGTTCGAGCGGTTGGGATACGACGTGTAGTCCCACGCCTTCGTCCAGGTCCCGCCGCTGTCGGTGGAGCGGAAGATCTGGGTGTCGGGCCACCAGGAGCTGTACGCGGTGGCCATGACGGTGCCGGGCTTCTGACGGTCCACCGTCAGCCCGCTGAAGCCGTAGTAGGTGTCGGCCTCCGCCACCGGGCTGATGTCGGTCCAGGTCCCGGTCGCCGTCGCGTACCGCCACAGCCGGCCCTTGCCGCCGTCGTACGGACCGCCCTTGTCGCTGTATGCGATGTACAGATAGCCGTTGGCGGTGTCCAGTACGCCCTTGTGCGCCAGGTATCCCGTCGGCTGCCCGGCCAGCCGGCTCCAGGTCGCCCCCGCATCCGTCGACCGGTACACCGCGTTGTCCTTGTCCGCGACCCCGACGTAGACCGTCTTCGTCGCCGTACCGGACGTGCCCGTCGACTCGTCGAAGGTGACCCAGACGATCCCCTGGTTGTCGCTCGCGTACCCGCTGGTGTCGCTGGGATCCTGTACGTAATTGCCGACGTTGGGGAAGTTCGTCACCTGCGACCAGGTGACGCCCGAGTCCGTCGACCGCCACAGCCCCTTGCCGCTCGGCGCGCCCAGGTACAGCACGCTGTTCCTGTTCGGGTCGACCGCGAGCCGCTCGCCCATGCCCCGGCCGGGCATGTTCCCGCCCAGCTTGAAGGGCAGGTCCGTCTTCTGCCAGCTGGCGCCCCGGTCCCCGGAACGCAGCACGGCGCCGTTCCCCGGATCCCAGCTGTTGGTGTACGTGCCGACCGCCGCGTACACCTTGTCGGGGTCGACGGAGTCGGAGGCCAGGCTCACCACGCCGGTGTGCCCCCAGTCCGCCCAGCCGACCGAGTCCAGCAGCGGTGTCCAGGTCTTGCCCGACTCCTGCCAGCGGTAGGCGCCCCCGATGTCGGTGCGCGCGTAGGCGAGGTTCTTCTCCTTGCGGTTGAAGACGATGCCCGGGACGAAGCCGCCGCCGTCGATCCGGGCGTTCTTCCAGGTGTACGACTCGGCGGCCGGCGCCGTCCCGGGCGCGGCGTCGGTGGCAAGGGCGGGCGGGCTGCCGGCGAGCAGGCCGGCGGCGAGCGCCAGCACAGCCGTCAGAATGCGCTTTCTTCGCACGGTGGGGGTCCTTCCTCGCGAAGCCATGTGGGAGGAGATCGGTGCGCAAAGGTGCGGTGCGTGTGGGGGCTGACGTGCGACTACCGGGCGGCCCCCATGCGGGAAGGGGCCGCCCGGCGCGGTACGCGGAGCGTTAGCGGGGACTTATTCGAGGAGCTCCGCGTACGAGCCCATGGCCAGGGCGATGTCGGCCTGGGCCCAGAACCGGTGGTACGTGAACACGGGCGCGGCGCCGCCCGCGAGATAGCTCTCGATCTTCGACCAGGCCGGGTCGTCCTCGTAGAAGGACCGGATCGAGGCGAAGGTCGAGGAGGAGTTGACGGTGTCGCCGTTCGGCATCGTGCCGCTCCAGCCGCTCGGGACGTACACGCCGTCGTCGAAGCGGTTGTAGTCGGCGCGGGTCTCGGGGACCGCGATGCCGAGGCTGTCCTGGTAGTTGGTCCACATGCCGTCCAGGAGTGCCTTGGCGGTCGTCTTGGCCTCCGTGTCGCCGGACTTGGCGGCGTAGTAGGTCAGTGTCTTGGCGTACGCGGCGGCCACGCCGACGTCGTTGGTGTAGTCGGCGACGGTGACGTGAAGTGCGGTGTTGGCGCCTGGACTCGACGCGTTCCAGGTGTCGGGACGGCCCGACCACTGGAGGGTGGAGGGGATGAGGAAGGTGCCGTCCGGGTTGATCGTGGTCTTGGACAGCGCCCAGTCGACCCATTTGTCGAGGACCGCTTTGGCCTGCGCGTTCCCCGTCTGCTGGTAGTACTCGGCGACCCGCTCCATCGACCACGCCTGGAAGCCGAACCACTGGTTGGACGGCGGGTCGTGGTAGACGGGCTGCTGGTCGTAGTACATGCCGTAGAAGGTCGGCGTGCCGGCCGGCGGGGTCGCGTAGCGGCCTGCCCAGCTGTTGGTCGCGCCGCCCGCGATGGCGCCCTCGCTGGACTGCAGCCAGCGGTAGAACTCCATCTGCCGGGTGAGGGACTTGGCCCAGTCCGCCTGGCCCGTCGCCGACTTGGGCTTCAGGTCGGTGTAACTGCTCAGCGCGTAGGCGGCCAGGGGGTTCTGGTAGCCGCCGTGCGTGTGGCTGGAGCCGATCCGCCAGGCCCAGCCGGCGCTGGTGTCGGTGGCGCCGCCCCAGGCGTAGTACCAGGAGAGCAGGTAGTGCGAGGCGTCCTTGCCGGTGCCGGCCGGGCACGCGGTCGGACCGACACAGTTGCCGATCTTCTTGAAGTACTTGTCGTACATCGCATACCGCAGATAGTCGCCCATCTTCGCGGCCTTGCCGACGGTTGCCGACACGTCACTGCCCTTGCCCTGCCCCTTCGCCCAGATGTCCGCCCAGTACGCGGCCTGCACGGCCCGCGCGTCGGCATCCGGGGCGTTGGTGAACTTCCACTGCTTGGCGTAGGAGGAGTCACCGGTGAACAGGTCCAGATACCCGTTCCTGCCGCCGTATGTGAAGGCGTCGCAGGTGGGCTGCGGAACCGTCTCCCACACCGACTCCTGCGCGCCGCGCTGGAAGGTGTTGATGTACGACGGTCCGGTCGCGGTCGGGCCGGCCTCGCACTTGCCGGGCTCGTTGCCGTATCCGTAGACGTTGTCGACGTCCTGGAGCCAGTGCATACCGTAGACGTCGTCCGTACCGTATGCGGTCTTCAGTTCACCGGCGATCGGATCCGATCCCACGGACACACCCGTGTCCAGCTTCGCCGGATACTCGTTCGGCGTGTCCAGTTCCGGCGCGTACGTCGCCGGCTTCGAGGCGTTGTAGAACGAGTTCGTCGGCTGGTCGGCATGGGTGGGGATCATGTACTTCTCCATGATCTCCCAGGCGCCGTTGAACTTGGTCCAGTCGCCCGTCACCTTGCCGTACATCGCCTGCAGCCACAGAAGGTAGCTGTAGGCCTCCGACGTCGTCTCATGGCCCTGGTCCGGCGCCTCGACGATCAGCGTCTCCACCGAGTGGTACGGGATGCCCTCGGGGGAGAAGTAGCCGTTCGCGGGGTTGGTGATCTTGCCGTAGAGGTCCAGGAAGCGGGCGTCGTACACCTTGCTGCCGGCGATCTCGGTGACCGTGACCGAGGCCTTGGCGTGCCCCGTGGCGGTCGACTCGAAGGTGGCCGCGCCCGTGCCCGAGGCGTTCGCGGTGACGGTCACCTTCTGGGCGGTGCTCCAGTTCGACGGGGTGAAGGTGAGGGTGGCGCCGCCGGTGACCGTCAGGCCCGTGTTGCCGCCGGTGCGGGCGGTCGTGACGGTCACGTCGGCCGACGGCTGGGTCGACAGCTTCAGCTCGTAGGTGCCCGTCTTGCCCTGCTGCACCGCCAGTTGGTTCGTGGAGGCGACGACGGCCGGTCCCGAGGCGACCGTGATGCCGACGGGCGTCGACGACGCCGACGCGCCCAGACTGTCGTAGGCCTTCGCCACCAGCGAATGACTGCCCACCGACAACCCGGAGGCCGACAGGGTGTAGGGCGAGCTCGTGTCGGTGCCGAGCAGGGTCGTGTCGTCGTAGAACTCGACCTTGGTGACGGTCGCGTTGTCGGCGGCCGCGGCGGTCGCCGCGAGGGGCACCGCGTCCCCTTGCGTGTACACGGCGCCCGCGGCGGGACTGGTCAGCACGGCGACGGGCGGCTGATGCGCGCCGGTGCAGGTGGTGCCGTTGACCGCGAAGCTCGTGGGGGCGGCGTTGGCGCCGCTGTAGGTGAACTGCGCACCGGTGCTCACCGCGGCACCCGCCGCGATCGTCCCGTTGTAGGTGGCGTTGTTCACCGTGATCTGCTGGCCGGACTGCGACCACGTCCCGTTCCAGCCGTTCGACAGCTTCTGGTTGCCCGTGTAGGCGTACGTCAGGGTCCAGCCGCTGATGGGGTCGGTGCCGCGGTTGGTGAGGGTCAGGTCCGCGGTGAAGCCGGACCCCCAGTCGTTCGTCTTGTAGTCCACGCTGCACTGAAGTGCCGCCGCGTGGGCGGGGGCCGAGCTCGTGCTCAGCATGGCGAGGGGAAGCGCGAGGGCCGCCACGACGGCGGTCCACAGGCGCCGCGCCCGGCGGCGTCTGCGTGAGGGATCCATGGTTCTGGTTCCTCCTTGCGGCTCGGAGCGGTGGGGGAGGAGCAACAAGCCTTGAACCAGTGGGAGCGCTCCCATAGTGAGGACGGGCGTGTGAACGGTCAAGGTGCTTGAAGAGTCGAAAAGATTCGACGCTGTAAGTTGAGGGAAAGTCAGCGACTCCCCTGTTCTTTGCCGGGACTTGGCGCTAGCTTCGAGACACCAGTGGGAGCGATTCCATCAGTCGACGCGTTCGTCACGACGCGCTGAGCTGCAAGGAGTCGCTCATGCGACGCCCCCCTCGTTCAGTGTTCTCAGCCATGGCCGGCCTGGTCGCCCTCGGGACGGGTGTGACCCTGCCGGTCATGACGGCGCAGGGAGCCACGCCCGCGTGCACGGTGGAGTACTCCGTCACCGGCCAGTGGGACGCCGGCTTCCAGGGTGCCGTGAAGATCACCAACAACGCGGCCCCCGTGTCCGCGTGGAGCCTGACCTTCGCCTTCGCCGACGGGCAGCAGGTCACCCAGGGCTGGAGCGCCAAGTGGTCCCAGTCGGGTACGACCGTCACCGCGGCGAACGAGAGCTGGAACGGTTCCCTCGGCTCGGGCGCCGTCGTCAGCGCGGGCTTCATCGCCTCGAAGGGTGCGACGAACTCCGTACCGACGGCGTTCAAGCTCAACGGCACCCTGTGCAACGTCGACAGTGATCCCACCCCCACGCCCACCCCGACCCCCACCGCGTCCCCCAGCACCCCGCCGGACACCGGCGACGCGCCGCCCGCGCTGCACGTATCCGGGAACAAGCTCGTGGACGCCGACGGCGCGACCCGCCGGCTGCTCGGCGTGAACCGCTCCGGCGGCGAGTTCATGTGCGTCCAGGGCCGCGGCATCTGGGACGGCCCGGTCGACGACGCGGCGGTGCGGGCGATCGCCGCCTGGAACGTCGACACCGTCCGCATCCCGCTCAACGAGGAGTGCTGGCTCGGCCTGTCGAACATCGACTCCGCCTACGGCGGTGCCGCTTACGTCGACGCGGTCAAGGACCTGGTGGCCCGCGTCGAGGCGCACGGCATGACACCGGTCGTCGAACTGCACTGGACCTACGGCCAGTACACCGGCAACTCGGCCGGCTGCTCCGACGTGCACGCCAGCTGCCAGAAGCCGATGCCCGACATGCAGTACACCCCGTCGTTCTGGACCTCGGTGGCGAACACCTTCAAGAACGACCAGGCCGTCGTGTTCGACCTGTTCAACGAGCCCTACCCGGACCGCGCGACCTCCACGACCACCCAGGCCTGGCAGTGCTGGCGGGACGGCGGCACCTGCCCCGGCATCGGGTACGAGGTCGCCGGTATGCAGGATCTCGTCGACTCCGTACGGGCCACCGGCGCCCGGAACGTGATCCTCGCCGGCGGGATCGCCTACTCCAACGACCTCAGTCAGTGGCTCACGTACAAGCCCACGGACCCGACCGGCAATCTCGCCGCCGCGTACCACGTCTACAACTTCAACTCCTGTGCGAACGAGAGCTGCTGGAACTCCACGCTCGCCCCCGTCGCCGCCCAGGTGCCGCTCGTGGCCGGGGAGATCGGGGAGAACACCTGCGCGCACGCCTTCGTCGACCAGGTCATGAAGTGGTTCGACGACCGGGGCCTGTCCTACCTCGGCTGGACCTGGAACACCTGGGACTGCTCCTCCGGCCCGTCCCTCATCTCCAGCTACGACGGCACCCCCACCGCGTACGGCACCGGGCTGCGCGACCATCTGCGCGCCCTCGACGGATAGGCGCCACCCCAGCAAGAGCCGCACGACCCAAGGGAACGGACAACATCCGCAACGGACAACTCCCGCAACGGACAACACCCGCAACGGACAAGGAAACCCGCACTCATGAGCCGTAGCAGAACAGCGATACTCGCCGCGCTGGCGCTGGTCGCCGGCGCCTCCGGGACGGCGCTCGCGGTGGTCCCCGGGGATCCGGGCATCGCCGCGATCCCCTGCACCGTCGACTACAAGGTGCAGAACCAGTGGGACACCGGCTTCACCGCCAACGTCACCGTGACCAACAACTCCGCCGCCAAGACGAGTTGGTCGGTGAAGTGGGCGTACGCCGGCAACCAGAAGATCACCAGCGGCTGGAACGCGAAGATCACCCAGTCCGGCACGGCCGTCACCGCGAACAACGAGACCTACAACGGGACTCTGGCGAACGGCGGTTCGGTCAGCTTCGGATTCCAGGGGTCCTACAGCGGCACCAACGCCGTGCCCACGACGTTCACGCTCGACGGCGTGACCTGCAACGTCGACAGCGGCACCGGCACCCCCACCGACCCCGGCACACCGACGGACCCGGGCACCCCCTCCACCCGGGTGGACAACCCCTACGCCGGTGCCAAGGTGTACGTGAACCCGGAGTGGTCGGCGAAGGCGGCCGCCGAGACGGGCGGCTCCCGCATCTCCAACCAGCCCACCGGCGTCTGGCTGGACCGCATCGCCGCCATCAACGGCGTCAACGGCGGCATGGGCCTGCGCGCCCACCTCGATGCGGCCCTCGCCCAGAAGGGGAGCGGCGAAGAGGTCGTCCAGCTGGTCGTCTACGACCTCCCCGGACGCGACTGCGCTGCCCTCGCCTCCAACGGTGAGCTCGGTCCGACGGAGATCGACAAGTACAAGACGCAGTTCATCGACCCGATCGCCGCGATCCTCGCCGACAGCAAGTACGCCGGTCTGCGGATCGTCACCACCATCGAGATCGACTCGCTGCCCAACCTGGTCACCAACACCGGCAGCCGGCCCACCGCCACCGCGGCCTGCGACACCATGAAGGCCAACGGCAACTACGTGAAGGGCGTCGGCTACGCGCTGAACAAGCTCGGCGCCATTCCCAACGTCTACAACTACATCGACGCCGGTCACCACGGCTGGCTCGGCTGGGACGACAACTTCGCCCCGTCCGCCCAGCTCTTCTACGAGGCCGCCAACGCGGAAGGGGCGACGGTCGACGACGTGCACGGCTTCATCACCAACACGGCGAACTACAGCGCCCTGAAGGAGAACAACTTCACCATCAACGACTCGGTGGCCGGCAAGTCGGTCCGTGAGTCGAAGTGGGTGGACTGGAACCGGTACGTCGACGAGCTGTCGTACGCGCAGGCCTTCCGCACCCAGCTGGTCTCCACCGGCTTCCGGTCGAACATCGGCATGCTGATCGACACCTCGCGCAACGGCTGGGGCGGCTCCGCACGGCCCACCGGCCCGGGCGCCACGACCAGCGTGGACACCTACGTCGACGGCGGCCGCTACGACCGTCGCATCCACATCGGCAACTGGTGCAACCAGTCCGGCGCCGGCCTCGGCGAGCGCCCGCAGGCCGCACCGGCCGCCGGGATCGACGCGTACGTGTGGATGAAGCCGCCGGGCGAGTCCGACGGCTCCAGCTCCGCCATCGCGAACGACGAGGGCAAGGGCTTCGACCGCATGTGCGACCCGACGTACACGGGCAACCCGCGCAACGGGAACAACCTGTCCGGCGCTCTTCCGAACGCCCCGCTGTCCGGGCACTGGTTCTCGGCCCAGTTCCAGCAGCTGATGCAGAACGCCTACCCGCCGCTGTCGTGACGGCGCGGTAGTCCCCGTCCGGCCGCTCCAGCTCGCAGGGAGCGGCCGGACACGGCGGCAACGGTATTTGCCGTCCCGGCAACAGAAGTGGCCTTCCTGCGGTGCGTCGGAGCACGCTGACGGCATACCGGACGAGAGGCTGACCACCATGGCGCACCACCCGCACCAGCAGCAGCACGGGCGAGAGCACGGACCCGACCACGAGCACGGCACCGGCCACGGCCACAGCCACGGCACGGAGATCGACTGGGCGGAGTTGGCCCCGCACCTCGAAGCCCAGGCCGAACTGTTCATGCCCCTGTACGAGCGGGCCCTCGCCTGGCTCGGCAAGGAGGTGACCGAGCCGGGGCTGATCGTCGACGCGGGCAGCGGCCCCGGAGTCGTCGCCTGCCTGTTCGCCGAGACCTTCCCCGGCGCTCGCGTGCTGGCGGTCGACGGCTCCGAGCCGCTCCTGGACCGGGCCGGGCAGCGCGCCGCCCGGCTGGGGTACGCCGACCGCTTCGGCACCCTCGCCGGTGATCTCCCCGGCGTGCTCGAGGAGTTGGACTACCCGGCCGATCTGCTGTGGGCGGGCCGCAGTCTGCACCACCTGGGTGACCAGCGTGCCGCCCTCGCCGCCTTCGCGGAGCGGCTCGCGCCCGGCGGGACCCTGGCGATCATGGAGGGCGGCCTGCCGAGCCGGTTCCTGCCGCGCGACCTCGGCCTCGGCCGTCCCGGCCTGGAGGCGCGGATCGACGCCCTGCAGGAGGAGTGGTTCGCGCGCATGCGGGCCGACCTGCCGGGTTCCGTCGCGGTGACCGAGGACTGGTCGGCGCTGCTCGGTTCCGCGGGTCTGAAGCACACCCGCACCCGCAGCTTCCTGCTCGATCTTCCGGCCCCCGCCTCCGACCGGACCCGCGCCTACGTCGCCACGTCCCTGTCCCGGCTGCGCGACGTCTTCGGCGACGCCCTGGACCCCGAGGACCGCGCCGTACTGGACCGCCTCCTCGACCCCGACGACCCGGCGGGCGTCCACCGCAGGCCGGACGTCTTCGTACTGGCGGCCCACACGGTCCACACAGCGGTCAAGCCGACCTGACCACCCCGCACAGCCGTCCGCCCCCCACCTGACCCTTCCCCGCGACTGGTCCACGTGGTCTCGGCCCACACCCGGCCCTGCGAGCGTCCTGCCTGACCGTGCCCACCGGGCTGGGTCCACATCACCGGCCCGTGTGACCGGCCCGCGCGGGCGGGCCACGCGGTCGACATCGCACCGTCTCGCCCGTCCGGACCGCGGGCCGGTCCGGACGGGCGGCCTCGTTCCCGGCCCCGCCGGTGCACCGGCGGGAGGCGTTTCCGGGTGGGCCGGCGTCCCGCGGGCGCCGTCGGCGCGGCCGGGTATGAGGAGAGGGCGTGACCGGCGGTCACGCCCTCTCCCGACGCGCACGGGCGTCAGCCCGCCTCCCCGCCCGTGTGGGCGGCGGAGGTTCCGGGCTCAGCCCATGTCGAACGTCGCCGGGTCCGGGCCGATGCGCCGGTCCTCGTTGAGCGCGCTGATCGCCGCCAGGTCCTCGGCGTCCAGGCTGAAGTCGAACACGTCGATGTTCTCCGCGATCCGCGAAGGCGTGACGGACTTCGGGATCACCACGTTGCCGAGCTGGAGGTGCCAGCGCAGCACGACCTGGGCCGGGGTGCGGTTGTGCTTCTGGGCGATGGCCACGATCGCCGGGACCTCCAGAAGGCCCTTGCCCTGGCCCAGCGGCGACCAGGCCTCGGTGGCGATGCCCTGCTCCGCGTGGAACTCGCGGGCGGCGTGCTGCTGCAGATGCGGGTGCAGCTCGATCTGGTTGACCGCGGGGATGACCGACGTCTGCTCGATCAGCCGCTCCAGATGCTCCGGCAGGAAGTTGGAGACGCCGATCGCCTTGACCCGGCCGTCGGCGTACAGCTTCTCGAACGCCTTGTACGTGTCGACGTACGTCTTCCGGGCCGGCAGCGGCCAGTGGATGAGATACAGGTCGACGTAGTCCAGGCCCAGCTTCGCCAGGGAGGTGTCGAACGCGCGCAGCGTCGCGTCGTACCCCTGGTCGGAATTCCAGAGCTTGGTCGTGACGAAGAGCTCCTCGCGGGGCACGCCGGAGGTGGTGAGGGCCTTGCCGGTGCCCTCTTCGTTGCCGTAGATCGCCGCTGTGTCGATGCTGCGGTACCCGGCCTCCAGCGCGGTGGAGACCGCCCGCTCGGCCTCGTCGTCCGGCACCTGCCAGACACCGAAGCCCAGCTGGGGCATCTCGACGCCGTTGTTGAGGATGATCGGGGGGACCTTGCTGCTCACTAGCTCTCGATCCTTCGGTTGTCCGTCAGAGTGGTCTTAACATCCTCAACGATCACGGGCCGTCATGCATTCCTGACCGCGAATTCGTGCCCCGGAGCCCGCGAAGCCTCCCAAGCGGCGTGCGGGACCTACGTCCGGTACAGCGCGTCGACCTCGTTGGCGTACGCGTTCTCGA
This sequence comes from Streptomyces sp. NPDC000345, assembly GCF_042898825.1. Classification (NCBI taxonomy): domain Bacteria; kingdom Bacillati; phylum Actinomycetota; class Actinomycetes; order Kitasatosporales; family Streptomycetaceae; genus Streptomyces; species Streptomyces sp. NPDC000345. Next base: position 399,081 of record NZ_JBIAZE010000002.1, read on the forward strand.
TCGCCTTGCGCTTCAGTTTCAGCGACGGGGTGAGCAGCCCGTGCTCCTCGGTGAACGGCTGGGCCAGGATGCGGAAGGTGCGGATGGACTCGGCCTGCGAGACCAGGGTGTTCGCGGCGACGACGGCCCGGCGCACCTCCGCCTCCAGGTCCGGGTCGCGCACCAGCTGGGCGGGGGTCAGCTGCGGCTTGGCGCGCATCTGCAGCCAGTGCTCGACGGCCTCCTGGTCGAGGGTGATCAGGGCGGCGACGAACGGCCGGTCGTTGCCGACGACGATGCACTGGCTGACCAGGGGATGGTCGCGCACCCGCTCCTCCAGCGGCCCCGGCGAGACGCTCTTGCCGCCGGAGGTCACCAGGATCTCCTTCTTGCGGCCGGTGATGGTGAGGTACCCGTCCTCGTCGAGGGTCCCCAGGTCACCGGTGGCCAGCCAGCCGTCGTGCAGGGTCTCGTCGGTGGCCTTGGGATTGTTGAGGTATCCCTGGAAGACGTTGTCGCCGCGCAGCCAGATCTCGCCGTCGTCCGCGATGTGCACGGTCAGCCCGGGTATGGGCCGGCCGACGGTGCCGTAGCGGGTGCGGCCGGGCGGGTTGGCGGTCGCGGCGGCCGTCGACTCGGTCAGCCCGTAGCCCTCGTAGATCTGTATGCCGGCGCCCGCGAAGAACAGCCCCAGCCGGCGGTCCATCGCCGAGCCGCCCGACATCGCGTGCCGCACCCGGCCGCCCATCGCCGCCCGCAGCTTCGCGTAGACGACCTTGTCGAAGAACTGGTGCTGCATCCGCAGTCCCGCCGACGGCCCGGGCCCGGTCCCCCACGCCTTCGCCTCCACCGCCTCCGCGTAGGCCACGGCGACCTCGATCGCCTTCTCGAACGGGCCGGACCTGCCCTCCCGCTCGGCCCTGCGGCGGGCCGCGTTGAACACCTTCTCGAAGATGTACGGGACCGCCAGGAAGAACGTCGGCCGGAACGCGGCGAGATCCGGCAGCAGAGCGGCCGCGTGCAGCTGGGGCTGGTGGCCGAAGCGGACCCTGCCGCGGATCGCGGCGATCTGCACCATCCGTCCGAAGACATGCGCGAGCGGCAGGAAGAGCAGGGTGGCCGCCTCGTCGCCCTTGCGGGAGTGGAACACCGGCTCCCAGCGTTCGATGACCGTGTCCGCCTCGAACATGAAGTTGCCGTGCGAGATCACACAGCCCTTGGGACGGCCCGTGGTGCCCGACGTGTAGATGATCGTGGCGACCGAGTCGGGGGTGACCGCCTCGCGGTGCCGGTGCACCACCTCGTCCTCGACCGGGGCGCCGGCGTCGTACAGCTCCTGCACACAGCCCTCGTCCAGCTGCCACAGCTGACGCAGCCGAGGCAGCCGGTCGATGACGGTGGCGATCGTCATCGCGTGGTCCTCGTGCTCCACGACCGCCGCCGTGCACTCCGCGTCGTACAGCATCCAGAAGCACTGCTCGGCCGACGACGTCGGATAGACCGGCACCACCTGCGCGCCGATCGTCCACAGCGCGAAGTCGAACAGGGTCCACTCGTAGCGGGTGCGGGACATGATCGCGACCCGGTCGCCGAAGCGGACGCCCCGGGCCAGAAGGCCCTTGGCGAGCGCCAGCACCTCGTCACGGAACTCGGCGGCGGTCACGTCCCGCCAGTCGCCGTGCTCGTCCTTGCGGCCGAGCGCCACATGCAGCGGGTCCTCCTGGGCGTGCCGGAAGACGACGTCGGCCAGACCGCCGACCGGCGGTGCCAACGCCAACGGAGGGTTGGTGAACTCTCGCAAACCCCGCACCCCGCTTCTCATGGCCGCACAGCGCCGAAAGCTACCCCACCCCCGGACCGGACGGGAGGGGGACGGAAAGCGAGCGATGCTCTCGTCTGCGCTGGTCAGTGCTGGAAAATGGGCTCACATGGGGAAGGGTCGGACAGAAAACTGACGGAAGAGTAAGTTTCGGTGCCGTAATCTCCACCGAATCTGCCCGCCCCGCTTACGCCGCCCGCCCCTCCCCACGAGATCACGGACGGCGCGCCGCCTTCTCCTCGGTCAGCGACGGAACCACTGATTCCGTTACTCCGTCGGGGGTCGCGCGCGGCGCCCGCACCAGGGCGAGCACCAGGCCGCCGGCGGCCGGTCACGCGCGGCCCGCCGTCACCAGCGCCGTGTCGAGTCCGGCGGCGCGCGCGGCACGCAGGCCGTGCTCGGGCACGACACCGCGGAGGGCCGCCGCACCCCCGCCGCCGGCGTGTGCGCCGCCCCGCGCGTCAGGCCGTCCGCCATCCGGGACGTCAGTGCGGTGCCGCAGCAGCGTCAGCCCCCCGCGCACCGGGCTCATCCCCAGCAGCGTCTGCATCCGCATCGACACGTACGGCGTCACCCCGAACGCCACCCCGTCGAAGGCCGGCGCCCCCACCATCACCCCCACGAACGCCGGTCGGCGTAGCAGCGCCGGTAGCGGGGTGGGCGGCGAGAGGGGGGAGGGGGTCCGGTATGCGATATGCGATATGCGGTGTGGCGTACGCGTTCTACGGCCGGCTCAGTTCTCCCCGTCGCCCCGCGACCCGCCCCGGTGTCCGTGCCCCGCCGCCGGACGGCGTTGCAGGCGGTCCCCGCCCGCCAGGATCGCCGCCGCCAGCGCGTCCGCCGCGCCCTGCGCGGAGGCGCGCCGCCGACCGTGCACCAGGACGAAGTCCACCCGGCCCGGTTCCGGCAGTCCCGCCCGATCCGGGACGCGGACCAGGCCCGGCGGGATCAGGCCCCGCGAGTGCGCCATCACGCCGAGGCCGGCCCGGGCCGCCGCGATCAGCCCGTTGAGGCTGCCGCTCGTGCACACGATCCGCCACGCGCGCCCCTGCCGTTCCAGCGCCTCCAGGGCGAGTGCCCGGGTGATGCCCGGTGGCGGGAAGACGATCAGCGGCACCGGACGCCCGGGGTCGAGGCGCAGGCGTTCGGCGCCGATCCACACCAGTTCGTCGTGCCAGACCAGTTCGCCGCGCGGGTCCTCGGGGCGCCGCTTGGCGAGCACCAGGTCGAGCTTGCCGGCGGCCAGTTGCTCGTGCAGCGTGCCCGACAGTTCCACTGTCAGCTCCAGGTCGACCTCGGGGTGGTCGTACCGGAAGCCCTCCAAAATCTCCGGCAGCCGGGTCAGGACGAAGTCCTCGGAGGCGCCGAAGCGCAGCCTGCCGCGCAGCCTGGTGCCGGTGAAGAAAGCGGTTGCCTGCTCGTGCACCTCCAGGATCCGGCGCGCGAAGCCGAGCATCGCCTCGCCGTCCTCCGTGAGTTCCACGGAGTGCGTGTCCCGGGTGAACAGGGTCCGGCCGGTGGCGTCCTCCAGCCGCCGGACGTGCTGGCTGACCGTGGACTGGCGCAGCCCGAGCCGGCGCGCGGCCTGCGTGAAACTCAGCGTCTGGGCGACCGCGAGGAAGGTACGCAGATGGGAGGGGTCGTACACAGTCGACACCCTACTGGTCATCGCATACCGCGATCACAGTCAGAACGGTATGACGGATTCCCGATCACGGATCCGAGGAGGACGATGGAGGGGGCCCCTCCGGGCCTCGAGGCAAGTCCGTCGAACGCACGTGGAGCACCGTGAAACGCCTGCAGTGGCCGAGCCGGATGCCGGTCGACCCCTACATCCTGCTGTTGCTCGGGACGGTCGGGCTCGCGGCACTGTTCCCGGCCCGCGACACCGCCGCGGATGTGGCCTCCGGCGCCTCCACTGCGGCGATCGCCTTCCTCTTCTTCCTCTACGGCGCCCGCCTCTCCAGCCGGGAGGCACTGGACGGACTGCGGCACTGGCGGCTCCACACCACCGTCCTCGTCTGCACCTTCGTGATCTTCCCGCTGCTCGGCCTGGCCGCCCGCGGGTTCGTTCCGGTGTTCCTCACCCAGCCGCTCTACCAGGGGCTGCTCTTCCTCACCCTCGTGCCGTCGACCATCCAGTCGTCGATCGCCTTCACGTCGATCGCCCGCGGGAACGTTCCCGCCGCGATCTGCGCGGGCTCCTTCTCCTCCCTGGTGGGCATCGTCGTCACCCCGCTGCTGGCGGCAGCCCTGCTGGGCAGCAGCGGAGGTGGCTTCTCGGCCGACTCCCTCGTGGAGATCGTGCTGCAGCTGCTGGTGCCGTTCACCGCCGGGCAGGTGCTGCGCCGCTGGATCGGCGGGTTCGTCACCCGGCACAAGAAGGTGCTGGGGCTGGTCGACCGCGGCTCGATCCTCCTCGTCGTCTACACCGCGTTCAGCGAGGGCATGGTCCAGGGCATCTGGCACCAGGTCAGCGCCGTACGGCTCGGCGGACTGCTCGTCGTCGAGGCCCTGCTCCTCGCGGTGATGCTGACCCTGACCTGGTACGGCGGCAAGGCCCTGCGGTTCGACCGGGAGGACCGGATCGCCCTCCAGTTCGCGGGCTCCAAGAAGTCCCTCGCCTCCGGACTGCCCATGGCGAGCGTCCTGTTCGGCGCGCACGCCTCCCTCGCCGTGCTGCCCCTGATGCTCTTCCACCAGATGCAGCTCATGGTGTGCGCGGTGATCGCCAAGCGGCGGGCGCGGGATCCGCTGGAGGCGTCGCGGGGAGACACCACGCAACGGGAGTCGGCGGCGGTGTGAGACACCGCCGAACGCGACCGGCGCCACGGCCCGTTGATCCGGATGTCCGGTACGGAACGCTCACGGCGGATAACGTTCCGTCATGACCGCACCCCTCGTGCTCGCCCCCGCCCGCACCGCCCTCGTCCTCGTCGACCTGATGGACCGGATCGTCGCCCTGCCCCTGGAACCCCGCAAGGGCACCGAAGTGCTGTCCGCCGCCGAGGAGTTGGCGGACGCCTTCCGCGCGGCCGGCGCCCTCGTCGTCCTCGTTCGCGTCGAACGCCCCGGCGTCGCCGAACAGCCGCCTGGCAGCGCACTCGTCCACGGACTGCTCCGGGACGGCGACGTCGAGATCGTGAAGCGGACCATCGGCGCCTTCCAGGGCACCGGCCTGGACGAGCGGCTGCGCGCGCACGGGGTGACCACCGTCGTCCTCGGCGGCATCGCCACCAACCTCGGCGTCGAGTCCACCGCCCGCGCCGCCGCCGACCTCGGCTACGACCTCGTCTTCGTCGAGGACGCCATGGCCGCGCTCACCCGGGCCGAGCACGAGGCGTCGGTGAAACTGGACTTCCCGCGGCTGGGAACCGTCGTGCGGGCGGCGCGGGTGCGCCTGGCGGCGGACTGAGGCGGGGCCCCCGCGGCGCAGGGGGCGCTCCCCGCCGGCCGGGGCCCCGCCGCCGTGCCGCGGGGAACCGGGTCACCCCCGGGCGGCCGCGGTCCGCAGGGCGATGCGGTCCTCACCCGCGTACACGTTCATGGAGCCGCCCCGCAGGAAGCCCACCAGGGTCAGCCCCGACTCCGCGGCCAGGTCCACGGCCAGCGAGGAGGGCGCCGAGACCGCCGCGAGCACCGGGATGCCCGCCATCACGGCCTTCTGTGCCAGCTCGAACGACGCCCGCCCCGACACCAGCAGGATCGTGCGCGACAGCGGCAGGTCGCCGTTCTGCAGGGCGCGGCCGACCAGCTTGTCCACCGCGTTGTGCCGGCCCACGTCCTCCCGTACGTCCAGCAGCCCGCCGTCCTCGGAGAACAGCGCCGCCGCGTGCAGACCGCCGGTCCGGTCGAAGACCCGCTGGGCCGCGCGCAGCCGGTCGGGGAGGCTCGCGAGCAGCTCGGGCCCGACACGGACCGGGGGAGTGTCGGCGATGGGCCAGCGGGCCGTCGTACGGACCGCGTCCAGGCTCGCCTTGCCGCACAGACCGCACGAGGAGCTGGTGTACACGTTCCGCTCGAGGGTGATGTCGGGGACCGTCACACCGGGGGCCGTCTTCACGTCCACCACGTTGTAGGTGTTGGTGCCGTCGGCGGTCGCGCCCGCGCAGTAGACGATGTTCTGCAGATCGGACACGGCGGCCAGGACGCCTTCGCTCACCAGGAAGCCGGCGGCCAGCGCGAAGTCGTCACCGGGCGTGCGCATGGTGATGGCGAGCGGCTTGCCGTTGAGCCGGATCTCCATCGGCTCCTCGGCGACGAGGGTGTCCGGCCGGGTGGAGACCGCTCCGTCGCGTATGCGGAGCACCTTGCGTCGTTCGGTGACTCGTCCCATGTGGTGATCAGCCCCGGTTCTGTACGTGCTGGTAGCCGAAGCGGCCCTTGATGCAGAGATTGCCGTGGGTCACCGGGTTGTCGTGCGGTGAGGTGACCTTCACGATCTCATTGTCCTGCACGTGGAGGGTGAGGTTGCAGCCCACGCCGCAGTACGCGCACACCGTCGTCGTCCGCGTCTGCGCCTGCTCGTCCCAGGTGCCCGCCTCCCGCCGGTCGAACTCGGACCGGAACGACAGCGCCCCCGTCGGGCACACCTCGACGCAGTTCCCGCAGTACACGCACGCGGAGTCGGTCAGCGGGGCGTCGTGCTCCACCGCGATCCGGGCGTCGAAACCGCGGCCCGTCACGGAGATCGCGAAGGTGTTCTGCCACTGGTCACCGCAGGCGTCGACGCACTTGTAGCACAGGACGCACTTGTCGTAGTCGCGGACGTAGAGATCGTTGTCGACCCTCGGTTCCTCGTCGAGCCGGGCGGCGTCCGGGCCGAAGCGCTCCGGCTTCGCCTCGTACTCCTTGATCCAGTCCGCGACCAGCGGTGTCGTGGACAGGTCGACCGAGGACGCGAGCAGCTCCAGGACGATCTTGCGGCTGTGCCGGGCGCGTTCCGTGTCGGTGCGCACCACCATCCCCGGCTCGGCCCTGCGGGAGCAGGCGGGGACGAGGGTGCGCGCCCCCTCCACCTCGACCACGCACACCCGGCAGGCGTTCCGCGGCCGCAGGGTGTCGCCCTGGCAGAGCACCGGGATGTCCTTCCCGGCCGCCCGGCACGCGTCGAGGACGGTCGACCCCTCGGGAACCCGGGCCCGCTCCCCGTCGATCGTGAACTCCAGCAGCCGGCGCGGGATCCCCAGCGGTGTCACGGTCATTCGTACGCCCCCAGACGGTCGATGGCGGATTCCACGGCGTTCCACGCGGTCTGCCCCAGACCGCAGATCGAGGCGTCCCGCATGGCGCGGCCGACCTCTCTGAGCAGGGCGATGTCGTCGGCCGCCGCCGCACCCGTACGCTCGGCGAGCCGGCGCAGCGCCTCCTCCTGGCGCACGGTCCCCACCCGGCACGGCACGCACTGCCCGCAGGACTCGTCGCGGAAGAACTCGGCGATGCGCAGCAGCAGACGGGGCAGCGGCACCGTGTCGTCGAACGCCATGACGACACCCGAACCGAGGGTCGTGCCCGCCTCGCGGGTGCCCTCGAAGGTGAGCGGGACGTCGAGTTCGTCGGCTCGGACGAAGCCGCCGGCCGCGCCGCCGAGCAGCACGGCCCGCAGACCCGGCCGCACCCCCGCCCGCTCCAGCAGCTCGCCCAGCGTCACACCGAAGGGAAGCTCGTACACGCCGGGGCGTTCGACGCTGCCCGACACGCAGTACAGCTTGGGGCCGGTCGACCTCTCCGTGCCGACGGCCGCGTACGCCGGTGCGCCCATGGTCAGCACCGGCAGGACGTTGACGAGGGTCTCGACGTTGTTCTCGACCGTCGGCTTGCCGAACAGGCCCTTCTCCACGGGGAACGGCGGCTTCGAGCGCGGCTCGCCCCGGTGGCCCTCGATCGAGTTGAACAGGGCGGTCTCCTCGCCGCAGATGTACGCGCCCGCGCCCCTGCGGATCTCGATGTCGAAGGCGTAGCCCTGGCCGAGGACGTCGTCGCCCAGCAGACCACGGGCCCGGGCCTGGTCCACTGCATACTGCATACGGTGTGCCGCCCGCGGGTATTCGCCCCGCAGGTAGAGGTATCCGGTGTGCGCGCCGATCGCATACGCCGCGACCGTCATCGCCTCCACCAGCGCGTACGGGTCGCCCTCCATGATCACCCGGTCCTTGAAGGTGCCCGGCTCGGATTCGTCGGCGTTGCACACCAGGTAGTGCGGGTGGTCGGGCTGGGATGCCGTGGCCTGCCACTTGCGCCCCGTGGGAAAGGCGGCGCCGCCCCGGCCGACCAGGCCGGAGTCGCCGACCTCGCGGATCACCCCGGCGGGGCCGAGCGCGAACGCCCGGCGCAGGGCCGTGTAGCCGCCGTGCGCCCGGTACTCGTCCAGCGACGCCGGGTCGACCACGCCGACGCGGCGCAGCAGGGTCAGCGAGGGGTCGCCGGCCTGCGGGACCGCCGACGCCGGCGGCGGCTCCTCGGCAGCGGAGTCGGGCGCGCTCGCGGCGCGTACGGCCGCCTCGACCGTCGCCGGCGCCGACACCGCCGTACGCACCGGGTCACCCGCCCTGATCGCGAGGGCGGCCGGGGCGCGTTCGCACAGCCCGAGGCAGGGACCGCGCTCGACGGACACTCCGCTGCCGGGGCCGAGCCGGGCTTCGGCTCCGGCGCACAGGTCCGCCGCGCCGGCGGCCGCGCAGGCGAGGTCCGTGCACAGGTGCAGCACGGTCGCCGGGCGCGGCCGGACGGAGAACATCGCGTAGAAGGTGGCGACGCCGTAGGCCTCCGCCGGCGGCACGGTCAGCCGCCGGCACAGGTGGTCGAGGGCCCCCTGGCTGATCCAGCCGACCCGGTCGTTGATCGCGTGCAGCCCCGGCAGCAGCAGGTCGCGGCGGTCCCGGGCCTCACGTCCGCCGCGCGCCCACCGCAGATCGGTGTCCGTGCGGTCGGCGCCCTCCCATGCCGACCGGGGAGGACCGAGCAGGGCGTCGACGGCCGCCCGTTCCTCGTCCGTCGGCTCGCTGTCGCCGAAGTGCAGGTCCACGCCATCACCTCACAGGGGTCGGGACGGGGAGCTTCTCGATCCGGATCGCCGACGCCTTGAACTCCGCCGTCCCCGCGATCGGGCAGTTGGCCTCGATCGTCAGCCGGTTGGTGTCCACCTCGTCGGGAAAGTGCATCGTCATGAACGCGAGCCCGGGCCGCAGCGCCGTGTCGATCCACACCGGCGCGACGACCGCCCCGCGCCGTGAGGCGACCCGCACCTGCTCGCCGACCACGACCCCGTACCGTTCGGCGTCCTCCGGGCACAGCTCGACGAACTCGCCGCGCCGCAGCGGAGAGGCGAAACCCCCGCTCTGCACACCGGTGTTGTACGAGTCCAGGCGCCGGCCGGTGGTCAGCCGGATCGGGTACTCCTCGTCGGTCAGGTCGACCGGCGGATCGTGCCGCACGATCCCGAACGGAGCCCTCCTTCCCCGGCGTTCCGGCTCGCTCTCCCACAACCGGCCGTGCAGATAGGAGGGTTCGAGCCGCTCGGTGCTCGGGCAGGGCCACTGGATGCCCTGGTGCTCCTCCAGGCGCTCGTAGGTCATGCCGTGGTGGTCGGGGGAGAGCGACCTGAGCTCGTTCCACACGGCCTCGGCGTCCGCGTACTTCCAGTCGTGGCCGAGGCGGGCCGCGAGGTCGCAGATGACCTCGATGTCCTCGCGTGCCTCGCCGGGCGGCGTGAGCGCCCTGCGGACCCGCTGAACCCGCCGTTCGCTGTTGGTGGTCGTGCCGTCCGTCTCCGCCCAGCCGGCGGTCGCGGGCAGGACGACGTCGGCCAGCTCCGCGGTCTTCGTGAGGAAGATGTCCTGCACGACGAGGAAGTCCAGCCGCCGCAGACGCCGTACGGCCTGCTCGCTGTCCGCCTCCGACTGCGCAGGGTTCTCGCCGATGCAGTAGACGGCCCGCAGCGACCCCTCCTCCATCGCCTCGAACATCTCCGTCAGGTTCATCCCGTGGTGCGGCCGGATGACGGTGTCCCACGCCGACTCGAACCTCAGCCGGGCCCCGGGGTCGAGGATGTCCTGGAAGCCGGGGAGGCGGTTGGGTATGGCGCCCATGTCGCCGCCGCCCTGGACGTTGTTCTGGCCGCGCAGCGGCTGCAGTCCGCTGCCGTACCGTCCGACGTGCCCGGTCAGCAGTGACAGGTTGATCAGCGCGCGCACGTTGTCGGTGCCGTTGTGGTGCTCGGTGATGCCGAGGGTCCAGCACAGCTGGGCGCGCTCGGCGCGGGCGTAGGCATGTGCCAACTCCCTGATGGCGGACGCCGGTACGCCCGTCACCTTCTCCGCCAGCGACAGCGTCCAGGGCTCGACGAGCGCCCGGTACTCCTCGAAGCCGGACGTCGCCCGCTCGATGAACGCCTCGTTGGCCAGCCCCGCCCGGATGATCTCGCGGCCGATCGCGTGCGCCATCGGGATGTCGGTGCCGACGTCGAGGCCCAGCCAGCTCTCCGCCCATGCGGCGGTGGAGGTGCGGCGCGGGTCGACCGCGTACATCCGGGCGCCGTTCCTGATCCCCCTGAGCACGTGCTGGAAGAAGATCGGGTGGGCGAAGCGGGCGTTGGAGCCCCACATCACGATGACGTCGGTGTGCTCGATCTCCTCGTACGACGACGTCCCGCCCCCCGAGCCGAAGGCCGCCGACAGCCCCGCGACGCTGGGGGCGTGGCAGGTGCGGTTGCAGGAGTCGACGTTGTTGGTGCCCATCACGACCCGGGCGAACTTCTGTGCCACGTAGTTCGTCTCGTTGGTGGCCCGGGCACAGGAGAACATGCCGAACGCCTCCCGGTTGCGCCACAGTCCCCGGGCCGCGCGGTCGAGGGCCTCCTCCCAGCTCGCCTGCCGGAAGGGCTCGTCGCGGGAGTCGCGGACCAGGGGACGGGTGAGCCTTGAGTAGGTCTTCGGTTGCCGTTTTCTCATGCGGCGCTCCTCAGTGCGAGCAGGTCCGAGATGGCGTGCACGGTGCGCAGGGTGGGCACCGGCACGCCGGTGATCTCCGCCAGTTCGACGACCGCCGCGAGGAGCACGTCGAGTTCGAGCGGCTTGCCGCGCTCCAGGTCCTGGAGCGTCGAGGTGCGGTGGTCGCCGACCCGCTCCGCGCCGGCGAGGCGGCGTTCGACGGAGACGCCCACCTCGCAGCCGAGGGCCTCGGCCACGGCCAGGGTCTCGCGCATCATCGTCTCGATGACCTGGCGGGTGCCGCCGTGCAGACACATCTGCCGCATGGTGGCGCGGGCCAGGGCACTGATCGGGTTGAAGGAGATGTTGCCCAGCAGCTTGAGCCAGATGTCGTTGCGCAGGTCCGGTTCCACCGGGCACTTGAGGCCGCCCGCCGTCATGGCCTCGCTGAACCGCGTGCACCGTGCCGAGACGCCGCGGCCGGGCTCGCCGACCGAGAACCTCGTTCCTTCCAAGTGCCGTACGACGCCCGGCGCCTGGAGTTCGGTCGCCGCGTACACGACGCAGCCGACGGCCCGCTCGGGCGCGAGCACCGCGCTGACCGCGCCGCCGGGATCCACGCTCTCGACGCGATGGCCGTCGTAGGGGCCGCCGTGCCGGTGGAAGTACCACCAGGGGATGCCGTTCTGGGCGGCGATCACCGCCGTGCTGTCGTGCAGCAGCGGCTCGATCAGCGGCCCGCACGCCGCGTACGAGTGGGCCTTCAGGCCCAGGAAGACGAAGTCGACCGGGCCGATCTCGGCCGGGTCGTCGGTCGCGTGGGCGCGGGCGGTGAAGTCGCCGCGCGGACTGTGCACCCGCACCCCGTGCCGCCTCATGGCCGCCAGATGCGGTCCACGGGCGACGAGGTGCACGTCGGCGCCCGCGCGATGGAGCGCTGCACCGACGTAGGCGCCGATCGCACCGGCGCCGAGGACTGCGACTTTCATGGTGAGGGAGCTCCGTTCGGTCGAGGGTACCGAGGAACTGCCGAACACTGTCGACTGAATATTGTCTACAGTATGGCGGTGGGGGCGGCAAGGGGTCGCGCAGCGCCATCGACGCAGGGAAGGCCGGGGAAGCCGGGAGCCCGCCCGGTCCGACCGTTCGGCGCATCCCGCATACCGTTCATCGCGTACGGTCGACGCGCCGCCTTCTCAACACCCTTGATCCTTCCTACCGTTCGGGACTCATGAGCCCCCCTGTCGCACCGCCCGGCTGGAGCCGCTGGCTCGTGCCCCCGGCCGCCCTCTCGGTCCATCTCTCCATCGGTCAGGCCTACGCCTGGTCCGTCTTCAAGCCGCCGCTGGAGTCGGCGCTCGGCCTCAGCGGCACCCAGAGCGCGCTGCCCTTCCAGCTCGCCATCGTCATGCTCGGCCTGTCCGCCGCGTTCGGCGGCACGCTCGTCGAGCGCAACGGACCGCGCTGGGCCATGACGGTCGCCCTGGTCTGCTTCTCCTCCGGCTTCCTGATCTCTGCGCTCGGCGCCGCCGCCGAGCAGTACTGGCTGATCGTCCTCGGCTACGGCTTCGTCGGCGGCATCGGCCTCGGCATCGGATACATCTCGCCGGTCTCCACCCTGATCAAGTGGTTCCCGGACCGGCCCGGCATGGCCACCGGCATCGCCATCATGGGCTTCGGCGGCGGCGCGCTCATCGCCTCGCCCTGGTCGGCGCAGATGCTGGAGTCCTTCGGCGCGGACCACTCCGGGATCGCGCTCGCGTTCCTCGTCCACGGGACGGCGTACGCGGTCTTCATGACCCTCGGCGTGCTGCTGGTGCGCGTGCCGCGCACCGCGCGGTCCGCGGCCGCGGCGGGGCCGGCCGCCGTCACGGGCGTGCAGGTCTCGGCGCGTTCCGCGGTGCGCACCCCGCAGTTCTGGTGTCTGTGGGTCGTCCTGTGCATGAACGTCACCGCCGGCATCGGCATCCTGGAGAAGGCCGCTCCGATGATCACGGACTTCTTCGCCGGCACCTCCACACCGGTGTCCGTGACGGCCGCCGCCGGCTTCGTCGCCCTGCTGTCCGCGGCCAACATGGCGGGCCGCATCGGCTGGTCCTCCACCTCCGACCTGATCGGCCGCAAGAACATCTACCGCCTCTACCTGGGCGCCGGCGCGCTGATGTACGCCCTCATCGCCCTGTTCGGCGACTCCTCCAAGCCGCTGTTCATCCTGTGCGCCCTGGTGATCCTCTCCTTCTACGGCGGCGGCTTCGCCACGATCCCCGCCTATCTGAAGGACCTGTTCGGAACCCACCAGGTGGGCGCGATCCACGGGCGGCTGCTCACCGCCTGGTCCACGGCCGGCGTACTCGGCCCGCTGATCGTGAACTGGATCGCCGACCGGCAGGAGGAGGCCGGCCGACACGGCTCGGACCTCTACTCCCTCTCCCTGTTCATCATGATCGGGCTGCTCGCCGTCGGCTTCGTCGCCAACGAGCTGGTCCGCCCCGTCCACGCCCGCCACCACGTCCCCGCCCCGAAGGAGGCCGTCGATGTCGCAGCCCGGCAGCAGCCCGAGTCCGCCTGACCGGAGGCCGCTGATCGCGTTCGCCTGGCTGTGGGTGGGCGCGCCGCTCGCCTACGGACTGTACGAGCTGGTGCAGAAGGCGACGAAGCTGTTCACCGGCTAGCCGTTCGCGCTGCTCACGGCCAGGCGTTCGGAAACTGTTCGGGCGTCCGAGGGCTAGAGGGAAGCCGACAACCCCGGCGTCCGTTTCCTGTCGCAACACCTGTCCCCGTACCCGTGAGTCACTGATCAGACTGGTGGATCCCGCTACCCACGGCAACGAGGGGGACCCCCCAATGAACGGCTCGCGCATCGCCGCCGTCGGCCACTACCAGCCCGCCAGGGTGCTCACCAACGAGGACCTGGCGGGCATGGTCGACACCAGTGACGAGTGGATCAGGAGCCGGGTGGGCATCCGGACCCGCCACATCGCCGGCCCCGACGAGCCCGTGGACGAGCTGGCCGCGCACGCCGCCGCCAAGGCGCTCGCGGCGGCCGGACTCGCCCCCTCCGACATCGACCTCGTGCTGGTCGCGACCTCCACCGCGGTCGACCGCTCGCCCAACATGGCCGCCAGGGTCGCCGCCCGCCTCGGCGTTCCGAGCCCGGCCGCCATGGACGTCAACGTCGTGTGCGCCGGCTTCACCCACGCCCTGGCCACCGCCGACCACACCGTCCGCGCCGGTGCCGCGACCCGTGCGCTGGTCATCGGGGCGGACAAGATGTCCGAGGTGACGGACTGGTCCGACCGCACGACGTGCGTGCTCGTCGGCGACGGGGCGGGCGCCGCGGTCGTCGAGGCCGCGGAGGAGCCCGGTATCGCGCCCGTGCTGTGGGGATCCGTGCCCGAGATGGGGCACGCGGTACGCATCGAGGGTCAGCCGGCGCGGTTCGCGCAGGAGGGCCAGAGCGTCTACCGGTGGGCCACCACCCGGCTGCCGCCGCTCGCCCGGCAGGCCTGCGAGCGGGCCGGTCTCGTCCCCGAGGACCTGGCCGCCGTCGTCCTGCACCAGGCGAACCTGCGGATCATCGAGCCCCTCGCGCAGAAGATCGGCGCCGTCAACGCGGTGGTCGCCCGCGATGTCACCGCTTCGGGGAACACCTCCGCCGCCAGCATCCCGCTCGCCTTCTCCAAGCTCGTCGAGCAGGGCGCGATCTCCACGGGGGACCCGGTGCTGCTGTTCGGCTTCGGCGGCAACCTCTCGTACGCGGGGCAGGTCGTACGCTGCCCGTGAGCGGCGTGCTCCCGGTCGGGCCTCCGGTGATGTGACGCGTCCGACGGGACCGTGGACTGGCTACAGTGCGCCGTAGACTGTAGACGAAAGACAATCGATACTCGGCTGTAGACAGTACGCAGTACACGGTGGACAGCCGACCCCGAGACGTCTTTCGCATACGTGGCTTTCCGGCTGCACTCGCTGCCCGGCGCTGCCCAGGAGGGGATCCGACCGATGTTGTCGACAGGACTGCCGCAGGGTGCGGTACCCAAGCTCGAACGGCCAGGCCCGCTGCGCGACCGTGTCTACGAGGCGCTGCTCGAACTCATCACCACCCGCGCCCTCCAGCCCGGCCAGCACCTGGTCGAGAGCGAACTGGCGAGCCATCTCGGTGTCTCCCGCCAGCCGGTGCGCGAGGCGCTGCAGCGGCTCAACACCGAGGGCTGGGTGGACCTCAGGCCCGCCCAGGGCGCGTTCGTGCACGAGCCGACCGAGGAAGAGGCCGACCAACTCCTCACCGTCCGTACGCTGTTGGAGGCCGAGGCTGCCCGGCTCGCCGCCGCGCACGCGGACCAGGCCGGCATCGAAGCCCTGGACGAGATCCAGGCGCAGGGCCAGCTGGCCGTGGCCAAGGACGACGTGGACGCCGCCGTCGTACTCAACGCCCGCTTCCACGCCAAGATCATGGAGCTGGCCGGCAACGCGGTCCTCGCCGAGCTGGCGGCGCAGGTCGACCGCCGGGTGCGCTGGTACTACACGCCCGTGGCGCGGCAGCGCGGCCACCAGTCCTGGATCGAGCACCGCGACCTGATCACCGCCATCGCCGATCACGACGAGCAGCTGGCCACCCGCCTCATGCGCGAGCACACCGAGCACACCCGGCGTTCGTACCACGACCGCGCCAAGTCCTGATCCTTCTCGGGGCACTGGCCCCGGCGCGCCCCGACCGCCGGCTTCACCACCGGCGGTCGGCCGAAGCCGCCCGGCAGGCTGCGGCCCGGGCGCGTGACGGAAGGCGGGGTCCGCCCCGGTCATGGCGGACCCCGATCCCCTGTGCGCCGTCAGGCGGTGGCGCCGCTGGTGCGGGTCCCCCTCCGCCCCCGCGAACCCGCTGCGCACGCCCCCGGCTGCCGCAGCGGCCGTGCGATCGGCTACGCCATCTCCTCACCGAGGGGCTGCGGGTTGGGGACGATGCTCCGGGCCTTCGGCGTGCCCGGGGACTTCAGGAAGAGCGCCAGGACCGCGGAGGCCAGCCCGATGGAACCCGCGAGCACGAACGCGCCCCGGTAGTCCCACGCGTCGACGACCACCGCGCCCAGTCCGGAGCCGACGAGCCCCGAGATCAGCTTCGAGCTGTAGACCATCCCGTAGTTGCTCGCGTTGTTGTTCTCACCGAAGTAGTCGGCCGTCATGGCCGCGAACAGCGGGAAGATCGCCCCGCCGCCGAAGCCGGAGACCATCGAGCAGAACAGGAAGAACGGCATGCTGCCCATCTGGCCGGAGACCAGCACCCCGAACTGCGCGGTACCGAGCACGAGGCACACGATGATCAGGGTGCTGCGGCGCCCGCAGCGGTCGGAGATCCAGCCGATGACACCGCGGCCGGTGCCGTTGACGATCGCCTTCAGGGACATCGCCGTGGCCACGATCCCGCCCGCGAAGCCCATGTCCTTGCCGAACGGCACCTGGAAGGCGATGCCGAAGATGTTGATGCCGGCCGTGCACAGCAGACAGAACCACATCATCCACAGGACGGGCGTGCGCGCGGCCTCCTTCGGGGTGTACTGCTTGGCCGCCGGCGGGTTCTTCGCCAGCGCCCGGCGGATCTTCGGGTCGTCGGTGACCTTCAGCGGGTCGACGTGCGCGGGCCACCAGTTCTTCGGCGGGTCCCGGAAGAACCAGCCGGCCGTGGCCACCACCAGACACAGCCCGACGCCCACCGACGCCAGGACGCCCCGGTAGTTGCCCAGGTCCATGTACGAGGTGAACAGGAACACGAACGGCACGGAGCCGTAGGCGAAACCGCCGTTGACGAAGCCGGTCTTGCCTCCCTTGCGCTCCGGATACCACTTGCCGACCATGTTGATGCAGGTCGCATACACCAGACCGGCACCGATCCCGCTGCACATGCCGAAGCCGAGATAGGCGACGAGCACGTTCGGCGCGTACGCCAGCGAGAGATAGCCCAGCAGGGTCCCGACCGCGCCGATCAGCATCGCCGTACGGGCGGGAAGCCTGCCGCTCTCCCGCAGTTGTCCGGCCGGGAAGGCCACGGCCGCCTGGAAGAACACCCAGACGCCCATCAGCCAGAAGATGTGTCCGCTGCTCCACAGATGGGCCTCGTGGAGCGTGTCCTCCGCCGACGTGAACGCGTATTCGGCGGAACTGATGCCCATCATGCCCACCCAAGGCAGGACGACCATCCACTTGCGTGCGCGGCCCATGATGTCGATGTCGGACTCGCCGATCCGGTACACGCGGCCGTTGCGGTCCGTCACCTCCCGGTGGGGGAGGGACGTCGAGTAGTCGGTTGTCGTCATGCAGCTCAGCACCCCTTGCGTCGAAAGTTCTGGCCAGCGCCCCCTGTCCAATGCCTTTCGTGCGCGCACGGGTCCCGGGGCCGGCCCGCGCGCCCCCCCCCGCCCGCCCCCCCCCGGGCCCCCCCGCAACCCCCCCCCCCCCGGCCCCCCCCCCCCCCCCCCCGGAAAAACCCC
>NZ_JBIAZE010000002.1:416294-668341 GCF_042898825.1 Streptomyces sp. NPDC000345
GTTTTGTGGGTGGTCTTATTGCACCTCACCACCCTTTGGGTCTAATGTTCTGGCCCGCCCCCCGTGCCAATGGGTTTTGGGGGGCGCGGGGGCCGGGGGGGGGGCGGGCCCCCCCCCGCCGGCCGGCCCCTCCGTGTCACCTCATGAACCGCCCCCCAGCAGGCCCGCCGCCCGCGCCCAGCGGTACTTCGCGCCGAGCACGGAAACCGGTTTCTCGGTCGTGTAGGGGTACGCCACGACCCCCCGCTCGAACAGGTACTGGCAGGCCTCCTCGACCTCGACGTCGCCGGCGAGCGACGCGACGACGGGCTTGTGCACACCGCGCTCCCGGAACTCGGCGACCACGCGCGCGGTGAGCTCCGCGAACACCATCGGCGGCGTGACGATGGTGTGCCAGTAGCCGAGGACGAGAGCGTGGACGCGCGGATCCTCCAGGCCCAGCCGGATCGTCGCCTCGTACGTCGACGGCGGCTCGCCCCCGGTGATGTCGACCGGGTTGCCCGCGGCCCCGAACGGCGGGATGAACCTCCGGAAGGCCTCGTCCAGGTCCGGCGGAATCTCCATCAGGGACAGCCCGTTGTCGGTCACCGCGTCCGACAGCAGGACGCCGCTGCCGCCGGCCCCGGTGATGATCACCACGTTGTCGCCCCGCGGCGCGGGGAGCACCGGCAACGCGCGCGCGTACTCCAGCATGTCGTTCAGCCCCGGCGCCCTGATCACGCCCGCCTGCCGCAGGATGTCGTCGTACACCGCGTCGTCGCCGGCGAGCGCCCCCGTGTGCGAACCGGCGGCCCGCGCGCCCGCCGCGGTACGCCCCGCCTTGAGGACGACGACCGGCTTCTTCGGCACGGTCGCCCGCGCGGCCTCGACGAAGGCGCGCCCGTCCTTGAGGTCCTCCAGGTGCATCGCGATGCACTGGGTGTGCGGGTCCTCGCCGAACCAGGTCAGCAGGTCGTCCTCGTCCAGGTCCGACTTGTTGCCGAGGCCGACGATCGCCGACACGCCCGTCCTCGTGGTGCGGGCGAAGCCCAGGATCGCCATCCCTATGCCGCCCGACTGCGAGGTCAGCGCCACCCCGCCCTTGACGTCGTACGGCGTGCAGAACGTGGCACACAGGTCCTGCCACGTGGAGTAGTAGCCGTAGATGTTCGGCCCGAGCAGGCGTACCCCGTACCGCTCGGCGATCGCCACGAGCTCCGCCTGGAGTGCGTGCTCGCCGGTCTCCGCGAAGCCGGAGGGGATCAGGACGGCGTTCGGGATGTTCTTGCGTCCCACCTCCTCCAGGGCCGGGGCCACGAACCGGGCGGGGATCGCGAAGACCGCCACATCCACCTCACCGGGAACGTCCGTGACACTCTTGTACGCCTTCCGGCCGAGGATGTCATCGGCCCGGGGGTTCACCGGATGGATGTCCCCGGCGAATCCGCCGTCGACGAGGTTGCGCATCACCGAGTTGCCGATCTTTCCCTGCTCGTTGGAGGCGCCGATGACGGCGACGGACCGGGGCTGCATCAGACGGCGCATCGTCGACAGGATCTCGTCGCGTGCATACCGTCGACGGGGTGCAGGCTGCGACTCGGCGAGGATCACCCGGATGTCGGCGGCCACCGCTCCCTCCGGCGTCGCGATCACCGGATTGAGGTCCACCTCGGCGATCTCCGGGAAGTCCGACACCAGGTGGGACACCCGCCGGATCTGCTCGGCGACCGCCCACCGGTCCACCCCGGCCTGCCCGCGGACCCCGCGCAGGATCTCCGCCGAGCGGATCGAGTCGAGCATCGACATCGCCTCGTCGGCGTCCACCGGCGCCAGCCGGAAGGTGACGTCCTTGAGCACCTCGACGAGCACCCCGCCGAGCCCGAACGCCACGACCTTCCCGAAGGTCGGATCGGTGACGGCCCCGACGATGACCTCCTGGCCCTTCGGCAGCAACTCCTGGACCTGCACGCCCTCGATCCGCGCTCCCGCGTCGTACGCGCGCGCGTTCTCGACGATCCGGTGGAACGCGGCCCGTACGTCCGCCGCCCCCTCCACGCCCACGACGACACCGCCGGCGTCGGTCTTGTGCAGGATGTCCGGCGAGACGATCTTCATCACCACGGGTCCGCCGAAGCGGGCCGCGTACGCCACGGCCTCCTCGACGTCCGTGGCCAGCTCCTCGCCCGGTACGGCGATCCCGTACGCGTCGGCGATCACCTTGCCCTCCGGCGCGGTGAGCGCGGTGCGTCCCACGGCGCGCACCGCGTCGAGCAGCGTGCGCACCCGCAGGATCCGGTCCTCGGCCATCACGTCAGATCACCCCGTTCGACTTGAGCAGGCGCAACTCCTGGTCGCCGAGGCCCAGTTCGCCGACGTAGATCTCCTCGTTGTGCTCACCGAGCAGCGGGGAGGCGGTCACCTCGACGGGGGAGTCGGAGAGCTTCAGCGGGCTGCCGACGGTGACGAACTCGCCGCGCTGCGGATGCGGGACGCGGACCACCATCCCGTTGGCGGCCAGCGACTCGTCCTCGATGATCTCCTTGGTGGACAGGATCGGCCCGCAGGGGATGTTGTGGGCGTTGAGCCGTTCCAGCACCTCCCACTTGGGCAGCGTCGAGGACCACTCCTCGATCAGCTGGAACATCTTGCCCAGCTTGGGCAGCCGGGCCTGCGGTGTCGCCCACTCGGGGTCGTCGGCCAGCTCGGGCCGGCCGATGAGCTCGCTGACCGGCCGCCAGCCGACGGGCTGCACGATCACGTACACGTAGTCGTTGGGGCCGCCCGGCGCGCACTTGACCGCCCAGCCGGGCTGCCCGCCGCCGGAGGCGTTGCCGGAGCGGGGCACCTCGTCGCCGAAGTCCTCGTTGGGGTACTCGGCGAGCGGCCCGTGGGCCAGGCGCTGCTGGTCGCGCAGCTTGACCCGGCACAGGTTGAGCACGGCGTGCTGCATGGCCACGTTCACGCGCTGTCCGCGTCCGGTGCGCTCCCGCTGGAAGAGTGCCGCCAGTATCCCGGCCACTGTATGCACTCCCGTGCCCGAGTCGCCGATCTGAGCGCCCGTCGCCAGCGGCGGCCCGTCCTCGAAACCCGTGGTCGACATCGACCCGCCCATGGCCTGCGCGACGACCTCGTACGCCTTGAAGTCGGTGTAGGGGCCGTCGCCGAACCCCTTGATGGAGGCATACACGACGCGTGGGTTGATCTCCTGTATGCGATCCCAGGTGAACCCCATACGGTCGACCGCGCCCGGCCCGAAGTTCTCCACCATCACGTCCGAGCGCCGGATCAGCTCGGTGAGGATCTCCTTGCCTCGCTCGGTCTTGGTGTTGAGGGTGATGCTCCGCTTGTTGCAGTTGAGCATCGTGAAGTAGAGGGAGTCGACGTCCGGGAGGTCGCGCAGCTGCCCTCGCGTGATGTCACCGGAGGGTGCCTCCAGCTTGACGACGTCCGCGCCGAGCCAGGCGAGCAGCTGGGTCGCGGAGGGCCCGGACTGGACGTGGGTCATGTCGAGGACGCGAATGCCCTCGAGTGCCCTGGCGGTCATGGGCGTTCACCTCACTTGTACATGGTCTGGTTCATGGTTCCGGGGGCGTACGCGTCCGGGTCCACCCAGACGTTGATCAGCGAGGGCTTCCCCGATTCGCGGGCGCGGCGCAGCGCGGGGCCGATGTCGGCGGGGTCGCGCACCTCCTCGCCGTGACCGCCCAGCATCTGGGCGAACTTGTCGTAGGGGACGTCGCCGAGGGTGTTGCCGACCCGTTCGCGCTCCACGCCGTACTTGGCGGCCTGGCCGTAACGGATCTGGTTCATGGAGGAGTTGTTGCCGACGATGCCGACGAAGGGCAGGTCGTAGCGGACGAGGGTCTCGAAGTCCCAGCCGGTGAGGGAGAACGCGCCGTCGCCGAAGAGGGCGACGACCTCCTTGTCGGGCCGTGCCTGCTTGGCCGCGAGCACGAAGGGGACGCCGACGCCGAGCGTGCCGAGCGGGCCCGGGTCCATCCAGTGGCCGGGGGACTTGGGCTGGACGACCTGCCCGGAGAAGGTGACGATGTCACCGCCGTCGCCGATGTAGACCGAGTCCTCGGTGAGGAAGTCGTTGATCTCGCTGACCAGGCGGTACGGGTGGATCGGCGTGGCGTCCGAGCGCAGCTGCGGCAACCGCTTCTCGACGGCGCTCTGTTCGGCCGCGCGCAGTTCGTCGAGCCACTCCTTGCGCTTGGACGCACCCCCGTCGAGACGCCCGGAGGAGGCCTCGGTCACCGACTTCAGCACCAGCCCCGCGTCGCCGACGATGCCGAGGTCGATGTCCCGGTTCTTGCCGACGGTCCGGTAGTCGAGGTCGATCTGGACGACGGTCGCGTCGGCGGACAAGCGCTTTCCATAGCCCATCCGGAAGTCGAAGGGCGTGCCGACGATCACGATGACGTCGGCGTGGGAGAAGGCGTAGCGGCGCGAGAGCTGGAAGTGGTGCGGGTCGCCGGGCGGGAGGGTGCCGCGGCCGGCGCCGTTCATGTACGCGGGGATGTTCAGGGTGCGCACCAGTTCGACGGCGGCCTCCGTGCCGCGGGTCGTCCACACCTGGCTGCCCAGCAGGATCGCGGGCTTCTCGGCGTGCACGAGCAGGTCGGCGAGCTTCTCGACCGCCTCGGGGTCGCCGGCCGAGCGGGTCGAGGCGCGGTAGGCACCGGGCTTGGGCACCCGTGCCTTCGCCACGGGCACCTTGGCGTCCAGGACGTCGCGTGGGATCTCCAGGAAGGAGGGGCCGGGAGCGCCGTGGTAGCACTCGCGGAACGCCATCGACACCATGTCGGCCGCCCGCGCCGTGTCCGGCACGGCCGCCGCGAACTTGGTGATCGGCGTCATCATGTCGACGTGCGGCAGGTCCTGCAGGGACCCCATCTTGTGCTGGGCGAGCGCCCCCTGGCCGCCGATCAGCAGCATCGGGGACTCCGCGCGGAAGGCGTTGGCGACACCGGTGACCGCGTCGGTGGTGCCGGGGCCGGCCGTCACCACCGCGCAGCCCGGCCTGCCGGTGATACGGGCATAGCCGTCGGCGGCGTGCGCGGCGACCTGTTCGTGGCGTACGTCGACGACTTCTATGCCCTCGTCGACACAGCCGTCGTAGATGTCGATGATGTGGCCGCCGCACAGGGTGTAGATGCGGTCGACCCCCTCCGCCTTCAAGGCCTTGGCAACGAGATGGCCGCCGGAGATCACGTCCTGCGTGTCGTCGGGCATGGCGAAGTCCTGTCCCTTCGTAGGGGGTGGGATGCCGTCTGCAGTACATTGCATACAGTCGACGAATACTGTATGAAGCTTGTTATCCCGCATCCGGTGGGTGGTGTCCAGGGGGCGTGCGGCACTTTCAGACAGGAGCCGGAATGGACCTGTACGAACACCAGGCAAGGGAACTCTTCGAGGAACACGGCATCCCGGTACCGAGGGCCGAGGTGACCGACTCGCCCAAGGAGGCACGCGGGATCGCCCGCCGGCTCGGCGGGAGGGTCGTGGTGAAAGCCCAGGTCAAGACGGGCGGACGAGGCAAGGCGGGAGGGATCGGGCTCGCCGCCGACCCGGCCGCCGCCGAGATCACGGCCCGTCAGATCCTGGGCATGGACATCAAGGGGCACACGGTCGGCACGGTCATGCTGGCCCAGCCCGCGGACATCGAGACCGAGTTCTACGTCTCCTACGTGCTGGACCGCGCGGCCGGCCGGTTCCTCGCCATCGCCTCCGCCGAGGGCGGCATGGACATAGAGGAGGTCGCCGCCACCCGGCCCGACGCGGTCGCCCGGATCCTCGTCGACCCGGCGCGGGGCGTCACCTCGGCCAAGGCCGCCGAGATCGCCGCCGCGGCCGGGCTCCCGCCGCAGACCGTCGACGTCCTCGTGCGGCTGTGGCAGGTCCTGGTCCGCGAGGACGCCCTGCTCGTCGAGGTCAACCCGCTGGTGCGCACCCGGCAGGGGCGGATCCTCGCCCTCGACGGCAAGGTCACCCTCGACGACAACGCCTCCTTCCGGCAGGCCCGTCGGGGAACGGCCGCGGCCGGGCACGCCGACCCGCTGGAGGCGGCGGCCGCGGCCAGGGGCCTCCACTACGTCAAGCTCGACGGCGAGGTCGGCGTCATCGGCAACGGCGCCGGGCTCGTCATGTCCACCCTCGACGTGGTCGCCGGCTGCGGTGCCCGACCCGCCAACTTCCTCGACATCGGCGGCGGGGCGTCCGCCCGGGTGATGGCCGACGGTCTGGCGGTCGTCCTGTCCGACCCCGCCGTGAAGTCGGTCCTCGTCAACGTGTTCGGGGGCATCACCGCCTGCGACGCGGTCGCCGAGGGCATCGTGCGGGCCCTGGACACCGTACGGCCGACCAGGCCGCTCGTCGTCCGGCTCGACGGCAACAACGCGGCCCGGGGGCGCGCCCTCCTCGACGAGCACCGCCATCCCCTGGTCCAGCAGGCCACCACCATGGACGGCGCCGCCCGCCGTGCCGCCCACCTCGCCACCACAGCCTGAGGAGACCGGACCCATGGCGATCTACCTCACCAGGGAGAGCAAGGTCCTCGTCCAGGGCATGACCGGCGGCGAGGGAATGAAGCACACCCGGCGGATGCTGGCGGCCGGCACGGACGTGGTCGGCGGCGTCAACCCGCGCAAGGCGGGCCGTACCGTCGACTTCGACGACCGTGCCGTACCCGTCTTCGGGTCGGTCGCCGACGGTATACGGTCGACCGGCGCCGATGTCAGTGTCGTCTTCGTACCGCCGGCGTTCGTGAAGGCGGCCGTGACCGAGGCCGCCGACGCGGGGATCGGCCTCGCCGTCGTCATCACCGAGGGCGTCCCGGTCCACGACTCCGTCTCCCTCACGGCGTACGCGAAGGCACGCGGGACCCGGGTCGTCGGACCCAACTGCCCCGGTCTGATCACCCCCGGCCAGTCCAACGCGGGCATCATCCCGGCCGACATCACCAAGCCGGGCCGTATCGGACTGGTCTCCAAGTCCGGCACGCTCACCTACCAACTCATGTACGAGCTGCGCGACATCGGGTTCTCGACCTGTGTCGGCATCGGCGGCGACCCCGTCGTCGGCACCAGCCACATCGACTGCCTGGCCGCCTTCCAGGACGACCCCGACACCGAACTCGTCGTCCTCATCGGGGAGATCGGCGGCGACGCGGAGGAGCGGGCCGCGGCCTACATCCGCGACCACGTCACCAAGCCCGTCGTCGGCTACATCGCCGGCTTCACCGCGCCCGAGGGGAAGACCATGGGCCACGCCGGCGCGATCGTGTCCGGTTCGTCGGGCACCGCGCAGGCGAAGAAGGAGGCGCTGGAGGCGGCCGGGGTACGGGTGGGCGGTACACCGACCGAGACCGCGCGGCTCGCCCTCGCCGTACTGGACGAAGGAGCGTGACCGCAGCCCATGACCACCACCCTCACCCTCAAGCCGGGCACCTCCTGGGCCGACGCCTGGCGGCGCTGCCTCGCCGTCGCCCCGGAGGCCTTCCGTGAGGACCGTGTCCTCAACCTCTGGAACGCGAGCTGGCGGGCCGACGGCCGAGCGCTGCCCGCCACCAGCCCCGTCGACGGCGGCCCCGTCGCCGGACCGCCCCGTCTGGACGGCGTGACCGCGCACCGGGCGGTCCGCGCCTCCCTCGACCAGCACCGCGCCTGGCGGCACGTGCCGCTCGGCGAACGCCGGGCCCGGATCGCCGCCGCCCTCGACGCCCTCGCCGAGCACCGTGAACTCCTCGCCCTGCTGCTGGTCTGGGAGATCGGCAAGCCGTGGCGGCTCGCGCAGGCCGACGTGGACCGGGCCGTCGACGGCGTGCGCTGGTACGTCGACGGGATCGAGGAGATGACGGCCGGCCGGGCCCCGCTGGACGGTCCGGTCTCCAACATCGCCAGCTGGAACTACCCCATGAGCGTGCTCGTCCACGCGGTGCTGGTGCAGGCACTGGCGGGCAACGCGGTCATCGCGAAGACCCCCACCGACGGCGGTGTCGCCTGTCTGACCCTGGCCTGTGCGCTCGCCGCCCGGGAGGGGATTCCCGTCACCCTGGTGAGCGGCGGCGGGGGCGAGCTGTCCGAGGCGCTGGTGCGGGCGCCGGAGATCGGCTGCGTCTCCTTCGTCGGCGGCCGCGACACCGGCGCCGCGGTGGCCACGGCCGTCGCCGACCTCGGCAAGCGGCACATCCTCGAACAGGAGGGACTCAACACCTGGGGCATCTGGAACTACTCGGACTGGGACACCCTCGCCGCGGCGATTCCCCGGCTCTTCGACTACGGCAAGCAGCGTTGCACGGCGTATCCGCGGTTCGTCGTCCAGCGGGACCTGTTCGACTCGTTCCTCGCCGCGTACCTCCCCGCGGTGCGCACGCTGACGGTCGGGCACCCGCTCGCCGTGGAGCGCCGCGAGGATCCCCTTCCCCGGCTGGACTTCGGCCCGGTGATCAACGCGGCCAAGGCCAGGGAACTGCACGACCGGGTCGCCGAGGCCGTCGACCGCGGTGCCGTCCCGCTGTACCGGGGCAGCCCGGCCGACGCCCGTTTCCTGCCCGGCCAGGACACCTCGGCGTACGTCCAGCCCGTCACGCTCCTCGATCCGCCGCCGTCCTCGCCGCTGCACCACACGGAGCCGTTCGGCCCGGTCGACACGATCGTCCTGGTCGACACCGAGGCGGAGCTGCTGGCCGCGATGAACGCGTCCAACGGCGCGCTCGTCGCCACCCTGTCCACCGACGACCGCGCCACCTACGACCGGCTGGCCCCGCAGATCCGTGCCTTCAAGGTCGGCCACGGCCGGCCCCGTTCGCGCGGCGACCGCGAGGAGTGGTTCGGGGGTCTCGGCGCGTCCTGGCGGGGCGCGTTCGTCGGCGGGGAACTGCTGGTGCGTGCGGTGACGCGGGGGCCGGCGGGGGAGAGGCCGCCGGGGAACTTCCCGCAGTACCAGCTGATGCCCTGACGCCCCCGCCCTCGATGAGGTGACGGTCCCGTCACCCGGTGTGACACCCCCGGCCCGCCCTCCCGCAGCCCTCCCGTGGGGCGGATATGCAGGTGAAACGCACTCCGAAACCTTGGTATTGTTGTCCGTGTCGCCGCGGGGAACACCCCCGCCGGTCGGCAGACACCTTGTCCGGGTGGCGGAATGGCAGACGCGCTAGCTTGAGGTGCTAGTGCCCTTTATCGGGCGTGGGGGTTCAAGTCCCCCCTCGGACACTATCACTCTCCGTGCCGAGCACGCTCCGCTCGGTGAGTATGCGATGCCCGCATCCGGCGTTCCGCCGGGTGCGGGTTTTCTCGTTCTCGGGGCAGCAATTGTTTGCATGTCGCCCGAATGTCGCGGAAGCCCGTTTATCAGTTGTGTTGTCGGGCCTCTCGGGCGGGGCGTTGCGGAGGCCCTCTCCAGTACGGCTGACGGTCCGTCAATGTTCATCAGAGTCCGCATATTGACGGTCTGTCGCGCCTTCTTGTGGTGATACGATCACGCTCGCTTGTAGAGCGGGCGGATGGGTGCAAGACGACATCTCCGACTACGGGGACAGTCCGGGCGGCAACCCCGGTGCGGGCGGTCCGCCGGTCCACCCGCATTGACGGGAATTCAGCAACTGGCCGTCAGTCGCCTGAAGAGAGTCTTATGACTGATTACATACAGAACCCGGTACTCTGGGCTCTCCTCGTCGCCGTACTCGTCGCAGTCGCCCTCATTGTTCGCCAGCGCAGGGCGGCGCGTACGTTAAGGCAGGAGTTCGCAGATCTCCGGGCTCGTCACGCCGAGCTCGAGAACGGGTACGCGAAATCCGTCGAGGCAGCTCAGGAAAGAGCCGAAGAGGCTACGAAAACGGTCCTGAAGTCCGCTATGCGGACGCTCCAGGGCCTCGCCGCGGAACAGCAGTTGATTGTCTCCCGGCTGCAGAACAAATATGGCGAGTCGGTCATCCTCCAGGACCTGCTGGAGATCGACCACACGAACTCACAGTTCGGCCGCCGCGCCCAGTCCATCGCCGTGCTCTGCGACGGCTGGCTGGGACGTCAGCGCGATGTCGCGTCGGTCTACGACGTGGTCCGCAGCGCCCAGGGCAGGGTCCGCCACTACCGGCGGGTGGAAATTCTCTCGCAGGTCGACTTCGGCATCACCAGCCGCGCCGTCGAACCGGTGGCACTGGCCCTCGCCGAACTCCTCGACAACGCCACCAGCTATTCCAGCCCGGACACCGTCGTGGAAATCAACATCCGCACCGTGCCCAAGGGCATTTGCATCGTCGTGGACGACGCCGGTGTCGGTATGAACGACGAGGAACGGGCCCGCGCCGAGAAACTCCTGACCAGTGAGCGCGTCTCCGGCGTCTCCGCCCTCGGCAACCCGCCGCAGTTCGGCTTCGCCGTGATCGGCG
The DNA here is from genome assembly GCF_042898825.1 of Streptomyces sp. NPDC000345. NCBI lineage: Bacteria > Bacillati > Actinomycetota > Actinomycetes > Kitasatosporales > Streptomycetaceae > Streptomyces > Streptomyces sp. NPDC000345. Next base: position 426,664 of record NZ_JBIAZE010000002.1, read on the forward strand.
TGCTCAGCGAACGCTTCGGCTTCGAAGTGTCCGTGGACTCCACCTCCCCCTACGGAGGCGTCCGCGCGGTCCTTCTCCTTCCGCACGACCTGCTCACCAGCGCGCCCGAGCAGAAGGAGCCGGCGCCGGTCGCGCCCCCCGTGGCGGCCGCCACGGCCCCCGGGGGCCCCGAGGCCCCGCTGGCCATGGGCACCACCGTCGACGGTCTGCCGAAGCGGCGCCGCAAGCGGCCGATGGCCATCGTGCCCGGCAGCGCGTCGAACGCCTCCGGCCCCGCCCGCTCCGGAGCGGAGACGGCGGCGATCATGGGCGCCTTCCAGCGAGGCACTCGGTCGGGCCGGGCCACGCAGACGGACCCCGCGGAACAGTCGAGCAGCACCCGTGGTGCAAGCAGCGAAGGGCATGAGTTCTCGTGAACGACGATCTGTCATGGATGCTTGACAGCGCCCTGGAGATTCCCGGCGCCCTGCACGCCGTCCTCATCTCCGCCGACGGCCTGTTGATGGCGCGGACGCAGGACTTCGACAAGGACGACGCGGACCGGGTGGCCGCCGCGATGAGCGGTGTGCAGTCGCTCAGCCGCTCCCTCGCCTTCTTCTGCGAGGACGCCCAGCAGCGGTGGCGGCAGACCCTGGTCGAGTTCGACGGCGGCTGGGTCTTCCTGATCTCGGCCGGCGAGGGCGCCTACCTCGGCGTCTCCGCCTCGCCCGACGTCGACATGCAGGACATCACCTTCCGGATGCAGCAGCTCGTCAGCCAGCTCGGCAAGGCCCTGACGACCCCGCCGCGCGAGAACCTCGGCGTACGGTCATGACCGGCTTCGACGAACTGGAGCCCCAGGCGCCGGAGTTAGTGCGTCCGTACGTCATCACCAAGGGACGCGGACTGCCCGACGAGGACCAGCTCTCCCTCATCACCCTGGTCACGGCCGCCGCCGATCAGCAGCAGCGGCCCACCCGGCTGTCCCCGGAGGAGCAGAGCCTGCTCGAACTGTGTTCGGCGGGCTACCTCTCGGTCGCCGAGATCGCGGGGCACACCCAACTGCCCCTGGGCGTCGTCAAGATCCTCCTCGCCGCCCTCACCGAGGGCGGCTACCTCGTCACCCGCCCGCCCGTGCAGCGGGCCCCGCTCGCCGACCGGGAGATCCTGGAGGAGGTGCTGAATGGTCTCAGGGCCAAGTTTGGATGAGAAGGCGTACGTCCGTGAGGGCGCGACCCAGACAGCGGTCAAGATCCTCGTCGTGGGTCACTTCGCGGTGGGCAAGACCACGTTCATCGGGGCGATCTCCGAGATCGAGCCGCTGTCCACCGAGGAGACGATGACGCGGGCCGCCGAGTCGGTCGACGACCTCAAGGGGGTCCAGGGCAAGACCACCACCACGGTCGCCATGGACTTCGGCCGTCTGACCATCAGCGACCGGGTCGTGCTGTACCTGTTCGGAACGCCGGGCCAGCAGCGTTTCGTGCAGATGTGGGAGGACATGGCGCGCGGCGCGCTCGGCGCGCTGGTGCTGGTCGACCCCGAGCGACTCGCCGACTCCTTCGGCGTGATCGATCTGATCGAGCAGTACGGACTCGACTACGCCATCGCCGTCAACCACTTCGACGGCTCGCCGCTGCGCGACGAGGTGGCCCTGCGCGAAGCACTGGACCTGCTCGACGACACCCCCGTCGTCACCTGCGACGCACGGGACGAGAAGTCCTCGGCCGAAGCGCTGATCACCCTCGTCCGCCATCTGCAGGACCGTGCCCACTAGGAGCAGAAATGGACGCCCAACCCACCGCCCCCGTGCCCCCGCCCGGGTGCCCGGCACACAACTCCGGCGGCAGAGTGCCGCTGTACGGGCCGGAGTTCGCGGCCGACCCGCAGGCCTACTACTCCTATCTCCGCCACTACGGGCCGACCGCACCCGTCGAGCTCTCCCCCGGAGTCGAGGCCACCCTCGTCACCGACTACGCGACCGCCCTCCAACTCCTCCAGGACTCCGGCTCCTTCCGCAAGGACGCGCGCCGCTGGCGGGACCTCAACGAGGGCAAGATCCCGCACGACAGCCCCGTCGCGCCCGTGCTGGCGTACCGGCCCAACGCCATGTTCAGTGACGGCGCCGAGCACCTGAGGCTGCGTCAGGCCATCACGGACAGCATGGCCCGCATCGACTCGCGCAAGGTGAGCCAGAGCACCGAACAGGTCTCCAACTTCCTCATCTCGCAGTTCGGCGCGCGGGGATCCGCCGATCTGCTCGGCGACTACGCCAAGCAGCTGCCGCTGTTCGTGTTCAACGAACTCTTCGGAGTGCCCGCGGACATCGGCGACCGCATCGTGTTCGGCATCACCGGCATGTTCGACGGCGTGAACGCCGAGCAGGCGATGGGGGTGCTGTTCGGCGCGGTCGGCGAACTGGTGGCGCTGAAGCGGTCCAGGCCCGGCGACGACGTCACCTCCTGGCTGATGCAGCACCAGTCCAAGCTGACGGACGAGGAGATGGTCCACCAGCTCGCCCTGCTGATGGTGGCGGGCAACGAGCCGCTGCGGAACCTGATCGGCAACACCCTGCACCGGCTGCTGACCCACGACGCGTACGCCAACCAGGGCGGTCTGCTCGACGAGGCGATCGACGACACGCTGTGGGAGAACCCGCCCATGCAGAACCTGGGCGCCCACTACCCCGCCTCCGACATGGAGTTCGCCGGGCAGAAGCTGCAGGCCGGCGATCTGATCCTGGTCAGCTTCGCCGCCGCCAACACCGGCCCGACCCTGACGGCGGCACGTCAGGCGGGCAGCAACCGTGCCCATCTGTCGTGGAGCGCGGGCCCGCACGCCTGCCCGTCCAAGGAGCCCGGCCGGCAGATCACCGTGACGGCCATCGAGAATCTGCTCAACAAGCTCCCGGACGTCGAACTCGCCGTGCCGGTCGAGAGCCTGACCTGGCGGCCCGGCCCCTTCAACCGCGGACTCGCCGCGCTGCCCGCCAAGTTCACCCCGGTCCAGCCGGTCCGCAGGGCCGCCCCCCACCCCACCGCCGAGACGCAGACGGGTCCCGAGCGGGGCGCCCACAAGGGTGGCCGGGCCGAACGCGGAGGTGTGTGGAGCCAGTTCCTCAACTGGCTGACGAGGTGATGCACAACCGGGCGAAGGGGTGATTCACACAACACCTCCCAACTCTCCACCACTGCATGACGATTCAACCTCACGGGTAGTGAGGAACGCGGCATTCCGTGTTGCTCACGAGACAGAGGAGGTGTCGTGGACCACATATCCACCGACGCCGTTTTCATACGACCCACCGTCGTCGTGCACCCCCTGATACCCGCCCCACCAGGCGGGTATCTTCTTGTCCGTCCCCTCCTCCCGGGGGAGGGCCGGTGACCGCGCCCAGACCGGACACCGCGCGCACGGCCGCCGCGGCAACCCTCGGCGGACACACCGCGGGTCAGCTGCTGAGGCTGAGCCGGGTCGCGGGGCTTTCCGAGGCCGACTCCCAGATCTACGCGCGCACACTCGTGGAGGCGCTGGGCCCCGTCGCCCACCGGCCGCTCGACCTGCCGCCGCCCGACGACAGCTTCCTCTCCGACGACCACACGCCGGTGGAGTTCTCGCTCTCCTTCGAACCCGGCAGGGCGCCCACCCTGCGGGTCCTGCTGGAGCCGGGCGCCGGTGCCGCGGGGCCGGCGCGCAACGGCGCCACCGGACTGCGGGTTCTGCGTGAACTGGCGGGACGCTGGGGCGTCACGACCGACCGGCTCGACGAGCTGGAGGACCTGTTCTTCCCGCCGTCGCCCGAGGGCCCGCTGGCGCTGTGGTGCGCGCTGGAACTGCGCCCCGGCGGGGTCCCGCGGGTGAAGGCCTACCTGAACCCCGCGGCGAACGGCCCGGAACACGCCGCGAAAACGGTGCGCAAGGCGCTGAAACGCCTCGGCCACCGCAAGGCGTTCACCGCGCTGCCCGACGGGGACCGCCATCTGTTCTTCGCCCTGGACCTCGGCGACTGGGACGAACCGCGGGTGAAGGTCTACCTCGCGCACCATGACGTACCGGCTGCGCAGGTGGGCGGCCTGTCCCGGATGGAGGGCGGCCCCGACCCCGCGGAGATCGAGGAGTTCCTCCGCGCCGCCACCGGCCCCGAGACCGGCGCCGACGGTTTACGAGGGGACGACGGGCCCCGGCCACGCCTCGTCCGCCGGCCCCTCCAGACCTGCCACGCCTTCACCGACACGGCCGCCGGCCTGCCCAGCGGCTTCACGCTCTACGTCCCGGTACGCGACCACGCCCCGCACGACGGCGAGGCCCTGGCCCGCGCCACGGAACTGCTGCGGCGCTACGGCATGGACCCCGCACCGCTGCTGCCGGCCGTGGCCGCGGTCACGTCCCGCCAGCCCGAGGACGGCGTCGGACTCGTCGCCTACCTGGGGCTCGCGCACCAGCACGGCAGGCCGCCCCGGATCATGACGTACCTCTCCTCGGAGGCGTACGAGGTCCGCCCGCCCGCCGTCACCGCACCCGCCGAAGCCACGGTCGGGCGGTAGCCGCCGGAACCGCACCCACCGCGGTACCGGCACACCGCGGCACCGCGGCACGAAAGACTCCGAGGGGAGCCGTACGCCGACGTCGTCGAACCGCTCCCCTCTCTCCACGCCGACCAGGACGTGCGAGCCGCCCCGACCGCCCGGGCGGCGGCACGACGAAGGGTCCGGCCTCGCGAAGGCGGACTCCGCGCACCGGACCCCGGTGACCGCCGGCCACCCCGCCGCCGTCACTCCGCGCGCAACTCCTCCAGATACGGGGCCACGTTGACCTGGATCGACGCGCCCTGCGCCTGACCGTACTGTCCGGCGATGCCGCCCAGATACGTGTTGATCTCCTTGCGCATGACCTCGGGCTCCGGCAGGATCGCCCGGCCCGCGACGAGCCGTGCCACCCAGCGCGTCTGCGCCTCCACCAGCCGTGTGATCGAGCCGTGCGGACGGACCAGGCCGATGAAGTACAGCCCGGGGTGGCCGGGCGCGACAACCCGCTTGTACAGCTCGACCGAGCCCTGCGCACCGATCGGGCAGCCGGCGGGCAGGAACGGAAACGCCATCCGGTACCCCGTGCAGTAGACGATGGCGTCGGCCTCCGCGGACGTGCCGTCGGTGAACACCACCCGGCCGCCCTCCACGAAGTCGATCGCGGGCCGGGGCGTGACCCCGCCGTGGCGTATACGGGTGAGGATCTCGTCGGAGATCGTCACGGCGGAGGCGAAGATCCGGTGGTCCGGCTCGGGCAGACCGTAGTCCGAGAGCTTGCCCCGGGCCACGAGCAGGGCCTGCTCGATGAACCGGCGCTGCTCCTCCAGGGACATGCTGGTCCACCACGCGGCCTCGGCGACGTCGTCCAGGGGCATGCCGAAGAGCTGCTTGGGCAGGATGTGCAGCCCCCGGCGTACGGAGAGAAGCGTCCGCGCGGCGTACCGGGAGAGGTCCGCGGCGATGTCCACCGCCGAGGCGCCCAGCCCCACGACGACGACGCGCTGCCCGGCGTAGTCGCTGCCGTCGCGGTAGTCGACGGCGTGCAGAATCCTTCCCTCGAACGTCTCGGCACCTGGCGGCGGCTCGGGCAGGAGCGGCTCGGTGTTGTGCCCCGAGGCCACGATGACATGGGTGAAACCGCGTTCGCGGCGAGCGCCGCAGGCGTCCTGGCTGACGACCGTCCACGCGCCGTCGGCGTCCTGCCGCACGGACTCGACGGTCGTCTCCAGCTCGACGCGGTCCAGGACACCGGCCCACTCGGCGAAGGAACGCAGATAGGCGGCGAAGTCGCTGTGCCGGGGATAGACGGGGTACGAGGCCGGCATGGGGTAGTCGGCGTAACCGGTGAGCCGTTTGTTGGTGTTGAGGTGCAGCGAGAGGTAGCCGGGGCCGCGCTCACCGGCCTGGGGCTGCCGCCAGAGCCCGCCGACGTCCCGTGCCCGGTCCAGGCAGACGAATTCGATCCCCTCGGACTTCAGCGCCCGGGCCGTCGCCAGCCCCGACAGACCTGCACCGATGACACACACACGCACGGGATCCCCCACGGGAAAGACACCATCCTTTCGCGCCCGGGCAATTGACTGCCCATCGCACACCCGCCCCACTCCTCCCACACCAGCGACATGGATCACAGGACGCGGGCGCGTGAAGCGGGGGGCAGAGAGAGACGAGTCGGCGCGAAGGAAAGGGGGCGACGGGGAGGCGAGCCGCGTCTCCGGTGCAGTCCGCCGGACCGGACCTAGTCCCGGGCGGACGCCCACAGCCCCCGTACATGCCCGAGGTGGCGCGTCATCACCTCGCGCACGGTCCGCTCGTCGCGTGCCAGCAGGGCGTCCAGGAGTTCCAGGTGCTCCTCGGCGGAGGCCAGCAGCCGGCCCGACGCGGCGAGGGCGGTCAGGCCGTAGAGGCGGGCCCGGCCGCGCAGACCGCGGACCACCTCGACGAGGTGCGCGTTGCCTGCCAGGGCGAGCAGGCCCAGGTGGAAGCGGGTGTCGGCCTCGACGTAGGCGATCAGGTCGCCGGCGACCGCGGCGGTGACGATCTCGCGGGCGGCCGGCCGCAGCGCCTCCAGCGACACCGGGTCGGCGGTCGTCGCCAGCGCCACGACCGTGGGGACCTCGATGAGCGCCCGGATGTGCGTGTACTCGTCGAGCTGCCGGTCGGAGACCTCGGTGACCCGGAACCCCTTGTTGGGAACCGGGTCCACCAGGCCCTCCTTGGCCAGGTCCAGCATCGCCTCGCGCACCGGCGTCGCCGACACGCCGAACCGGGACGCCAGGACCGGGGCGCTGTACACCTCGCCGGGCCGCAGCTCGCCCGCGATCAGCGCGGCCCGCAGGGCGTCCGCGACCCGCTCCCGGTAGCTGCTGCGGCGGCCGCCGAGCACGGGAAGCGACGGAGCCGCGGGCTGCGGACTGCTGTTCGGGGACGGGGCGGCCATGGTGGGTCTCCTCGGGGCGGGCTGTGCCATGTCACGTACCACCAGTATCTACGGCGGCGCGGTCCCGGCGGTCAGAGCACGAACCCCGCCGGGAACGGATCCGTCGGGTCGAGCAGATACTGCGCCGTCCCGGTGATCCAGGCGCGGCCGGTGAAACTGGGCAGTACCGCCGGACGGCCGGCGACCTCCGTCGTCCCGAGCAGCCGGCCCGTGAAGCGGGTGCCGATGAACGACTCGTTCACGAACTCGGTGTGCAGGGGGAGTTCACCCCGGGCGTGCAGTTGCGCCATGCGCGCGCTGGTCCCCGTACCGCAGGGGGAGCGGTCGAACCAGCCCGGATGGATGGCCATGGCGTGCCGGGAGTGGCGGGCGGTGGCGCCGGGCGCGTACAGGTGGACGTGGTGGCAGCCGCGGATGGACGGGTCCTGCGGATGGACCGGCTCCTCCTCGGAGTTGATCGCCTCCATCAGCGACAGCCCCGCCCGCAGGATGTCGTCCTTGCGGGCGCGGTCGAAGGGCAGCCCGAACCGCTCCAGCGGCAGGATCGCGTAGAAGTTGCCGCCGTACGCCAGGTCGTACGTCACCGTACGGCCGTCGGCCAGGGTGGCCTCGCGGTCCAGGGCGACCGAGAAGGACGGCACGTTGCGCAGGGTGACGGCCCTCGCGGCACCGTCCTCCACCGCCACCTCGGCGACGACGAGCCCGGCCGGGGTGTCCAGACGGATGGTGGTGACCGGTTCGACGACCTCGACCATGCCGGTCTCGACGAGCACCGTCGCCACACCGATCGTGCCGTGCCCGCACATCGGCAGATAGCCGGAGACCTCGATGTAGAGGACGCCCCAGTCGCAGTCCTGGCGGGTGGGCGGCTGGAGGATCGCGCCGCTCATCGCGGAGTGCCCGCGCGGCTCGTTCATCAGCAACTGCTTGATGTCGTCGCGGTGTTCACGGAAGTACAGCCGTCGCTCGTTCATCGTCGCGCCCGGGACGGCGCCGATACCGCCGGTGATCACCCGGGTGGGCATGCCCTCGGTGTGCGAGTCGACGGCGTGCAGGACGAGTCTGCTGCGCATGAAAACCCCTTTCTGATCCGAGGAGTTGAGGCGCCGTGGGTCATGCGAGACCGGCGGCGACGGCCTTCTCGGTGACCGCGCGCACCGCCGCCGCCTGCTCGGGGAGCAGCGGGACGCGGGGCGGCCGGCACGGGCCGCCGTGCCGGCCCACCACGTCCATCGACAGCTTGATCGCCTGTACGAACTCGACGCGCGAGTCCCAGCGCAGCAGCGGATGCAATTGCCGGTACAGGGGCAGCGCGGTGGTGAGGTCCCCGGCGACGGCGGACCGGTACAGCTCCACCGAGGCGCGCGGCAGCGCGTTGGGGTAGCCGGCCACCCAGCCCTTGGCGCCGGCCACCGCCAGCTCCAGCAGCACGTCGTCGGCCCCGATCAACAGGTCCAGGTCCGGGGCGAGTTCGGCGATCCGGTAGGCACGCCGGACATCACCGGAGAACTCCTTCACGCCTTCGACGAGTCCCTCGCCGTGCAGCCGTGCCAGCAGTTCGGGCACGAGGTCGACCTTGGTGTCGATCGGGTTGTTGTAGGCCACCACCGGCAGGCCCGCCTTTGCGACCTGCGCGTAGTGGGCAACCACCGCCCGCTCGTCGGCCCGGTAGGCGTTGGGCGGCAGCAGCATCACCGCCCCGCAGCCCGCCTCGCGCGCCTGCTCCGCCCAGCGCCGCGACTCGGCCGAACCGTACGCCGCGACCCCCGGCATCACCCGCTGCCCGCCGACCGCGGCCACCGCGGTCGTCACCACCCGGGCGCGTTCCTCGGGCGTGAGGACCTGGTACTCGCCGAGCGAGCCGTTCGGTACGACGCCGTCGCAGCCGTTCGCCACCAGCCAGGCGCAGTGTTCCGCGTACCGGTCGTAGTCCACGGAGAGGTCCTCGCGGAGGGGGAGCGCGGTGGCGACGAGGACGCCTCGCCAGGGGCGGTGCCGGGGAGCGGTCATGGGAGCGGGCCTCTCTTGTGGGGTGGGCTTGCTCGTACGTCCGACGCGTCGAGGCGGGCCGGTGCGGTGTGACATATCACTGCGCGGGTGGCGGCTGGGTGGGCGCGGCCAGGACGCCGAGGGGGACCGGGCGGGCCGGCAGCCGTCGTGCGGGGGCCGCATCACAGCCCGCCACGCCCGCCACCCCCGGTTCGCACATCCGGCCCTGGCACCAGCCCATCCCGGCCCGGGTCAGCAGCTTCACGGTGCGCAGGTCCCCGGCGCCCAGCGACCCGACGGCCTCGCGGACCGCCCCCGCCGTGACCTCCTCGCACCGGCACACCACCGTCGCGTCGGTGACCTGCTCCGGCCAGTGGGCCGCGGGCGCACAGGCGCCGTCGAGTTCCGCGAAGAAGGCGCGCAGCCGGGTACGGGACTCGGCGGCCCGCGCCCACCCGCCGCGGTCGGGGACATCGCCGCGCAGGCGGGCCGCCGCCGACCGTCCCGCGATGTGTCCCTCCGCCAGGGACAGCGCCGCGCCGCCGATCCCCGTGGTCTCCCCGGCGGCCCAGACGCCGGGGACGTCGGTGCGCTGTTCGTCGTCCACGCGCACGGCCGGTCCGTCGAGGCCGCAGCCGAGCCCGTCCGCGAGATCGGTGTGGGGAAGCAGCCCGTGGCTCACCGCCAGGGTGTCGCAGGGGAGGAGGCGCTCGCTGCCGGGCACCGGGCGGCCCGCGGGGCCGAGCGCGGCGACGGTCACGGCCGCCAGCCGCTCGTCGCCGTGCGCCTCCAGCACCGTGTGACGGACCCTCAGGGGTACGCCGCGGAAAAGGAGTCGGGACAGATGGCCGGCGCCTTCGACGAGCTTCGCCGGTACCTGGGCGAGGGGACGGGCCCGGCGTACGACCTCCCTCGGGCCGGCCGACTCGACCAGGGCGACCACCTTGGCGCCCGCCGCCGCGAGACCGGTCGCGACCGGCAGGAGCAGGGGACCGGTGCCGGCCACGACCGCCGTGCGACCGGGGAGCACGAGCCCGCCCTTCAGCAGGGCCTGGGCGCCGCCGGCGGTGACCACACCGGGCAGCGTCCAGCCGGGGAACGGCAGGACCTTCTCGTATCCGCCGGTCGCGAGCAGTACCCCGTCGGCACGCAACGCCGCGGACTCCCGCTGCTCCGGACCGAGGAGCGCGTGAACGGTGAAGCCCGTCGACTCTCGCTCCACGCACCAGACATGACGGTCACTCAGGCACGTGACGTCTCCGGCGGCGAGCCGCGCGTCGAGTCCGGCGCGCAGCCGCTCCCAGGTGCGCCACTGGTGGTGGAGCGCCCGGGGACGCCGGGCGCCGAGTCCGCGTGCGGGCTGCCGGTAGAACTGGCCGCCGGGCTCCGCCGCGGAGTCGATCAGCGTCACGTGGACACCCCGCGCGGCCGCCGCCAGGGCGGCGGCCAGACCGGCCGGGCCGGCCCCGATCACCGCGAGAACCGGGCGGCGCTCAGTCATGGTGGCCCGTCCCTTCCTGGGCACGGACGTCCGCGCCCGGCGCGGCGGGCACCAGGCAGGCCCGCTGGTTGGGGCGGCCGTCGACGGTGACCAGACAGTCGAAGCACACGCCGATCCCGCAGAACACCCCGCGCGGCCGGCCCCCGCCGCGCGTGGTGCGCCAGGCGGTGACGCCGGCCGACCACAGCGCGGCGGCGATCGTCTGACCGGGCAGCGCCTCGATCTCCCGGCCGTCGAAGGCGATGGTGAACGGGGCACCGGGCCGGGCCCGCACCAGGCGCAACGGGTTCACGAGCGGGCTCCTCGGGACGGGGACGGCACCTGGGACAGGCGGTGTGCTCGGGAAACGCGCGAGGTGTTCAACGGACGGCCTCCTCGGCGAAGCGGTCGGGACGGAAGGGCGCCAGGTCCAGCTCCGGGGCCGCGCCGGTCAGTGCCTGCGCGATCAGGTGGCCGGTGCCGGTCGCGAGCCCGATGCCCGCGCCCTCGTGCCCGCAGGCGTGGAACAGGCCCGGTACCCGCGGGTCGGCTCCGACCGCGGGCAGGTGGTCGGGCAGGTACGGGCGGAACCCGAGGTAGGTGCGCATCACCCGGACCTGCTCCAGGAACGGGAACAGCCGGGTCGCCCCGGCGGCCAGCGCCCGGACCACCGGCAGGGAGAACGACCGGTCGAATCCGACCCGTTCACGGCTCGCGCCGATCAGGACGGGTCCGGCGGCGGTGCCCTCGACGACCGGAGAGGTCTGCAGGGCGGCGGAGTCACTGGCCACGTCGGCCACGTAGTCGGCGGCGTACACCTTGTGCCGCACCCGGCGCGGCAGGGGTTCGGTGACCAGGACGAAACCCCGGCGGGGCAGTACCGGCAGGGGCGCCCCCGCCAGCGCGGCCACCTCGCCGCCCCAGGTGCCGGCCGCGTTCACCACGGCCGGCGCGAGGACGTCGCCCTGATCGGTGCGCACACCGCGGACCGCGCCGCCGGCGCCGCGCAGCACGCCCGTCACCGTCCGGCCCGTCTCCAGACGCGCACCGGAGGCTCGTACGAGATGGGCGGCGGCCAGGGTGGGCATCACCTGGGCGTCCTGCGGGTACAGGACGCCTCCCGCGAGTCCGGGTGCCAGGTACGGTTCGTGGTCGTGGAGTCGACCGGGCTCCACGGCGACCGTCTCCACCCCGGCCGCGCGCTGGCCCGCGGCCAGGTCCGTCAGGGCGCTGAGCGCCTCGGGCGTGGACGCCACGACGAGCCCGCCCTTCGGCTCGTACTCCACGGCCGCGCCCAGCTCTTCGGCCAGGTCCGCCCACAACCGCCCCGACAGCAGGGCGAGTCGGAGTTCGGGACCCGGCTCCTTGTCGGAGACGAGGAGGTTGCCCTCGCCCGCGCCGGTCGTGCCGCCCCCCACCGGGCCGCGGTCCACCAGGACGACGTCGAGCCCCGCGCGGGCCGCGTACAGCGCACAGGCGGCGCCCACCATGCCGGCGCCGACGACCACCACGTCACCGCTCGGTCGCTTGGTCACGGCAGTAATATGTCACATGGTCCCGAGCCGAGGAAGTAGGCCCGAGGGAGCGGGTAAGGGGACGGGCCGCGGAAAAGGTGAGGTGGGCGGGGAGGATGCCGAGGCATCATGGCGGTCCCGTCGCCCGGCAGCGGTGATCCGTCCACCGAGGCCGGCAACGCACCGAGTCGGCAGCGCACCAAGGCCGGCGACGCACCGGGGCGACGGGCGGACCACCCCCCGGCACACCGCCGGGCGCACACCAACGGGGGCACCAGTGACCGTCACCAACATCCTCCTGTCCGGCATCGTCGGCTCGACCGCCTACGGGCTCGCCCGCGAAGGCTCCGACGTGGACCGCCTCGGCCTGTTCGCGGCCCCCACCGAGGAACTGCACGGCCTGCACACGCCGAAGGAGTCCCACGTCAGCACGGCACCCGACCGCACCCTGCACGAGGCGGCCAAATGGTGCCGGCTCGCCCTTGGCGGCAACCCCACCGTCATGGAACTCGTCTGGCTTCCGGACGAGTTGTACGAGGTCCGCACCCCGCTGGGCGATGACCTCATCGGCATCCGTACGACACTGCCGAGCGCCCGCCGGGTCCGCGACGCCTACCTCGGCTACGCCACCCAGCAGTTCCGCAAGCTGCAGAACCGCGGCGAGCACACACCCGAGGCCCAGACGGGCAAGCGGATCGCCAAGCACGCCCGGCACCTCAAACGGCTGTGCACCCAGGGCTACGAGCTGTACGCCACGGGGCAGTTGACGATCCGCGTGGACGACCCGGAGAGCTACCACCGGTTCGGCGAGCAGGTCGCCGCCGACCCCGAGGCCGCCCTGCCGCTGCTGCGCGACTTCGAGGAGAAGTTCACCGAGACCCGCAGCGTCCTGCCGGAACAGCCCGACGAGACGGCCGCCGAGGCGTGGCTGCGCCGGGTGCGACGGCACTTCTACGCGGCGCAGGGAGCACCGGCGTGACCGTGCGACGGTGAAGGCGCGGGGCCGGGGCCGCGGCGCGACGACAAATCGCGTGCGGCGGCCGCCCGTCCGCCCTACACTCGCCGGAGATCGAGCGCCGCCCACCACCTGGGCAGCCGTGCCGTGACGAACGAAGGGAGCCCGGCCGTGCGTGACCACACCGCCGTCCTCGCTCCCCGCGCGCGCTACGAGGTGATCCTCGTGTCTTCGGCCGTCCGGTGTCCGCTGCGCGGCCGGCACCGGATGAGCTGACGCCCACCGAGTCCTTCAACGCGCCGTCGCCCGAACCGGGCTGACGGCTCGTCACGCATGTGTGCGTCGGTCAATCGCGCCGCCCGTTCTCCGAGAACACCCGAAAGGCCAAGGGCCGTGCGCAACAACCTCGACCGTCACCTCGCCGCCGTGCGCAACCTGGGCATCCTCGCCCATGTCGACGCCGGAAAGACCACCGTCACCGAGCGGATCCTGTACGCCACCGGCACCACGCACAAGCGCGGCGAGGTGCACGACGGCACGACCGTCACCGACTTCGACCCCCAGGAGCGCGACCGTGGCATCACCATCTTCGCGGCGGCCGTCAGCTGCGACTGGAACGGTCACCGCATCAACCTGATCGACACGCCCGGGCACGTCGACTTCGCCGACGAGGTGGAGCGGTCCCTGCGGGTGCTCGACGGGGCGGTGGCGGTGTTCGACGCCGTCGCCGGCGTGGAGCCGCAGAGCGAATCGGTGTGGCGCCAGGCCGACCGGCACGGCGTGCCGAGGATCGCGTTCGTCAACAAGCTGGACCGGGCGGGCGCCGACCTCGACACCGCGGTGGCGTCCATCCGCGACCGCCTGCATCCCGTCCCCCTCGTCGTCCAGCTGCCCATCGGAGCCGAGGACGGCTTCACCGGCGTCGTGGACCTGCTCCGCATGCGGTCACTGACCTGGGGCGACGGCGGCGGCACGGCCGTCGAGGGGGAGGTGCCGGAGGCCCTGCGGGAGGAGGCGCTGCGCCGGCGCGGCCTCCTGGAGGAAGCCGTGGCCGAACGGCACCCCGCCGCGCTGGAGGAGTTCTGCGACCGGGAGACGCTGTCCGCCGCGACCCTCACCGCCGCCCTGCGGGACCTCACCCGCAGCGGTGAGGGCGTGGTCGTGCTGTGCGGCTCGGCGTACCGCAACCGGGGAGTCGAACCGCTGCTCGACGCCGTGGTCGACTATCTGCCGTCGCCGCTGGACGTACCTGCCGTACGCGGTGTCCGGGACGGCGGCGACGGTACACGGGGTGCGGTCGACGGTATGCGGGGTGCGGTCGACGGTATGCGGCATGCCGTCGATGGTGTGAAGCCGGCCAACGGCACGCAGAGCGCTGCCGACGGTGTGCAGAGCACCGTCGACGGTATGCAGCACGCTGCCGACGGTATCCGCGATCCCGCCGATGAGCGACGCCCCGCAGACCCCGACGCCCCGTTCGCCGCGCTCGCGTTCAAGGTCAGTGCCACGCCCACGGGACGGCTCACCTATCTGCGGGTGTACTCGGGAACGATCGAGAAGGGGGACCCCGTGTGGGAGTCCGGCACCCGCCGCGTCGAGCGGATCGGACGCATCCTGCGGGTCCAGGCCGACCGGCACGCCCAGCTCGACCGGGCGGTCGCGGGGGACATCGTGGCCGTGATCGGGCTGAAGTCGGCCCGCGCGGGTTCGACCCTGTGCGCGCCCGGCGCCCCGTTGGTCCTGGAACCGCCCGGGGTCCCCGATCCCGTGGTGTCGGTGGCGGTGGAGGCGTGCCGGAGCACCGACACCGACCGGCTGGCCTCGGCGCTCGCCCGGCTGGTGGAGGAGGATCCCTCGCTGGTCGTGCGGACCGATCCCGAGACCGGTCAGACGGTGCTGTCGGGCATGGGCGAACTGCACCTGGAGGTCGCGGTGGAGAGGATCCGCCGCGCCGTCGGGCTGGACGTCAACGTCGGCCGCCCCAGGGTGACCTACCGCGAGACGGTGGCCCGGGGTGTGTCCGGTGTGGTGTACCGGCACGTCAAACAGGACGGCGGCGCCGGGCAGTTCGCGCACGTGGTGATCGAGGTGCAGCCGCTTCAGGAGGGGTTCGGCTTCCGGTCCGCCGTGGTCGGCGGTCGGGTGCCGCAGGAGTTCGTCCGCGCCGTCGAGGCGGGCTGCCGGGACGCCCTCGCCGAGGGTCCCCTCGGCGGGCATCCGGTGACGGGCCTGCGGGTCACCCTGACCGACGGGGCGACCCATGTGAAGGACTCCTCCGAGACGGCCTTCCGCACGGCGGGCCGGTTCGCGCTCCGGGAGGCTCTGCGCGCCTGCGCGATGGTGCTGCTGGAGCCGGTCGCCGAGGTCACGGTCACCGTGCCCGAGGACGCCGTCGGCGGGGTCCTCGGTGACCTGGCGGCCCGGCGTGGCCGGGTCACCGGCTCGGTGGTGCGCGGCGGTTCGGCGGTGGTCACCGCCACCGTGCCGCTGGCGGAGCTGTTCGGCTACGCGACCCGGCTGCGCAGCCGCACCCAGGGCCGCGGCACCTTCACGGCCCGTCCCACGGGGTACGCCCCCGCACCGGCGCCGGCCGTGGCGGCGACGCCGTAGGCAGCGGTGACCGGCGGCCGGTGCGCACGGACCGGCAGCCGGTTCGCACCGCGGACACACCAGGTCCGCGGTGCGAACCGGCACCGGAGGCGTCCCCCGGTCGTCCGACGGGCCGGCGTCAGGGGTAGGAGACCACCACCGACGGCACCGTGGACGTTCCGGACGTGGGCGCCCCGGTGTCGTTGATGACGGCCTCGTACTGGCCGTTGCCGCCGAGGGAGATCACCATCAGGTCGTGGAACTTCACGCCCGGCGTGTTCGGCGCGGCGAAGCCGTGGTGCTGCACGATCGTGGGGTCGACGTTGTAGTAGCAGTAGCTGCCCAGGCCCCAGGCCTCGTGCGTGGTGACGCTGTCGCCGACCTTGTAGGCGGCGTAGCCCTTGAGCGCGCCGTTCTGGACGGCGGCCTGGTTCGGGGCGTCGTACGCCTTCTCGTTCTGGAAGAAGATCGTGCGGCCGCGCTGGCCGAACCACTGCACGTCGTACTTGTTGAAGTGCTCCACGAACAGGCCGGTGGCCAGCACGTCGTGGCCGTTGACGACGACGCCGTAGTCGGCCCGGTTGGTCTCCCAGCCGACGCCGTCGCCGTGGTCGGCGCGCCAGACCCAGGTGTGGTCGACGATCGTGTGCCGGTTGTTGACGACCATGCTGGTGGTGGCCTTGCCGGCGCCGGCCCCGCCGATCCGGACGAACACGTCCTGGACCGTGGTGGGGTTGGCGCAGTGGTCGCGCCACGCCCCGGGCGGGCCGATCTCCAGCAGGGTGCGGGAGTTGACCGGTCCGGCGTCCACGAGGAAGCCGGCGAGCCGGACCCCGTCGACGTCGGCGACCTTCAGCGCGGTGACGCCGTTGTCCGGGATCAGCGTGGCGTATCCCAGGCCGAGGACGACGGTGTCGGGGCGGTTGACCCGGACCGGCTGGTCGAGGTGGTAGATGCCCGGGGTCAGCAGCAGGTTCAGGCCCTGCGCGAGGGCCCGGTTGAGCGTCGCCGCCGGAACGCCGGGCTTGGCGACGTAGAAGCGGGACAGGGGCAGGGAGGTGCCTCGCGGTGTGCCGCTGCCCCAGCTGACGCCGCGCGCGTTCGTCCGCTTGGCGGGCAGGAAGACCCGGAAGGCGCCGCCGCCGTCGACGTACAGGAAGGGCTTCTCCCGGGAGACCGGGGTCGTGTCGAGCGTGGTGTAGGGCGGGCTGGGGAAGCTCTGGGCGGGGGCGCCCTCGACGCCCGAGAAGACCATGTTCCAGACGCCGTTGAGCCAGCTGCCGATCGCGCTGTCCCGGGTGTACCACTGCTGCTGCGAGTACGGTCCGATCTGGCCCTCGACGCGGCTGTCGGCGATGTAGCCGCCGCTGGCCCAGCCGTACCCGGTGGGCGCCAGGTTGAGGCCGCCGTGGACGTGCATACGGCGGAAGGGCGCCGCCTGGGCGACCGCCCAGCGGTTGGTGCCGTTCGCCGGGACGAGCGCGAGGTTCTCCGCCGAACGCCAGAAGTTCTGCGTGGCGTTGCCGCCGAACCAGCCCGCGTCGACCGTCACGTCCCCGTTGATGGTCGTGTCGTCGGGGGAGAGCCCGAGTCCCGCGATCGAGGTGTAGAAGCCCAGTTGGGCGTTGAGGCCGTGATAGGTGCCGGGCTTGAACAGCAACGCGTAGCGCCCGGTGCCGAACTGGGCCGACTCCTGCTGCCGGAACACCTCGTCGAGGCGGGCCTGGATGTCCGGCGTGGACGGGTCGAAGACGAGGACGTTCGGCCCGAGATCGCCACCGCCCGGCAGGAGGCGGGGGCGCGCCGCGCGCGGAGTGGCGGAGGCCGGCGCGGCGGACATGCCGGCGAGGGCGGGTGCGGCGGCCGCCGCGGCCGCCAGGACGGCTCTGCGGCGCGGGGCGGGGGGCTGCGCGGAGGTGTGGGGCATGGGCGGCTCTCCTCGGTGGGGTGGCTCGGACGCGGCTCGGACGCGGCTCGGACGCGGATCGGACGGTTCGTGCGTCCGACGGAACGGCTCGTGGATCGGACGGAACGGCTCGTGGATCCGATGGAACGGCTCGACCGGCCCGCAGGCCGGGTCGAAGTGAACGGCTGATTCAGGAAGTGAACGGCCGTGGTGTTGAGAGCGCTCTCTCGTCGCTGAATGCTTCAACTACCCGAACGCGTACGTCAAGTGGTGGAACACGACTTCCCCGATCGCTGCCGCACCCCTTGACGCCTTTCTCTTCCGGGGTTTAACTCACGTCCTAAATTAAGCCATGAGCCACCACTGGGGGTCGACCCATGCGCACCATCAGAGCCGCAGCCGCAACCGCCGTCGTGCTGTCCCTCGCCCTCACCGCGACGGCCTGCGGGGGCGGCACGTCGACGGACGGCGGCGGGTCGGACGACTCGCCCGGGACGCTGACGTACTGGGCGTCCAACCAGGGCGCGAGCATCGAAGTCGACAAGAAGGTGCTCCAGCCCGAACTCGACAAGTTCGAGAAGCGGACCGGGATCGAGGTGAAGCTGGAGGTCGTCCCCTGGTCGGACCTGCTCAACCGGATCCTCACCGCGACCACGTCGGGCCAGGGCCCCGACGTGCTGAACATCGGCAACACCTGGTCGGCCTCGCTGCAGGCCACCGGCGCGCTGCTGCCGTGGGACGACGCGAACCTCGCCAAGATCGGCGGCAGGGACCGTTTCGTCGACTCGGCGCTCGGCTCGACCGGCGCCGAGGGCAAGGACCCGGCCGCCGTCCCGCTGTACTCGATGGCGTACGCGCTCTACTACAACAAGCGGATACTCGCCGACGCCGGCATCACCCGGCCGCCCGCCACCTGGGACGAGCTGGTGGCCGACGGCAAGAAGATCCGGGCGAAGGGCAAGCAGGTCCTGGGCGCCGAGGGCGCCAACGTCTCCGAGAACGTCCACCACGTCTTCGTCTTCGCCCAGCAGCACGGAGCGGACTTCTTCACCGCAGACGGCAGGCCCGACTTCACCTCGGACGGCGTGGTCGCCGCGGTCAAGCAGTACGTCGACCTGATGGCCGAGGACGAGGTCGTCCCGCAGGGCAACGCCGAGTACGCGCAGAACCAGTCTGTCAGCGACTTCGCCAAGGGCCGTACGGCGATGCTCCTCTGGCAGTCCGCGTCCGCCAACCTCGCGTCCCAGGGCATGAGCGAGGACGCCTACGGCATCGCGCCCGTCCCGGTCCGGTCGGGTACGCCCGGCACGGGCACGCAGGTCAACTCCATGGTCGCCGGCATCAACCTGGCCGTCTTCAAGAACACCGACAACCTCGACGGTGCCACGGAGTTCGTGAAGTTCATGACCGGCGACGAGGAGCAGAAGATCCTCAACAAGGCCTACAGCTCGATCCCGCCGGTCGCAGCGGCGCAGGCCGACCCCGCCTTCAACACCCCCGCGAACGCGGTCCTGAAGGACACCCTCGCCCGGAGCGCCGCGGCGCTGCCGCAGGTCGCCGACGAGTCGCAGTTCGAGACGGCCGTCGGTACGGCCGTCAAGGAGCTGTTCGCCGAGGCGGCCGCCGGACGCGCGGTGACCACCGAGTCGGTCAGGGCCCGCCTGGAGAAGGCCCAGCAGCAGATGCCGGCGAAGTGAGCGTGATGACGACCACGGCCACCGAGCGGGCCACGGTGCGCAAAGACGCCTCCGGCGCGGCGGACGGCCCCCGCCGCCCCGGGCGGATCCGCCGCGTCGGACTGCCCTACCTGCTCCTCCTGCCCGCCCTGCTGCTCGAACTCCTCGTCCACCTGGTGCCGATGGTCGCCGGCATCGTGATGAGCTTCAAGGAACTCACCCAGACATACATCCGCGACTGGGGCACGGCCCCCTGGGCCGGACTCGACAACTACTCGATGTCCGTCGACTTCAACGCCCCCGTCGGCGAAGCCCTGGTGCACTCCTTCCTCGTCACCGTCGCCTTCACCCTGCTCTCGGTGGCACTGTGCTGGCTGATCGGCACGGCGGCGGCGATCTGCATGCAGGACGCCTTCCGCGGCCGCGGCCTGCTGCGCGCCCTGTTCCTGGTGCCGTACGCGCTGCCCGTCTACGCGGCGGTCATCACCTGGGTGTTCATGTTCCAGCACGACAACGGCCTGGTGAACCACGTCCTGCACGACCAGCTGCGTCTCACCGACGAGCCGTCCTTCTGGCTGATCGGCGACAACGCCTTCTACGCCCTGCTCACCGTGTCGGTGTGGAAGGGCTGGCCGTTCGCCTTCCTGATCGTGATGGCCGGCCTGCAGAACATCCCGCGCGAGCTGTACGAGGCGGCCGCGCTGGACGGCGCCGGCGTGTGGCAGCAGATCCGCCGTATCACCCTGCCGTCGCTGCGCCCGGTCAACCAGGTCCTGGTCCTGGTGCTGTTCCTGTGGACGTTCAACGACTTCAACACGCCCTACGTCCTGTTCGGCAGGGCCGCGCCGGAGGCCGCGGACCTCGTCTCGGTCCACATCTACCAGGCCTCCTTCGTCACCTGGAACTTCGGCGCCGGGTCCGCCATGTCGGTCCTGCTGCTGCTCTTCCTGCTGGTCGTGACCGGCGTGTACCTGGCCGTCACCTCGCGCGGACGGAGGCCCGCCGATGCCTGAGCTCCACCGGGCCGTGCGCGACTCGCCCATGGCGCCGCCGCGTTCGTTCCTGTGGTCCCGGCGGATCTTCCTCACGCTGCTCACCGGCTTCGTCCTGGTGCCGGTGTACGTGATGGTGTCGAGTTCCCTGAAGCCGCTCGCGGACGTCTCGGGCGCGTTCCGCTGGCTGCCGAGCGGCCTGACGATCCGGCCGTACGTCGACATCTGGTCGACCGTCCCGCTCGCGCGCTACTTCGTGAACTCGCTGATCGTGGCGGGCGCGGCGACGGTCTGCTCGGTGGTGATCGCGGTGTTCAGCGCGTACGCGGTGAGCCGCTACGACTTCCGCGGCAAGCGCGTCTTCACGGTCACCGTGCTGTCCACGCAGATGTTCCCCGGCATCCTCTTCCTGCTCCCGCTGTTCCTCCTCTACGTCAACATCGGCAACGCCACCGGCATCGCCCTGTTCGGCTCGCGCGGCGGGCTGATCCTGACGTATCTCACCTTCTCCCTGCCCTTCTCCATCTGGATGCTGATCGGCTACTTCGACTCGGTGCCGCGCGACCTGGACGAGGCGGCACTGGTGGACGGCTGCGGTCCGCTCGGGGCGCTGCTGCGGATCGTCGTGCCGGCCGCGATCCCCGGCATCGTCGCGGTCGCCGTGTACGCCTTCATGACGGCCTGGGGAGAGGTGCTGTTCGCCTCCGTCATGACCAACGACACCACCCGCACGCTCGCCGTCGGGCTCCAGGGCTACTCCACCCTGAACGACGTGTACTGGAACCAGATCATGGCCGCCTCGCTGGTCGTCAGCGTGCCCGTGGTGGCCGGGTTCCTCCTCCTGCAGCGCTACCTCGTCGCCGGGCTGACGGCGGGAGCGGTGAAGTGACCGACCTCCGTGACCGTGAAGGGACTTCCGTGACCATCGACCTCGCCGCACTGCCGGACGACTTCCTGTGGGGCACGGCCACCTCGGCCTACCAGATCGAGGGGGCCGTGGCGGAGGACGGACGTTCCCCGTCGATCTGGGACACCTTCTCGCACACCCCAGGAAAGACCGCCGGCGACGACCACGGCGACGTTGCCTGCGACCACTACCACCGCTGGCGCGAGGACATCGGCCTGATGCGCCGGCTGGGCACCAACGCCTACCGCATGTCGATCGCCTGGCCGCGGGTGATGCCGGGCGGCGACGGGCCGGTGAACCCCAAGGGCCTCGCCTTCTACGACGAGTTGGTGGACGCCCTGCTGGCGGCCGGCATCACCCCGTCCGTCACCCTCTACCACTGGGACCTGCCGCAGGTGCTCCAGGACCGGGGCGGCTGGCCCGAGCGGGACACGGCCGAGCACTTCGCCGCGTACGCCTCGGCCGTCGCCGGACGGCTCGGCGACCGGGTCACCCACTGGACCACCCTCAACGAGCCCCTGTGCTCGGCGTGGATCGGGCACCTCGAGGGCACCATGGCCCCCGGCCTGACCGACCTGACGGCCGCCGTCCGCGCCTCGTACCACCTGCTCCTCGGCCACGGTCTGGCCGCACGGGCGATCCGCGCGGCGGCCCCCGGCGCCGAGGTCGGCATCGTCAACAACCTCTCCACCGTCCACCCCGCCTCCGGCCGCCCCGAGGACCTCGCCGCCGCCCGCCGCATGGACGGCCACACCAACCGCTGGTGGCTCGACCCGGTGCACGGCCGTGGTTTCCCGGCCGACATGCGGGAGGTCTACGGCGTCGAACTCCCCGAGCGCCAGGGCGACCTGGAGACGATCGCCGCGCCCCTCGACTGGCTGGGCCTGAACTACTACTTCCCGGCGACCGTCGCCGACGACCCGGAGGGGCCCGCCCCGTACGCCCGTTCCGTGCGCCGCGACGGGGTCCCGCGCACCGGCATGGACTGGGAGGTCGACCCGAGCGGCATCGAGGCGCTGCTGCTGCGCCTGACCGACGAGTACGGCGCCCGCCGCCTGTACGTCACGGAAAACGGTTCCGCCTACCCGGACGTGGTCCGCCCCGACGGCACCGTCGACGACCCCGAGCGGCAGGCCTACCTGACCGGACACCTCGCGGCCTGCGCCTCCGCCGCGCGCAGGGGGGCCCCGCTGGCCGGGTACTTCGCCTGGTCGCTGCTGGACAACTTCGAGTGGGCGTACGGCTACGCCAAACGGTTCGGACTGGTCCACGTCGACTACCGCACCCAGACCCGCACGATCAAGGGCTCCGGACGCCACTACGCGGACATCATCCGCAGGCACCGGGAGGGGGTGGCGAAGGCGGCCTGACGGACGTCTTCCGTGGGCCGTAGCGGTACAGGCGGCCAGAGGCGGAGGTGAGGCGGCCGAGCCCTTTCCGGCTCGGTGTCTTCCGCCCGGTCTGGAGCCGGCGTCCCGAAACCGGGACGCCGGCTCCAGACCGAAGGGCTGCTGTCGCTCGTCGAAGAGCTTTCGAGATGCGTCGATCGGTCCGGGCGGGCGTGTTTTGTTAACGCCGTCAACAACTCTATTTCATTGAAGAAGGCGTCGATCCTGTGTACGGTGGCGGATGTGTCAGACACTCCCGCCGGCCCGGTCGCCCCACTCGTCACCGGCTCCGACATCGCCCGGCTCGCAGGCGTCACCCGTGCGGCGGTCTCCAACTGGAGGCGGCGGTACGACGACTTCCCCGCGCCCGTCGGCGGGGGTGTGAACAGTCCCCAGTTCGACCTGGCCGAGGTCCAGGCATGGCTGGACAGGCAGCGCAAGGGCCAGGACGTGTCGGAGGAGGTCCAACTGTGGCAGGCGCTGCGGGGGGCCTACGGTGACGAGCTGATCACCGGCCTGGCAGATGTCGCACAGCTTCTCACCGACGTGGGGCAGGAGACGCCCGGGGGGCTTCCGGCGGACGCCGGCCGGCTGGTGCGGAGTCTTGTCGAGAGCCGGTCCCCCGGCGAACTCGTCGGCGACCTCGCCGACCGCTTCACCGAGTCCGTTCGCCGGGCAGGTTCGGACCATGTCACCTCGCCACGCATCATCCGTGCGGTGCGGCACTTCGCCGGCGACGTCGCCGCCGATGCGGCCCTCTTCGATCCCGCCTGCGGTATCGGCACGCTCCTTCTGACCGTCGGCCCCGAGCGAGGGCCACGCCGGTACGGCCAGGAGATCGACGCGCGTAGCGCGCGCTTCGCGCGCCTGCGGGCAGACCTGACCGGGTACGGCGGCGTCGACATCGTCACCGGAGACTCCCTTCGGGACGACCGGTTCCCGGACCTGAAGGCCGATCTGGTCGTCTGCGATCCTCCTGTCGGTGACACCGACTGGGGACGGGAGGACCTGCTCCTCGACTCCCGCTGGGAACTCGGCACGCCCTCACGTGCCGAAGGTGAACTCGCCTGGCTGCAGAACGCCTACGCGCACACCGCGCCCGGGGGCCGGGTCCTCATGGTCATGCACGCGTCCGTGGCGTACCGCAAGGCGGGCCGCCGCATCCGAGCGGAGCTCGTACGGCGGGGCATCCTCACGCAGATCATCGCCCTCCCGCCCGGCACCGCGGCTTCGCACGCGCTCCCCGTCCACCTCTGGCAGTTGCGTCGCCCGCGGTCCCTCGGTGACGCCGCCACCAGCGTCCGCATGGTCGACCTGACCGCGAACGAACCGGACGGCTCTTTTGACCCCAGGCCCGACCAGACTGCGGACGTGGCCCTGATCGACCTCCTCGACGACACCGTGGACCTCACTCCCGGGCGCCACATCGAGGACTCCCACCGGGACTATGCCGCCGAGTACGAGGCGCTACGGCGGGAGCTGGAAGAGCGGGTGCGGTCACTGGCCGAGCTGCTGCCGGCGCTCACCGCAGGCGAGGGACCCGGCTCCCTCGACGGGCCCTCCGTCAGCGTCGCCGACCTCGCGCGCGCCGGGCTCGTCGAGTACGGCGATCCGCAGCCCGTCTCGGTCAGCGATCAGCTCGACACCGACTTCCTGCAGGGGTTCTTGCGCAGCACGGCGAACACCCGCCGTTCCACCAGCGCCAGCGGCACTTTCCGCCTCGACGGCAAGGGCGCACGCGTCCCGCAGATGGACATCGCCGACCAACGCCGCTACGGGGCCGCGTTCCGCGCACTGCAGGAGTTCGAGGAACTGAGCCGGCGGGTGGCGGAACTGAGCAGGCAGGCGACCGCACTGGCCAGGGACGGCCTCGGCAACGGAGCGCTCTCGCCGAAGAAGTGACCAGCCGCCGAGCCGCCCGGCCGGCCCGTCACCGTGGCCCGGGTACGAAGGGGCTGACCGCCCCGCTCCACGACACTGCCAGTGCCTCGCGCGCCCGCGTGCACGCCACGAACAGCAGACAGCGCTCCCGCAGCAGGTCCGAGTCGTGCTGCAGCGCGTCCACGGACGACGGCGTCACCTCCCGGGCGAACGGCACGGCGCCCGCCGTCACCCCCAGCACGGCGACGCAACGGAACTCCAGCCCCTTCATGGCGTGCATGGTGGCGAGCCGCACCCCGTCCACGTCCGGCCCGGGATGGTCCCGGACCCGGACCACCGGCACCTGCGCCGCGCCGAGCTTGTCGTACACCTTGTCCAGCATGACGTTGAACCGGGCGCACACACCGATCTCCGACGGCCGGATGCCCTGGGCGATCCAGCCTTCGACACGCTCGACGAGTGCCGCGACCTCGGCCTGCTCGGTGCCGTAGCCGTCCGTGTGCGGCCGGCGGCCGTGCAGCAGCGAGCGGTAGCCGGCCAGGGTGTCGCTTCCCTCGCCTCCCAGGTCGTCGACGGGAACCGGGCCGAGTATGCCCGTGGACCAGGTGAGGATCTCCTCCGTACTGCGGTAATTGATGCGCAGGCGATGGGTGCGTCCGACCACCGCGATGCCCAGGGAGCCGAGCGAGACCTTCGCGTCGTAGATCCGCTGATGCGGGTCGCCCGTGATGAACAGGTCGTCGCTGCCCGGGGCCACCGCGCCGCGCAGGACGCGCCACTGGGCCGGGTGCAGGTCCTGTGCCTCGTCGACCACCACGTGGTCGTGTGTGGGCGCCGAGGCGGCCAGGAGTTCCGCGGCACGGGCGCACACCTTCAGGTGCGTGGTGGTCTTCTGGTCGCGCAACATCGAATCGAACAGTTCGACCGCCGGCCACAACTGCTCGCGCCGCGCCGACGAAAGGGCACTGCCACGACCGCGCCGGGCGGCACCGCGGTAGTCGTCCAGGCTGCGAAGATCCTGGGCGAGGACGACATGCCGGTACTCCTGCGCCAAAAACTGCTCGGTCCAGGGCAGCCCGAGCTTCTTCACCACTCGCTGCCACAGCAGACGCTCGTCACGGTCACCGATGAGGGAGGGCACCTTGCCGTCGAGACGGCTCACGACGCCGTGAGCATAGGCGTTGACCGTGGTGACGTCGACGCGGTCGAGCAGGGCCGGGTCGTCGTCCAGGAGGAACGCGAGGTTCTCCCGCAGCGAGGCGGCCAGAGCGTTCGTGTACGTGGTGAGCAGGACGCGGGCGCTGGGCGAGCGGCTGAGGAGATGCTTCACGCGATGCAGTGCGGCGACCGTCTTGCCGGTGCCCGGGCCGCCCGTGACCTGGACGGGACCACCGTACGACACCCGGTAGGCGACCCGGCGTTGTGAGGGGTGCAGGAACACCCGCCATGCCGCGAACGGCTTCTCCAGGATGTCGGCGAGTTCCTCCGGCCCGGTGACCAGGGTGATACGGCTCTTGGTGTTGGCGATGACGACGGCCAGGCTCTCGTCCGGATCGGGGCCCGCGTCGACGGGGCGGCGGACCGCGACCACGTCCCGGTACACGTCGTCCGGGCTGAAGTTCTCGGCGAGGTACTGCAGCACCTCGCACTGGTCCTCCGGCAACAGCGTCTCGAACGCCTGCAGCTGCGCCTTGTCGACGATGGTCCGTACGGCTTTGAGGACCTGGTCGTCGATGCCGAGGTGGCGCAGCACGGTGTCCGAGTACTTCGCGAACAGCAGGGTCTCGGCGGCCGCGGCGGCCTTCTCCAGCGCCGGGGTCAGCTGCTCGATAGCGACGACGTTGCGGACCTCGAGCCCCCGGGTCGCCGAGTTCGTCGTGTACAGCCGCTTGGCCGCCCAGGTGTAGGCGTCGTCGTGCCGGACCACGTTGACGAGCAGGAACACATCACTGCCGTCGTCCGGGGCGAGGACCACGCCCCGCCAGAAGTCGTTGATGCGGATCGTCCGCATCCGCGGATCGCGCGCGTTCTCCACGGATTCCAGGTGCAGCCCCTTGTCCGCGTGCAGCTCGGACACGGTGAGCTGCTGGAACTTCTGCATCGCCTTGCGCACGCCGGCCTTGACGGGCTTCTCCAGGACGTCGTAGCTCTCCCAGAAACTGTTGGCGAACGCGAGCTGTGGCACGAGGTGTACTCCCCCCTGGACGGACACTCCGCAGTCGATCATACGCGCGGGGTGTTCACCAGCCTCAGGGCGACTTCCTCGATGTCCGCGAGCAGTCCAGCCGGTTCCTGATCCAGGTCGAGGGCGTGCTGGTGGATGACGATGCCGGTGTGCCGGACGGTGTGGGCCGCGTGCGATGCGTTGCCCTTCGCGTACACCAGGTGCCCTTCGGGCAGGCCGAGGGCGGTGCAGTACGCGAGCATCTGGTACAGGTCGGCGTCCGGAAAGCCGCTCCGCCTCTCCGCCTTGTACTTGGCGTCGACCACGGCACATGGCGTCCCGTCCGCACCATAGAGGACGAAGTCGGGCTTCATACGGATCGCGGCGGCCTGGTCGAGGTGGTGCGGGTCCTGGAGTCGGGCCGTGTGACCGGTGCCGCGAAACGCCTCGCGCAGGGCTACTGTCACGAAGTCCTCGAACAGCTTGTTCATGTCGAACAGGAACCCGTCGATGCGCAGTCCGCCCGGTGAATGCTCGGCCGACGAACCGTCCAGGACCACACGGGCGAGACGCAGGGCTTGATGGTAGCGGGAGTTGAGCCGCGTCGGCTGCCAGCTGGGGAGTCGCCGTCCGGGCACGATCGCGGTGACGTCGGCGAGGCGCGCGCGCTGATGCAGGAGCCCGTGGCGGACGTCGCGCGGGACACCGGGCAGGCGCAGGAGGCGCTCGACGGCCGTGCGCAGAATGCGGTTCTCCGCGATGTCGGTGGTGAACTCGTCGTACACCACCTCCACGGGCAGCGCGGCGCCGTAGTGCCGTCGTATCTGCTCGGCCTCGCGGATCCGGCCGCGCACGACGAAGGCGGTCTCCTCAGTCTCCCGGTAGCCCTGCAACAAGCCCTGCCGCAGGGCCCGGTCCACCTGGCGCTCCAGGGCGTGGGCGAGCGCGGGCAACAGGTGGCGGTGCTCGGCCACCTCGACCTGACCGTCCTGCCAGCCGCCTCTGGGGTTCAAGGTGTAGCCGAGCAGAAAGAAGAAGCGCGCGATGGGCACTTTGGGAGTGATCCGAACGGTGACAGGATCGACACAGCCGGGTACGGCGACCGCCACCGCGCCGACCTTGTGTCCTGCGCGAAGCGACCAACGGCCGGGGGCGTACGGATCCGGTGCCGCGTCCACGATGTTCGCGGCGGCGAGTGCCCTGCCCACAGAGTGCGGCAGGGCAAGGCTGACGGCCGGCGCGTGCTCCACCAGCTCGATGGGGACGGCAACTGCGGACGTCATCTCAGTGACTCCCTCAGGACCGTCAGCCCGTACCGCTTCTCGATATCGACGCCTTCGCCGTAGTGGTGCTCCTCCAACAGGGGCAGGATCTTTGTGCGCCAGGTCCGCTCCAGGCCGCCGTCGCGGTAGACGCCCGGCTTCATCAGGTAGGAGGGGCCGATGCGGAAGTCGCTGTCGTCGATCCGGGCGTTGAGCTCGTCCAGCAGATCGGCGGGCTCCGAGTCCTTGCCCTCCCGAGCCAGCCAGCGGCGCAGCAGTCCGCTCGTGGGTTCGGTGCGCGGTGAGAGCTCGACGAAGGCGAACCGGCGGCGCATCGCCGCGTCCACCAGGGCGATGGAGCGGTCGGCAGTGTTCATCGTGCCGATGAGGAACAGGTTGGGTGGCAGCGCGAAGTCGTCGCCGGAGTACGTGAGCCGGACCGCCTTGTTGCGGTACTCCAGCAGGAAGTACAACTCGCCGAAGACCTTCGCCAGGTTGGCCCGGTTGATCTCGTCGATGATCAGGAAGTGCGGGATGTGCCGGTTGCCCTCCCGGGAGGCCAGGTCGGCGAGTTCACGCAGCGGCCCGGCGGTGAGCCGGAAGGCGACTTCTCTGGTCTGAGGGTCTTCCTGGGGCCGGAAGCCCTCGAAGAAGTCCTCGTAGGAGTACGAGGGATGGAACTGCACGAGCTTGACCTGCTCGGGCCCACTGCCAAGGAACTCGGCAAGCTTCAGTGCCAAGTACGTCTTGCCGGTTCCCGGCGGTCCGTACAGCACCAACTGCCGCTCGTCCCAGAGCAGGTCCCGCATCTCCCGGAGCCATCCGATGTCGTGAGCGAGGAGCTCACGGGCGAATTCCCGGGTGGGTTCGGGCAGCTCCAGCTCACGCCGGGCGGTGAGCGCCGGCGTTTCCGCACTCGGGTCGTGCTCTATGGCCTCGGCTTCCTCTACGAGCTCCTGGTTGGTCAGGCCGAGCCCTTCGATGTGTGCCTGGACGGAGGTGAGGTCGACGACATCGTGCTGGATGGAGAGCTTCTGCTGGAGTTCCTCGGGCAGATCGTCGTACGGAAATCCGGTGGGTTGCCATTCCACCGGCCGCCGGAGGTTGGAACGCCGGTCCTCCGACTCGATCTGCTCCGCCTCTCCGGTGATCTCACCGACGTGAAGGCGCCCACCGGAGATGGTGCATACGACATCGCCGGGTTTCATGCGGGAAAGGAAGGCATGCAGTTCCTCGACCAGCTGCAGTTTCTGGTTGTACGTGGCCGTGGACTCGTAGTCCTCTTGCACGTATGCGCGCAGGTCCTCCTTGCTCGTGCCCTGTCTCACGCCCTGCCTGAGTCGCGAGGCGGCGAGGGTGACGCGGCCTTCCGGGAGCCACAGGCGTTGGACGACATCGAGGCCGGTGACGTTCGAACCGCGGATGAGCCATGTGCGGTTGGGACCCGGCCACACGCCCGACATGAAGTCGGACAGCGGCGCGCCCTGCCCGGTGCGCCATTCCTCCCATCCGTTGCGCGGGGCACCGACCAGCAACATGGCGGCGGAGGAGGGGGAACCGCACACCACGTCCTCGGTCAGCTCCAGCCACCCCGGCCAGAGGGACGAGGGAACCAGCACACCCTGGGCCTTGAGTTCCTCGCGCCGCTTGACCGGGCCCTTGGCATGAGCGGCGAGCGACGGCATCACGTGATCACGTACGGGGGATCCCGCCAGTATGAGGAACTTGCGGCTTCCGTTCGTCCCCCGCTCGTTCAGCAGCACCCCACGTGCCCGGTCGATCCCGTCTCCGTTCGGCAGCCGCAGCCAGAACAACGGGTACTGCGAGTCGCCGTCGGCCATGACACCCCCTCACACTCCTGTGCTTCGATCTTGTCTGGCAGCGTACTGGCCGACACCGACAGCCTCGTTGGACGCGGTCACGTCAACGTATTGGTCAGATGGGGACCGATGTACCCGACGTAGATGCCGTGGTCCGCGCGGGTGCCGTCGTGGTAGTGCAACCGGGGTGCGATCGTGTTGCCGCCGCCGACGCGTACGTGAGCACCCATGAAGACCTTCCGTGCAGGATCCACGTACTCGGGTACGGGGAACGTACGTTCCCGGCGCCAGGCGGAGTTGCTCTTCACCGACCTGGACTCGTCCCGCACGATCTTCCGCGGCGAGATGGTGCAGACACCGTCCGGGGCGTCGGCACACCACTGCTTGAAGTCGCGGGTGGTCCGGCGCTCGGCCGCCGCCTCGGCGAAGTCCCGCAGCGCCAGAAGCGCGTCCCAGGTCATCCGCACCCACGATGATCCGTAGGCCTGCGCGTCGAGTTCGAGAGTCACCTTGCGGGAACCGGTGAAGTGCAGACGGGGCAGGTCGGCGATGCGGCCGAGCAGCTCCTCGAAGGACTCCGGGCCGTCGTCCGGCGTCGTGACGGGGGTGTACGCGGCGGCTCCGGCGCCGATGGACACGAGGTGTTTCTGGAGGGCCAGCACCTGGGCACGGGTCGTGTGCAGTTCCTGGTACTGCTCGTCGTACTCGGCGATGAGCAGCGTCTCGTTGTCCTCCGCCTTGCGCAGTTCGTACTTGAGGTCGCGGATCTCGTCGGCCCGCACCCGCTGTTCGCGCCCGGCCTCCTCCAGAATCTCGAGCAGTGCTTCGTTCTCGACGCGCAACCGTTCCAGCTCCGGTGCCGCGGAGTCGTTGCGGGCGCGGGTCCGCATGACCGGGACGGAGTCGAGCTCGGCCGGCAGGGGAGTACGGGCTGCCAGCCGCTGAGGCAGCTGGGCGAGTATCCGGCGGGCACGGGAAGGTTGCTCGGTGATCATCCGGCGGGACATCACCCGGTGCCGTTGCCCGTCCGCGGGCCAGGCGGGATCGACCCCGGGCAGGAAGGTGCGGACGCCACCGCCGTAGACCCGGTGGTACTCCAGCGCCCGGTTGAAACGGGTCTCCGCCTCCGGGGAGAGCAGGTAGAGGATGGCGAGTCCGGCGAGCGGGCGGACCAGGGGGTCCACCGTGTCCTCCAGCCAGTCGTCGAAGTCGACTCCGTACGGAGTGCTGGCCACGACGACCGGCAGGCGCCGCGTCTCGTCGCACAACTCGTCGACGACGGCGTCGACGTCCTCCGCTTCGACCACCTGGGGCTGGGCCGTGACATCGGCGAGGCCGTCGCGGGCGTTGAGGACGTGCAGGAGACTGCCCGCGAGCCGGGGTGTCTTGGCGGGTACGGGCAGGACCTCGGGGTCGTCGGGAAGGTGCTCGACGTCCAGCTGGACCCTGGTCGGCCCGTCTCCCGTCTGGCAGATCAGCACAGTGGTCTGCCAGGTCCCGCCCGGCAAGGCCTCCCGCAGGCGCCACCGCCCGTACGCGCCCGAGGTCCCGGTCGCGGAGTCGTGGTCGAGGGTGACGCCGCGGGCTATCTCGTTGCGCCCCTCGGCGAAGGCGGCCACGTCGTAGCTCTTCGGCGGCTCCTTGAGCCACCGGCGCAGCCGGCCGTCGACCTGCGCGCCGGTGCTGACGTAGTCCAGTCCGCTGGTGACGACCATGCGGTAGCGGCGGGTGTCCAAGAGGGCCTTCCTCACTGGTCCGGGCGTATGAATGCGGGTGGGTGCGGGAGTGGGCGCGGCGTCCTCAGGCCTTCGAAGCGGACGTGACCGGTCCCGTGCCCGGCCGGGCACGCAGTGCTTCCAGGAGACCGGTGACCTCGTGCAGGCGGCTGTGGATCTCGGCGGGGGACGGCGGCAGTTCGCCGGTGCGGTGGTGGCAGGCCGCACTGAGCGCCGACCAGGTGGCACGGCACCTTCGGGCGGTGTCCCGGCCTGCGTACCACTCCAGGCACAGCATGCGGTGCCTGGCCACCCGGGTCATCGAGGGAGTGACGCGCAACCAGTAGGCGTCGAGAGCCCGGTCGAGTGCCATGCGGAGCAGGATCGCCGCCGCACGGGCCCGCAGACCGGGTGTCAGGGTGGCCGCGTCCCCCGCCGCCGGCCGCAGGAGACGGCCGGCGGCGGAGACGAGGGACTCCGGGGACACGCTCATCGGGCGCCCCCGGCGGACTGCGCGCGCGTACCGCGGATCGCCCTCACGAGGGTCTTGGTCCGGCGTACGAGTTCCTTGCGGTCGTCGACGCTCGGCAGAGGCGTGTGCGCGCCGGAGTTGAACGCCGTGATCAGCGTCCAGCTGCCGGTACAGATCCCCTCGACGGCATCACGGGCATGCTGCCGCTCGTCCCCGAGCAGGGCGAGGGCGACATACGTCTTGGTGCGGTCCAGGCGCCCGACCCGCTCCTCGACCTCCGCCGACCCGAGGCCGTGCTCGTCGCGCAGCCTGCGCCGCGCCGTCTCGAGGCAGGCGGCCTCGACGGCCCTGCGGCACATGGCGGGCAGCACGTGATCGGCCACGTCCTGCGGCAGTCCCGGGTCCAGGGACACCGCCCGCGCCTCCGCGAGTGCCTGCTCGACCGCGTCGTTGACGGTCTCGACGCCCACCACCGAGTCGGCCCGACGCGTGACCTGCAGGACGGTCGCCTCGATGCCGAGGTGGTCGACGGCCTGGGCGAGGCGGGTGTCGTGGGTGAAGACGACGACCTGCCGGTCCCGCGCGAAGGCGTCGAGGACCCGGGCCAGCCCCTCCACCTTCTCGGGGTCCATGGACTGCACGGGGTCGTCGATGACGAGGAAGCCGAACGGGCTGGCCGCGTGGGTGGCGCGCGGCAGGAACAGGGACAGCGCGAGGGAGTGCAGCTCGCCCTGGCTCATCACGCTGTACGCGGGCGCGTCCATGTCGTCCACGGACACGTCCAGCTTGACGCGGCCGCGCCCCGGCGTGCCCTCCAGGGTGACGGACCCGAGGTTGACGCTGCTGTGCTCGCACAGCTTCCGCCACACGTCCTGCGACTGCCGGGCGAACGGCCGCAGCCGCTCGTCCCGCAGCTCGTCGATGATCGGCCGCAGCCAGGCACGGGCCTTGCGCGCGTGCTGGCGCCGCTCGCGTGCGGCCTCGGCCGCCTCCGCCACACCCAGCCACTCGGCGAGCCGGACGGCCGCCGGCTGCCAGGCCTCGTCGTGGTCGGCGAGCCGCCGGGCGGACTCCTCCCGGATCTGACGGCAGGCGTCGTCCAGGACGGCCGCGGTGCGTGCGGCACGGTCCGCGAGCTCCCGCGGGTGGGTGACGTCGCGGCACTGCGCCCATTCCTGCCAGACCGCGACGAGGAGGGACGTCTCGCCCCGCAGCCACACCGGAACCGGCTGCACGAGGTCATGGACGGCACGCAGCGCGGTGGCCACCGCCTTCCGTGCGGCCTCGGCCCCGACGGCCTCCGTCCGGAGCCGCTCCACCTCGGCCCGTGCCCGCTCGGCCCACGTCTGGTCGAGCCGGTTCTCACTGCCGCAGACCGGGCAGTCCGTGCCCTGGGAGCGGCGCCGGTGGTCCAGAGCGGCGTCCAGGAGCCCGGCCAGGCGGCGGGCGTCCTCCGCGTCGCCGTAGCGCGTTTCCTCGGCATCGGCGGCGGCCTCCCGCAGCCGGACGACGGCCCCGCCGACCTCCTCCAGGTCAGGGCCGGCGAGGCTCGCGTACTGCCGCAGCCGGGCCAGCTCGACCTCGGCCGCCGGGGAACGGCTCTCCAGCAGTGCCCGCACCCGAGTGCGGTCGGGCCTGGCCCCCGACAGCGCCTGTGCGGCCTCGCGGGCCCTGGGGTCGTCCAGCGCCGCCAGCTCGTCGAGCAGCTTCGCGGTGAGGGCGTCCCCGTCCTTGACCGCCTGGTCGCAGGCCCCCACGACGTCCTTCACCTGCGCGTCGAACTCGGCGAGCAGCTCCAGCCCGAGGAGCTTGAAGAAGGCGTCGTGCAGTCCGCCCAGCGTGCCGTTGATCATCGAACCGAGTTCGCTGTACGGCAGGAAGGGCCGGGCCAGGTCCAGCGCCTCGGCGTCGACGACCTCCTCCAGCTTCCGCTCCGAGCCGTCGGCGCCCTCCACCCGTGTCCGGGCCTCGCCCACCTTGGCCCCGTACCAGGTCCGCCGCACGGTGACCGTCTCGCCGTGCTCGCCGACGGACAGCTCGACGGAGACCTCGGGAGTGACGTCGGCGCTGTGCAGGTTGCGCCACCCCTTCTGCCAGTCGGTGGCCCGCTTTCCCTCCCAGCGGGAGTTGCGCCCCGTCAGCGCGGTCTCCGCGGCCTCGGCGAAGCTCGACTTGCCGGACCCGTTGGGACCCGCGACGACGACCAGGCCGGGGCCCGGCGGCAGTTCGAGGGTGGTCCGGGGGCCGATGCCGCGCCAGCCGGCCGCGGTGATGGACCGCAGCCGGACGACCGGCCCCGCCCGTCCTCCACTGCTCCTGACCTGCTCGTCGGGCAGCAGCTCGCGCAGGAGCTCCCGCGGCTCCGGCGCGAGGCCGGAGTTGTCGAGGCGGGCGAGGAGCAGCTCACGGAGGGTGGCGGTGGCGTCGGAAGCCGGGGCGGGGGAAGCGGGAGGCTGGTCGGTCATGCTCAGCTCCTTGTGCGGGGAGAGGCGGGGAATGCGGGCGCGACGGATGAGGCGAAGCGTTTGCATCTTGAGCATGAGGGGTGCCTGTTAGCGTCGTCAACGTAGTTTTGGTTTTTCAGTCTCCTCGAATTTGTGTACGTATCTCTGCGTGCCCGTGCCACGCGTGTGCTGACGCCCGCCTAGCGACATCCAGGCCCACGGGAGAGGTCGGGTGATCGGGTGACGGACCGTCAGTGGGGGGCGCCATCATGGGGCGCATGCAAAAGCTCGAGGCGCACGAGATGCCCCTGCACAAGGTGTTCAGCAGCGACTACGACTTCCGGATCCCGGACTACCAGCGCCCGTACGCCTGGCAGCCGGAGCAGGCGCTCCAACTGCTCACGGACCTCACGGAGGCCCTGGAACGCGGCACCGAGGAGCCGTACTTCCTCGGCTCGCTGGTCCTCGTCAAGGAGAACGGAGAGCCCACGGCGGACGTGATCGACGGGCAGCAGCGTCTCACCACGCTGACGATCCTGCTCTCGGTGCTGCGCGACCTGTCGACGGATCCCGCGTTGCAGGACGCCCTGCACAAGCTGGTCAACCAACCCGGCGACCCCATCCTCGGACTCAGGGCCCGGCCGAGACTCACGCCCCGCAAGCGGGACGCCGGGTTCTTCCACAAGCACATCCAGACCAGCGGCGCCATAGAGACGCTCCTCTCCCTGGACCGGACGACTCTGCCGACGGACGCCCAGAAGGCCGTGCTGGACAACGCCGTAGCCCTGCGGCGCGAGCTCCTCAGCTGGCCCGAGGAACGCCGGCTTCCCCTGGTCCGGATGCTCGGCGAGCGGACCTTCCTGGTCGTGGTCGCCACTCCCGACCTGGAGAGCGCGCACCGCATCTTCAGCGTCATGAACTCCCGCGGCCTGGACCTGTCACCCACCGACATCTTCAAGTCGCAGATCATCGGGGCGGTCAAGGACCCGCAGGAGTCGGAGGACTGCGCCCGCAAGTGGGAGGACGCCGAGGAGGCCCTGGGCCGGGAAGGCTTCGCCGACCTCTTCCTCCACCTGCGCATGATCTACGAGAAGAAGCGAGCGGAACGGGAACTGCTCAAGGAGTTCCCCGTGCAGGTGCTCAGCCACTACCTGCCCGACAAGGCCGAGACCTTCGTCAACGACGTCGTCGTCCCCTACGCCGAGGCGTACGCGCAGATCCGCGACGCACGGTACGAGTCGTCGTCCGGTTCGGAGAAGGTCAACGCCTGGTTCAAGCGCCTTCGGCAGACCGACCACAACGACTGGCGGCCCGCCGCACTGTGGGCCCTGCG
The DNA here is from genome assembly GCF_042898825.1 of Streptomyces sp. NPDC000345. Lineage (NCBI taxonomy): Bacteria > Bacillati > Actinomycetota > Actinomycetes > Kitasatosporales > Streptomycetaceae > Streptomyces > Streptomyces sp. NPDC000345. The sequence continues at coordinate 462,096 of NZ_JBIAZE010000002.1, forward strand.
CAACCACGAACACGACCCGGACTGGCTCGACCGTTTCCTCTGCGCCCTGGAGCGCCTGTCCGCCAGCATGTTCATCCGGCGCGTGTACACCACACCGCGCGTGACCCGCTTCGCCGAACTCCTCCGCCAGCTCGACCAGGGCCTCGGTCTGGACTCGCCGGCGCTCGCCCTCACGGACGCGGAGAAGGCCGACACCCGGGCCCGGCTGGAGGGCGAGCTGTACCTCGTCGCCAAGATCCGCAAGTACGTGCTGCTCCGTGTCGACGAACTGCTTGCCGAAGCCCACGGCGTGACGTACGAGCTGCCGCTCATCACCGTCGAGCACGTGCTTCCGCAGAACCCGGATCCCGGGTCGCGCTGGACCGACCTGTTCGACGACGACCAGCGCGCGTACTGGACCCATCGGCTCGGCAATCTGGTCCTGCTCAACCGGGTGAAGAACTCCGCCGCCCAGAACTACGACTTCGCCATGAAGAAGGCCAGGTACTTCACCGGCCGCAGCGGTTCGGTTCCCTTCGCCCTGACCAGCCAGGTGCTCCGGCACGAGGACTGGACTCCGGAGGTGCTGGAGGCACAGCAACGGCATCTCGTCGGCCTGCTCGCCGAGGCGTGGAGCCTGTGACCTGCCGCGCGCACGGGGGAGGGGCCGTCCCCTGCTGGCGTGCCCCGCATGTCCTCCGCGCACCTGTTGATCATCGGTGACCGTGCCGCGCTGAGCTGGGTGGTGACCGAACAGCGCATGGCGTTCCCCGCCGGGCGCTCCCGGGCGGCCCAGGCACTGGAGGAGGGCGACGAGATCTTCGTCTACACCACGCGCGGCTGCTTCCGGAACCCGACCCGTGACCTGGGGCGCGTGGTCGGCCGGGCGCGGGTGGCGAGCCCGGTACGTGTCCTGGAGGAGCCGGTGGTCTTCGGGGAGCGCAGCTTCACGCAGGGGTGCCGGCTGGAGGTGTCGGCTCTGGCCCGTTTCCGGGAGGGGCTGGTGTTGCGCGACCTGGTGCCGCGGCTGGCCGTGTTCCCCGATCCGGCGACGTGGAGCGTACGGATGCGGCGGGCGTCGTTGACGCTGCCGCCGGGGGACGCGCAGATCGTTCGGGCTGAGCTCAAGCCTTGGCTGCTGCCGTACGAGGAGGCTGTCGAGGCCTATCGCTGGGAGCCGGCGTCGGCGGCCTGACCTCGTTCACTTCGGGTGTCGTCGATGCCGAGCTCTGCCGAGAACATCGGAGCAAGCGGCAGCGCGTGGGGAACCGGAGGGGATCCGGGGCCTGTCAGCGCCGGATCCCTGTCTACCGCCCGGGTGCGCGCAAGTTGATCGGTCTCCGGTCGCGCACCCCGTCCAGGACCGTGTGGTCGACGGATGGGCGTGGCCGGGGCGTCGCCGCGGTGAGGGTGATGACGCCGCGGTCGCTCAGCGCGCTCTGCCACTCGTTCGGACGGGGCCGGGTTCCGCGCGCGCCCGCGGCCTGCGCGAAGAGCTTCCCTGCTGCGGCTGCCTGACGCTCGTTGAGACAACCGGCCACGGGCCGCAGTTCCTGGTCCGGTCTGACGTACGGGTCCTGCGCGAGAACGCGTCCGGCGGTGAGGGCTGTCTTGTACGCGTCCGTGTCCACGCTCGCCTCCGTGGAGGGCGCCAGCGGGTCGTTCCAGTCAGGCGTGGCGGCCTGGGCCTGGACGGCCTCGCGCCCCACGCGGCGGAAGCCGTCACAGTCCAGGAAATGGACGGCGGGTTCGGGCGTGAGCGACCACAGGACGTTCGCCTGCGAGATGTCCCCGATCACCAGTCCGGCGTCGTGGAACCAGCTGATGGCTTCGACGCACGCCAGCGCGAGGGCCCTGCGCTGCTCGGGAGTCGGCTGCGACACGTCCTGCCAGGCCGCTTTCGGCGGCCTGATCAGGTACTGCAGTTCGAGCAGCTTCGTCGTCCCGGTCGTGGTGCGCCACGTCATGGGGGACGGGGCCCGCCTCATGAGGAAGCCGAGGGCCCGGCCGCCCTCGACCACACGGCACACCGGCCACGCGGCCAGGGCGTCGAGGCGGACCCGGTCGGCCTGGCCGAGCCGCTGCCGGAACGCGACCAGGTCCGCGAGCGCGTTGCCATTGACCTTGGACGGGTCCATGTACTCCTTGTAGAGCAGCGACCCGTCGCCGACGGCATGCACCTTGCCCTGGCCGCCGCTGCCGACCTGGTCCCCCAGTGTGAGCGAGGAACGGGCGACGTCGGCGCCGTCCTCCGCGCTCATGCCCCCTCCTCCCACACACAGATGACCGTCCGGTCATCGTCGTAGGTCTTGGCCCGAGTCTGGGCCTGCCACAGAAAGTCGGACAGGGAGGGGACCTCGGGCCCGCCCCAGGCGTCGGCGAGGCGCCGCCCGAACTCCGGGTCCTTCTGGGTGAGGGGGTTGGTGATGCCGTCGGTGCCCAGGAGCAGGACCTCGCCCGGCACGGTGCGCAGCAGGGTGGCCTTGACACTGCGGTAGGCGTGCGGGAGCGCCTCGGTGCGGGTGTCGAGCAGTTCACCGCCGTCGTCCGGATCCCCGTGTTCCCAGTGGCCCTCACGCAGGACGAACAGACCGCCGTCGCCCACGCTGCACACAACGCGGTCGCGGATACGCGGGTCCGTGGGGATCAGGAGGACGTGCAGAGTGGTGGCGTAGTCCTGGTCGGCGTAGGGACGAGGCTGATGTTGTGAGGCACGCGCCCAGTCGGAGCGCAGTTGGGCGGCTGCGCCGGCGACCGCTTTGGTGGCGAGAACGTGAAGCTCGTTCTCGTTCCGAGCGCACAGTGCCGCGTGGATGCTCTCGGCCTCCCGGTCCAGGTAGACGGCTGCCAGGCGAGAGAACTGGTACGAGCCCACGTGCGAGTACAACGCGGACCCCACGCCGTCGGCGACCGCCAGCAGAAGCATCTCCGCCTCAGGGGGACCGATCCGCGTCACCGCCATGGCGTCCTGGCGGCAGCTGCCCTCCCAGTTGTGGGAGTCACCGCGCAGGGAGGCGGCCCGCACGGTCAGTCGACCGATCTGGGCGCCGTCCAACAGGACCACGGGGGAGAAGGGGGCGAACGCGTCCGCGTCCCGCAGGGAGGGCCGTCCCAAGGGATGAGGTGGGTAAGTGGGAGGGCGATTGCCGACGTGCGCCGGTACCCCCCGCAGGGGCTCGGCCTCGGGTTCGGCGGACGGTACGACGTCCTCGGGCGCCCAGGGATCCGGCTGTGCCGTCGGGGCGGCGGCTCCAGGACCTCGGATGATCGTGTCGTGTGACATCACCCCGTACGGCAGGCCCGCGATGTGCGCGTCGAGGCCGTCCGGATCGTGGTGCGCACCGCGGGTCTCTTCGTGGTTCATCGGGCCGCTCACAGCTTGTCCAGGGAGACGCTGGTGAAGCCGGGTACCTGCTCGTCGACCTGGAGCTGGAAGCCGTCCCCGCCCTGGGCGGACATGCTGGACGCCGAATTGACGATGGACCGGGTGAGACTGGAGGCGAACTCACGGAGCGCGACAGCCGGGCTGATGGACGCATCCTGCTGGAGGAACGCCTTGAAGTTCGCCACCTCCGTGATGATCGCGGCGTCGGCGTCGCTGATCCCGAACGCGATGATCTTCGGGGCGTAGCGGAAACCGTTCAGTTCCTTGAGCGCGGTGCGCCAGCCGTCGTCCGTGGGGATGCCGTCGGACAGGAAGAACACCACGGGCCGGTACACGTCGTGGCCGTCCGCCTTCAGCGCCGTGACGTCCTTCTCGATGGTGTCCTTCAGCAGGTGGAAGGCGGCTCCGAAGGAGGTCACCCCGCCCGCGGACAGGGACGGCAGCTGGGTCAGCTCGCTCAGGTCGGCGAGCGGCTGGAGCACGGAAGCCTGAGTGGAGAATCCGATGAGAGCGAAGCGGGTCTTGTCGGCGACACTCGGATTGGTGCTGATCTCATGGTGCAGGTCGGGCAGGGCCGAGTTGATGGCGTCCACGCCAGTTCCCGCCATGGAACCGGACTCGTCGCACACCATGTAGAAGGGCAGGATCTGCATGGGCTCTCCTGAGAGTTGAGAGACGGCGCAGCCGTCAACGGGTGTAGAAGTAGATCTCCAGATCGGCCGCCCCGGAGGTGCCGCCGTTCCAGAAGGGCCGTGTCGTCGCGTCGTCGAACATGCCGGGTCGCGCCTTCCGCAGGGACCTGTTGATGTCGCGGGCGTACGCCTGTCCGTCACTCGGTTCGACGGCCTGGCCGAAGGTCAGGACGAAGGCGGCGGTGCGCCCCTCGTAGCGGGCGGTGGCGGCACGGAGCTGCTTCACCATCCGTGCGGTGTCGCCGACCGCCGCCGTCACATGGACTTTCACGGGTTTACGCTCCACCGACCGCGGCCCCGAGGGTGTCGGACTCGGTTCGGGCGACGGCTCGGCGTCGGCGGACGAGGCGGACGAGGCGGACGGGGAGGGGCGGGTGGCGGCCTGCGCGGCCAACGGATCGCCCCGGTCCCCCATGGAGACGAGGGCGAGCACGAGCAGCATGTCGGCGAAGAGCCACCCGGCCAGATGCAGCGGTGTGAACCGGAAGCCCCTTCTTCGCGGGCTCACCGCGCCGATCCGATCTCGGCCCGCAGCTCCTTCGCCTGTCGTAGCTCGTCCTCCGCCCGCCGCTGGGCCGCCTCGGCTCCCGCCCGCGCCGCCTCTGCCTCAGCCCGAGCCGCCACTGTTTCGGCGCGCGCCGCTTCGGTCTCACGCAGTACCTGGGCCAGGGCGTCGGTGACGCCGGTGAAGCGATCGGCCGCCTGGTGCAGCGCGAGGCTGCGGGCCTCGATGCCGAGCAGGGCTTCACGAGAGGCCTTCGCGGCCTCACCGGTGCGCTCGGCCACCGCGCCGAGGTCGTTGAGCAGCCGGCCGTTGACATCCGCGACCACTTCGACGCCGGTGGTGAACCCGCGCTGCGAGGCCGCCAGTACGGTCAAGGAGTCCTCGACCTGCTGCGCCGCGTCGGACAGTGCCTTGTGGACGCTGGTGCTGTTGTCGCCGACCGCGGTCTCCAGCCGGTCCGCGGTAAGGGCGAGGACCTCACGCATCCCTTCGCCGGCCGTCCGCAGTTCTTCCAGCGCCTTGTCGAGCACGCCGGTCTGGTCGCCGACCGCATCGGCCAGCCGCCGGCCGGCCTGCGTCACCGGGTCGTCCAAGCCCCGCACCGCTGCCTGGATGGCCACCCCGCTGTCCCGCACGGTTTCCTCGATCCGCAGCACCACCTGCTCGATCGGCCGCACATACGCCTCCGCCTGGGCGAGACGCTGCTCCGCCTTGTCGGCGGCCTCACCGACCAACCGGGCGGCCCGGGTGAGCTCTTCCTGCGTGGCGATGGCCTTGGTCTGCATACGCTGCAGCCGTCCGGCCGCCGAGTTGAGCTCTGCCGCGAAGCGCTGCGGAGAGGCGAATCGATGCGCGTTGAGCGAGAGCTGCGCTGAGGTGAGGACCGGGACCAGGCGGGCGAGGGCCGCACGGGTACGCCCCCGTGCCTGCTCCTCACGGCGTTCGGCCGCCGTGCGCCGGTAGCCGTGCACCGCCGTGAGGACGAACAGCATCGCCAGGGTCAGACACCCGCCCACGGCGACGTGCCCGAACCGGAAGACCTCACCCAGGTGTCCGTCGAACCCGGACTGCCAGAGTTGCAGGAACGGCCGGCCCGCGGCTTTGGGGTCGTCGCCCGTCAGCGCACCGTACGCGCTCGACGCCTGCCACAGACCGAACCAGGTGAACAGCAGCGGCAGGAAGACCAAGGCCCCCAGCACCCAGTCCAGCGCGGAGTCGAATCGCGTACCACGGCCGTCGACCACCGGCTCGGCGACACTCTCGGGCCGGGCGAAGGTCCCCATGAGATCGAGATCGGCCCATGCGTCGAGGGCGTCCGTGTCGGTGGAGCCGAGCGCCTGGGCCAGTGCGCGCAGTTCCTCGGCGCGCGGTGCGAGCGCAGGATCCTGCGCCAAGTCCTCGAGATGACGTGCGGTCACCCCTTTGTCGAGTTGTGTCCCCGTGAGCATTCCCCACCCCTGCCCGGTGACGCCGGGACGTTCCTGCAGATCAAAGCGCAGTGACGGAAGGGCTGTGACCAGCGGCGCATGCCCCCTGCCGCGCAGAACTTAGCTGGCGCAGACTTTCACATCTTCTTCACCAGTCGCGCCATAATAGACGACGATCTCATCGGTGGACGGCGTGGCATGAAGCGGTCATGCGAAGGGCTGAACCAGGCGGCGTTCTTGAGCGGTGACGGCAGGCGACGGGGTGTCATCCGGCTGACCGGAGGCGGGGTGCCGGTCGAGTCCGGGAGGCGGGCGGCGCGGGAGCCGGTGCCGCGTACCGTGGACCTCACCCGGCGGGCACCAAGTGCCGAGATCACGGGGCGGGGCGTCCTCCAGGTCAACCTGAACTGGTCGGTGGCCTCCGAGGCCGATCTCGATCTGGGCTGCATGGTTCTCACCCGCGACGGCGCGGGTGCCGCCGTACAGCCGCTCGGAGCGACGTTCGGCGATCTCGGCGCCTGGCCCTACATCAGCCTCGACCAGGACGACCGGACCGGCGAGACCTCCGACGGGGAGACGCTCCGGATCAGCCTGGAACACCGGAGCCAGTTCACCAAGCTCCTTGTCTACGTGTACATCTACGAGGGTGCGGCCGACTTCCGTACGCTCGGAGGCGTCGTCACCATCAGCGCGCCGAGCGGCACCTGGCGGATCCACCTCGACGACTCCCCGGCCGGCGCCACCTCATGCGCCATCGCCCTGCTGACGCCGGGCCGTGACACCCTTGACCTGCGGCGCGAGGTCCGCTGGTTCACCGCCCAGCCGTGGTCGTCGAACCAGGAGGTCATCGACCAGGCGTACGGCTTCGGCTTCGAGTGGGTACCGGGGGTCAAGCCCCCTCTGTGACGGCCGTGAGGGCGAGCGGAAGTCGCGCTCCTGGACGCGACCGTGCAGGGCGGCGTCCGCCGCGAGTTCGGCGACGGTCTCCTCGACGCGGTCGGTGACGGGCGGTGACACCTGCCAGGCCCTGCACGGGACGGTATGGGTGTCAGGCCCTCAGGTCGGGCGCGTGTCAGGTCGGGAAGTCGAGGGTCTCCTGACCAGGTCCAGGGGTGCGCCGGGACTTCCGCAAGCCGGTCGCGGTCAGAAGATCGGCGTCATCACGGCGTACTGACACAACCAATCGGGGAACCAGTGTCCGGCATGGGCCACGATGTGAATTCTTCCGAACCAGGCACCGAGCAGGCGGCCGCAGGTCGTCTGCTCGGTCTCGTGCAATGCTTCGTCACCACGCACGTGTCGTGGAAGCCGCTGTTCATCGGCGCGGTCATCACGGGCGACGACCGCATGCGCCTCTACTTCCGTTCACCTGAGCGGGACCGCACATACGGTGTGGACGTGCTGATCAGCCATACAGGCCCTGGCCTGCTCGGCTCTCTGGTTTCCCCGGCGTTCCTGGCGAACGAGCATCTGCATCAGCCTTCCGACGATCCACACTGCGATGTCATCGTGGATCTCACCGACTACTGACGCAAGGGGCGGAGGGGCTCGGCCGTTGGCCGGCGCCGGTTTCCTCGGCCAGCTGGGGTTGGCCCCCTTCCGGGCCAGGCGCCTGGTCATCAGGGCGATGCCGCTCCGGAGACTCGCCGATCCTGACGAGGACCTCCGGAGCCCCTGGTGGCCGCGTCCGCCCTTCGGTCTCATGTTCGTTCCTTCGGACCGTCGGCCGCAGCGCTGTATGCCGCGAACGCTCGGGCCTGCTCCGTCGGGCCAGTCGGACTCGGCCCGGCCGATGACGGCGGTGCGGACCTTGCGGGTGTCGTCGTCCTCGAACGGCATGTGCGTCCTCGCGTCAGTCCTCGGAGTCGTCCACGAGCTCGTTGACCAAGGATATGAGGAGGGGGTCGACGGAGAATCCGGAGGCCTTCATCTCGCCCGGCTCGTACTGGGTTTCCAGGACGGAGACGGCCGACTCGGGGATCTTCCCGAGCTGACGGAGCTGGCCGACGATGCGTTTGACCGGACGGGTGAAGCCCCTGAGGGTGCGGTCGTCGTCGTAGTCGCAGATCTCGTAGACACTTGAAGCGCTTGCGAAGCCGTTCATCTCGGCGGCGTACCTGATCACGTCGACACGGTTCTGGTAGCCCTCGTACCCCAGGCGGTCGAAGAGTTCGCGCAGCGCCGCGGCGGACCAGCCGCCGTGCTTGTCCTCCGTCCCGATCCGCTCGACCCGTTCGATGTCCTCCACCGACCCTTCCCGGAGGTGGAACTTCAGGATCGGTGCGGCGACTTCCAGGAAGCGTTTGGGAGTGAGCATGAGGAGCCGGCCGCCGCCGCGTGCCTTGAGTTCCGCGGTGAGTTCCGGCCGGGGGCCGCGGCTGAAGCCCCGCTCCTTGCGCCACCAGTCCTCCTTGCCGTCCGCGGTCACGAACAGCACGTCGCACTTGCGGCGGGCGGCCTCCCGGAGGATCTGCTCCCAGACGAGAAAGTCACCGGACGCCCCGTCTCCGTCCTTGCTCCGGTCCATGTACCCCGGAGGAACGCGCTTCTCGACCCGGCGCATCCCTTCCTTCACGGCCCTGTCGTGGTCCTCCGCGCTAGGGGGCCCCGGCCCGGCCTGCCAGCGCGGGCTCCAGGCGTGCGATCACCGGGTCGGTGCTCGTGTCGGGCGTGATGTTCTGCCACTCGCCCTCGCCGACGTTGACGATCGTCTCCTGGACGTCGTCGAACACTTCGGAGAGCTGGGTGCGGAGACGGTCGAACTCCTCGTCGGGCAGGGCGACATGGTTGGCCCAGGTGCGCAGGGTCTTCACCGCCTGAGCCACATGCCCGGCCATGTCCTCCGCGGCCTTCGTCCCGGTCGACCGCGCGTCGCCGATGGTGCCTTCCCGGTTCCGCCAGAACCCCACGAGTACCTGGTGAGGGACCCAGAGCCGGTCGTCCAGCGAGCCGAGAGCCTGGAGGAGGTCGGTCCGTGCCTGTTCCGTGTACCGGTAGAGGTTCAGCAGGACATTGGCGTCCGGGGCGACGAGGCCGCCTGTCAGTACGTCCGTGAAGTCGTCGGCGGTCGGGGTCCGGAAAGCCCCGAAGTCGTCGAAGAGGCCACGGACGTCGTCCGCGCCAGGCGTCGTGTCGGTCACCGCTGCCCCCGTCGGTCACTCGTGCGCCGGATCCGCGTTCGCTCTCCGGTGCATGCGTGGTGACGATAGCGCTTCGGGGGTGCCGGGCGGCAGTGAACTGGGGGCTTTTCGCGGTCAATGGTGATCGTGGGAGCGGGGAAGGTGGCAATCGAGTTCCGCCCAGACCGTCTTGAGGGGAGGGGTGGAGAGGTCCATTCCCCAGCGGTCGGCGAGAGCGGTGACCAGGAGGAGCCCTCGGCCCGACTCCGCGTCGGGGAGGGGCGGTACGCCGCCCGGCATGAGGGGGAACCGGTCCGCGCGGGCGTCGGTGACGGCGACGCGGAGGACGCCGGCCGCCGGGTGGAGGGTGAGGGTGAGACGGAAGTCGCGACCTGCGGCGCGACCGTGAAGGACCGCGTTGGAGGCGAGTTCGGCCACGATCTGTTCGGCGCGTTCGGTCACCCCGGGTGACATCCGCCAGACCTCAAGCTGCCGGGTGGCGAGGAGGCGGGCCAGCCGGGCCGCGCGCCGGGTGGCGGACAGCGGCTGGACGAACGTGAGTACGGTGGCGGGGCGCTGAGGCGCGGGGGCGTTCATGAGGCCATCGTGGTGGGTGTTCGAGGGGGTTCGAGAGCCGCAGACCCCGTACGCTGCGTCAGCGTACGGGCACGTTCCGTGGACAGTACGGTGGTTCGTCCGTCACCCTGGGTGCCGTCGGGGCGTGGGGGCCACGAGGAGTGCGCGAGACGGAGGTGGCCGCGGATGGCCGACGGCGGCATGGGGAACGACGACGACCTGACGGGCGGCGAGGCGGACCGGGAGCCCGACCCCTCGGACAGCCTGCGGACGTGGGGCGCCGTACAGCAGGCGCTGCGTGAACACGCGGGGTACAGCAGGGCCGAGTTCGCTGACCTGGTCCGGTTCTCCAAACACACTGTGGAGTCGGTGGAGTTGGGGCGGCGGATGCCTGATGCGGCGTTCGTGGAGCGGGCGGACGAGGTGCTGGGCAACACGGGAGCGCTGCGGAAGGGCTCCAAGTTCGTGACACGGGGGCGCGGTGACGTGGGGCTGGCGGCCTGGTTCCGGCAGTGGGCTCGGCTGGAGCGGGAGGCGGTGAGTCTGTGCACGTATGAGTGCAGGCTGGTGCCGGGGTTGTTGCAGGCGGAGGCGTATGCGCGGGCGTTGTTCGAGAACCGCCTGCCTCTTTTGACCGACGAGCAGTTGGAGGCTCAGGTGGCCGCGAGGCTGAAGCGTCAGAAGATGCTGTGGGAGCGGCCCACTGTCCCCTTCCATTTCATCGTGGAAGAGGCAGTCTTCCGGCGAAGGCTGGGAGGCTCCGAGGTGTCTCGCGGTCAGCTGGATCACGTACTGGAGTGGACCGCGCCCCGCAACGTGACGCTGCAAATCATACCGGTGGACACAGAGTTTCATGCCTGCATGGACGGCCCCGTGCGTCTCTTGGAGACCCCACAAGGTCGACGGCTGGCGTACTCCGAAGGGCAGGAGAACGGCAGGCTGATCTCTGACCCGAAAGAGGTGAGCCTCCTTCACCAGCGCTATGACACACTGCGCTCGCAGGCCCTGAACCCCAAGGACTCGCGGGGTCTGTTGGAGAGACTCCGAGGAGAGCTATGAGCATGACGGAACTCGCCTGGTTCAAGTCCAGCTACAGCGGTAGCTCGGGCGACGACTGTGTTGAGGTCGCCCTCACCGAACAGGCCGTCTGCGTCCGGGACTCCAAGGATGTGACGCGCCCTCACTTCGTTGTCGGGCGTGAGGAGTGGTCGCGGTTCGTGGGGTTCGCGGCGGCGCGGGCCTGACACAGGCCGGTCGTGGGGCGAGCGGTTGATGTCTCGCCCCACGGTGTGGGTCCTCGACGCTCACTTAGCCTTCCTCGGCACGTTCTTTTTCGTCCCTGCGCAGGCGGTGGGCTCGCTCGGCGATCTCGCTGGAGAGCCTGTTCTTGACCGAACCGGCCCGGTCGAGGCTCACGGTGCCGAAGCTTCTGGCGGCACCGACGCCCTTCGCTCCGGTCTCAAGCGCCTTGTCCTTCACCTCCGCTACCGCTTCCCCCCATCGTCTCGCCTCCGACGGCTGGCGACCGGACTCGATCCCGAGCCGCTCGTGGAAGTCATGGACACGGGTCACCACGTGATTGCTCGACTGGACCACAACCGGAGATTTGGTCGGGTTCAGCAGCACCTTCGAGTTGGCTGCGGCGGCAGCCGCCTTCATTCGGGCGACCAATCGCTCGGTGCTCCGCGAGATGAGATCCAGCCGGTTCTGTCGGGCAGCCCGAAGGCCGAGGCGGTGCTGGTCCAGCTGATCCGGATGCGCGTCCAGCACCCGATCGAGTTCGAGCACGGCGATCGCGTCCTGAAGTTGGAAGCAGCGAGCCAGAACAGCGAGCCACTCCCGAACCTTGGGCTCGACTTCCCTGACCTTCGTGGCGAGATCGCCGATCTTGGGCTGGTTTTCCAACTTCTCCGCGAGAGCGTCGAGTTGACGCAATGCGTACGCCTGGGTCTCCGCGATCGTCGTCGGCGCGGCCTGCACCTTGGACCACGTGACCTCGGAGACTCGGCCCACCTGCTCTCGGATGGTCATGGTCTCCTCGATCACGAGGTCCATTCCGATCATGCGGGACAGCACAGCATCCTTCTGGGCGCGGAGCACGTCGTCGACCTTCTCGTCGATCGTGGCGAGGTAGTCGGTGATCTCATCCATGGTCTGCTGCATCGAGAGCTGTGCCATGAGCCCTGCGGCACCAGCCAGACGTGCGGGGTTGGTCAGGAACGAGCCGGCCCCCTTCTCGATCTGAAGCCAATTCTTGATCGAGCCGGGTTTCCCTATCATCGCGTGGCTGATTCCTGGGGTCTTGCTTTCCATCAGCCCGAACTTCTTGACACGCTCCGCAGACTCCTTGGTCAGCTTCACCCAGCGACCGGAGTTGGCGGCAATGTCCGAACCCGCCTGCGCGACTGTGGCCCCGGTACCGAAGACGGACTTGAGTCGTTGCGCCCCGAGGTCCTTCGACGGCAGTCCCTCCGAGGCGAGGAAGCGTTCGACGTCCGTCGCATTCCCGATGACCGCCAGTCCATCGCCGTCACTGATCAGCTGGATCTCGTTGTCCAACGCCTGCTCCTGAAATGTTTATCGCGGTTGGGAAGTAGTCGGGATGCGCGCGGCGGTCACCAGGCCGGCCAGTGACCGCCTTCTGGACCTCGCAAGTGTTTTTGTGGACGCGACATCAGCACCCGGGGGGGAGGGGCTCGGTCAGGCGGGGTGGCGGGGGCCGTGGCCCGGGGGCGGGGTGAGGGTGGAGGTGTAGTTCTCGCCGTCCACGAGCGGGTTCTCCAGGGTGAGGCCGGCGGCGGCCATGCGGTTGTACTCCGTGAGTACGAGCTGCTTGGTGCGGTACTCGCCGTACTTGGCGATCTCGTTGTTCTTCAATCCGCCCGACTCCGATTGGAAGGTCTCCAGGATGTAGTCGGTGTCCTCGGTGGAGATGCCGTACAGGTGGAAGAAGTACGCGTCCAACTCTGCGCGCAGTTGAGCACGTCGCGTTTCGTCCCAGCGGAACGGCTCGCCCTCGTCGCCCAGGTCGCGGGCGAGGGGGGTCATGTCGTAGGCCGTGTAGACCAGTTCCAGGACGCGGGGGAGGAGGAAGGGGAGGTGGGGTTCGAGCGTGGTGGGGGTGGGGACGGGGAGTTGCTTCCAGACGAACAGCTTCATGTGGGCGTCACTGATCTTCTGACGGCTGACGAAGTCGAAGACCAGGGAGGACTGGGTAGCGATGAGGGCGGCGACCAGGGGCGGGGCAACGCGGGGGAGCATCAGGGGGTAGGTGTGGCCTACGGCCGCTCGGGGGAGGAAGGCGGGGATCGCAGTGCGCTCGTTGGTGGATGCCGTGACATCGCACCAGCCACACAGCCAGTCGTGTTCCCACCGCACCTCTGCTAGTCGCATGTCGACGCCCGGCACGTCGAGATCCTTGCCTCGGCGGCGTGTCGCGATCTCACCGCTCTCCTGGATCCAGGCAAGCGGCAGGGCCGGTCGGTCCGGATCCTGAAGTTGGTCGACGGAGAGATATCGCGGCTGGTTCTGACGGTTCACGGCGGTCAGGCTCTTCACCACGTCGGCGGCACGATGGTTGAAGAAGTCGACCATCTTGGCCTCGTACAAGGGCAGCATCCGCTCCCCGTCCCGGACGAAGACGTTGCCCTCCAACTCCCATCCTGCACCTGTCAGTTGCTCACGTGTGCGGAAGAGGTCGGAGTCGTCGGCCATATCGAATAGGCGCTTGAAAGTGATCGCCCACGGATTACCGTCCCGCCGCCCCTCGTTCCACAGCACCGGAATCCGCTGATAGACGCCCACCGTCAGGTCGGCGTCCCGGCGCTTCCGGAAAACGGGGAGCGTGCCCGTGTTGGGATTGATGAGGGCGAGATCCTCAGGGCTCAAGGTGAACCCACGCTCAGGGTTGTCGAGGTCGGTGATCTCGGAGAGGAAGAAGCCGAAGCGCGCGGCAGGCACTCGCGCAGCGCGACCGGTAAGGGAGAGAAGGCAGAATTTGTAGCTGGAGTGCACGCTCTCGAACCACTTGCCGCCCTTCGGCAGCGCGGGATTCTTCGGTCGCCTGTTCTCGAAGTCGTACAGCGAGACCAGAACCCCGCGTCGGGTGAAGTCGGAGAACAGATGCTGCGAGCCCGCGCCGGTGGCGATCGCCGTGGGGAGGATGACGCCGAACCGCCCTTCCGATGCAACGACGTTCGACATCCGCTCCGCGAACAGGGTGTCCGTCTGGAGGGAGTTGACGCCCTTGACGGTCAGCCCCTTGCCGCACAACGGGAACACCCCTGAGTCCCCCGCGAAGTGGAACGTCCCCTTCACCGTGCGCCGTGCCTCCCGATACCGTGTCCCCTCGGCCGGATGCTCCTCCTCCCACTCCACGATCCGCGTCCGCCGAGCCGTACCCGAGATTGCCGCGATCTCCGGATCGACCACGCTGAAGTACTTCTTGTCCTCGAAGTCGACCTTGTCCCACGGCGGGTTCCCCACCACACACGAGAATCCGCCCGCCCACCCCGTGGCCGGATCGACCTCACCGTTCTCCGCACCCGCACCCGCACCCGCGCCCGAACCGTCCTCCGGCACACCGAACACCTCGGGGAACTCCAGGTGCCAGTGGAAGAACGCGTACTGCTCCCGGAGGCGGACGATCTCGTCGTGCGTGGACTGCGGGGCCGCGTCGCCCTCGGGGTCCTCAAGGCCACGGAACACCCGGTGTGTGATGGCCGGCGGCGCGTCCTCCCGCTTCACCCACACGAAGGCCGCGCACCACGCGTCGGCCAGGTGCAGCGCCCGCAGATACTCGGCGGATGTCGACCACTCCTTGAACGCCGACTCCTTGCGCCGCACGTCCGCCAGCGTCCGCGCCGGTGCCGACGTGATGCGGCGAAGGCCTGTCGCGAAGGACGTGTTCGCGACGCGGGTCTCCGGTTCCAGGTCGAACAGGCTGCCCTGGTTGGCGCGTTCCTGCTCGTTGCGTGAGAGGAGCTGCTTGGCCCAGCCCTCGTCATCGCCCTCGGTCTTCTTGAACGCCCGGTCCGGGATGCCGTCCCGCATCAGTGCCGGTGTGGCGCCGATGAGGCCGTTGCCATGGCGGATGTGCGCGTCCAGGAAGCCGAGCGGGCGGCCCGGTTCCATGGCCTCCAGCCACAGGGACACCTTGGCCAGCTCCACCGCCATGGGGTTGAGGTCGACGCCGTACACGCAGCGCGCGACGACCTCGTGCAGGGCGTGCCGTACCGCCTCGACCGTGGGCTCGGGGTTGCGCTCTCTCACCGAGGCGACCCGCTTGGCGATGCGCCGGGCCGCCGCGACCAGGAAGTGGCCGGAGCCGCAGGCCGGGTCGCAGACCGTGAGGGAGAGCAGTTCCCCGACGATCGTGTCCGCCGGGTCGGAGTGGCCCTCGTCCTGGGCCCGCCGCTCGCCGCGCCGCACCGCCTCGTCGATCACGGGCGTGAGGGTGGAGTCGAGCAGGGCCTCGGTCAGCGCGGTGGGGGTGTAGTAACTCCCGGTCTTCTTACGGTCGTTGCCCGCACGGTCCACCAGCTCGAACTTGCGCTCCGACGCGCTCTGCTTGGGCACCAGCTCCAGCAGCGCCTCGTACACCGACCCCAGCTCTTCGGCGCCCATGTGCCGGTAGTCGACGGACCGCCAGCGCGCTGAGTTCGCGTCGCGGACGCGAGCGAGGTGCCGTACCGCTTCCAGGAAGTGGCGGTTGGCCAGGCGGGCGCCACGGAGCGGGGCGTCCGCCTCGGTGGTGTTGAAGAGTCCGCCGAGGCCCGGCAGGCCCAGTTCGGGGCGGCCCTGTTCGTCGCCCAGTGCGTTCAGGACGAGTTGGAGGGCCTCGTACTGGTCGCTGTGCGCCGTGCCCTGGCGACGTACGGCTCGCTCGCGCAGCCGTGCCGTCGAGAAGTAGCGGGTGAAGCGGGCACGGGCCTTTTCGTCCGCGTCCGGCGTCAGCAGGGCCTCGCGGTCCTCCGCGACGAAGAGGAAGATCAGGCGGTAGACCAGGCGCAGCAGCGCCGACTGGAGCGCGGCCGGGTCCAGGTTCTCGCGCAGCTCCGTGTTGCCGGGGTGGCGCAGGAAACCCGTGCCGAGAGCGGCCAGCGCCTGCTGAACGCCGTCGCGGTAGTGCTCCAGGGCCCGCGTGCCCGACTCGATCGCCGCCGTACGCCACGCCTCCAGCGGGCATGTAGAGGGGGCTGCGCCCTCCGCCACCTCGAACCGAGACGCGTGCAGCACTCGGTACAGCAGTACGAACTCGCTGAACAGCTCGCCGTCGAAGATGGCCTCAAGGTCGAACTCGACGTACGACGCGGTGGCGAGCGCGCTGGAGTCGCGCAGCAGGCGCACCTGGCGGCCGTTGGTCAGCAGGCCCCACAGATGGGCCTCGGTGCGGTTCAGGCACTCCTGGAGCATCGACTGCGGCGGGACCGTGCCCGCGCCGCCCGGCCGCTTGTCCAGCTCGGCGTTCCACGCCGTCTGGTGGATCAGGGCATGGTTCCAGCGGTGGGACACCGGGAACTTCTTCTCCGGGTCGGAGTCGGCGGCGATGCCTCCGGGGCCCACGGGGGTGAGCCGACCGAAGCCGAGTTCGTGCCAGAGCGGGGCCAGCCAGTCGGTGTCCGCGATGCCCGTCGGGTCGGTGGCGGGCACGCCCGTGTCACGGTTCTCCGGCAGCCGCTTGCGTAGTTCCCGCCACAGCGGCTTGAGGTACTCCCAGCTGCGCTCCGCCTCGTCGCGCACCGAACGCGAGGAGGGCAGACCGTAGTCGGCCGACGATGTGGCGGGGACGTCCCCGTCCGCCGAGATCCGGAGCAGCATGTCGGCCGGCAGCAGCCCGCCGACCGTGTGGACGGCGGTGAACACCTGGTTGCGGGTGGTGGCGGACATCAGGCGGACACTCCAGCGGAAGCGGCGGCAGCAGAGGCGGCGGCGGGCAGGTAGACGTAGGCGCCGAGGATGTCGGCCGGCTTCTGGGCGGTGACCGACAGGCCTCGGACGATCTCACCGGACGCGGCCCGCACCCTGCGGTGGGCCGCGTCCAGCTCGGCGGCGAGGTCGTCGCCGTACGTCTCCACATGGCCGTTCACATCGGGCAGTTGGCTGAGGATGCGGGTCATCGTCCGTTCCCCGAAGTGCGGGTCGGTGTTCTCCGACGCCGTCGCTTCCAACAGCCCGGCCGCCCGCTCCGGCGTCAGCCACACCGCGTTCCTCGGGGCGCCCTCGAAGGCCAGCAGCCGTGCGTCCTCGGCCACCAGCTGCCGCTCACCACTCCGCGACGGAAGCGTCAAGTGGAAGCGGTAGCGGACCAGCAGCAGCGTCGTCCGCGTGCTCACCGCGTCCGTCGTGATCACCCCGCAGCGGCGCGCCGGGCGGGTGCCCTCCGCCTGGGTGTCGAGGGCGGCGTTCAGGACGTGGGACGCCAGTGCGCCCACCACCGGGTCCGTACGGACCAGTGCCGCCTCGCCTCGCGCCACCGCCGGATCGGACCGGAACGGGATCTCGCGGTCCTTCTCGATCACCTCCGCGCCCACGGTCGGCGCGAGGGCGTCCCGCAGGCCCGCCGGGGTCCCGCCGACCTGCGCGGTGAAGTCCCCGGAGCCGGAGCCGGAGCCGGAGCCGGAGCCGCCCTGGTCGCGCAGCACCGCGTTGAGCGCGCCCAGGGACTCTCGTACGAACGTCCGGATCTCGCCCGCGCCGCCCAGCGCCTCCCGGATCGAGGCGACCTCCCGGGCCACCTCCTCCGGGTGGATGGAACGCTGGGCGAACCGGGAGCGGGACTGCCGCTCGCGCTCCGCCGCCGAGTTCCAGTCGTTCTCCAGCTTCGCCTTGCTCACCTTGAACGCGTCCGCGCCGAAGAGCGCGTCCTCGTTCTCGCGGTTGCGCATCAGCAGCCACTCGACGATCGCGTCCGTCACGCCCGTGGACAGCTCGTCGGGGATGGAGACCGAGATGCCCAGGTCCTTCTTGATCTGGCGGTGCTTCTTGATGAGGACTTCGAGGACCTTGCCGTCGATGCCGTTGTCGTCGCCGTAGAGGGTGATGACGCGGACCTCGTCGCGGCGCTGGCCGTAGCGGTCGACGCGGCCCTCGCGCTGGTCGTGGCGGGTCGGGTTCCAGGCCAGGTCGTAGTGGACCACCGCGTCGAAGTAGTGCTGGAGGTTCACGCCCTCCGACAGGCAGTCCGTCGCGATCAGGACCCGGCGGGCCGCCGCGTCCTCGCCGGCCTCCGTCGCCAGCGCCTCGATCCGCTCGATGCGCTGCTGCGGCGACAGCTCGCCGGTGACCGCCTTGACGACCGTCTTCGCGCCCAGCGGACCGCGCTTCTTGGTCTCCGGGTCGTTCGCCAGCTGCTCGGCCAGGTACTTGGCCGTGGGGATGTAGCGGCAGAAGACGATCGGGTTGTAGCCGTCGGCGAGCAGCGCCTTGAGGTGCTTGATGAGGGCCTTGAGCTTGAGGTCCTTCTCCGGGCCCTCCAACTGCGTCGCCCGCTCGGCGAGTTCGGCCAGGCGCGACTTCACGGACGACGCCCCCTCGTCCGTCTCCGCGCCCGGCGCCACGTCCATGCCCTCCATCGCGTCGCTGTCGGCGGCGTCGCTGTTGAGGGGGGCGCCCAGCTTGTCGGCCTCCTCCGCGCTCGCGGCGATCGCCGCCGCCGAGCGGGTCGTCAGCGTCTGCGCGGCGGCAGCCGGGGACGACACCAGCGAGCGCAGCAGCGCGATCGCCGACCACCAGGCGATACGGGCCTCCCGCTTGCCCTGGCCGCCCGCCTCCTCGACGCGCTCACTCGCGTACGCGATCGCGTCGTCCAGCAGGGTCCGGTAGTCGGGGGACAGTTTGTACGTCTCGTCCTTGAAGTAGCGGTCCGAGGGGAAGGCCGTGCGCTCGGCGAGGGAGTCGTCCGCCAGGCCGTCCTCCTTCGTGAGGTACTGGCGTACGTCCGCCCGCTTGCGCGCCACGAAGTGCTGGGCGAGCTGCTTCCTGCCCGTCTCCGACTCCAGGTTCACGTCCGCCAACTCCGGCTTCACCAGGCCCAGGAGGTTCCGGAACGCGGACTCCTTGCCGCTGTGCGGGGTCGCCGTCACCAGGAGCAGGTGCCGCTCGGCGTCCGCCGCCACGCGGCGCAGCAGCTCGTACCGCAGCTGGCTCTGCGCGCTCGCCGACGTGTCGTCCGCCGCCACGCACGTGTGCGCCTCGTCGACGATCACCAGGTCGGGGCAGTGGCGTACGAAGTCGTCGCGGTGGCGCGGGGACTTGATGAAGTCCGTGGAGACGATCACGTTCGGGTACCGGTCGAACAGGGACTGGCCCAGGTCCAGGCCGCGCTCCAGGCGCGAGACCGTCGAGGACAGCACCAGCTCCGCGTCGATGCCGAACTTGCCGCGCAGCTCCTGCTGCCACTGCTCGGCCAGCGCCGGGGAGCACAGCACCGCCAGACCGCTCGCCTCGCCCTGAGCCAGCAGCTCGCTCGCGACCAGGCCCGCCTCGACCGTCTTGCCGATACCGACGTCGTCCGAGATCAGCAGCCGGACGGTCTTCTGACGCAAGGCCATCAGCAGCGGTACGAGCTGGTAGGCGCGCGGCTCCACCGCGATGCCGGCCAGCGAGCGGAACGGGCCCGCTCCCGAACGGAAGCCCACCCGCAGCGCCGTGCGCAGCAGGCCGGCCGCCCGCTGGTCGCCCAGGTCGGTCGGTTCCGGCGGCGCGAAGCGGGCCTCTTCGACGGGCTCGAAGGGGAACACCGCCGCGATGTCGTCGTCCGAGCCGCCCAGCGGGCGCAGGACGAGCAGGTCGGGCTCGCTCTCGGGGAGCACCACCCACTCGCGGCCACGGGCCTTCACCAGGGATCCGGCGGAGAACGTGAATGCCATAGCGATCGTCAAATCCTCTTGGTGGCGGATCAGTTGGCGGCCGGGGAGCCGAAGTAGCGGCTGTTGGCGTCGGCGATGGCGTCCCAGTCGGCGCCGTGGGCGAAGCGGACGAAGTCCCAGCGGGCGTCGAGCAGCCGTTCCTCGGCGTCGGCGTCACGCAGCGCGGTCGTCTCGGTCCCGGGGCCGTCGACGAAGACCGCGACGTTCGCGCCGGGCAGCCGGTAGACGAAGTCCGGTGCCGCGTTCGCCTCCGTCAGGAAGACGTCCTTCTCGTCCGGGAGGCGCAGGCCCCGCGCCTTCACCCAGCCCAGGAAGTCGCACTGCGCCGCCAGCTCGGCGGCGGACTGCTCGACCGGCGTGGGCTCGGGGTCGTCGAGCAGCCGCCGGAACTGCTCCGAACGGGACTCGCCCCGCTCCTCCCGCCGCGCCGTCGCCGACGCGAACCGCACCAACAGGCCGGCCACCGTGTGCCGGTTGATCAGGGCGTGGTCGAGCTGGTTGCCGTACGTGAGCAGGCACTCGTAGCAGCCGAGCGCGCAGGCGCGCCCCGGGCGGTGCTCCTCGCCGCCCTCGTCCTTGCCGTCGGCCGAGAAGTGGCAGATCTCCAGGGCGCGGCGGGCCGCCCTGGCGAAGGCGTCGTCCTCCGCCTGGAGGCGGCGCAGTACGCCCGCGCCGCCTTCCGCGGCCTCCATGAAGAGGATGCGGCGCCTCGGGCCGTCGTCCGGCGGCAGCAGTTCGCTGGACAGCTCGGCGTCCTCCAGCTCGAACGCGGCCTCGATGCCCCGCTCCAGCGCGTACATCAGCGTCAGCGCGATCGGCTGCGGGAGTGCCTCGTCCAGGGTGACGACGAGGATGTTGCGGCGGTCCTCCACGTAGGGGATGACCCGCTTCTTGCGGCGCCGCTCATTGCCGTCGGCGTCCACCACCGGCAGCTCGCTGGAGTCGCCGGACGCCTCGGACGCGTCCCTGTCGTTCATCCAGCGGCCGTCGGCCAGGTCCAGCCAGTAGCCCGGCGGCTCCTCCGTGCGGGCGCGCACCCGGCCGGTGTTGGTGATGCGGATGGTCGCGGAGTCGCCGTAGGCGATCTCGGCGAGCTGCCCGCCGGAGGCGTCGGCGATCTTCGCGTTGAGGCGGCCCTTGCGGGTGCCGTGGTCGTGGAAGCGGTACGACGTCTCCAGCCTGAAGCCGGCGCGGCGCCGCTCCTCCTCGTCCGAGGAGATCCGTTCGCGGCGCGTGGTGTAGACGGTGTGCAGGTGCAGCAGGCCGTACGTCGCCGCGCCGAGCGTCTCGTCGCAGAACCCGCAGCGGTCCTCGCGCTCCTTGGGGTCGTGGTGATAGCCGCAGTGGGCACAGCGGCGGGCCTCGCCCGTGGTCAGGTCGCCGGAGGAGTCCGGCGGCAGCTGGATGCGGGTGACCTGGTAGCGGGCGCCCTCGTGGTAGATGAGCGAACCGGGGCCGAACTCGCGGATGGCGAGGAAGCGGGGACGCTGGAGGTAGTCGCCGTCGCCGCGGCGGCGGCCGATCGTCGGGATGTACGCGGCGAGCGGCAGACGCGGGAAGCTGTAGCCGGGCAGGAAGCCCTCGGAGGCCAGGTAGCGGTACGGGTTGAAGTCGGAGAGCACCGACTTGCTGTCGACGCTCTCGTTCATCAGCAGGTTCAGCTGAGTCTCGGCCTCGCGGCGGCGGGCGTTGGCCCGGTTGCGGTCGCCTTCGGTGAGGCTGTAGTCGAGGCGGCGCTTGTTCTGGACGTACTGGTCGTCCAGCGCGGCACGGAACAGGCTGCGCCAGCGGTCGAAGGCGCGGTCGAAGCGCTCGGCCACTGTCCTGACCTTGTCCTGGATCCAGTCGTCGTGCCACCAGGTGGTCTCGACGAACGACGGCAGCAGCGGGCCGAGGACACGGAGCGACGCGTCGACGGTGCGCCGCCGGGCGCCGTCGTCGTGCGCCGCCGCCTGGATGTCGGGCAGCAACCCCAGTGCCGGGTCCGGACGGTCGCCGCCGTCCGGGTAGGACACGTCGAGCACGTCGGGGATGGAGCGGCCGAGGCGCAGGCCGGCCTCGGCGATCCAGATGCCCTGGAGGTGGGAGAGGACCAGGTCCTCGTTGGCGAGGTCCAGGCGGGGCGGGGCGACCGCGCCCGCCACCATGCGCTCGGAGCGGCGGAAGTAGTACTGGTCGTGGCTGTTGCCCGTCGCGCAGTACGTCGTGACCAGGGCGGGCTGGCCGCTGCGGCCCGCGCGGCCCGAGCGCTGGGCGTAGTTGGCGGGCGTGGGCGGCACGTTGCGCATCATCACCGCGTTGAGCGAGGAGATGTCGACGCCCAGCTCCATGGTGGGGGAGCAGTACAGCAGCTTCAGCTCGGCCTTGCGGAAGGCTTCTTCGCGGGCCTCCCGGTCCTCCGGGGACACCTGCGCCGTGTGTTCGCGGGCGTACAGGCCGGACAGGGCGTCGGCCGTCTCCCGGTACAGCTTGAGGAAGAACGTGTTGATGCGGGGGCCGTCGCCGCTCTGGTAGGTGCGGGTCAGCGGGTCGTGCGCGCCCGACTCGCCCTTTCCGGCACGCCACACCAGCGACTGCGCGGCCACCCTGTAACCGGTCGCGGCGGCGGACGACGTCCGGCGGTAGCGGCCGGCCCGCTGCGGGGCGGCCTCCACCTCCTTCACCAGGCCGGCCTTGGTCAGAACCTTCAGCAGCTCCGTGATGATCAGCTGCAGGTCGTCCTGTTCAAGGTCGCGGAAGCTGCGGTCCGCGCGCCGCAGGTACTTGCCGAACTTGCCGCGCGCCGACAGGAACAGGCTGGAACGGTCCATGCCGGGACGGGAGGGGTGCGGGTAGGCCGTGCCGACGCGCGGCTTGTCGGCCGAGGACAGCACCCACGGGTCGACCAGCCGCTCCTCGCTCGCGCGCTGGAGGGAGTCGAAGGTGTCGTCACGGAAGTACGACACGTCGATGGCGAGCGAGCGGCGCATCTCGTCCAGCAGCGCCTTGGTGATCTCGGCCCGCAGCGCCGGATCGGCGTCCCGCAGTGCCTGGTGGGTGCCCTCCCAGCGGTCCTGCTTGGCGGCGACCCAGTCCAGGTCCTCGTAGTCGATCTCCAGCAGGCCCGTCTGCTCCAGGTTGGGCATGGTGATGCGCCAGCCGCGCTCGAGGTCGAGGTAGAGGCGGAAGGCGACCACGTCCCGCAGGGTGCGGGCCGCGTTGCGGGCCAGCGACGGCGGCAGGTCGGCCTCGCCCGTGTAGTCGGCGGGGGAGATGGCGAGCGTGTTGGTGACGGACGCGGCCAGTTCCTCGTGGTGCAGCCCGTCCTCGCCCGCGTCCAGGGCGGCCCGGTACAGCGCCCCGCGCAACTGGGTGATCTGCACGAAGTCGTTGAAGTGGCCGGCTTGGAGAGAGGCGTCCTGCCGGTTGTCGACGAACGTGAGGAGTTTGCGCGCCTCCTTGTCGAGCGCCTCCTCCGGCACCGACTTCAGCGAGCGGACGATCGACGCCGAGACCAGCGAGGTCGCCGAGGAGCGGCCCTCCTGGTCCAGCGTGGCCAGCTTGGCGAAGTCCCGGCCGCGCGTCTGCTCGTACGCCACACCGCAGTGCAGGCAGAACAGGAACGGCGACGGGATGAAGGCGGCCTTCAGCTCGCCGCGTCCCTCGTGGCCGAACGTGTCGACGGTGACGGCCTTCGGTACCCGGTCCCGGTAGGCGCGCTTGACGACCTCCTGGCCCTTGTCGTCCAGTTCGAGCCAGGACTCCGGCAACCGTCGATCGTCGACTGCATACTGCACATTGGATGGCCACTCGCGCTCGTGGTCGACGTAGAGATAGCCATCGCCCTGCCGGCCGCCCGTCGCCGACGTGTCGCGGCGGGCCTCGTAGCGGATCTCGCCGTCCTTCTCGGTCCGCCACACCGTCAGGTACTCCTGGCCGCACTCGCGGCAGAAGGCCAGCGGCATCAGCAGCCTGCCGCCGCTGCCCGGCTGTTCGAGCTGGTAGGAGCGGGTCAGGTGGCGGGAGGCCTTGTCCTCCAGGGTGACGTACACGGTGTCGCCCTTGGAGAGGAACTGGTGCAGCCGGAACGCGAACAGGGGGCGCTCGGTGCGCGGGTTCAGGGCCTGGGAGCCGGCCTCCAGCGTGGCGCGGATCGCCTTCGCGCACGTCGCCTCGTCGACGCCGGACTGCTCGTGCAGCTCCCTCGCGGCGACCTCGACCTGGGTCGGCGGCCGTCGTACGAGGCGGCCCGTGGCGTCGTCCGCGACGAGGCCGAAGCGGTCCTCCACCCAGCGGGCCAGCGGGTCGCGCACCAGGTCGTCGTAGGCGCGCGGGGCGGGGGAGGCGAGACGCCGGGCCGGCACGGTGTCGGGTGCCTCGCCGGTCGCGCGGACCAGGGTCTCGCCGATGACGTGCTCGGGGCGGACCCTCGTCCCGAAGAGCGTGCTCGCCACGTCGGCGACCACCTGGCGCTGGTCCTCCAGCGTGCCCTCCGTCGACATGGTCGCCGACGTGCCGATGCACTGGAGGTTCTCCGCCTGGCATGCCTCGCGGACACGCCGGACCAGCAGGGCGACGTCGGCGCCCTGGCGGCCGCGGTAGGTGTGCAGTTCGTCGAAGACGAGGAACTCCAGGCCCCGCGCCATCCTGATGAGGCTCGCCCGGTCCGCCGGGCGGGTCAGCATCAGCTCCAGCATCACGTAGTTCGTGAGCAGGATGTCCGGTGGGTTGTCGCGGATCGCCTTGCGCTTCGCGTCGTCCTCCTGGCCCGTGTAGCGGGCGAAGGTGACCGGCTCCCGGCCCGCGCCGTAGCCGTCGCGCAGGTACTTCTCCAGCTCGCGCAGCTGGCTGTTGGCGAGCGCGTTCATCGGGTACACGATGATCGCCCGCACTCGCTTCGGGGCGCTCGGCCCCTCCTCGTCGCGCTCGCGCAGCACCTTGTCGACGATCGGGACGATGTAGGAGAGCGACTTTCCGGAGCCGGTGCCGGTCGTCAGGACGTACGACGCCCCGGAGGCGGCGGCGTCGATGGCGTCGCGCTGGTGCTGGTGCAGCGTCAGAGGACGGCCGTCGCAGACCGTGCCCCCCTCGGTCTTCTTCGCCTGGAAGATGCGGGCGCACTCGGGGTGCAGCACCTTCTGCTGGGCGAGCTCGACCACCGTGCCGCCGCCCTGGAAGAACGGGTTGAGCGACAGCCAGGGGTTCGGCCACTGGGACTTGTCGTCGAGGTCCTTCGCCACGTACGCCTTGATGCGCTCGTCACGGATGACCGTGCCGCCCTCCGTGAAGGAGCGGTAGTCGCGGATCAGGGTCTGGTGGACGCCGAAGACGTCCATGCCGGTACCGGAGGCGGTCACCGGAGCCGGCTGCTCGGCGGCGGAGACCGGGGCCGGGGCGGCGGCGCGCAGCGGGAGCGTGGGGTCCAGCTCATGCCAGGCGGGTACGAGGCTCGGTCCGTCGGCCGGTACGGCGAGGGGGAGCAGCGCGTCCCGTACCGTCACGGCGTCGGCCGGGCGGGCCGCCGGATCCTTGGCCAGCAGCCGGTCCACGAGACGGGCGAGCTCGGTCGGGATCTCCGGGCGGATCGCGCGCACGGGGCTGGGCTCCTGGTGCACATGACGCTCGGCGAGCTCGTACGCGGACTCACTCGTGAACGGGGGGACGCCGACCAGCATCTCGTACAGCACACAGCCCAGCGCGTACAGATCGGCGGCCTGGGTCACCTGCTTGGCCTGGCACTGCTCCGGCGCCATGTAACGGGCCGTGCCCACGCTGACGCCGGTGCTGGTCAGACGGGTCTGGTCCGGATCGTCGACGATGCTGCCCATGCCGAAGTCGAGCACCTTGACCGTGCCGCCACCGCGCGTGAGCATCACGTTCGCGGGCTTCAGGTCACGGTGGACCACGCCCTGCGCGTGTGCGGCGGCGAGGCCGGCGGCGATCTGGGCACCGATGGCGGCGGCCCACGGGATCGGAAGCTGCGGCTCCTCCTCGATGAGGTCGCGCAGCGACTCGCCGTCCAGGTACTCCATCGCCAGATAGGGCAGACCGCCGTTGTCCGCGGCGATGCCGCCCGCGACGAGCCTGGTCAGGTTGGGGTGGTGATCCAGCTGACGCATGATGCCCACTTCGCGCCGGAAGCGGTCCACGGCCTTGCTGTCACCGGTGGAGTCGATCGCGATGCCGGTGCGGCGGCGCAGGATCATCTTGACGGCGACCGTCCGCCCTGGCGTCCCCTCGGGAGCCTGAAGGTCCTCGGCCTGGTGGACCTCCCCCATGTTGCCCCTGCCGATGACACGTCCGACGCGGAATCTGCCGTCGACGAGCTCGTGGCCCACTGCCGCTCCTCTGCCTTCTGCCTGCGTTCTCGCGATGGCGAACGGGAACGCGCCCCCTGGTCTGCTGCCGCAGCGCCCATCGTGTCAGAACGGACAGTGAGGCAGTCGTCACTGTACACGAAGTGAGGGGTTATGAGTAGACATTCCATCCGTTGACATCGTCAACGCGTTTCTTCTAATCTCGATGTGAAGCAAGGGGGGATGGTGTGAGGGATCGTGTCGCCGGTGCGGGAAGTGCGCCCGGGATGAGAGCCGCTCTGGGGGATCTGCTGGTTTCGCTGAGGCGTGCCGCGGTCGGCGGGGTCGTGCCCGAGCGGGTCTTCGCGCAGCAGGTCGCGATCCTGGGGCTCGGTGAGACCGAGTCGGCCCGGCTGCGGGACGAGCTGGCTCGCTTGGGCCTGCCGGTCCGGGACGTCCGCGTGCATACAGACGCGGACTCTCCGGATGTGGAAAAGGTTGCACGGAAACGTGAAGAAAGTGTGTCGCCCCGCGGCAGGTCGGTCCTGGCGCTCCTGGCGCGCTACACGGACACCGACGGATATGTGACCTCACTCGCGCTGGACGGCGTGATCCGGCTGGCGGGGCTGACCGTCCAGGAGGCGGCCGAGCTGCGCGGGAGTGCGAGGGTGAAGGCCGCCACCGGCCGGGAGGACGAGCCCGCCGCCGCGGCTGTGTCGGCCTCGCCCGCGGGCGAGACCGGCGGCGGGCCCGAGAACGCGAAGGGGGAGCCTTCGCCGGACGCCGGTGGTTACCCCGACGCCGTGGAGGCCGCCCTGGGTGTTCTGCGCGTGGACCGGGTTCAGAGGCGGCCGGAGAACCGCATTCTCGGCGCTGAGGCGGAGGTCGGCCTGGCCGTCCTGGTGCGTGGAGGCGCCGACTCCGTCGCGCGGGAACCGGAGGAGGCGGAGCTGACGGCCCTGCCGCCCGGTGACCTCAGGATCCGGGCCCGGGACTGCCTGGTCCTGCACAACCAGCGCTTGGTGCATGCCCTGGTCCGAGGCTTTCTGGACCAGGGACTGGAGTACGACGACCTGTTCCAGCACGGTGTGCTGGGCCTGATGCGCGCCGCACGCAAGTTCGACCCGACCATGGGGAACAAGTTCTCGACGTACGCGACCTGGTGGGTGCGCCAGTCCATCACCCGGGCCATCGCGGACGAAGGAGCCCTCATCAGGATCCCCGTCCACATGCACGAGCAGATGCGCAAGGTGGCCGCCGCCGAACGCGCCCTGGCCGCGCAGGGGCGGACCGCGCGGGCCGCCGAGGTGGCGGTTCACTGCGACATCAGCGTGCGGAAGGTGGAGGAGATCCGGAAACTGAGCCGGCGCACCGACTCGCTCGACCGTGTCATCGGCGACGGAACCACCCTCGGGGACCTCATGGGGGAGCACAGAGCCCTGCCGTCGGTGGAGCAGGACGTGGTGAACACGCTCCTGATGGCCGACGTGATGGCCGTCGTGGACACGTTCTCCGAGCGCAGCGCCCGTGTCCTCGTCCGCCGGCTCGGCCTCGACGGCGACGAACCCTCGACGCTCGACGAGCTGGGGCGGGAGTACGGGGTGACCCGGGAGCGCATCCGCCAGATCGAGAGCAAGGCCCTCCCGGAGTTCAGGCTGCGGCTGCGGAGGGCAGGGGTCATCAGCGCGTACCCGGCCGGGGGCAGGCAGGAAGCCGACGGGGACGGGGAACAGGGCCGGTCAACGCAGCGTCGTGCGCGGGCCAAGGATGCGGCAGCCGCCGTTGTCGGAGAACCGCGACCGGACGGGGAGCCGGAGGCGCGGCCCGAGGTCCCGTCCGTGCCCCCACGTGATCAGGAGAGGCCGTCCCGGACCGACGAGGAGACAGCGGTGGCGGAGGAAAGCGGGACACCTCAGACGGAGGAGGCGCCCGACGCTCCCACGGAGCCGGAGGCTCTCACGGCCCCCGACGCTCCCACGGAGCCGGAGGCTCTCACGGCCCCCGACGCTCCCACGGAGCCGGAGGTTCTCACGGCCCCCGACGCTCCCACGGAGCCGGAGGTTCCGGGGGCCGCAACGGGTCCGGACGAGCCCTCTCCCCCTGTGGTTGCCGCCCGGCACCCGGCTTCAGCCGTGGAGACCGGTGCGCTCCGATCCGTGCAGTACACGGCGGACTGGGACAAGGCGCTGCGGATATCGGCGACGTTCGCGGGCGGAATCGACTGGCTCGCCGAGTATGCGCTGCTGGCACTGGGGCACGCCCAGCTCACGACGATGCTCGGCTCGCCCGCCGCCATGGAGGTGGTCCGCGCGGTACGGGAGCGGAAGGCGCCGGACCAGCAGGTGCTCGCCGCTCTGGAAGTGCTGCAGCGCGTCTTCGACACCGTGAAGGAGGCCGGTCTCCGGCCGGAGGACTTCTTCGAGCGGCCGGCCGAGGCACTGGTCGGCGTGACTCCGCGAGCGTACTTGTCCAGGAGGCCCCTGGTGCGTACCGAGTCGCGCCTCGCCCTACGCGACGCACTGCGGGAGTTCGCCGCCGAGACGCCGAGTCGAAGGGAGGCCGCGGAGCAGTCGACCGGGACCGGGGAGCGTGCAGACGGCAGCTCTGCGAACCCCCCGGACGATCACGCCGTGGAAACGGCCCCGGAATCCGACGGCCCACCATCGCCAGTACCTGGACTCAGCACCGACGACGAGGGGACACCTGCGCAGACCCAGCCGGAAGCGGGCGAGGAACTCACGCGGCAGCGAGCGGCTGCCGAGGAGGAGCTCGCACGGCAGCGAGCGGCCGCCGAGGAGGAGCTCGCGCGGCTCCGCTCCGAAGCCGACCGGCGCCTCGCCGAGGTCCGCCGCGAGCACGAGACGCAGATGGCGCGCGCACGGCACGAGCACCAACGGCGCCTCACCGAGGAACGGCAGGCCGCCGACACCCGGGTGGCCGCCGCCGAGGCGGAGACCGAGCGGCAGCTGGACGCGCTGGAGGAGACGCTGCTGCACCGCGTGGACAGAGCACTGATCCGCCAGGAGCGGCACCTGCGCGGGCAGACCGAGGAGAGGATCGCGCGCCTCAGAGAGGAGCACCGTGAAGCACAGCGCATCGCGACCGAGCGGGCGGAACGTGCCGCGGAGGAGAAGCTCTCGGCCACGCAGCGCGCCTCCCGCGATGATCAGCAGGTGGCCGTGGCCCGTCTGCGTGCCGGCCAGGCCGAGCAGCGGGCGGCCCTCGCCGAACAGCGGGCGGCCCTCGCCGAACAGCGGGCGTACGAGGGCGACCGGCGGTTGCGCCGGTACCGCGAGGAGGCCGAGGCACGTACGGAGGCACTCGAAGAGCGGCTGCGGCTGGCCGAGGCCGAACTGAGCCGACGAGACGACGCCCTCGTCGCGGCCCGCCGGGAGACGGCGGCACAGGTGGAGGCGGCCGAACGGCGAGCCGCCCAGCGGATCGCCCAGGCCGAACACGATGCCTGGGCCCGCATCGGCGAACTGCAGGAACAACTCGCAGCCGAGCGGGCGGCCGCCGTCAACCGCACGTCGTTCCGGGACCGCTGGCGCCGGTCCTGACCCGCCCGCCGTCGTCGCCCTCACGGCTCCGCACTTCTTGAGGAAGATCATGGACCCCAGACAGGAACTCGTCGCCTACCTGCACCGCCAGCTCGTCGGTCCCGTCGCGGGAGAGCACGAGACGCTCGACGCCCCGCCCGACCGGCAGTACCTCATGGGCACGCTCTACCCCCAGGAAGCGGCTCTTCAGGAGCAGTTGTCCCTTGCCGCGGAGGAACCCGAGGGGGCGGGCACGGAACGCGCGGCCGAGGACACCGCACCCGCGGACGACCCCGTTCCCGAGTCCAACTCCTGGCTGCCCTCGTCGCTCGGCTTCAGTTTCTACACCGACGCCGACACCGTGGAGGTCGGCTGCACCGGCGCGCGGTACACGACACACGCCGCCACCGGCGAACGCGGGCGCCACTGGGAGCGCGTCCCGATCCCCGCGGAAACCCATGTGCTCGGCCCGGACCGCGACCACGTGCCGGTCCTCGACGGGCGGGCCGAACTCCGCGTCCGGCGGCGCGCCTTCGGCACGGGCAGGCTGGTCACCGTCGCCCTGGTCAACTCCGCCCGCCATGAACCGGCCCTCGGCAAGACCGCCCAATGGGACCGGATGCTCTTCCAGGTGGGCCTGGAGGCCCGTCCCGTGGACGGCGAGATCCGCCAGTACCCGAGTGTGCGACTGGCCAGCCGCGACCCGGAGGAACAGGAACTCCGGCTGCAGTACGAGCACGTGCGCACCCACGCCGTGGGGCACGGGTGCGCGGTGGCGGAGGAGTACGACGCGGAAGCGCGGAAAGTGACGGTCCTGCGCGCGGCCGTCATGCCGGAGGCCGAGGTGAGCGGCGTGCGGGCCGCCGGCCTGAGCGGGTCCCCGGTCCTCGACGTGGTGCATCTGGCCGACCCCGGGATCTCCGTCGACCAGCTCCGCGAGGAACTGGGGGACTTCGTCGCCGACTACCGCGCGTGGTATGTGGGGCAACTGAACGCCGAGGTCCCCGACTGGGGACGTGACGCCGCCGACCGCATCCTCCAGCGCGTCGGCGCCGCCGTCACCCGTATCGAGTCCGGCGTGCGCACGCTGTGCGACCCGCGGCGTCCGGAACTGCTCCATGCCTTCCGTGCCGCCAACCGCGCCATGGCGCTGCAGATGCGCCACTCCGCCGCCGACCTGGCGGGCACCCGACGGTGCCGCAGCGCCGCGGTGCCCCTGGACCCCGAACCGGACCCGGCCGCCGCCTGGCGCCCCTTCCAGCTCGCGTTCTTCCTGCTCGCCCTCGACGGGATGGTGGACCCGCAGCACGCCGACCGCACCACCACGGACCTGATCTGGTTCCCGACGGGCGGCGGCAAGACGGAGGCCTACCTGCTGCTCGCCGCCTTCGCCATGGTGCTGCGCAGACGCGAACCCGACGGGGGCGGCACGGCCGTCCTCAGCCGGTACACCCTCAGCCTGCTGACGACCCAGCAGTTCCAGCGCGCCGCCACCACGGTGTGCGCCCTGGAGACCCTGCGCCGCGACGATCCCGACCAGTACGGCCAGGAGCCCTTCTCCATCGGTCTGTGGGTGGGCGAGACGACCACGCCGAACACCTACGAAAAGGCCCGGGCGGCCTTCGACGACGTACGGGCCGCCGCGAAGCCGGAGGACGTCTTCATCCTCGACCGTTGTCCGTGGTGCGGCACCAGGATCCTGCCGGCCCACAAGTCACCGGACATCGGCGACTACGGCGTGAGGGCCGCCGCCGACTCGTTCGCCTTCTTCTGCCCGCGCGCGGAGTGCGTCTTCCACGAGGAACTGCCCGTCGCCGTCGTGGACGAGCAGCTCTACGACCGGCCGCCCACCTTCGTCCTCGGCACCGTGGACAAGTTCGCCCGGCTGGCCTGGGAACCCCGCGCGGGGCGCCTGTTCGGCGCGGGGAGCCCGAACCGGCCGCCCTCGCTCGTCATCCAGGACGAACTGCACCTGCTCACCGGCCCGCTGGGCACCACCGTGGGCCTGTACGAGGCGGCCGTCCTCGGCCTGTGCACCACGCCCGACGGTGTCGGACCCAAGGTCGTGGCCTCCACGGCGACCATCCGCCGGTCGGGTGAGCAGATCCGTGCCCTGTACGGCGGCGGGGTCCAGCTCTTCCCGCCCGCCGGCCTCGACGCCCGCCACTCCTACTTCGCCGAACCCGACACATCCCGCCCCGGCCGCCGCTACCTCGGCGTCATGGCCCAGGGACACACAGCGGGCCGCGCCGCCGTGGCCACCGCCGCCGCCATGCTGCAGGGAGCGTGGGAACTGCCCGAGGAACACCGGGACGCCTACTGGACCCTGGTCGCCTATCACCACAGCCTGCGCGAACTCGGCCGCACGGTCACTGCCGCGGCCGACGACATCCCGGCGCAGTTGGCCGGACTCGACGCGGGCGCGGGCGTGAGGGAACTGGCGGACCGCCAGGTGCAGGAGCTGACCAGCAATCTCCCGCGCGCCGAGCAGCCCGTCCTCCTCGACCGCCTCGAGAAGCGGTGGGACGACCGTGAGTCCGTCTCCTTCCTGCCCTGCACCAACATGCTGTCCGTCGGTGTCGACGTGAAGCGGCTGGCGCTGATGCTCATGCAGGGCCAGCCGAAGACGACCGCCGAGTACATCCAGGCCACCAGCCGGGTCGGCCGGCACACCGTCCCCGGTCTCGTCGTCACCTTCTTCAACGCCACCCGCCCGCGGGACCGGTCGCACTACGAGAGTTTCGACGTCTACCACCGCTCCCTCTACCGGCATGTCGAACCGACCAGCGTCACCCCCTGGTCCCTGCCGTCCCGACGCCGCGCCCTGCACGCCGCGCTGGTCATCCTCGTACGGCATCGCCTGGGCCTCGCCGCCGAGAACCAGGCGGGCCAGGTGATCGAGCGCATCGCCGAAGTGGAAGCGGTGGCGGAGCAACTGGCGGCACGCGCCGACATGTGCGAGCCGTCCGCCGGCGACGCCGTGCGCAAGGAACTCGCCGGCCTCGTCGCCGACTGGGAGGACGCCGCACGCGAGGCACGCAAGGAGGGCCGCGAGCTGTACTACCGCAGCCAGGGCAAGGGACAGTCCAACCTGATCAAGAGCTTCGAACAGAAGTACGGCCTTTGGGAGACCCCGAACTCCATGCGCAACGTCGACCGGGAATGCCAGGTCTCGGTGAAGGGAGCCGACCTGTGAGCCGCAAGCTGCGGGTACGCCAGTCACAGACGGTGGTGCCGTTCGGGGTCGGAGCCGTCTTCGACATCCAGGGCGAATCGTTCGTCGCCACCGGCATCGGCGACTGGCCGAGCCGGGCCAGGCAACAGGTCGAGTCGTCACGGCTCGCCTCCCGTCTCGGCGTGACGGGCTTCTACGCCGCCCCCGCCACGGCCAACGACCGCTACGACGCGCCGGACGCACCCGGCGCGCCCTACATCCGCTTCCCGTCCTGGCTGTTCTGCGGCGCCTGTCGCCGCATGAAGCGCTGGCGCATCGCCGACGAGAAGCCGGGGCAGCCCCCTCGCTGCCCCTCCTGCTCACCCGGCCGCACGCTCGCGCCCATGAGGTTCGTGCAGATCTGCGCGGCGGGACATCTCAGCGACATCGACTGGTGGTTCTGGGCGCATTCGCGGCGCGAGGCCGCTGAACGCCGGCAGTGCGGCGAACGCGAGAAGCTGCGCTTCCTCGTCTCCGAACGAGCCTCCGGACTCGAGGCGCTCTCCGTCGCCTGCGCGGCGAAGGGCTGCGGGGCCGCACGCGGCCTGCTCGACATCCTCGGTACGCACGGGATGCGCTGCTCGGGACGGAACCCCTGGCAGCGTACGGGCGAGTCCGCGGACTGCGTCCTTCCCGTCCAGGTGGTCCAGCGCACGGCCGGAAACCTGTACTACCCGGTGGTGCATTCCGCGCTCGACATCCCCGAGACGGACGCACGGCCCCATGACGACGACGCGCTCGCCGACCTCGTACGCGGCCACGATCTGTGGGTGCAGTTGTGCCGGCACGCCGGCAAACCGCGCGCGGCCATGTTCCGAGAGGTGATCCTCGAGGACACCGGTGCCGACGAGGCCCTGCTCGACGCTCTCCTCGCCGAGGAGACGGGACAGTCTCCCCCGGATCCCTCCGACGCACCCACCGCCGCGGCCCGGCCCGATCTGAGCCGTGAGGAGTGGGCCGCGTTCACGGCGCCGGCCCCGCCGGCGACCCGCGACTTCGCCCTGCGCGAGACCACCCTCGGCCTGGCGGGCGAGACCGAGGACCCCTGGACGGGGCTGCGGCGTTGTTTCGGCCGGATCGTCCTGGCCGACCGACTGCGTGAGGTGCGCGCCCTGTCCGGCTTCACCAGGGTCTCCCCGGACGCCACGGTCGTGCCCGCGGACACGGCGCGGCGCCTGCGGTGGCTGCCGGCTGTCGAGGTCTTCGGCGAAGGGATCTTCCTGACCCTGGACAGGGGAGAACTCGCGTCCTGGGAAAGTGACATGAGAGTCCAGCGGCACGTGGCCGGCATCCGCGCGGACCTCGACCGGTCCTTCCAGAAGGACCGGCTGGAGACCCTCACCGGACCCGACCTCTCCCCTCGGTTCGTGCTCCTGCACACCCTGGCGCACCTGTTGATCCGCCAGCTCTCCTTCGAATCCGGATACACGACGGCGAGCCTGCGTGAGCGGATCTACGCCCGCCCCGAGCAGGACCAGTACGGCATCCTCGTCTACACCGCCGCGGGTGACGCCGAGGGCACCCTCGGCGGCCTCGTCCGGCAGGGCGAACCCCCTCGCCTGGCGGAGACGTTGCTCCGGATGACGGAAGCGGCCGCCTGGTGCTCGGCCGACCCACTGTGCGCCGAACACAGCGGCCAGGGCTTCGGCAACCTCAACCGCGCCGCCTGCCACGCCTGCGCGCTCCTCCCCGAAACGAGCTGCGAGGCCGGCAACACCCTGCTGGACCGCGCCCTGGTCGTGGGCGGCGAGCATGTGCCCGGCTACCTGGAGACGATCGTCGCGGCCGCTCGGGCCGCCGCAGCCACCGCACTGGAGCAGCCGTGACGCTCACCTACCTCGACCTTTCCCCCGAGCAGCGGGCCTGCCTCGTCGACCTCCCGTTCGACGGCAACCATCTGGTGAGCGGCCCGCCGGGGAGCGGCAAGAGTCTCCTGGCCGCCCAACGCGCCGTCATGCTCGCCCTCACCGGCGCCGAGGTGACCCTGCTGACCCGGTCCAACCTCTTGCGCCAGTCACTGGCCGCACTGGTTCACGCGCTCGGGCCGGCAGATCCCAAGGTCCGCGTGACGACCGCACACTCCTGGCTCTCCGCCTGGTACGGGAAGGCTCCGAGCACCGCCGACGGCTCGTACGACTGGGACGCGTGCTACGACCGTGCCGCCGGGACCGGCCCGGTACCCGGTCTCACCCTGGTCGTGGACGAGGGCCAGGACCTGCCTCCCGACTTCTACCGGCTCTGCCGGCTCCTCGGGGCACGTACGACTGTGTACGCGGACGAGTGCCAGCGCCTGACCGACACCAACTCCACGCTCGCGGAGATCGCTCGGTGCCTCGGCCGGTGCTCCCGTCTCGAACTCGACGGCAACCACCGCAACACGCGCCAGATCGCGTCTCTCGCCGCCCACTTCCACACCGGAGCCGGAATGCCCTCACTTCCGGACCGGGAAGGCCCGCCGCCCCGTCTCCATCGTCTTCCGCCACGGGGCACCGCCGACCTGTTGATCCATCTGGCGGAGAAACATCCGCGGCAGACCATCGGAGTGATCGTCAACTCCAGCCACATCCAGTTCTCCCTGCTCGGGACCCTGCAGAACCGAGCACCCCGGCTCAAGCCACAGATGTACACGTCCAAGGCGACGAAGGGCCGTTACCGGAATCTGGATCTCGACCGTCCAGGGCTGGTCCTCGTCCACCGGGCCAGCGCCAAGGGCCTCGGATTCGACACCGTCGTCGTCCCCGACGCGCACACCGACGCCGCAGCCGACCCGACCTCCGCCGCGCTGCGCATGGCCTACTACGTACTCGCCACCCGCGCCCGACGCGAACTCCACTTCGCCTACGAAGGGGACACGGAGCCCCCGCTGCTGGCTCAGGTGGGACCGGCGACGCTGCTGCGCGGCTGAAGGAAGCTGGTGCCGAGTCGGCGCGGGAGCGCGCCCTGCCGGCCGGGCCCGTCATGAACGGACACCTCAGGTTTTCGGCCCGGCGCAGGGAGGCATGCGGGCGGGCCGACAGCTCATGAGTTGCCCGTGGCCGTCCACCGTGCCGCACAGCTCGGATCCCCGCGTGAGGACCTGACCCGTCTGCTCGTACGCCGCCGCGCCCGAGCAGACGGAAGGTCAGTGACGTTCCCGTCAGCAGTCCCGCAGTTCCGCCGACTGGTTCAGCACCTGTGCCCGTGTCGACGTGAACCGGGCGTGCGTCGCGCCGTCCCGCGCGCCCGGACGGAAGGCGGCCACCCGGTGGCAGTTCTGGAAGGCGAGGGTCACGCCGAAGTGGCGTTCCAGGCTGCCGCGGATCGCGTCGCTGGCGAGGGCGCGCAGAAGCTGGCCGCGTTCCTGCTCGGACGGGGGAGGGGTCTGGTTGTCGGCGAACTCGCCGATGCCCGCGTGGAGGCGGGCGGCGAGGGACGCGACCAGGTCGTAGGCGTACGGGAGGGAGGTGCGGACGGTGTCCACGAAGTCCGCCTCGCGGATGTCACCGGCTTCGGCCTCGGCGAGGAGCTTCGGGGAGACGTCGAGAGACATGGGTGTCCTGTTCTGTGGAGGGGAGGGGAGAGGGAAGGGAGGGGGAGATGCGGTGGTGTTGCGGTGGTGTCAGGGCAGGGACGCCGGGCCGGGGACGAAGTCCGGGTCCACCTGGGCCGCCAGGTCCTGGCCCGTCGCCGCGTCCGCCCAGGCGCGGGCGTTGCGCACGTGGAACTCGACGGCGTGGCGGTGGAGGGCCGGCCAGTCCCGCACGCGGGCGTCGACCGTCTCGCGCAGGACGGCGAGGGCGTGGCGGTTGGCAGCCTCCAACTCACCCTGTGGGGTGCCCCGTTCGGCGGAGCGCACCCGGGGGGAGTGGACCAGGTGGGTGAGGAGGTCGTCACCCACCTGCTCCTTGAGGAAGAGCAGATCGTCCTCTCCGGTCACCTTGTTGCCGACCACGGCGAGCGGGATGCCGAACTCGCGGGCGTGGTCGCGGTACTGGCGGTAGACGGAGACGCCCTTGCGGGTGGGTTCGGCCACCAGGAACGTCATGTCGAAGCGGGTGAACAGTCCGGAGGCGAAGGCGTCGGCGCCGGCGGTCATGTCGACGACGACGTACTCGCCGGGGCCGTCGACGAGATGACCGAGGTAGAGCTCGACGGCGCTCAGCTTGGAGTGGTAGCAGGCCACCCCCAGGTCGCTCTCGTCGAACTCGCCGGTGACCATCAGCGGTACTCCGCCCACCCGTTGGACGTGACGTGCGTGCAGCTCGTCGTCGCCCAGCGGGCGCAGCAGCCGTGAACCACGGCCCGGCGGAGTGGTCTTGATCATCGCCTCGCGGGAGGCGATCCGCGGATTGCCGCCGCGCAGGAGGTCCTTGATCTCGCCCAGACGGGCGGCCAGGGGTGGCGCGGTGAACGCGCCGGCCTCGGGGTCGAGCGCCTCGGCCAGGTGCTGGTTGATGTCGCCGTCGACGGCCAGCACCGGCGCGCCGGACCGTGCCAGCTCGCGGGAGAACAGTGCGGACAGGGTGGTCTTGCCGCTGCCGCCCTTGCCGACGAACGCGATGCGCACCTATCGGCCCTCATTTTTGAAAATGAATGTCATGTTGCTAGGTTTAGGGCTCGGTGATGATCTCTGTCAAGTCGAGGGCGGGAGGTGGGGGATGGGTGCGGGGGCGGGTGAAGTGATCATGTGCGGGGCCTTAATGCATATGATGTGCAGGTGCATGACTACTGCATCAGGCTCGCAGGCCGTGACGACCTCGACGGCGCCCGTGCCGTCATGCTGGACACCGTCTACCGCGACTTCGGCACCGGGTACGTGCCTCGCTGGCACGGCGACATCATCGACCTGGCCGCCGCCTATCTCGCCCCGTTCCGCCACACCCTGCTGGTCGCGCTGGACGGCGTCGACGGCGAGGTCGTCGCCACCGCCGCGCTGGACTGCCGCGGGCCCGCGCATCCGCCGAACCCGAGGCACGTCGCCGAGCGCTTCCCGTCCGGGGAGACCGCGCAACTGCGCCGGGTGTACGTGCGGCCCGGGCACCGCCGGCGCGGGCTCGCCCGGCACCTGGTCGCCGGCCTCCTCGCCTTCGCGGCCGCGGACGGCGGATACCGCTCCGTCTACCTGCACACCGACCCCGCCGTGGAGGGGGCCGAGGGCTTCTGGCGGTCGCTCGGCCACGTGGTGCACGACGAGCGCGAGGACCCCGGCGGCGGCCAGGGGATCGTCCACTTCGAGGTCCCCCTGCCCGCCCTCACCACATCAGCCCTGTCCTTTCTCACCCCCTAGGTCGGAACTCCCCATGCGCCCTCCCCGCCGCCCGCGTCGCCTCACCGCGCTCCTGCTCACCCCGTTCCTCGCCGGCTGCTTCGCCTCCACCGGCGCGGGCGGCGGGGCGGCCGGCGGCGAGGACGGTTCCCGGCTGCGCGTCGCCCTCGCCTTCCCGCCCGCCGAGAACCTCTCCCCGTACGGCGCCGACGCCACGATCCTCAGCCGCCTCGGCGTCACCGAGGGCCTGACCGCCCTCGACGCCAACGGCGCCGCCACGCCCGCGCTCGCCGCGTCCTGGCGGCGCGAGGACGACCGGACCTGGCTGTTCACCCTGCGCGAGGCCGTCTTCCAGGACGGCACGGCCGTCACACCGGCCGCCGTGGTCAACGCCCTCACCCGCGCCACCCGGGCCGAGCCCGTCCCCGCCGCGCTCTCCGGCGTCACCCTCACGGCGAAGGCGGCGGGCACCACGGGCGTACGGATCACCACCACCGACCCCGACGCCGTCCTGCCCCTGCGTCTGGCCGGCCCCTCCCTCGCCGTCCTCGCCCCGAGCGCCTACGAGGAGAAGGACGCCGTCGACCCGGCCGGCACCGCCACCGGGCCCTTCGAGCTCACCGAGGTCACCGGCACCACCGCCGCCGGCCTCGACCGGTTCGACGACTACTGGGGCGGCCGCGCCCACGCCTCGGGTATCGACGCCCGCTTCATCGCCGACGGCACCGCCCGCGCGAACGCCCTGCGCACCGGCCAGGTCGACCTCGCCGAGGCGATACCCGTCGCCCAGGCCGCCACGCTCGACGCGGACACCCGCCGCGAGACCGCCACCACCCGCACCACCAGCCTGTTCCTCAACACCCGGTCGGACGTCTTCGCGGACCCGGCCCTGCGCGCCGCCGCCCGCGCCGCCGTCGACACCGCCGCGCTCGCCGAGGGCGTGTACGAGGGACACGCCGACGCCGGAGCAGGCCTCTACGGTCCCGCCGTCACCTGGGCCGACGGCGAACGGGCCCGGCCCGCCGGGCGCGCGGAGCCCGGGAACCCCGACGGCGCCTCGCTCACCCTCGCCACCTACGACAACCGGCCCGAACTCCCCGAAGTCGCCCAGGTGGTGAAGCAGCAGCTGGAGAAGGCCGGATTCACGGTGAAGCTGGAGGTGCGCGAGTACGCGCGGCTGGAGAGCGACGCGCTGGCCGGGAAGTTCGACGCGTTCGTCGGCGCCCGCAACAGCCTCCTCGACACCGGAGACCCGGTCTCCCTCCTCGCCGGCGACTTCACCTGCGACGGCGGCTACAACCTGGCGCTGCTGTGCGACGATGCGGTCGACCGGGCCGTCGCGGCGGCACAGGGCACCGCCGAGACCGGCGAACGCCAGGAAGCCGCCCTGAACGCCGAGGCCGTCGTCCTCGGCACCGACGCCGTCGTCCCGCTGGTCCACCAGCGCGTCGTCACCGGCGTGGCCGCCGACGTCGGCGGGGTGCTGCTCGACCCGTACGAGCGCACCCTCGTCGGTGCCGGCACCCGGCGCTGAGCCGCATGGCAAGCAGGATGGGCACGCTGCTGTGGCGTGCCGGACTCGCCGCGGCGCTGGTGTGCGGGATCGGGCTGCTGCCCTGGCTCTCGCACACCGATCCGGCGCTCACCGTCCTCAAGGCCCGCAACGCCGACCGCGCACCCTCCCCGGAGGTCCTGGCCGGCATCCGCGACCGACTCCATCTCGACGACGGACCGTTGCGGCTCCTCGCGCGGTGGCTCGGCGGGCTGCCGCACGGGGACGCCGGACGGTCCTGGATCTCCGGCGCCGAGGTCGCGCCCGCCGTCGCGCAGGCGCTGGGCGTGTCCCTGCTGCTCATGGCGGTGTCCCTCGTCGTCGCCGGCGGCACGGCCGCCGTGGTGTGCGCCCGCACCCTGTGCCTCGGCGCCCGCCGGCGCCTGGACGGGCGGCCCCCGGGCGGCTCGGGCTCCGCCGTGCTCGCCGCGCTGCCCGAGTTCCTCACCGCGTCCGTCCTCGCCACCGTCGTCGGCGTGCAGTGGGGATGGCTGCCCGCCCTCGGCTGGTACGGGCCCCGGTGGACCGTCCTGCCCGCGCTCGCCCTCGGCCTGCCCGCCGGCGCCGTGCTCGGGCGTCTCCTCGACGACCGGCTGCCCGCGGCCTTCGCCGAGCCCTGGGCGATGGCGGCCGCCGCGCGGGGACTGCCCGGCCGGAGCATCGCCCGCCAGGCGCTGCGCCGCTGCGTCCCCGCCCTGCTGCCCAATCTCG
Source organism: Streptomyces sp. NPDC000345 (assembly GCF_042898825.1). Lineage (NCBI taxonomy): Bacteria > Bacillati > Actinomycetota > Actinomycetes > Kitasatosporales > Streptomycetaceae > Streptomyces > Streptomyces sp. NPDC000345. The sequence continues at coordinate 502,184 of NZ_JBIAZE010000002.1, forward strand.
GGCTGTTCGCCGTGGGACTCACCGGCGGGGCGGTCGCCGTCGAGCAGATCTTCGACATCCCGGGTCTCGGCCGGACCACCCTGCGGGCCGCGCTCGCCCAGGACCTCCCCGTCCTCCAGGCCGGCACGCTCGCACTCGTCGCTCTCGCCGCCGTCACCACGGCCGTGGCCCGTCTCGCCGCCCGACGGCTGACCGGTCCCGCGCTGCGCGACAGCGCGCTGCACACACTCCACGGGCCCGCGCACACCGTCCACGGGGTACCGTCGACCGCCCACAGGATCCTGGCTGTCGCATACAGTTTTCCGCTGGTCGCCGTCGTCGCCCTCGGCCTCCCCCGCGACCCCCTGGCCCTCGACACCACCACCCGCCTCCGACCCCCCTCCGCCGCCCACCCCTTCGGCACCGACGCCCTGGGCCGGGACATGCTCGCCCGCGTCGCCCACGGCGCCCTCGACACCCTCCTGCTCGCCCTCGCCATCAGCGCGCTCGCCCTGGTCGCCGGGACGCTGCTCGGCCTGCTGCCCCGGCTGTCCGGGCCGCTCGTCGACACCGTCAACGCCGTACCACCCGTCCTGGCCGCCCTTCTCGTCACCGCGCTCTGGGGCAGCGGGAGCACGACCCCGGTACTCGCGGTGGCCGCCGTGGCCTGGGCGCCGCTCGCCGCGCACACCTCCGCCCTGCTGCGGCAGGAGCGGGCCACCCTGCATCTGGCCGCCACCCGCGCCCTGGGGGCCGACCGCTGGTACCTGCTGAGGAGCGAACTCCTGCCGGCCGTCCTGCCGGCCGTCACCCGGCACGCCCTCCTGCGGCTGCCCGGAGTCGCCCTCGCCCTCGCCTCGCTCGGCTTCCTCGGCCTCGGCGCCCAGCCGCCGTCCCCCGAGTGGGGCCTGCTGCTCGCCGAGAACCAGCCCTACGCCGAACGCGCCCCCTGGGCCGTCCTCGCCCCCGCCGCCGTGCTCGCCCTGCTGGGCGCCCTCGCGGTCACGGCGACCGGGGCACTGCGACGGACGCGGCGCCCGGCGAGGCAAGTACCGCTCCGCGCGGCCGCGTTGGCGGACGCATGATGACGGCCCTCTCCCTGCGGCGGAGTTCACCCGGTGAGGTCCGGATCTCTCCTCTCCTCCGAGTGCTCGTCCTCACCCAACTCGCCTTCAACATCGCCTTCTTCGCGGTGCTCCCCTTCCTCGCCGGGCATCTGGGCGGTGCGGTCGGCATGGCGGGATGGCTCGTCGGGTTCGTGCTGGGGCTGCGGACCTTCAGCCAGCAGGGGCTGTTCCTGGTCGGCGGGGCCCTGGCCGACCGGTACGGTGTGCGGCCCGTCGTCCTCACGGGCTGCGCGCTCAGGATCGCCGGGTTCGGCTGGCTCGGGTACGCCGAGCAGGCCTGGGCGGTGACCGGCGCGGTGCTGCTGACCGGGTTCGCGGCCGCGCTCTTCTCGCCGGCGGTCGAGTCGGAGGTGGCCCGGCAGGCCGTCGCGCACGAGGAGGCGGGCGGCGGCTCGCGGACCCGGGTGCTGGCGCTGTTCACGGTCGCCGGACAGGCCGGGGCGTTCGTCGGACCGCTGGTGGGCGCGCTGCTGCTGTCGGTCGACTTCCGCACGGTGTGCCTGGCCGGGGCCGGGGTCTTCGCCCTCGTGCTCGCGGCCCACGCGTGGCTGCTGCCACGGCACATCCCCGGCCGCCGGCTCGTCCGGATCCGGGGCGGGACGGGGCCGTTGCTGCGCAACCGCCGCTTCCTCGCCCTGTGCTGCGTGTACGGCGCCCATCTCCTCGCCTACAACCAGCTCTACCTCGCCCTGCCCGCCGAGGTGGAGCGCGCGGCGGGTTCGCAGGCCCCGCTGGCCTGGCTGTTCGCGCTGTCGTCGCTGCTGGTGGTGACCGTGCAGCTGCCCGTCACCCGAGGGGTGGGGGAGCGGTTCGGCCCGCGCCGCGCGACGGCGGCCGGGCTGGCGCTGATCGCCGGCGGGTTCGCGGTGGTGGCCGCCGCCCTGCCCGCCGGGCGGACCGGGACGGCCGGGCTGCTGCCGGCCGCCGGGTTCGTCGTCCTGCTCACCCTCGGCCAGATGCTGGTCGCGCCCGCCGCCCGCGCCTGGGTGCCCGACCTCGCCGAGGACGGCCGGCTCGGCCTGTACACCGGGGCGCTGTCCTCGGTCTCCGGGCTGATCGTGCTGCTCGGCAGCGCGGCCACGGGCACCCTCCTCGACTCCGGTCTGCCCCCGGCCGTGCCCTGGCTGCTGCTGGCCGCCGTACCGGTCACCGCGATCACCCTGCTGCCCCGCCGCCCGCACAAGGCCTGACCCGCGAGCACCGGCCTCGCGACAGCCGACCCGCCCCGCCGCGGCAACGCGGTCGGCAGGGCGGCGGGAACCCGGCCGGCAGGGTCGTAGGAGCGGCGCGGCGGACGCCGCCGTGGCACCGGTGCCGACACCGTCGTGGAAGCTGCGCCGGACGGGGTCGCCGGAGCTCGGTCGGTACGGTCGCGGGATCGTGGTCGGCAGGGTCGTAGGAGCGGCGCGGCGGACGCTGCCGTGGCACCGGTGCCGACACCGTCGTAGAACCTGCGCCGGACGGGGTCGCCGGAGCTCGGTCGGTACGGTCGCGGGAACGCGGTCGGTACGGTCGCGGGAGCGGTGCAGCCGAGCCCGCCGCGGGACCGGTGCCGACCTCGCCGCAGTGCCGCGACCGACCCCGCCGCACGACCCGCCGTCATCGCGGACGCGGCAGCGCATGCCGTGGGCCGGGGCGTACGGAAGGGCCCGGACCGTCCTTGACGGCGCGGGCCCTTTCCCGTGGGTGACTGCGGACTCCCGAAAGGAGGGAGCCGGCTCGGGGCGTTACGCGAGCTCCAGCACCCGCTGTTCCGCCGGGAGACCCGACCGCGTGCGCGAGGTGCGCCACAGCCACAGCACGTCCCGGCCGAACGACCAGAGCAGGGAGCCGAGGGCCAGCAGCATGATGCCGAAGTTGGCCGTGTAGGGCAGCAGATCGGCGCCCGCGACCAGCAGGCAGACGCCCTGGAGCGCGGCGACCGTCTTGCGGGCCATGCTCGGCGGGAGCGGTGCGTTGAGCCAGGGGGCGACGCGGGCGGCGGCGACGAAGCCGTAGCGCATGGCGCCGATCAGCAGCACCCACGGACCCAGCGCCATCGAGACGTACACGCTGAGGACGAGGATCAGGAACGCGTCGACCTCCATGTCGAAGCGCGCCCCCAGCGCCGTCGAGGTGCCGGTGCGGCGGGCGACCTTGCCGTCGACGCCGTCGAGGATCAGGGCCACCGCGGTGAGCCCGACCAGCAGGGTCACCGGCGGGGTGCTCGCGAAGGAGTCCGCGACCAGGGCGGTCACGCCGCCGACCAGCGTCGCGCGGCCGAGGGTCACCCGGTTGGCGGGACCGAAGGAACGCAGCCGGGAGCGGTGCAGCGCCCGGGAGAGCACCGCCCAGGTGGCGACGGCGAAGACGAGACCGGTCACCCAGCCCGCCGGCCCCATGCCGATCGCCGAGCCGAGCAGGGCCAGCAACAGGATCTGAACGCCCGCTCCCACAGCGGTCTCCTGCTGGACCAGCCTTGCGTCGTAAGTGTTGTTCAGGGCCACCGCACATTCCTCCGGCCAGGTGACAGAGATGATCAGTGCCGCGTACTGTGCGCGACCTGTGCACACCTCGGTACGTGCACCGGTTCCAGATCGTTCAGGAGGATGCCGATGAACCGCACCGGACGCGCGTTCTGGCTCAACTCTCCGGGCCAGGGCGAGATACGCGATGTCGCCCTGCCGGACCCGGCCGAGGGCGAGGTCGTCGTCCGCTCGCTGTACTCCGGGGTCAGCCGCGGCACGGAGACCCTCGTCTTCCGCGGCGGGGTGCCCGAGAGCCAGCACGCCGTCATGCGGGCGCCCTTCCAGGAAGGCGACTTCCCGGCGCCCGTGAAGTACGGCTACCTCAACGTGGGGCTGGTCGAGGAGGGGCCGGCGCAGCTCGTCGGGCAAACCGTGTTCTGCCTGTATCCGCATCAGACGCGGTACGTCGTGCCCGCCTCGGCGGTGACGGTCGTACCTCAGTCCGTGCCCGCCGAACGGGCCGTGCTCGCCGGCACCGTGGAGACCGCCGTCAACGCGCTGTGGGACGCGAAGCCGCTGATCGGCGACCGGATCGCGGTGGTCGGCGGCGGCATGGTCGGCTGCTCGGTCGCCGCGCTGCTGGCCCGCTTCCCCGGCGTGCGCGTGCAGTTGGTGGACGCCGATCCCGCGCGGGCGAAGACCGCCGGGGCACTCGGCGTGGACTTCGCCCTGCCGCAGGACGCGCTCGGCGGCTGCGACCTCGTCGTGCACGCCAGCGCCACCGAGGCGGGCCTCACCCGCTCCCTGGAACTGCTGACCGCCGAGGGCACCGTCGTCGAACTGAGCTGGTACGGCGACCGGCAGGTGTCCCTCCCGCTCGGCGAGGCGTTCCACTCCCGCCGCCTGGTCATCCGCAGCAGCCAGGTCGGCACCGTCTCCCCGGCCCGCCCGAACCGCGACTACGCCGACCGGCTGGCGCTCGCCCTCGACCTGCTCGCGGACCCGGCGCTCGACGCGCTCGTCACCGGAGAAAGCGCCTTCGAGGAACTGCCCGAGGTGATGCCGAGGCTCGCGTCGGGGGAGATCCCCGCGCTCTGTCACCGCGTCACGTATGCGCCGGGTACCAGCAAGAGCGCCTGACCTGAGAAAAGAGTGAGATCCGGCTGAACAAGGGGAACGGAAGAGCCGTACTACACGGCATCCCCCGGCGGTCAACGGCCGGGGGACCAGACGCGCCGCACCTGGAGGGTCGTCCGTTGTTCAGTGTCACCGTCCGCGATCACATCATGATCGCCCACAGCTTCCGCGGCGAGGTCTTCGGACCCGCGCAGCGCCTGCACGGAGCGACGTTCCTGGTGGACGCCACGTTCCGCCGCGACCAGCTGGACGACGACAACATCGTCGTCGACATCGGACTGGCCACCCAGGAACTCGGGGCGGTGGTCAGCGAGCTGAACTACCGCAACCTGGACAACGAGCCCGATTTCGCCGGGGTCAACACCTCCACCGAGTTCCTGGCCAAGGTCGTCGCGGACCGGCTCGCCGAGCGGATCCACAAGGGCGCGCTCGGCGAGGGCGCCCGGGGTATCGCCTCGCTCTCCGTCACCCTGCACGAGTCGCACATCGCCTGGGCGAGTTACGAGCGTGCGCTGTGACCGACGTGACCCTGGAGAAGGCCCCGCTCGCCTACGTGCCCGCACAGACGGCCGTTCCCAAGATGGGCGACATCATCCCCATGTCCCTGCGCTCCGTGCACTTCGTCATGCCGGGCGGTGTCGACGACCCGGCGAACCCCAGCGGCGGCAACGCCTACGACCGGCGGGTCTGCCTGGACCTGCCCGGTTTCGGCTGGCAGGTCCACAAGCACCTGCTGAACGGCTCCTGGCCGCGCCCGGAGGCGGCGGCCCGCACCGAACTGGCGCGCACCCTGGCCGAGTTCCCGGACGGCACGGTCGTCCTGCTCGACGGGCTGGTCGCCTGCGGCGTCCCGGAGGTCGTCGTCCCGGAGGCGGAGCGGCTGCGGCTCGCGGTCCTCGTCCACCTGCCGCTGGGCGACGAGACGGGGCTCGAGCCACTGGTGGCCGCCGAACTCGACACCAGGGAGCGGGCCGTGCTGCGGGCCGTGCCCGCGGTGATCGCCACCAGCGACTGGGCGGTGCGCCGGCTCGTCTCCCACCACGGCCTGGCCCCGGAGAAGGTGCACTGCGCCGCTCCCGGCGCCGACATCGCGCCCCTCGCCTCCGGCACCGACGGGGTCTCCCGGCTGCTGTGCGTGGCCGCCGTGACCCCGCGCAAGGGCCAGCACCGGCTGGTGGAGGCGCTGGCCGCGGTGACCGACCTGCGGTGGAGCTGTGTGTGCGTGGGCGGCCTGGGCCAGGACCCGGAGTACGTCGCCCATCTGCGCGGTCTCATCCGTGAGTACGGCCTCGAGGACCGGCTGGAGCTCGCCGGCCCGAAGACGGGCGCCGAGCTCGACGCCGCCTACGCCTCCGCCGACCTGATGGTCCTCACCTCCTACGCCGAGACGTACGGCATGGCGGTCACCGAGGCCCTCGCCCGCGGCATCCCGGTGCTGGCGACGGACGTCGGCGGGCTGCCCGAGGCGGTCGGCCGCGCCCCCGACGGCGGGATGCCCGGCATCCTCGTCCCGCCGGAGAACCCGGCCGCCCTCGCCGCCGAACTGCGCGGCTGGTTCGGCGAGGCGGACGTGCGGCGCCGGCTGAAGGCCGCCGCGCGCAGCCGCCGGGCCGCCCTGAACGGCTGGGCGTCCACCGCCCAGAGCCTGGCCGGCGTCCTGGGCCGGCTTCCCAGCGAACCCCGGAGGGCGGCATGAGGAAGACGACGGCGACCCCGGCGGACGTGGCCCGCCAGATCGGCCGCATACCGGCCCAGCCGGGCCCCAAGGAGGCCGAACCCATGACAGAGACCGTGATCGCGGATGCCTCCGGCGCCGGTGGCGACGCCGTCATCGAGGGCGCCGGCCCCGTCACCCGGCCCGGCGAGCGGCCCACCGTACGGCTGCGGGACACAGGTCCCGAGGAGCAGCCCCGGTACGCGCCCGAGTGGCTGCAGCTGCGGGAGCCCGCCGACGCGGCCGCCCGGGCCGCGGACCTGCTGGACCCGCTGCGGATCCGGCTCGCCAACCTGCCCGGCCGCCCCGGCGGTCTGGCCGTGCACGACCTCGGCTGCGGCACCGGCTCGATGGGCCGCTGGCTCGCGCCCCGCCTGGACGGCGGCCAGCACTGGATCCTGCACGACCGCGACCCCTACCTGCTGCACTTCGCCGCCGTGGCCTCCCCGCGCGCGGCCGCCGACGGCAGCCGGGTCACCGTCGAGACCCGGCGCGGCGACGTCGCCCGGCTCACCCCGGACGCCCTGGCCGGCGCCTCCCTGGTCACCGCCTCCGCGCTGCTCGACGTCCTCACCCGCGAGGAGGTCGAGACGCTCGCCGCCGCCTGCGCGGGCGCGGGCTGCCCGGCGCTGCTGACGCTCTCCGTCGCCGGCCGAGTCGACTTCGGCACCCCGGACCCGCTGGACGAGGAGATCGCCGCCGCGTTCAACGACCACCAGCGGCGCGGCGGCCTCCTCGGCCCCGACGCGGTGACCGTCGCGTGCGAGGCGTTCGCCGCCCACGGCGCCACCGTCAAGGTCCACCCGAGCCCCTGGCGGCTCGGCCCCGAGAGCGCCGCGCTGACCGCCCAGTGGCTGCGCGGCTGGGTCGGCGCGGCCGTCGAGCAGCGCCCCGGACTGGCCGAGCGGGCAGAGGCCTACCTCGCCGCCCGCCTCGCCGCCTGCCAGGCGGGCGAGCTGCGGGTCACCGTCCACCACAGCGACCTGCTGGCGCTGGCCCGGCCGACGGGCGGGGCCTGATGAGCGCCGAGACGGTGAGCGCACGGGCCGAGCCGGCCGCGCCCGTGGTGTGGGGGGCGGGCGCACCGGCCGTCCGGCGGCCGCCCCGCGCCCCGTCGGTGGCCCGCACCGGGCCCGCCGTGTCCGGGGCCCGCATCGGCGTCATCGTCACCGAGGCGCACCGCACACCGCCCGCACGGCGCCGGCTGCTCACCTCCCGCGCCCTGCGCGCCCACTTCGGGACCGTCGCCGGGACCGTCATCCTCGCGGTGCTGCTGTGGCGGATGGGCACCGGCGTCTTCCTCGACGGGCTGCGGCGGATCGACGCGCCGACCCTGCTGACCGGAGTGGGGATCGGCGCGGTCACCACCGTGTTCAGCGCCTGGCGTTGGGCGCTGGTGGCGCGCGGGCTGCGGATCCGGCTGCCGCTCGGCGCGGCCGTCGCCGACTATTACCGGGCGCTGTTCCTCAACGCGGCCCTGCCCGGCGGGATCCTCGGCGACGTGCACCGCGCCGTGCGGCACGGGCAGAGCGCCGGTGACGTCGGGCGCGGTGTGCGGGCGGTCGTCCTGGAGCGCACGGCGGGGCAGCTCGCGCTGGCCGGCGCGGGCGTGACGGTCCTGCTGGTGCTGCCGTCCCCGGTGAGGGACGAGATGCGCGCCCTCGCCCCGCTGGTCCTGCCGGCCGGGGCGGGCGCGCTCGCCGTCGTCCTCGCGCTGCGCATGAACTCCTCCGCCCGGCGTCCCGGCGGACGGGTGAGGAAGACGCTGGCCGAGGCGCGCGAGGGGCTGCTGTCGCGGAGCAACGGGCCCGGCGTCGCCCTGTCGTCGGTGGTCGTGCTGGCCGGATACGTGGCGATGTTCGTCGTGTCCGCCCGGGTCGCTGGCTCCACCGCCTCCGTGCTCACCCTGCTGCCGATCGCGATGCTCGCCCTGCTCGCCATGGGCGTGCCGCTCAACGTCGGCGGCTGGGGCCCCCGCGAGGGCGTCACCGCCTGGGCGTTCGGCGCGGCCGGACTCGGCGCGAGCACCGGCCTGACGGTGGCGGTGGTGTACGGGGTGCTGAGCTTCGTGGCGGCGCTGCCCGGGGCGGTCGTCCTCGTCGTGCGCTGGTACGCCTCCGTACGGGCCGGCGCGACCCCGGCGAGCGGGGCGGCCGAGGCGGCCGCCCCCGGATCCGGCGCCGACTACTCGGAGCCGGCCGCCTCTGCCCCGGTCGAGGGCGTCCCGGCTCCCAGCGCGGGCGTCCCGGTTCCCAGGGCGGGCGTCGAGGCACCCCGGGCGGGCGCCCCGGCGCCCGCCGAGGTCAGCAATGCGAAATACGCTCCGAAGGAATCCGCCAGGCTCGCCAGCAGTTCCTTCCCCTTTTCCGCGGACCCCAGGGAAGGACGGCCGATGACGCCCGAATCGGTATAGGCGGACATTCCCAGCGTGAGCAGATGGCGACGGTCGTCCGCGACGAAATCGGCGGACTCGTAACCGGGCCGGACCAGTTCGGGATGGGCGTGCAGCAGGATCGAGGTCTCGATTTCCCCGGCGTGCATGTCGGTGAGGAGTGAGGTCTCCACCCCGGACCGTTCCCGCGCCGCCTCCCAGTCCTCCGGGGCCGGGAAGAGCGCCATCCGCTCACCGCGGGCGGAGGACTCCTGGACCGCGTTGCCCAGGACGTAGTTCCCGCCGTGTCCGTTGACCAGCACCAGGGCCTCGACGCCCGAGCGGCGCAGCGAGGCCGCTATGTCCCGTACCACCGAGTGAAGGGTCACGGAGGAGATGCTGACGGTCCCCGGCCAGGCCGCGTGCTCGTGCGAGCAGGCGATGGTCACCGGCGGAAGGAGGTGCACCGGGTACGTCTCGGCGATCTCCCGGGCGATGGCACAGGCGACCAGCGTGTCGGTGGCCAGCGGCAGGTACGGACCGTGCTGTTCGAAGCTCCCGACCGGCAGGACCGCCACCCGTGTCGCCGCGCCGGCCCCCCGGGCGCGGACGTCCTCGGTGGTGTCCGCCGGAACCAGTCCGTACGCCGTCGCCGCCGTCCGTATGTCCGAACCACTCATCTTTACAGGGCCTTTCGTCTCCGCTTAGGAATCAGAATCATGACAGAAAAAATTGGCGTACTCGGCAAGAAGACCTCGCAGCGCACCGGGGTGGAACGCGTGGTGAATGCCCCCCTGCCGACCGTGTACGGGAAATTCCAGGCGGTCGGCTACCTCGACCACGACCGCGGTGACGAACAAGTCGCGCTGGTGTACGGCGAGATCGGCAGCGAGGACGTGCTGACCCGGCTGCACTCGGAGTGCCTGACCGGCGACGCGTTCGGCTCCCAGCACTGCGAGTGCGGCGACCAGCTGGAGTCGGCGCTGCGCGCCGTCGTCGCCGCGGGCAGCGGGATCGTCGTCTACCTGCGCGGACACGAGGGGCGCGGTATCGGTCTGCTCGGCAAGCTGCGCGCGATGGCGCTGCAGGCGGAGGGCCTGGACACCGTCGAGGCGAACGTGGCGCTGGGCTTCCCGGTGGACGCCCGCGACTACAAGGTGGCCGCCGACATCCTGCGCGACCTGGGCGTGCGGTCCGTGCGCCTGATGTCGAACAACCCGCGCAAGCGCGAGGCGCTGGTCGACAACGGCATCCAGGTCGCCGAGGAGGTGCCGCTGCTGATCGAGCCCTGCGAGAACAACATCACGTACCTGCGCACCAAGCGGGAGCGCATGGACCACCGGCTGCCCCACCTGGACGCGGTGGCGCACTGGTCCTGAGCGCGCCGCGGACCGCCGTCCCGGCCGAGGGTGAGCACGGCTCCCCGGCGGGCAGGGATCAGGACGGTCACGGCATGTGACAGCCCCGGCCTCGGTACTCGGGCCGGGGCCGCCGCATCGGGAGGAGCCGCTCGCATGAACACGCATGCCTCGGTCGTCGTCATCGGCGGCGGAGTGATCGGGACCAGCATCGCCTACCATCTGGCCGCGGCCGGGGTGAGGGACGTCCTGCTCCTCGAACGGGACGAACTCGCGGCCGGATCGACCTCGAAGGCCGCGGGAGGGGTCCGCGCCCAGTTCTCCGACGAGCTGAACATCCAGCTCGGGGCGCGCAGTCTGGAGGCGTTCGGGCGGTTCGGGCAGGACTTCGGGCAGGACATCGGACTGCGCCGGGTCGGCTATCTCTTCCTGCTCGCGACGCCCGAGGAGGTCGCCTCCTTCGAGGCCGGCGTCGCCCTGCAGAACGCCCTCGGCGTCCCCAGCCGGATGATCGACCCGGCCGAGGCCCGCCGCCTCTCCCCGCTGATCACCACCGACGGCCTGCGGGCGGCCGCGTTCTCGCCCGACGACGGCCACTGCACCCCCGAGGCGGTCGTCCACGGGTACGCGGCCGCCGCCCGCGAGCGCGGGGCCCGCATCCTGCGGCGCACCGCGGTGACCGGCATCGAGACCCGCGGCGACACCATCACCGCCGTCACCACCACCCTCGGCCGGGTCACCACCGACACCGTGATCTGCGCGGCCGGCGCCTGGTCGCGGGCGGTCGGCGCGATGGTGGGCGTGGATCTGCCGGTGCAGCCGCTGCGCCGGCAGATCGCGGTCACGGAACCGGTCACGGACCTTCCGCCGGACCTCCCCATGACCATCGACTTCGGCACCACCCTCTACTTCCACGCCGAGGGCCCCGGTCTGCTCGTCGGCATGTCCGACCCCGACGAGCGCCCCGGCTTCGCCACCGACACCCACGACCGCTGGATCCCCCGTCTCGCCGCCGCCCTCGACCACCGTGCCCCCGACATCCTCGAACTGCGCCGCACCGGCGGCTGGGCGGGCCTGTACGAGGTCACCCCGGACCACAACGCGCTGATCGGCGAGGCGCATTCGGTATCCCGTTTTCTGTATGCGACCGGCTTCTCCGGGCACGGCTTCCTGCAGGGCCCGGCCGTCGGCGAGGTCGTCCGCGACCTCTACCTCGGCCGCGTACCCTTCGTGGACGTCACCCCCCTGAGCGCCGGCCGGTTCGCGGCCGACGCCCCGCGTCCGGAGGTCAACTGCGTATGACCGGTATGACGGCACCGCACCTGTGGCTGCGCCACGAGGTCCGCACCACCGAACGGCGCACCCCGGTCGTCCCCGACGACGCCCGCCGCCTCGTCGAGGCCGGCCTGGACCTGACCGTGGAGGAGTCCCCGCAGCGGATCTTCCCCGTCGAGGAGTACGAGGCGGCGGGCGCCCGCGTCGCCCCCGCGGGCTCCTGGGTGTCGGCGCCGCCCGGGACGGTCGTCCTCGGTCTGAAGGAACTCCCCGACGAGCCCACCGAGTTGACGCACCGGCACATCTTCTTCGGGCACGCCTACAAGCGGCAGCCCGGCGCGGCCGCCCTGCTGCGCCGGTTCGCCGCCGGCGGTGGGGCCCTCCTCGACCTGGAGTACCTCGTCGACGAACAGGGCCGCCGGCTGGCCGCGTTCGGCTTCTGGGCGGGCTACCTGGGCGCTGCCCTCGCGGTGCTCCAGCACCGGGGCCGGCTGACCGCTCCGCTGCGTCCCACCGGCCGGGCCGAGCTGGACGAGACCCTGCGCCCCGCCCCGGGCGACGAGGAGTTCACCGCCCTCGTCGTCGGCGCCCTGGGCCGCAGCGGCCGGGGTGCCCGGGCCGCGTTCGCCACGGCCGGCGCCGGACCGGCGTGCTGGGACCTCGCGGAGACCCGGGACCTGGACCGCCGCGCCCTCCTCGGCCACGACGTGCTGGTCAACTGTGTGCTGGCCACCTCGCCGGTGCCGCCGTTCGTCCGGGAGGAGGACCTCGACGACCCGGCCCGCCGGCTGCGCACCCTCTCCGACGTCACCTGCGACGTCGGCTCCCCCCTCAACGTCCTGCCGGTCTACGACCGTACGACCGAGTGGACCGACCCCGTGCGCCGGCTGCGCAAGGAACCCCCGCTGGATCTGATCGCCATCGACAACCTGCCGTCGCTGCTGCCGCGCGAGTCCAGCACCGACTTCTCGGCGGCGCTGCTGCCCCAGCTGCTGGAGTTCCCCGGGGGCGGCGCGTGGGCGCGCTGCCTGGACCGCTTCGACCGGGCCCGCCGTGAACTCGGCCTCGAGGAAGGAGGGCCGGGGCGTGCCTGACCTGGTTCCCGCGACCGGCACCGTCCACTGGGTCGGCGCGGGCCTGTCCACGGGCAGTGGCCTGACCGCCCTGTGCGAGCGCGCCGACGGCGTCCGTCTGTGGCACCGCACGAAGGAGCGCGCGGCAAAGGCGCTCGACCGGCTGGGTCTGACCGGACGGGCCGCGCCCCGCGCGTACACGCTCGACGCGCTCACGGCCGAACTCGCGCCCGGTGACGTGGTGGTGTCGATGCTGCCCGCCCCCGACCACGCCCCGCTGCTCGCCGCCTGCGTCGCCCGGCGTGCCCACTTCGCCTGCTCCAGCTATGTCTCGGACGCCGTGCTGGAGCGGGTGCCGGCGGCCGAGGAGGCCGGCCTCGTCGTCCTCACCGAGGCCGGGCTCGACCCGGGCATCGACCATCTCTTCGCCCTGAGCCTGGTCGCCCGCGCCCGGGAGGCGATCGGCGACGACACGGCTGCCTCGTACCGCCTCACCTCGTACTGCGGAGGCGTCCCTGCCGTTCCCGACGACTTCCGCTACCGCTTCAGCTGGGCGCCCCTCGGTGTCCTCAACGCCCTTCGCTCACCTGCCCGTTACGTCGAGGACGGTGCCGAGACCGTGGTCGCCCGCCCCTGGGAGGCGGCCCGGCGGCACGTCGTCGACGGCGAGCCCTTCGAGGTGTACCCCAACCGCGACAGCGTTCCCTTCATCGAGCAGTACGGGCTGCCGCCGGCCTGGAAGCCGGTCGCCTTCGTGCGCGGCACCCTGCGCCTGGACGGCTGGCTGCGGGCCTGGGAGCCGGTGTTCGCCGAGCTGAGGGCGGGCGACGACGCGCGCATCGCCGCCCTGGCGCGGGAGCTGGCCGCCACCTACCCGACGACGGACGCCGACCGTGACCGGGTGGTGCTGGAGGTGTCCCTGGACGTGACGGCCGGTGCGGGTGACGGCCCCTCCTGGTCGGGGAGCTGCCTGCTGGACCTGGTGGGCGACGAGGGGGAGAGCGCGATGGCGCGGTGCGTGTCCCGCACCCTCGCGCTCGGCGTCCGTCATGTCCTGGCCGGCGACCTGCCGCCCGGCCTGCACCGGGCGGCGCGGACGGCGGCCCGGTCCGAGCAGTGGCTTGGTGAACTCGCGGGGGAGGGAATGGAGTTCACCTTCCGGACGGGCGGCGCGGACGGCTGACGGTCAGCCGGTAACCGCCTCGTGCACCAGCCGCTTGAGATCGGGGTACAGCTTCAGCGACCTGCGCGGCCGCACCTGGGTCAGGAACTGGACGCTCACCTCGCGGCTCGGGTCGATCCAGAAGGTGGTGGTGGCGACACCGCTCCAGCCGTAGGTGCCGAGGCCGGACGGGGCCTGGGTGCGGTCCGGGTCGACGACTACGGAGACGCCCAGGCCGAAGCCGACGCCGTCGTTGCCGGGTTCGTCGTGCGCCGGGCGGCTGCCGAAGGCCCGCAGGTCGGCGCCGCCGGGGAGGTGGTTGCGGGTCATCAGGTCCACCGTCTCGGGGGCGAGCAGGCGGACGCCGTCGAGTTCGCCGCGGCGGCGCAGCAGTTCGCTGAAGCGGTGGATGTCGTACGCGGTCGCCACCATGCCGCCGCTTCCCGACAGGAAGCGGGGGCGGCCGGAGAGCGGCAGCCCCGGGATCGGCTCGATGCCGCCGCCGTCGGTGTCGCCGTACAGCTCGGCGAGCCGGCCGGCCTGCTCCTCGGTGACCTGGAAGCCCGCGTCCGGCATGCCCAGCGGCCGGAAGATCCGCTCGGCGAGGAACGTGTCGAGGGGCTGCCCGGAGACGACCTCGATGATCCGTCCCAGGACGTTGGTGGCCACCGAGTAGTTCCACTGGGTGCCCGGCTCGAACTGCAGCGGCAGCCGCGCGTAGGCCTCGACGGTCCCGGCCAGGTCGGAGCCGGGCAGCACCGCCGACTCCAGGCCGGCCTCGCGGTAGAGGGCGTCGACCGGGTGACAGTGGTAGAAGGCGAAGGTCAGCCCGGCCGTGTGGGTCATCAGATGCCGCACCAGCATCGGCTGTTCCACGGGGCGGGTGGTGAGCCCGTCGCCGGAGCCGCCCGCGTACACCCGCTGGTTGGCGAAGGCCGGGAGGTGGTCGGCGACCGGATCGTCGAGCCGCAGCCGGCCCTCCTCCATCAGTATCAGCGCGGCGACGGAGGTGACCGGCTTGGTCATCGAGTAGATCCGGTACAGGGTGTCGGCCTCGACGGGCAGCCCGGCGGCGATGTCGCGGTGGCCGTGCGTGGTGAGATGCGCGACCCGGCCGCCCCGGGAGACGGCCACGAGGAAGCCGGGCAGCCGTCCCTCGTCGACGTAGTGGGCGACATGCTGGTCGAGGCGGTCCAGCGCCTTCGCGTCCAGCCCGACCTCGCTCGGGTCGACCTCTTGTCGCAGCAGTGCCATCGTTCTCCTCCGGTGCGCTCGTGCGAGGTGCGGTCCGGGTTGCCCCTCCCGTACGACCTCAGTCCTCATGGTCGCGTAGGGAACGGGCGTACGGACCGCTTTCCACGCCGTGATCGGTGTGGGGTGTGTCGCTTCGACCAGCCGCGGAGCCGGTGGGGGCAGGTGCGGGGGCGGGTGCGGGGGCGGCGGAGAGCCCCGGCAGCGCGCGGCAGAGCGGGAGCGCCGCGAGGGCCGCCACGCCCAGCACGGCCATCGGCGCCCGGTCCGGGCCGAGGTCCATCAGGACGGCCGCCGCGGCCACCCCCAGCACGGGTCCGACGTTCATCGCCGTCTGCTGCAGCCCGCCCGCCACCCCGGCGGCCTCGGCGGGTGCCTGCCGTACGACGACATGGGTCGCCGAAACCATCACGGTGCCGAACCCGGCGCCCACCAGCGCGAACCCGGCGGCGAAGGCGGCCTCGCCCGGGGCGGCGGCCAGGACCAGGAGACCGGCGCCGAGGACGGCCGTCGCCCCCGCGACCGCCGCCCGGGCGCCCGTCCGGCGCAACAGGACCGCCGCCACGGGCGCCGCCGCGATCAGGAACACCGCCAGCGGCAGACTCAGCAGCGCGCTGTGCAGGGCGGTGAGCCCCATGCCGTCCTGCAGGACGTAGACGCAGGCGAACAGGGCGCCGTTGAGCGCCGCCGACGCGGTGACCAGCAGGGCGAGCGCGCCGCCGACGGCGGGGGAGCCGATGACGTCCGGCGGCAGCAGGGGCGCCGGCACGCGGCGCTCGTGCCGTACGAAGGCGACTCCCGCGAGGAGCGCCACCGGCGCGGACCACGTCGCGCCCGCGGGGGTGACGAGGGCGTGCACCAGGCAGGCCAGGGCCACCGCGAGCAGCAGGGCGCCGGGTGCGTCGAGGGAGGTGGCGGCGGGCGGCCGCTGCTCCTCCCGGGAGGTCAGGGCGAGCACGCCGAACAGCAGGGCCGGTACGACGTTGAGCAGGAACACCGCCCGCCAGCCGAACCCGGTGGCGAGCGCGCCGCCCACCACCGGCCCGGCGGCGGCCGCCACGCCGATGGCCGCGGTCCGCACGGCGATCGGCGTGCGCAGCCGGTCCGGCGGGAAGGACGCCCGCAGCATTCCCAGGGTGGCGGGCTGCAGCAGCGCCCCGAAGACCCCCTGGACCACGCGCAGCCCGATCACCCAGCCCACACCCGGCGCCCCCGCGAGGGCCGCCGACGCGGCGCCGAAGCCGAGCATGCCGACGGCGAACGTGCGCCGGTGCCCGTAGCGGTCGCCGAGCCGCCCGGCGAACACCAGCAGACCCGCCACGGCGACGAGATAGCCGGTGCTCGTCCACTGCACCTGGGCGAGGGAGGCGTGCAGGTCGCGGCGCAGGGTGGGCTGGGCGACGGTGAGCACGGTGCCGTCCAGGGCGACGACCACGGCCCCCGCCACACTCGCGGCCAGCGTCAGGGGACGGTTCACCGGCCGCCCTCCGTCCCGAGGTGCGCGTCGAGCGCCGTCCGCAGCAGCGGTACGAAGTCGTCGGCTCCGGTGGCGAGTCGGAGGCTGCCCCAGCCCCACAGCTGGGCGATGCCGTGCAGGTTCGCCCACAGCGCCCCCGCCACCGCACGCGCGTCGGCGTCGGGCCGGACCCGGCCGACCAGGTCCACCAGGACGCCGAACAGGGGCAGGCTGGTGTCCCGCAGCCGCAGGTGCCCGCTCTCCAGCAGGTCGTGACGGAACATCAGCTCGTACATGCCGGGGTTGTCCAGCGCGAACTCCACGTAGACGCGGCCCAGTTCGGCCAGCTGGGCGCGCGGGTGCGCGTCGCCGTCCGCGAGCGTCGTCGTCACCCGTACCCCCAGCTGGGCGAAGCCGCGGCGGGCGATGGCCGACAGCAGCTCCAGGTGGGTGGGGAAGTAGCGGCGGGGCGCGCCGTGCGAGACGCCGGCCCGGCGGGCGATCTCCCTCAGGGTGAGCGCGCCCGCGCCCTCCAGGGAGACCAGGTCCACGCCGACGTCGACGAGACGGGTCCGCAGATCGGGGTCCGGCTTGTCGGATTCACTCATAGACACTGTCTACCAGCCCGCGTAGACAGTGTCTACCCTCGCTGGGAATGCGCTCCGGTGGTGTGCCGGTTGTGCCGGACATGACTCAGGACACGACGCGCAACGCACTGCTCGCACTGCTCTCGGAAGGCCGCAGTGGAGTACTGGTCACCCTCAAGCGCGACGGCCGGCCCCAGCTGTCCAACGTCAGCCACCACTACGACCCGGAGGAGGGCGTCATCCGGATCTCCGTCACGGACAACCGCGCCAAGACCCGCAACCTGCGCCGCGACCCCCGCGCCTCCTACCACGTGACGACCCCGGACCGCCGTGCCTACACGGTCGTCGAGGCCACCGCCGACCTCACCCCGGTCGCCAGGGACCCCTACGACGCGACGGTGGAGGAACTCGTCCGCCTCTACCGCGACGTCCTGGGCGAGCACCCCGACTGGGAGGACTACCGCGCCGCCATGGTCCGCGACCGCCGCCTGGTGGCGCGGCTGCGGGTGGAACGGGCGTACGGGATCCCGAAGGGCGCCTACGGCGGCTGACGCGGCGTGTACCCGACTCGCGCGGGCCCGGACGTCCGCACCGGGCCGCCGGGCCCGTGACGCGAGTCGAGCCCCCGGTGCCGTGCGGGCGTCCGGGGGCTCGGGACCTCCGAGGGGGGAACGGGGTCAGGCGGTCACCGTCTCCGGCTGGGAGACCTCGCGGGCGCCCCGCTCGCCCAGCCGCTCGGTCGGGATCCGCACGGTCTCCCGGGCCGACAGGGCAGCGATCACCGGCGGGACGCACAGCGCCGCCGTGAACAGGGCCACCGAGGACCAGTCGTCGCCGTTCGGACCCGCGATCTCCGCCGCGAAGGTGACCGCGAAGCCGGCCACGGCGAAGCCGATCTGGGTGCCGATCGCCATGCCGGACAGCCGCACCCGGGTGGAGAACATCTCGCCGTAGAAGGAGGGCCACACGCCGTTCGCGGCGCTGTAGACCACACCGAAGGTGACGATGCCCAGGACCAGGGTCAGCGGGTAGGAGCCCGTGGAGATCGACCACAGGTACAGGAACATCATCACCGCGCTGCCGGCCGCGCCGATCAGGAACACGGGGCGGCGCCCGATGCGGTCGGAGAGCGTGGCCCACGCCGGGATCGCCGCCAGCGCCACCAGGTTGGCCAGCGCGCCCACCCACAGCATGGAGGGGCGGCTCATGCCGACCGAGTCGCTGGTCGCGTACGCCAGTGCCCACACGGTGAAGATGGTGCTGACCGAGGCGACGAGCGCGCCCCCGATCACCCGCAGCACGTCCGCCCAGTGCTCCCGCAGCAGCACCGCCAGCGGCAGCTTCACGACCTCACCGGTGGCCTGCTGCGCGGCGAACGCCGGGGTCTCCTCCAGCCTGCGCCGGATGACGTAGCCGACGACGGCGACCGCGATGGACAGCCAGAACGGCACCCGCCAGCCCCACGACAGCAGCTGGTCCTCGGGCAGCGCCGCGATCGGGATGAACACCAGGGTGGCCAGCAGCTGCCCGCCCTGGGTGCCGCTCAGGGTGAAACTGGTGAAGAACCCGCGCCGGTGGGGCGGCGCGTGTTCGAGCGTCATCGAGTTGGCGCTGGCCTGCTCGCCGGCCGCGGAGACACCCTGCAGGACCCGGCAGGCGACCAGCAGCACCGGCGCGAGCGTGCCGACCTGGGCGCGGGTGGGCAGACAGCCGATGAGGAACGTCGAGACGCCCATCAGGATCAGCGTGAAGACCATGATCTTCTTGCGGCCGAGGCGGTCGCCGAAGTGCCCGAGGAAGAGCGCGCCGACCGGGCGGGCCGCGTAGGCGACACCGAAGGTGGCCAGCGACAGCAGGGTCGCCGTGGCCGGGTCCGACGCGTCGAAGAAGACCTTCGGGAAGATCAGCGCGGCCGCGCTGCCGTAGATGAAGAAGTCGTAGTACTCCAGGGCGCTGCCGATCCACGCCGCCGTGGCGGCTTTCTTCGGCTGGCCGGGGGGTGCTGCGGCGGGGACGGACACGGCGTGCTCCTTCGGGGAAACTCCAACGTACGGGGAGTGAGGCAAGGGGAGAAGGGCCGGATCCCTGGGGTGCGGGGCGGCTGCGGCCGGGGCGTCGTCGTCGCCCGGCTAATTAACCCACTGGGTAGTTAGTAGCGGATGGCCAGTGATGTTGCGCTGATGTTTCCCCGCTGTCAATAGGTCACGCGGAAGGATCTCTCACGGCCCGGCGGCGGCCCGGCCGCCGGCGGGCCGCCGTCTCCCGGTACGCCGTCCGCAGGTCCGGCCGTCAGTCCGCCGCGCGCTCCGCCGTCAGGTACGCGATCACCATGTCGCCGAGCATGGTCCGGTAGTGCTCGCGCTGGGCCGGGTCCACCAGGTCGCGGCCGAACAGGGCGCCGAAGGTGTGCCGGTTGGCCACCCGGAAGAAGCAGAACGAGCTGATCATCGCGTGCAGGTCGACGGCGTCCACCTCCGCCGTGAACAGCCCGGACTCCCGGCCGGCGGCGAGGATGCGGCGGATGACGTCGAGCGCGGGCGAGCCGATCTTGCCGAGCTTCTCGGAGGCGGCGATGTGCTCGGCCTCGTGGATGTTCTCGATGCTCACCAGGCGGATGAAGTCCGGGTGCTGCTCGTGGTGGTCGAAGGTCAGCTCGGCGAGACGCCGGATCGCCGCCACCGGGTCCAGGTGCTCGACGTCGAGCCGCTGCTCGGCCTCGCGGATCACGCCGTACGCCCGCTCCAGGACGGCCGTGAACAGCTGCTCCTTGCCGCCGAAGTAGTAGTAGATCATCCGCTTGGTGGTGCTGGTGCGGGCGGCGATGTCGTCGACGCGGGCCCCGGCGTAGCCGACGCGGGCGAACTCCTGGGTCGCCACGTCGAGGATCTCGGCCTGGGTCCGGGCGGCGTCACGCGTGCGCCCGTTGGGTCGTGCCGGTTCGTCGACGCTGGTCATCGGGTTCCTTCGGGCGGCGGGGTGCAGTGCAGCGATTCTAGGAGGCCGATCCCGCGCCGTGAGGTGAGAGGGCTTCCCCCGGCACCCGGCTTGGTGTTATGACTAACTCACCAGTTCGTACATTAGCCAGCCGCTCAGGAGGTCCGCCGTGACCAAGGACGTGACCAAGGACTCGTATCTCGTCGGACTGATCGGTTCCGGCATCGGCCCCTCGCTCAGCCCCGCGCTGCACGAGCGCGAGGCCGACCGGCAGGGGCTGCGCTACGTGTACCGGCTCCTCGACATCGACGTCCTGGGGGTCGGCCCGGAGGCGGTAGGTGACCTGGTGCGGGCCGCCCGCGACCTGGGCTTCGACGGACTGAACATCACCCACCCGTGCAAGCAGCTGGTCATCGGGCACCTCGACGCGCTCTCCCCGCAGGCCGAGGCGCTCGGCGCGGTCAACACCGTCGTCTTCGAGGGCGGCAGGGCCGTCGGCCACAACACGGACGTCACCGGCTTCGCCGCCTCCTTCGCCCGCGGTCTGCCGGACGTCCCGCTGGAGCGGGTCGTGCAGCTGGGCGCGGGCGGCGCGGGCGCGGCCGTCGCCCACGCCACGCTCACCCTCGGCGCCGGACGGGTCACCGTCGTCGACGCGCTGCCCGCGCGGGCGGCCGCCCTCGCCGGCTCCCTGAACCACCACTTCGGCGACGGCCGCGCCGACCACGCGGGCGCCGACCGGCTGCCGGAGCTGCTCGCGGCCGCCGACGGCGTCGTGCACGCCACCCCCACCGGCATGGCCGCCCACCCCGGCCTGCCCTTCCCGGCCGAGCTGCTGCGCCCCGCTCTGTGGGTGGCCGAGGTCGTCTACCGCCCGCTGGAGACCGAGCTGCTGCGCACCGCCCGCGCCCTGGGCTGCGCCACCCTCGACGGCGGCGGCATGGCCGTCTTCCAGGCGGTGGACGCGTTCCGGCTGTTCACCGGCCGGGAACCCGACAGCACCCGCATGCTCGCCGACATCGCCGAGCTGGCCGGCGCCGTCACCGCCCCGAACTGACCAGAACCACGAGGTGCCAAGGTGCGTACGTCCATCGCCACCGTCTCCCTGAGCGGATCCCTCACCGAGAAGCTCACGGCCGCGGCCCGCGCCGGATTCGACGGCGTCGAGATCTTCGAGAACGACCTGCTCGCGTGCCCCCTCACCCCCGAGGGGATCCGCGCGCGCTGCGCCGACCTCGGTCTCACCGTCGACCTCTACCAGCCGATGCGCGACATCGAGGCCGTGCCCGAGGAGGAGTTCGCCCGCAACCTGCGCCGCGCCCGCAGCAAGTTCGAGCTGATGGGCCGGCTCGGCGCCGACACCGTCCTGGTCTGCTCCAGCGTGTCCCCGCTCGCCGAGGACGACGACGCGCTCGCCGCCGAGCAGCTCGGCCGCCTGGCCGGCCTGGCCCAGGACTTCGGCATGCGCGTCGCCTACGAGGCGCTCGCCTGGGGGCGGCACGTCAGCACGTACGACCACGCCTGGCGCATCGTCGAGGCCGCCGGTCACCCGGCGCTCGGCACCTGCCTGGACAGTTTCCACATCCTTTCCCGGAGCTCCGGGCCCCAGGACCTCAAGGGCATCGCGGACATCCCCGGCGAGAAGATCTTCTTCCTGCAGCTGGCCGACGCCCCGCTGCTCGGCATGGACGTCCTGCAGTGGAGCCGCCACCACCGCTGCTTCCCCGGACAGGGCGGATTCGATGTGACGGATCTTGTACGCCGTGTACTGCATACCGGCTACGACGGTCCGCTCTCGCTCGAGGTCTTCAACGACGTCTTCCGCCAGGCCGAGGCCGGCCCGACCGCCGTCGACGCCCGCCGCTCCCTGCTCCTCCTGCAGGAGGAACTCGGCATCACGGCCCTGCCCGCCCCGGCCGCCCCCACCGCAGTCGCCTTCACCGAGCTGGTCACCCCGGACGCCGAACCCGTCTCCGCCCTGCTCGGCTCCCTCGGCTTCGCCCGCACCGCGCGCCACCGCGGCAAGCCCGTCGACCTGTGGGAGCAGGGCGAGGCCCGGATCCTCGTCAACACCGGACCGGCCGCCCACTCTCTGCCTCGCTCGCGCGGGGGGACCCCCACCGACGGCACCGCCCTCGCCGCGATCGGCCTGGAGTCACCGGACCCGGCCGCCGCCGCCCGCCGCGCCGAGGCCCTGCTCGCCCCCGTCCTGCCCCGCCGCCGCGCCGACGGGGACGCCCCCCTCGACGCGGTCGCCGCCCCCGACGGCACGGAACTCTTCCTGTGCGCGACGAACCGCCCCGGCCTGCCCGACTGGCGCGCCGACTTCGAGGACGTCCCGCACGCCCCGGCCGCCACGGACACCCTGCGCATCGACCATGTCGCGCTCACCCAGCCCTGGCACCGCTTCGACGAGGCCGTCCTCTTTCACCGCGGCGTCCTCGGCCTCGACCCGCAGGAGAGCGTCGACGTCGCCGACCCCTACGGGCTGCTGCGCAGCCGCGCCGTCACCGGCGCCGACGGCGCGGTCCGCTTCCCGCTCACCGTCGGCGCCGCCCCCGGCGACGACACCGCCCAGGCCCGGCACATCGCGCTCGCCACCGACGACGTGGTCGCCGCCGCCCGCTGCTTCACCGCGGCCGGCGGGCGGCTGCTGCCGATCCCCGCCAACTACTACGACGACCTCGCGGCCCGCTTCCGGTTCGCCGACGGCGAGCTGGAGACCTACCGGGACCTCGGCATCCTCTACGACCGCGACGCGCACGGCGTCTTCCGGCACGTCTACACCCGGACCGTCGGCCGGGTCTTCTTCGAACTCGTCCAGCGCGACGGCGGCTACCGGGGCTACGGCGCCGCCAACGCGCCGGTGCGGCTCGCGGCCCAGCACGCCGTGAGCCGGCTCATTGCCGGCTGACCGTCCGGGTCACGCCCGCGACCACGGTCGTGGCCAGGATCCAGCCGGTGACGATGAGGACGTACGACAGCGTCTGGTACCCGCCCCGCGGGGCGAACGCGCCCTCCTGCCCGAACGAGATCACCGGCAGCAGCAGGTCGAGGGTGTAGAAGACCGGGTTGAAGCGGGGCGCCTCGCCCGCCTTGAGCGCCGGCGGGTGATGCCCGGCGTAGACGAGGGAGCCGACGGCCAGCAGCGACAGCAGCCAGACGGCCGCCCGCAGCGGGCGGAAGCCGTAGCCGACGGCCGCGTCCTGCAGATGCCCCCACACCTTCCCGTACCAGGGGAGCGTGGACCGGCGGCGGCGCTGCTTGGCGAGCTGGACCAGCCGCGCGGCCTGGTCGTCGCCGATGCGCCGGTACGCGGCCGTCAACTGCTCGTACGCGTGCGGGTCGAACCCCTCGCCGTCCCGCTCCAGCATCGGCAGCCGGCGCCCGGCGGGCTCGTGCGGGGTGAGGAAGGTGTAGGTGAGGTCCAGCAGCCGCACCTGGCCGGGCAGCATCTCCGGCTCGACGTCGAGCTGGTTGATCTCGGCCCGCCGCAGATTGAGCATGCCCTCCACCCGCGGGCCCCGGCGCAGCCAGAACTCGCCGATCACACAGCTGCTCGCGCGCAGGGCGGTCCCGCCCGGGTTGGACAGCCGGGCGTCCAGCAGGTCCACCCGGCCCGGTATGCGGGCGCCGCGCAGGTCGATCCGCCCCTGCGCGCGCAGCCGGCGGGCGAGCAGGTTGGCGCCGACGTCGAGGGCCTCGGCGTCCAGGACGTGGGCGCCGGGGTTGCCGAGCTCGGCGTCCTCCAGGTCGAGGGAGCCGGCCACGGTCGCCCCGTCGAGCCGGATCAGCCCCTGGGCCCGCAGACCACGGGCGCACAGGTCGTCCTCGACGGTGATCTGGTTGAGCTGGAGCACCGGCTGCGCGGCGGCCGGCCCGGCGATCTCCGCGCCCTCCAGGAACAGGGCTCCGCTGATCTGCGCCCCGTCCAGGCGAACCGGCCCGCCGAACCGGCAGCGCGTCAGCCGCAGGCTGCCGTCGATCCGGGCCCGTGTCACGGACAGACCGGGCATGCCGGAGTCACGCAGGCTGAGATAGCGCAGATGGGCGCCGACCAGGTCGGGGGCGTCCGTGAAGCGGCAGTGCGTCAGGTGGATGACGCTGTCCACCGTCGCGTACCGCAGGTCCAGCACCCCGGTGATGCGTGCGCCCCGGACCTTCAGGGCCGCGATCTCCCCCGGCTCCTCGGGGCCGTTGAGAAGCAGCGACCGCAACACGACGGCCCGCACGGCCTGTTCGCCGTCCTCGCGGAAGTCCACCTCCGCCCCCGTCGCGAAGGCCCGCCAGAGGCGCCGTTCGGCCGGTGTCAGATCGTCGATCTCCATCAGCCGCGACTCTGGCGGGCCCGGTGCGCGGTGTCAACCGGCTACGGCCTGACGTTCCACTCCGCGATCACGGGCCGCCCGTGCTCCGTGGACAGCCGGCTGTAGGTTCCCGTGGCCAGTTGGAACAACCGGCCTTCCGCGGGCGGGAGTCCGAGCCGGCGGGCCGCCAGGACCCGCAGGAAGTGGCCGTGCGCGACCAGGACGGCGTCCCCGCCCAGGTTCGCGAGCGCCGCGTCCACCCGGGACAGCACCCGGTCGGCGCGCAGTCCGATCTCCTCGGGCGACTCACCGGGGTGCCCCTCGGGGCCGGGCGGCACGCCGTCGGTCCACAGGTCCCAGGTGGGGCGGGTGCGGTGGATCGCGACGGTGGTCACGCCCTCGTACGCGCCGTAGTCCCACTCGCGCAGGTCGGACTCGGCGAGGGCCCCTCTGATGCCGGCGAGTTCGGCGGTGCGCACCGCGCGGCGCAGCGGGCTGGTCAGGGCGAGGCAGAAGGGCCGGCCGGAGAAGAAGGGAGCGAGCGACTTCGCCTGCGTCTCACCCGGTCCGGTGAGAGGCAGGTCGGTGAAGCTGGTGTGCTGCCCCGACCTGCTCCACTCGGTCTCGCCGTGCCGGACCAGGAGAACGTCCCCCACGGCCCGCCTACTTCGCCGACTCGACGGCGTGGCCGCCGAACTGGTTGCGCAGCGCCGCGATCATCTTCATCTGCGGCGAGTCGTCCTGACGGGACGTGAACCGCGCGAAGAGGGAGGCGGTGATGGCGGGCAGCGGTACGGCGTTGTCGATGGCGGCCTCGACCGTCCACCGTCCCTCGCCCGAGTCCTGCGCCCAGCCGCGCAGCTTGTCGAGGTGCTCGTCCTCGTCGAGGGCGTTCACGGCCAGGTCGAGCAGCCAGGACCGGATGACCGTGCCCTCCTGCCAGGAGCGGAAGACCTCGCGCACGTCCGTGACGGAGTCGACCTTCTCCAGCAGCTCCCAGCCCTCGGCGTAGGCCTGCATCATGGCGTACTCGATGCCGTTGTGGACCATCTTCGAGAAGTGCCCGGCACCCACCCTGCCCGCGTGGACATAGCCGTACGGACCCTCCGGCTTGAGCGCCTCGAAGACCGGCCGGAGGCGGTCCACGTGCTTTTTCTCGCCGCCGACCATCAGGGCGTAGCCGTTCTCCAGGCCCCACACGCCGCCGGAGACACCGGCGTCGACGAAGCCGATGCCCTTGGCGCCGAGTTCGGCGGCGTGCTTCTCGTCGTCCGTCCAGCGGGAGTTGCCGCCGTCGACGACGGTGTCGCCGGCCTCCAGCAGATCGCCGAGTTCGTCGATGACGGACTGGGTGGCGGCTCCGGCCGGGACCATCACCCAGACCGTGCGCGGCGCCTGGAGCTGCCCGACGAGTTCGGTGAGGTTCCCGACGTCGGAGAGGTCGGGGTTGCGGTCGTAGCCGATGACGGTGTGGCCGGCGCGGCGGATGCGCTCGCGCATGTTGCCGCCCATCTTGCCGAGACCGATCAGGCCCAGCTGCATCGCTGTCATGTCAGTTCACTACTTCCTGAGTTCACGGTAGGCGGCCACGAGGGCGGTGGTGGAGGGGTCGAGACCGGGGACGGACTCCGCCGCGGCGGCGGCCGACGAGAACGTCCCGGTCAGGGCGGGTTCGACGCGCTTGGCGAGGACCTTGCCCAGCTCCACGCCCCACTGGTCGAAGGAGTCGATGTCCCAGACCGCGCCCTGCACGAACACCTTGTGCTCGTAGAGCGCGATGAGCTGGCCGAGGACCGAGGGGGTCAGCTCGCGGGCCAGGATCGTGGTGGTGGGGTGGTTGCCCTCGAAGGTGCGGTGCGCCACCTGGTCCTCGGGCACACCCTCCGCGCGCACCTCGTCGGCCGTCTTCCCGAAAGCGAGCGCCTGACCCTGCGCGAACAGGTTGGCCATCAACAGGTCGTGCTGCGCCTTGAGCCGGTCGCTCAGCTCGCCGACGGGGCGGGCGAAGCCGATCAGGTCGGCCGGGATCAGCTTCGTGCCCTGGTGGATCAACTGGTAGTACGCGTGCTGGCCGTTGGTGCCGGGCGTGCCCCACACCACGGGACCGGTCTGCCACTCCACCGGCCGGCCCGCCCGGTCCACCGACTTGCCGTTGGACTCCATGTCGAGCTGCTGGAGGTAGGCGGTGAACTTCGACAGGTAGTGGCTGTACGGCAGGACCGCGTGCGACTGGGCGTCCAGGAAGTTGCCGTACCAGATGCCCAGCAGGCCCAGGATCAGCGGGGCGTTGGCCTCGGCGGGGGCGGTGCGGAAGTGCTCGTCGACGAGGTGGAAGCCGTCGAGCATCTCACGGAAGCGGTCCGCTCCGACGGCGATCATCAGGGAGAGGCCGATCGCCGAGTCGAAGGAGTAGCGGCCGCCGACCCAGTCCCAGAACTCGAACATGTTGGCCGTGTCGATGCCGAAGCCGGCCACCTTCTCGGCGTTCGTGGACAGGGCGACGAAGTGCCGCGCGACCGCCTTCTCCTCGCCGCCCAGACCCTCCAGGAGCCAGGAGCGGGCCGAGGTGGCGTTGCTGATCGTCTCGATGGTGGTGAAGGTCTTGGAGGCGACGACGAACAGCGTCTCCGCCGGGTCCAGGTCCCGTACCGCCTCGTGGAGATCGGCGCCGTCGACGTTGGAGACGAACCGGAACGTCAGCGAGCGGTCCGTGTACGCGCGCAGCGCCTCGTACGCCATCGCCGGGCCCAGGTCGGAGCCGCCGATGCCGATGTTGACGACGTTCCTGATCCGCCTGCCGGTGTGCCCGGTCCACTCGCCGGAGCGGACCCGCTCGGCGAAGTCGCTCATCCGCGCGAGCACGGCGTGCACGGCGGGCACGACGTTCTCGCCGTCGACCTCGACGACCGCGTCCGCCGGGGCGCGCAGCGCGGTGTGCAGGACGGCGCGCCGCTCGGTGACGTTGATCTTCTCGCCGCGGAACATGGCGTCCCGCAGCCCGAACACGTCGGCAGCGGTGGCCAGTTCGGTCAGCAGGGCCAGGGTCTCGTCGGTGACCAGGTTCTTGGAGTAGTCGACGCGCAGGTCACCGACCCGCACCACGTACCGCTCCGCGCGCCCGGGGTCCGCCGCGAACAGCTCCCGCAGATGCGCGTGCCACCCGGCGCGGTGGTCCTCCAGCGCGGTCCACTCGGGCCGCCGGGTGAGCCGAGGTGCGTCAGACATGGGAAGGGGTCTCCTTGGTCGCCTCGCCCCGCAGGGCGACGGCGTACATCTCGTCCGCGTCGAGGCGCCTGAGCTCCTCGGCGATGAGTTCGGAGGTGGTGCGGACCTTCAGCGCGAGGGTGCGCGAGGGCTGGTCCGGCAGGGTGAGCGTGGCGAGGGGCCCCTCAGGACGGTCGATGACGATCTCACCGCTCGCGGTGCCCAGGCGCACGGCCGTGACGACCGGGCCCGCGGTGACCACACGGTCGATACGGACGTTCAGCCGCGCCTCCAGCCAGCGCGCCAGCAGCTCGGCGGCCGGGTTGTCGGCCTCGGCCTCCACCGCCCCCGACACGATCGGCACCCGGGCCTGGTCCAGGGCCGCCGCCAGCATCGAACGCCACGGTGTCAGCCGGGTCCAGGCCAGGTCCGTGTCACCGGGGGCGTAGGAGCGCTCCCGGGTCTCCAGCGTCCGCAGCGGGTTCTCCACCGCGTAGAGGTCGGTGATCCGGCGCTGCGCGAGCGCGCCCAGCGGGTCCTTGGACGGGTTCTCCGGCGCGTCCACCGGCCACCACACGACGACCGGCGCGTCCGGCAGCAGCAGCGGCAGGACGACGGAGTCGGCGTGGTCGGACACCTCGCCGTAGGTCCGCAGGATGACCGTCTCGCCGGTGCCGGCCTCGGAGCCGACGCGCACCTCGGCGTCCAGCCGCGAGTGGGTGCGCTCACGGGGGGTGCGGGCGTGCCGCTTGATGACGACCAGGGTGCGCGAGGGGTGCTCGTGCGAGGCCTCCTCGGCCGCCTTGATCGAGTCGTAGGCGTTCTCCTCGTCCGTGACGATGACCATCGTCAGGACCATGCCCACCGCGGGTGTGCCGATGGCGCGGCGACCCTGCACCAGCGCCTTGTTGATCTTGCTTGCCGTGGTGTCGGTCAGGTCGATCTTCATGGCCTGCGCCAGCTCCGTCCGTCTCGTGCGAGCATCTCGTCGGCTTCCTTCGGACCCCAGCTGCCCGAGGGGTACTGCGCGGGCCTGCCGTGTGTCGCCCAGTACCCCTCGATCGGGTCGAGGATCTTCCAGGACTCTTCCACTTCCTGGTGGCGCGGGAAAAGGTTGGCGTCGCCGAGCAGCACGTCCAGGATGAGACGCTCGTACGCCTCGGGGCTGGACTCGGTGAAGGACTCGCCGTAGGCGAAGTCCATCGTGACGTCCCGGATCTCCATCGAGGTGCCGGGCACCTTCGAGCCGAACCGGACCGTGATGCCCTCGTCCGGCTGGACGCGGATGACGATCGCGTTCTGCCCGAGCTCCTCGGTGGCGCTGGAGTCGAAGGGGGAGTGGGGCGCCCGCTGGAACACCACCGCGATCTCGGTGACCCGCCGGCCGAGCCGCTTGCCGGTGCGCAGGTAGAAGGGGACGCCCGCCCAGCGCCGGTTGTCGACGTTCAGCTTCACCGCGGCGAACGTGTCCGTGGTGGACGCCGGGTCGATGCCGTCCTCCTCCAGGTAGCCGCGCACCTTGGCACCGCCCTGCCAGGCACCCGCGTACTGCGCCCGCACCGTGTGCCTGCCCAGGTCCTCCGGCAGCTTCACCGCCTTCAGCACCTTGAGCTTCTCGGTGAGCAGCGACGCCGCGTCGAAGGCGGCGGGCTCCTCCATGGCCGTCAGCGCCATCAGCTGCAGCAGATGGTTCTGGATGACGTCACGGGCCGAGCCGATGCCGTCGTAGTAGCCGGCCCGGCCGCCGATGCCGATGTCCTCGGCCATGGTGATCTGCACATGGTCCACGAAGGACCGGTTCCAGATCGGCTCGAACATCGTGTTGGCGAACCGCAGCGCCAGGATGTTCTGGACGGTCTCCTTGCCCAGGTAGTGGTCGATGCGGAAGACCTGGTCCGGCTCGAACACGTCGTGCACGACCGCGTTCAGCTCCTGCGCGCTCGCCAGGTCGTGTCCGAACGGCTTCTCGATGACCGCCCGCCGCCAGGAACCCTTGGGCGCCTTCGCCAGCCCGTGCTTCTTCAGCTGCTCGACGACCTTCGGGAAGAACTTCGGCGGCACGGAGAGGTAGAAGGCGAAGTTGCCGCCGGTGCCGCGGGAGCTGTCCAGCTCGTCGACGGCTGCCTTGAGCTGCTTGAACGCCGTGTCGTCGTCGAAGTCGCCGGGGATGAACCGCATCCCCTCGGCGAGCTGCTGCCAGACCTCCTCACGGAACGGGGTGCGCGCGTGCTCGCGCACCGCGTCGTGGACGACCTGCGCGAAGTCCTGGTCCTCCCAGTCCCGGCGGGCGAAGCCGACGAGCGAGAAGCCCGGCGGCAGCAGCCCGCGGTTGGCGAGGTCGTAGACGGCCGGCATCAGCTTCTTGCGGGACAGGTCGCCCGTCACACCGAAGATGACGAGTCCGGACGGCCCGGCGATCCGGGGCAGACGCCGGTCGCGGGGATCCCGGAGGGGGTTGTCCCACACAGGGGTGGTGCTCATTCCGCGTCAGCTCCCTTGCTCAGCAGCGACTTCGTGACCGTGTTCAGCAAGTCCTCCCACGCCGTCTCGAACTTGGCGACACCCTCGTCCTCCAACCGGGTGACCACCTCGTCGTACGAGATGCCGAGTGCCGCTACGGCGGCCAGGTCGGCGCGGGCCTGTGCGTAGCCGCCGGTCACCGTGTCGCCGGTGACGGCACCGTGGTCGGCGGTGGCGTTCAAGGTGGCCTCGGGCATGGTGTTGACGGTGCCCGGCGCCACCAGATCGTCCACGTACAGCGTGTCCTTGTATGCGGGATCCTTCACACCGGTGGACGCCCACAGCGGACGCTGCTCGTTCGCCTTCGCCCCGGCCAGCGCGGTCCAGCGGTCACCGGCGAAGACCTCCTCGTACGCCTCGTAGGCCAGCCGCGCGTTGGCCAGCGCGGCCCGGCCCTTCAGCGCCAGGGCCTCGTCCGTGCCGAGCACCGTGAGCCGCTTGTCGATCTCGGCGTCGACGCGGGAGACGAAGAAGGAGGCCACGGAGTGGATCAGCGAGAGGTCGAGGCCCCTGGCGCGGGCCTTCTCCAGGCCGGCCAGGTAGGCGTCCATGACCTCGCGGTAGCGCTCCAGCGAGAAGATCAGCGTGACGTTGACGCTGATGCCCAGGCCGATGACCTCGGTGATCGCCGGGAGACCGGCCTTGGTCGCCGGGATCTTGATCATGACGTTGGGGCGGTCGACGAGCCAGGCGAGCTGCTTGGCCTCGGCGACGGTGGCCGCCGTGTCGTGGGCGAGGCGGGGGTCGACCTCGATGGACACCCGGCCGTCGCGGCCGCCCGATGCGGTGAACACGGAATGCAGGACATCGGCTGCGGCCCGCACGTCGGCGGTCGTCATCATCCGGACGGCCTCGTCGACCGTCACGCCGCGCACCGCCAGATCGGCGAGCTGGTCCTCGTAGCCCTCGCCGGAGCCGATGGCGGCCTGGAAGATGGACGGGTTCGTGGTGACGCCCACGACGTGCTTCGTGGCGACGAGTTCGGCGAGGTTGCCGGACTGGATCCGCTTGCGCGACAGGTCGTCCAGCCAGATGGAGACGCCCTCGTCGGACAGGCGCTGCAGGGCTCCCGCGGAGGCGGTTGCTTCGGTCACTGTGATCGTCTTCTTTCTGGCGTTCGGATCAACCGCGCGCGGCGGCAAGGGATTCCCGGGCCGCGGCGGCGACGTTGTCGGGGGTGAAGCCGTACGCGGTGAACAGGGTGTCCGCGTCGGCGGAGGCGCCGAAGTGCTCGAGGGAGACGACGCGACCCGCGTCCCCCACGAACCGGTACCAGGTCAGACCGATGCCGGCCTCGACCGCGACCCGCGCCTTCACCGCCGGCGGCAGGACGCTGTCGCGGTAGGCGCGCTGCTGCTCCTCGAACCACTCCACGGACGGCATCGACACCACCCGCGTCCCGATCCCCTCGGCCTCCAGGAGTTCCCGCGCGCCGAGGGCGAGCCGCACCTCGGAGCCCGTGGCGACGAGGATCACGTCCGGAACCTCGGACGAGGAGTCCTGGAGGACGTAACCGCCCTTGGCCGCATCGGGGTTGGGTGCGTACGTCGGCACGCCCTGGCGGGTGAGGACCAGACCGTGCGGGCCGGGGCGGGTGGCGTGCCGCTCGAGGATCTCGGCCCAGGCGATCGCGGTCTCGTTGGCGTCGGCCGGGCGGACCACGTTCAGGCCCGGGACGGCCCGCAGCGACGCGAGGTGCTCGACGGGCTGGTGGGTGGGGCCGTCCTCGCCGAGACCGATGGAGTCGTGCGTCCACACGTAGGTGACCGGCAGCTGCATCAGCGCCGACATGCGCACCGCGTTGCGCATGTAGTCGGAGAACACCAGGAACGTGCCGCCGTAGACACGGGTGTTGCCGTGCAGGGCGATGCCGTTCATCTCCGCGGCCATCGAGAACTCGCGGATGCCGAAGTGCACGGTACGGCCGTACGGGTCGGCCTCGGGCAGCGGGTTGCCCTCGGGGAGGAAGGAGGAGGCCCCTTCGATGGTGGTGTTGTTGGAGCCGGCCAGGTCGGCGGAGCCGCCCCACAGCTCGGGGACGACCGCGCCCAGCGCCTGGAGCACCTTGCCGGAGGCGGCGCGGGTGGCGACGGACCTGCCGGGCTCGAACACCGGCAGCGCGTCCTCCCAGCCCCGCGGGAGCTGACCGGCGACGACCCGGTCGAACAGCTCCGCCCGCTCCGGGTGGGCGCCTCGCCATGCGTCGAGCTGCTTGTCCCAGCCGGCGTGGGCCTCGGCGCCCCGGTCCAGGGCGGCGCGGGTGTGGGCGAGGACGTCGGCGTCGACCTGGAAGGAGCGCTCGGGGTCGAAGCCGAGCACCCGCTTGGTGGCGGCGACCTCCTTCGCGCCGAGTGCGGAGCCGTGCGAGGCCTCGGTGTTCCGCGCGTTCGGGGCGGGCCAGGCGATGATCGTGCGCAGCGCGACGATCGACGGGCGGCCGGTCTCGGCCCGCGCCGCCTTCAGGGCCGCGTACAGGGCGGGCACGTCGACGTCGCCGTTCCCGGCGGGCTCGACGCGCTGCACGTGCCAGCCGTACGCCTCGTACCGCTTCAGCACGTCCTCGGAGAACGCGGTCGCGGTGTCGCCCTCGATGGAGATGTGGTTGTCGTCGTAGAGGAAGACCAGGTTGCCGAGCCTTTGGTGGCCGGCCAGCGAGGAGGCCTCGGCCGAGACGCCCTCCTG
Source organism: Streptomyces sp. NPDC000345 (assembly GCF_042898825.1). Classification (NCBI taxonomy): domain Bacteria; kingdom Bacillati; phylum Actinomycetota; class Actinomycetes; order Kitasatosporales; family Streptomycetaceae; genus Streptomyces; species Streptomyces sp. NPDC000345. The sequence goes on from NZ_JBIAZE010000002.1 coordinate 534,768, forward strand.
CAGGTCGCCGTCGGAGACGATCGCCCAGATCGTGTGGTCGAACGGGGACTCGCCCCGCGGGGCGTCCGGATCGAACAGGCCGCGCTCGTACCGGGCGGCCATCGCCATGCCGACGGCGTTGGCGACACCCTGGCCGAGCGGCCCGGTGGTCGTCTCGACGCCGGCGGTGTGCCCGTACTCGGGGTGCCCGGGCGTCTTCGAACCGTGGGTCCGGAAAGCCTTCAGGTCCTCCAGGTCCAGCTCGTAGCCGGAGAGGAAGAGCTGGGTGTAGAGGGTCAGCGAGGTGTGGCCCGGGGAGAGGACGAAGCGGTCACGGCCGGTCCACTCCGGGTCGGCCGGATCATGACGCATCAGCTTCTGAAAGATCGTGTACGCCACCGGGGCCAGGCTCATCGCGGTGCCGGGGTGGCCGTTGCCCACCCGCTCTACGGCATCCGCCGCCAGGAGGCGTGCGGTGTCGACGGCACGCCGGTCGAGTTCGGTCCACTCGAAGCTGCTCGGTATCTGCGTGCTCATCTTCAAGAAGTCCTCGATGGGAGGGGGAGACGCGCTCTGACGCGTTCAAAAGTAAAAGTCTGACTTTTACGGGGGAAGGTCTGTCTGTGTCAGCCTGTGGTGAAAGTGGGACACGGACGGCGGCAGCGGAACGGCGCGAGAACGACATGGCGGACAGAAACCCCCGATACGAGACCGTCGGCGACGGCATCAGAACCTTCCCCTTCCCGGTCGAGCGGAGCGTCGGCGGCGTCGGCATGCAGGTCGGCCCCATGGGCCCCGGCCGCACCTGGAGCGCCGAGGGCGCGCCGTTGGACCGCGTCCACCGCATCGACTTCCACGTGGTGATGCTGTTCGACGACGGCCCCGTCCACCACATGATCGACTTCGCGGAGTACGAGGCGACGGCCGGCGACCTGCTGTGGATCCGCCCGGGGCAGGTCCACCGCTTCTCGAAGTCGAGCGAGTACCGCGGAACCGTTCTCACCATGCAACCCGGCTTCCTGCCCCGCGCCACGGTCGAGGCCACCGGCCTGTACCGCTACGACCTGCCGCCCCTGCTGCGCCCCGACCCGGCCCGGCTCGCGGGACTGCGCGCGGCCCTGACCTGTCTGCGCCAGGAGTACGAGGACCACGCGACCCTCCCGCTGAGTCTGCACACGGCGGTGCTGCGGCACTCCCTGTCCGCGTTCCTGCTGCGGCTCGCGCACCTCGCGGCGAGTTCGGCGGAGGCCGGGCGGCGCACCGAGTCGACGTTCACCCTCTTCCGGGACGCCGTGGAGCGGGACTTCGCGACCAACCACAGCGTCAGCGCCTACGCCGACGCCCTCGGTTACTCCCGCCGCACCCTGGTACGGGCGGTCCGCGCCGCCACCGGCGAGACGCCCAAGGGCTTCATCGACAAACGGGTGGTCCTGGAGGCGAAGCGGCTGCTGGCCCACACGGACCTGCCGATCGGGCGCGTCGGCGCGGCGGTGGGCTTTCCCGATCCGGCGAACTTCTCGAAGTTCTTCCAGCTGCACACGGGGCAGACGCCGGTGGGGTTCCGGGCGGAGTTGCGGTGAGGGGAGGGTCGGCGGTCGCGGTCGCTGTCGCGGTCGCGGTCGCGGTCGCGGTCGGGGTCGGGGTCGGCGGTGGACTGGGTGCTGGTCGCCGGTCGCCGGTCGCCGGTCGCCCGTCGCCGATCCCCGGTCGCCGGTCGCCCGTCGCCGATCCCCGGTCGCCGGTCGCCCGTCGCCGGTCGCCGGGCGTCGGTCGGCGGGCGACTGTAGACAGTTGACGGCCGACCGGCGGGGTTGAGGCTCGCGGGGGTTTGCGTCGAGACTCGCCTCTCATGACTGACTGGTTCCTGCAGCAGGGGCACGGGGTGCGGTTCGAGTGGGGTCCCGTCGGCGCCCGGCGGCTCGCCGCGGAGGTCGCGTGCCTCGTCGTGGTCGACGTTCTCTCCTTCACCACCTCGGTGACCGTCGCCGCGGAGCGCGGAACCCGGGTCTTCCCCTACGCCTGGCGCGACGGGACGGCACGCGCGTTCGCCTGCGAGAGAAAGGCCGAACTCGCGGTGGGGCGGAGGGAGATGACACCGGACGCGCCCTGGTCGCTCTCGCCCGCCGCCCTCCGCACCGCCCCTCTCACCCCCCGGCTGGTCCTGCCGTCGCCCAATGGCTCGGCCATAGCCGCCGCGGCCGGCGACGCGACCGTGTTCGCGGGCTGTCTGCGCAACGCGACGGCCGTGGGACGCCTGCTCGCCGCCCAGGGGTACGGAACCGAGCACCGCCCCGTCGGTGTCGTCGCGGCCGGCGAGCGCTGGCCGGACGGCAGCCTGAGACCCGCGCTGGAGGACCTGCTGGGGGCCGGCGCGATCATCGCCGAGCTGCGCGGGCAGGGGGCCGGCCCCCTGTCGTCCGAGGCAGCCGCCGCACGGGCCGCCTTCACCGGGACCCCGGACGTGGCGGACACCGTGGCCCGCTGCTCCTCGGGACTCGAACTGGTCCGGGGAGGTTTCCCCGACGACGTCGCGGTCGCGACCGAGCTGGACGTCTGCTCCGCCGTGCCCGTGCTCACGGACGGCGCCTTCACGGCCGTGTCCGACACGGGATCGGGCTGATCGGGTCTCCCCTCTGGAAAGGTTGGGCCCGGCACGAGTCGGGGCGGCGAAGGGGAGCGGCGGTGATCGCACTGGTGACGGGGGCGAACCGGGGAATCGGACACGAGGTCTCGCGCCAGTTCCTCGGCCTGGGCTGGACGGTCCTGGTCACCGCCCGGTCCGAGCGGGCCGCCGCCGAGGCCGCGGCCCGGCTCGGCGCCGGTGCGCATCCGCTGCGGCTGGACGTGACCAGCGCGGTGGACGCGGAGGCGGCGGCCGGGGTCCTGCGGGAGCGGTTCGGCGGGCTCGACGTCCTGGTGAACAACGCGGCGATCGCCTACGACACCTGGCAGCGGGCCGCCGACGCCGACCTGGACGTCGTACGCGAGGCCATGGAGACCAATCTGTACGGGCCGTGGCGGCTCGTCCAGGCCGTGCTGCCGCTGCTGCGGGCGAGCGGTCGGCCGCGTGTCGTGAACGTCTCCAGCGAGGGCGGCTCGCTGGCCGGGATGACCGGCGGGACGCCCGCCTACTCGGTGTCCAAGGCCGCGCTCAACGCGCTCACCCGGATGCTCGCGGGCGAACTGGGCGCCGACGGCGTGCTGGTCAACTCGGTCTGTCCGGGCTGGGTCGCCACCGACATGGGCGGCCCGGGCGGCCGGCCCGTCGCCGAGGGCGCCGCCGGGATCGTGTGGGCCGCGACGCTGCCCGACGACGGCCCTACAGGCGGCTTCTTCCGCGACGGGCACGCGCTGCCCTGGTGACGCTTCGTCAGTTCAATGCCGGGGCACGGCCCTTGTGAGGGCCGGACCCCGGCACCGGCCCGGCCCCGGTCAGTGACCGAACGTGAACCAGTTGACGTTGACGAAGTCCGCCGGCTGCCCGCTGGTGAAGGTGAGATACACGTCGTGTGTCCCGGTGACGGAGCTGATGTTCGCCGGAACCGTCTTCCATGTCTGCCAGCCGCCCGTGTTGGCCACCGCGAAACTGCCGACGGGCGTGCTCGTACGGCTGTCCAGGCGCACCTCGACCAGACCGCTGACCCCGGAGGCCGCACCGCTGGCGACCCGTGCGCTGAACTGGGCCGCGGCCGTCGAACCGAAGGTGACGCCCTTGTACAGCGCCCAGTCGCCGTTGGCGAGGTAGCCGATGTCCTGGCCGCCGCCGGTGTCGGTCGTGGTCTCGGTCGCGACGCCGGACTGGCTGTCGTACGACTCGGCCTGGATCGTGGAGTAGGCGTCACGGCTGCCGGACGGCGGGGTCGTGGTACCGCTCCCACCGCCCGCGGCCTGGAGCACCTGCACATAGTCGACGACCATCGGGTGGCCCGGCTCGGTGGCGCTGTCGAGGCCGCCGCCGAACGCGTCGGGGAACGCCCCGCCCATCGCCACGTTCAGGATGACGAAGTAGCCGTGGTTGGTGGCGTTGGCCCAGGTGGTCGCGTCGACCTGACCGGCCGTCACGGTGTGGTAGGTGACGCCGTCGACGGAGAAGCGGATCGCCTCGGGGCTGACCGAGCGGTCCCACTCCATGGCGTAGGTGTGGAAGCCGGACTGGCAGGTGGTGTTGGGGCAGGCGACGGAGTTGCCGATGCCGGTGGTCTCGTTGCACGGGCCGCCCGGGTTGGTGCCGCAGTGCATGGTGGCCCAGACCTTGTTCAGGCCCTGGACGTTCTCCATGATGTCCAGTTCGCCGACGCCCGGCCAGTTCTGGTAGTTGCCCCGGTACGGGGCGCCCAGCGTCCAGAACGCCGGCCAGTAGCCCTCGGCGGCGGTGCCGGTGACGTTCGGCATCTGCAGCCGGGCCTCCACCCGCAGCTTGCCGCCGGACGGGGGCTGGAAGTCGGTGCGGACGGTCTCGATGCGGCCCGAGGTCCAGTTGCCGGCGGCGTCGCGCAGCGGGGTGATGCGCAGATTGCCGTTGCCGTCGAGCGAGACGTTGCTGGTGCTGCTGGTCATCGTCTCGACCTCGCCGGTGCCCCAGTTGGCGGGGCCTCCGGGATACGAAGTACCGGTGCTGTACTGCCAGTTGGCGGTGTTGACGCCGGTTCCGGCGGCGCCGTTGAAGTCGTCGAGGAACACCTGCGTCCAGCCCGAGGGGGGCGTGGGCGCGGAGGCGTTCGCGGGCAGGGTGACGGCCGTCGCCGCGGCGGCCGCCAGGCCGAGGGTGCCGAGGACGGCGACGAGAGCGCGTCGCCGTCTCGACATGCCGGAGGGTGCACGCATGGGGGACCTCTCGGGTACGGAAGGGTGGGGTGCGGGTGACTGTGAGAGCGCTCTCAAAGTGGGCCCAATGTGCTCTCCGTGCCGAGAGTCGTCAAGACTTAAAGCGAGGAAAGTCCTTTCGCCGCAAGGAAGTTCATGGCGTGAACCGCGCAAACGGGCTAAACCGCGCTGCCGGCCTTCCAGTCCGCCCATGACATGTTCCAGCCGTTGAGGCCGTTGGCCGGGTCGACGGTCCGCTCGCCCGAGTTCTTCACGACCACCACGTCGCCGAGCATGGAGCTCTCGTAGAACCTGTAGCCGGCGACCGAGCTGTCGTTCGCGCCCTTGGTGTCGTGCAGGCCGATGCAGCCGTGGCTGGTGTTCTGGCTGCCGAACACGGACGTCGAGGCCCAGTAGTTGCCGTGGACGAAGGTGCCGGAGGTGGTCAGGCGCTGGGCGTGCGGCACGTCGGAGATGTCGTACTCGTCGCCGAGCCCGACCGTGGAGGACTCCATCCGGGTCTCCTTGAACCGCTCGCTGATCACCATGATCCCGGCCCAGGTGGTGTGCTCGGAGTCGCCGCCGGACACGGGATAGGTGGCGTACGTCGCGCCGTCCCGCTTCACCACCATCTGCTTGGCGGACAGGTCGACGGTGCTGATCTGCTCACGGCCGATGTGGAAGGTGACGTCCTTGGACTGCATACCGTAGACACCATCCTGTCCTTCGACGTCCTTCAACCGCAGACCGAGGGTGATCTTCGTGCCGGCCGCCCAGTACGTCTCCGGCCGGAAGTCCAGCCGGGTGTCGCTGAACCAGTGGCCCACGACCTCCACCGCCGGCTCGGCGGTCACCGTGATCGCCTTCTGCACGGCGGCCTTGTCCGACACGGCGTGCGTGAAGTTGATCGACACGGGCATGCCGACGCCGGAGGTCGAGTGCGCCTCGGGGGTGAAGTAGCCGACGAAGGTCTCCCCGGGCGACCTGGTCGTGAACGTGGCCGTCCGGGCGTCGGCCCCCTCCGCCCGCGCGGTGACCGTGTACCTGGTGCCCGAGTACGGGTTCCTCGACGACGTCCACGTGGTCCTCGCGTCGTTCAGGGCACCCTCCAGCGCGGAGCCGTCGTTGCCCGTCACCTTCACCGACGCGAGGGTGCCGTCGGTCACCGTCACCACGACGGGACTGCTGAACGGCGCCTTCTTCGTGCCGTCGGCGGGGGTGACCGAGATCACCGGCCGCCTGGCGGCCTCCGAGGCCTTCGTGGAGGCGGCCGCCTGGGTGCCCGAGCCCTCCGAGGCGTCCGCCGACCCGGGGCTGCACCCGGTCAGCGCGACCGCCGGGGCGGCCCCCAGCGCGGCCAGGATCCCGCGCCGGGACCACCCCCGCTCCTGCTCGGACCGGTTCGACATGTGCGAGACGCCCACGGCACGCCTTCCTGGGTTGTCCACCTTTGCGCGTGCATCCTGCGCCCCTCACATTGGTTGATCCTTTGAATATCCATGCCGCAACCTGAGATTTCCGTGAGGAGGAGCTGGGGCGGGGGAGCCGGCGAGGGAAACAAAGGAGGCGGGCGCGTAGTTGATCACCAGCGGCAAGAGGCGCAGGCAACGTCCGAGCCAGGAACCGGAACCATCGCACCCGCGACCCCCGAGGAGCCCCGCATGTCCGACGCGTCCGACGCCCCCGCCGTCCGTGAACTCCGTCTGGTGGTGACCGCCGACGACTACGAGGAGGCCCTGCGCTTCTACCGGGACGTTCTGGGCCTGCCGGAGCAGGCCGCGTTCTCCTCGCCCGGCGGACACGTCACCATCCTCGACGCGGGCCGCGCCACCCTGGAGCTGACCGACCCCGACCACGCCGCGTTCATAGACGACGTCGAGGTCGGACGCCGGGTGGCCGGACACGTCCGGGTCGCCTTCCGGGTCGACGACTCCACCGCCCGGCTCGCCGCCGCCGGGGCGGAGGTGGTCGCGCAGCCGACCCGCACCCCGTGGAACTCCCTGAACTCCCGGCTGCGGGCGCCGGGCGCCCTGCAGCTGACCCTCTTCGAGGAGCTCGGCGACTAGGGGGGTGTTCCGCAAGTCCCGCGCAGCACCCGCGGCGCCCGGCACGCTCCCCCGCTCTCGGCTTCGCCCGAGCGGGAGGTACCCCCACCGCCGCACCGGCCGAAAGCCCACGTACGCCCAGTACGTGGGCTTTCCTCCGGCCTGCCGACAGCACGCGCCGGACACCCCGGGCACCGCACAGGACTGTCGAAACACCACCCCCTGGCAGACCGCGCGGCGTCACGCGCCGGCGCCCCTGGAGCCGGGTGCTCAGTCCCGCGGTCCGTCCGGCTGCCACCCGAGCGCCCGGGAGATCCCGCGCGCCGCGACCCGTACGGCAGGCGCCAGGACCGGCACCTGTGCGTCGGCGTGCGGGACGACCACGGACACGGCGGCGACCACCGCCCCGCCCGGTCCGCGCACCGGCGCCGCCACCGACAGGGCGTCGTCGGTCACCTGGCGGCTGCTCACCGCCACACCCGCCCGCCGTACTTCGGCCAGCACCCGGCGCAAGCGCGCCGGATCGGTGATGGTGTGGTCCGTGAGGGACGCCAACGGCCCCGCGCAGTACACCTCTTGGAACTCGGAGCCGCCGTGGGCCAGCAGGACGAGTCCGACCCCGGTGACGTGCAACGGCCAGCGGGCGCCCACCCGGATGTGCACGCCGACCGCCGAACGGCCCGAGATCCACTCGGTGTAGACGACCTCCGACCCGTCCCGCACCGCCAACTGCACGTTTTCGTGCGTGGCTTCGTACAGGTCCTCCAGGTACGGCAGGGCCACCTGGCGCAGCGCCAGGCCGCGCGGCGCGAGCGCGGCGACCTCCCACAGCCGCAGCCCCACGTGGTAGAGGCCGGACGCGTCCCGCTCCAGCGCGCCCCACTCGGTCAGCGCGCCCACGAGCCGGTGCGCGGTGGTGAGGGTCAGCCCGGCCCGCCGGCTGATGTCGGTCAGCGACAGCGCCGGATGGGCGTGGTCGAACGCGGCGAGCACCGCGAGCAGCCGGTCGGGTGCGGAACGGGAGGTCGGGGCAGGACGGTCCCGGTCCCCTTCGGTCGTCCCCATGGCATCAGGCGAGCCCGTCCCCGGCGATCCGCAGCAGCAGCGTGTGCAGCGTCTCGCGTTCGGCGGGGCCGAGCGGGCCGAGCAGGTCGTTCGTCACGCGCAGCCCCGCCTCGTCGGTGCCGCGCAGGAAGGCGCGGCCGTCCCCGGTGAGGACGACGATCCGGCTGCGCCGGTCGTCCGGGGCGGGCCGGCGCTCGGCGAAGCCCAGTTTCTCCAGATCGTCGACGAGGCCGACGATCGCGCTCGGGTCGTACCCCAGCCGGGTGCTCAGCTCGCGCTGGAGCGCGCCCTCGGAGGTGGCGAGGAAGCGCAGCACCGCGTAGTGGCGCAGGCGCAGCCCCGACTCCTGGAGGAACGTGTTGAACAACTGACCCGAGCGCAGCCCCAGCCGGTAGAGCAGATAGCCCGTGTCCGCGTGCAGTCCGCGCATCCACGGCTCGTCCCCGTCGATCGGGGTGGCGGCGTTCACTGCGTTGTCCTGGCGGGCGATGGCGGGCTCCCTGGTCTCGGCCCCCTCCCGGGGGCGGTGCGTCCTGCAGATTCCAGCATGACTCACCCACAGGTGGACAACAACTATTGACGACAACAATTATTGCTCTTAGCTTCGATCTCGCAGCCGCACTCGCTGCGCCCCGGTGGGCGCAGCTCCCTGTGACCTCTCGTGGTCATGGTTCTTCCTGAAGGGACTCGCTCGTGACCAGCATCGATCTGACCGGCAAGGTCGCCGTCGTCACCGGCAGCGGCCGGGGCCTCGGTCTCGCCTACGCGCACGCCCTGGCCGCCCACGGTGCGTCCGTGGTCGTCAACGACGTGGACGAGGAGGTCGCCGAGCAGGCCGTGAAGTCCCTCGCCGACGCCGGTGGCACCGCTGTCGCCGAGGTGGTCCCGGTCGGTACGGCCGAGGCGGCCGAGCGGCTGGTGGGCCGGGCCGTGGAGGAGTTCGGACGGCTCGACATCCTCGTCACCAACGCGGGCATCCTGCGCGACAAGGTGCTGTGGAAGATGACCGACGACGACTTCGACGCGGTGATCACCACCCACCTCAAGGGCACCTTCACCTGCGCCCGCGCCGCCGCCGTCCGGATGCGCGAGCAGGGCGAGGGCGGCACGCTGATCCTGGTGGGCTCCCCGGCGGGCCAGCGCGGCAACTTCGGCCAGACGAACTACGCCGCCGCCAAGGCCGGCATCGCCGCGTTCGCCCGCACCTGGTCGATGGAGCTGGGCCGCGCGAACATCACCGTCAACGCGATCGTGCCGGTCGCCGCCACCGCCATGACCGAGACGATCCCCGCCTTCGCGCCGTACATCGAGGCCATGAGGAACGGCGAGCCGCTGCCGGACTTCCTGCGCAAGGGCGAGGGCTTCGGCACTCCCGAGGACTGCGCCGCGCTCGTGCCCTTCCTCGCCTCCGAGGCCGCCCGGGGCATCACCGGGCAGGCCATCGGCATCGGCGGCGACAAGGTGGCACTCTGGTCGCATCCGCAGGAGATCAGGGCGGCGTACGCCGACGGCGGCTGGACCCCCGCGAGCCTGGCCGACGCCTTCCCCACCTCGGTCGGTGCCGAGCTGCAGACCGTCGGCATCCCGGCGCCCACCTTCCCGGAGGCCTGACCATGGCGACCCCCGATGTCGCAGAACTCGTCGCGATCGACGTCCACACCCACGCGGAGGTGTCCTCCAAGGGACACTCCTCGCTCGACGACGACCTGCACGACGCGTCCTCGGCCTACTTCAAGGTGGAGGGCAAGCGGAAGCCGACCCTGGAGGAGACGGCCGCCTACTACCGCGAGCGGAAGATGGCCGCCGTGATCTTCACGGTGGACGCGGAGTCCGCGACCGGCACGGCCCCCGTCCCCAACGAGGAGGTCGCCGAGGCCGCCGCCGCCAACGCGGACGTCCTCATCCCCTTCGCCTCCATCGACCCCTTCCGGGGGAGGGCGGGCGTGCGGCAGGCCCGCCGCCTGGTCGAGGAGTACGGGGTGAAGGGCTTCAAGTTCCACCCCAGCATCCAGGGCTTCTTCCCCAACGACCGCTCGGTGGCCTACGGCCTCTACGAGGTCATCGAGGAGACCGGCACCATCGCCCTCTTCCACACGGGCCAGACGGGCATCGGCGCGGGCGTGCCGGGCGGCGGCGGGATCCGCCTGAAGTACAGCAACCCGCTGCACGTGGACGACGTGGCCGCCGACTTCCCGCACCTCAAGATCATCCTGGCGCATCCGTCCTTCCCCTGGCAGGACGAGGCGCTGGCCGTCGCCACGCACAAGCCGGGCGTGCACATCGACCTGTCCGGCTGGTCGCCGAAGTACTTCCCGCCGCAGCTCGTCCAGTACGCCAACACGCTGCTGAAGGACAAGGTGCTCTTCGGCTCCGACTTCCCCGTCCTCACGCCCGACCGCTGGCTCGCCGACTTCGACAAGCTGACGATCAAGGACGAGGTGAAGCCGAAGATCCTCAAAGAGAACGCCGCCCGTCTGCTCGGGCTGACCACACCGTAAGGGGCGTCAGAGATGCGCAACGAGGGACTGGGGTCGTGGCCCGCACGCCGGGCCCGCAAGACCCCGCACCGCACCGCCCTGGTCCACGGTGATCGGTCGACGGACTACCGCACACTGTATGCACGCGTGACGCGCCTGGCCCACGCCCTGCGCGCCCGCGGTGTCCGCCGCGGCGACCGCATCGCCTACCTCGGCCCGAACCACCCCTCCTACCTGGAGACCCTGTTCGCGGCCGGCACGCTCGGCGCGGTCTTCGTTCCGCTCAACACCCGCCTCGCGGGCCCCGAGATCGCCTACCAGCTCGCCGACTCCGGCGCCAAGGCCCTCGTCTACGGCCCCGCGCACGCGGGCCTGGTCGCGGGACTGCCGGGCAGCACGGACGTACGGACGTACGTCGAGGCCGGCGCCGAGTACGAGAACGCGCTCGCGTCGGCCGCCGACGAGCCGATCGACGAGCCCGTCGGCGCCGACGACACCTGCATCATCATGTACACCTCGGGCACGACGGGCCGTCCCAAGGGCGCCATGCTCACGCACGGCAACCTCACCTGGAACGCGATCAACGTCATCGTCGACACCGACCTGATCGCCGACGAGCGCGCCCTGGTCTCCGCGCCGCTGTTCCACACCGCGGGCCTGAACATGCTGACGCTCCCGGTGTTCCTCAAGGGCGGCACCTGTGTCCTGGTCGAGGCCTTCGACCCGGAGGCCACCCTCGACCTGGTCGAACGGCACCGGATCACCTTCATGTTCGGGGTGCCGACGATGTTCGACCAGGTGGCCAGGCATCCGCGCTGGGCGGACGCGGACCTCTCGTCGCTGCGCATCCTGACCTGCGGCGGCTCCCCGGTCCCCACCCCGCTGATCGCCGCCTACCAGGAACGCGGCCTCACCTTCCTGCAGGGCTACGGCATGACCGAGGCGTCACCCGGCACGCTGTTCCTGGACGCCGAGCACGCGATCAGCAAGGCGGGCTCGGCCGGAGTCCCGCACTTCTTCAGCGACGTGCGCGTCCTGCGCCCCGACCTCACCCCGGTCGACACCGGCGAGACCGGCGAGGTCCTCGTCCGCGGTCCGCACGTCATGCCCGGCTACTGGGGGCTGCCCGAGGAGACCTCCGCATCCTTCGCCGACGGCTGGTTCCGCAGCGGGGACGCGGCGAAGGTCGACGAGGACGGTTACGTGTACATCGTCGACCGCATCAAGGACATGATCATCTCCGGTGGCGAGAACATCTACCCCGCCGAGATCGAGGACCTCCTCCTCGGCCATCCCGACATCGTCGAGGCCGCCGTCATCGGCGTCCGGGACGACAAGTGGGGCGAGGTGCCGCGCGCGGTGGTCGTACCCCGCGAGGGCGCCACCCTCGATCCCGACGAGGTGCTGGCCTCCCTGGCCGGACGGCTCGCGAAATACAAGATCCCCAAGTCGGTGGTGGTCGCGGACGGACTTCCCCGCACCGCCTCGGGCAAGCTCCTGAAAGCCCGGGTGCGCTCCCGGTTCGGCACCGACTCCTGAGTACGACTCCCACGTGAGGAACGGCATATGAGCATCACCGTCAACGGCCTCGACGAGCTGAAGAAGCTGGCCGGCAGCGACCTGGGCACCAGCGAGTGGATCGAGGTCACCCAGGAGCGCGTCAACACGTTCGCCGACGCGACCGGCGACCACCAGTGGATCCATGTGGACCCGGAGAAGGCCGCGCAGGGCCCCTTCGGCGCCCCCATCGCCCACGGTTACCTGACGCTCTCCCTGTTCATCCCCCTCTTCACCGAACTCCTGGACGTCCAGGGCGTCACCACGAAGGTCAACTACGGCCTGAACAAGGTGCGTTTCCCCTCGCCGGTGAAGGTCGGCTCGCGCATCCGCCTGGTCGGCAGGCTGACCGAGGTCGAGGACGTGCCGGGCGGGGTGCAGATCACCGTCGACGGGGCGATAGAGATCGAGGGCGCCGCCAAGCCGGCGGCGGTGCTGCAGAGCCTGTCGCGCTTCTACGCCTGAGGCTCTCCGCCGTTGGCGCGGTGAAGTTCCTGTTGAGGGGAACCGCGGGACCGCCGTGGCCGGTCGCGCGGTTCCCCGCGCCCCTTTCGGGGCGTCCTCAGCGGACGACGTCGACGAAGACCGGGTTCGAGTAGAACCACGTGTCCGCCCACGGATCGCCGTCGCCCGGCTCGTGGGGGACCGGGCCGTGCGGGTCGACCGACGCGCCGAGGTATCCGGTGCCGTTGCGGTTGCCGTCGCTGCCGCGCAGGCGGACGTAGAAGGACTCGTCGCCCACGGTGAGCGGGACGCGCAAGGTGTACGTCCCCGCACGGCCGCTCACGTCCGTCGTGCGGACGACCCGGGTGTCGGGGGCCTTCCAGGTGTCGCGGTCGGAGACGGGGCCGCGCACCGCGCCGCGGATCACGTCGACGTGCGCCAACCGGGGCAGGATTCCCCGTGGGTTGGGCCGGGAGGCGGTGGTCACCGTCACGTACAGCGTGATCCTTTCGCCCTCGCGGACCCGCAGCCGTCCGCCGAGGGTGACGCCCCGGCCGGCGTCGCGGTCCCGCTTCACCCGAACGTCGAGTCCGTCCAGCAGATGCCCGTGGTCGAGCCAGACGCGGCCCGCGCGCAGGCCCGCCATCACGGCGCGGTAGCCGTAGCGGGTGACGCCGACGTGGGTGCGGCTGAACTCGCCGGGCCAGAAGTCGCTGCCCGGCTGCGGAGTGTCCGTGTTCACCGGGTCCGGCAGCCTGCCGGTGTCGTCGAAGGTCTGCCCGGCCGGCCAGTCGCCGTTCTTCCAGGTGTCGAAGACGGTCCGGTGGTTGTCGGAGTTGGTGGTGATCGTGAACAGCCGGCCCTCCGCCAGCATCGAGTCCCACAGGCCGCCGACGGTCGCGGTCGCCCAGTCGAAGCCGCCGAACGTGAGGTAGGCGTCCGCCGGGTAGCCCGACCAGGACTGCGCCGTCGGCTTGTTCTCGTACTCGCCGCGGACGGACGTGGGGCCGCGCAGGCCGGGGATCGCCGCGCCCTGGGCACCGGGCGCGCCCTCCATGCCGATCACGATCTCGGGCGCCGCGTCGCGCCAGGCGCGCATCTCGTGCGGGGAGTCGATGCCGAGGCGCAGCGGATGGTTCGCGAGAACGAGGACGTCGTCGACAAAGCCCGAACGGCGCTGCTCGGCCAGCCACTTGACGGCCTTGACGGCATGGGCCTCGTTGCGGGCCGTGTCGGCCGCGCCGGCGGATCCCTCGGTGTATCCGAGCAGCTTGCCGTCGTAGGCGAGCTCGAACTGTGTGAGCAGGTCGACCTCGTGGGGGCCGGGCGCGGCGAACACCGTGCAGTGCTCCGCCGCCGGGATGTACCACTCCAGGCCCTGGAAGATCAGCCGGCGGGGGTTCTCCGCACGGGCCTTCAGGATCTCCTGGTGCTCCAGCGCGGCGCCGTGGTGGGCGTGTCCGAAGTTGGAGTGCTCGTTGAACACCATCCAGTCCAGGCCGAACCGGGCGGCGGCCCGGGCCTGCTGGGAGAACGTGTACTTGGCGTCGTGGCTGTAGACGGAGTGCACGTGGTGGTCGCCCACGAGGTAGGCGAGGCGGGGGTCCTCACCGCCCGTGCCGCGGCCCGGAGCGGCGAGCGCGGGCGTCGCGCCGGAACCGAGGGCGAACGCGGCGCCGAACATTCCCGCACGGCACAGAAGCCGGCGACGGGACACGCCCTGGGCGTCGAGGTGCGCGGGGGAGACGGACGGGTCGGCCCACTCGGGAAGCTGCTGCTCGGTCATGGTCGTGTACAGGTCCTCTGCGTGGGCGTCAGTGGTTCATGAAGGAGGAGACGGGCAGTGCCCGGGAGACGATCCGGACGTCGCCGAGGCGGCCGTGCAGGATCTGGTCGATGCGTCCGGCGTACTCGTAGCCGCCGAGCAGCCACGGCAGTCCGACGGAGGTGATGCCGACGGCCTTCGCCCGCGGGTTGCGCACGACCGGGCAGCCCTCGACGTACAGCGTGGTGTGCGCGCCGTCGTTGACGGCGGCGAGGTGCCACCAGGTCTCCAGCGGGGTCTCCTGTCCCCAGTTGGTGGCGATGCCCTCCTGGTTCAGCGGACGCGTCGCCCACTGCGGCTCGCGGTCGTCGGACAGGGACAGCGTGGCGAGCGGTTCGTCGGGATCGTCGCCGGTCCTGCCCGCGGCGCCACCCGTTCCGCTCCGGCCGACCAGTCCCGACCAGGCGTGGTGCGCCGGATCCCAGTCGGCCGGGAGGCGGTAGAACGCCTCGATGGTGTAACCGTCCTCGAACGTCTCCGTGTTGAGCGGAGCGCCGTCGACCGTGCGCAGGTACGCCCCCGTCAGCGGGGATCTGAAGCCCCGGAACTCCAGGCTGCCGTGGCCGGGCTGGTCGGGGTGGTGGTCCGTCGACCAGCCCAGTGTGCCGCCGCCGACCGTGACGACGGCGAGGTCGTTTCCGTTCCCCGTACGGTCCCGGACGGTGCCGGAGACGGTCGTACCGTCGTCGTGGCCGTCGAACCGCCAGTAGGCGACCGTGCCGGGCACGACGATCTTCGACGCCGGACGCGCGGGCCGGGCCGGTACCGGGTCGAAGCCGGAGAAGCGGTCGGCGAAGTCGATGCCGACCGAGAACCGGTCTGCTGCGCCGGTGAGTTCGCTCTCCTGGCGCTCCAGCTCGTTGAGCCCCTTCGCGGCCCGGCCCAGGATCCACGGGGAGACGGTCTCCACATCGATGACGTCTCGGTCCAGGTCGAAGCGGTACAGGCGGATCATCGCCGCTCCGCCGTAGTAACGGTTCTGATAGTTCATCAGGTGCAGGTGGACGTCATGTCCCGCCGCGTTCACGCGTATTGCCCGGCCCGCCGGCCAGTAGTGCCCGTTGAGGGTGAGGAAGATCTGGTCGTGTTCCTCGATCAGCCGGTCCCACAGCTGCTCTCCGTACGCCGACAGGGAGTCGTCCCCGACGACCAGCTCGTGGGTCGTCAGGACGACCGGCGTCCTCGGATGCCGGGCCAGGACATCGGCGGCCCAGGCGTACCCCCGGTCCGACAGCCGCCAGTCCAGCGCCAGCACCATCCACTCGCGCCCGGCGGCCCGGAACAGATGGAAGGTGTTGTATCCGTCGGGGGAGGCCCCGCCGAAGGTGGACTTCCCCCGGAAGCGCCGCGGGCCGAACGCGTCCAGGTACGGGGTCGTGCCCCGCTGGTCGGTCGTCGACGCCCGCACGTCGTGGTTGCCGGCCAGGACGCTGTAACCGACCCCGCGCCGGTCCAGCGGCTCGAACGCCGCGCCGATCGCGGCGAATTCGGCCGCAGCGCCGTTCTGCGTCAGGTCGCCGAGGTGGGACAGGAAGACGATGTTCTCCTCCCGGCCGTGCTCCAGCAGATAGCGCAGGGACGCCTCGACCGGCGCCCCGTCGATGCTCGGACCGTCGAAGAGGTACTGGGTGTCGGGCATCACGGCCAGCGTGAAGCGGCGGCTGTCGGTGTCGGGGCGCCAGGCGGACGGCGTCGCCTCGGCGTCGGCGGCCGGCAGCGCGGCCGAGGCCGTCGCCGCCGCGCCCAGCAGCGCGGCGGCCCGCAGGAAACCACGACGTCCGGCGCCGGTCTGCGCGGCCTCGCCCGGTCCGTGGGCATGCGACGTACACACATGTGCTCCGTAGGGGAAGCGGGGGAAGGTCCTTGGGGATGTGAAGGGGACAGGGCCGGCGGGGTCACAGGGTGCGCAGGGTCCAGCTCCAGCGGTGGACGCCGGGTGCGACGAGGTAGGAGGGGAAGGTGTCGGGTCCGCACGAGGCCGTACCGAGGCCCCGGTGGGCGGCGTCCAGGTGCACCACGCAGCCCGCGCGCGGCACCAGTTGGTCGTGATGGGCGGCGGCGGTCAGATCCTCGGCGCGGTACCGCGTCACGGAGACCTGCCGAGGCTCGTCCGGGGTGACCACGAGCCCCGGGGTGTCCGGTCCGCGGAGCGTGAAGCGCCGCACGCCGTGCCGGCCGCCGCTCTCCTGGGGCCGCAGGTAGGGGGTGAACAACGCGTCCACGGGGAGGGAGTGATGGCCCACCGGCGCGCCCCCGCTCCGGTCCGGGTAGGACTCCCAGGGGCCCTGCCCGAACCACTCCAGCCGGTCGAACCCGGCGACCGTCTCGAAGACCGACCCGACCCGGGCCACATCCTCGAACTCCGCCGGAAGTTCCGCCAGTTCGTCCACCCGGACGCCGCCCTCGACGGGCGTGAGGACCTGCCGGTGCCGGACCACGCCGGTCGTGCCCGCGTACTGTGCGAGAACGGTCACCGAGTCGCCGTCGCGCCGCACCGACACCACCGTGCGCACGAGCGCGTCCAGCCCCCACGCCCGCCGGCGCGACGCCGTTCCGCCGAGCTCGTCGTTGTCGGTGGGCGCCCGCCACAGCGACAGCGTGGGCCCGGCGGTCAGCAGCGGATGGACGAGCAGCCCGTCGGCGTCGACCTCGACGCTGCCGGAGACCACCGGGTCCTCGACCACGACGGCCGCCCGCAGCCGCACCTGCGGCGCGCACACCTCCGTGCCCCGCGGCGCCCATGCCAGATCCTCGGCGGTCGTCACGCGCAGCGTCAGCCACGCCTCGCCGCCGTCGTCGGGCAACGCCATCGGCAGCGGCACCACGGCCGTCTCGCCCGGCCGCAGCACGGGGAGTCCGGCCGGAGCCCTCAGCGTACGGCCGTCCGCCAGCGCCAGCTCCCACTCGCCCGCGAGCCACTCCAGGCCCCGGAAGTGCTGGTGGTTGGAGACGACCAGCCCCTCGTGCCGGAACAGCTCCAGCCGTACCGGCGCGGCGATCTCCCGGTGCTCGTACATGACGGGCTTCGGAGTGCGGTCGGGGAAGACGACGCCGTCCGCGACGAACGCGCCGTCGTGGTCCTTCTCGCCGAAGTCGCCGCCGTACGCCCAGCGGTGGCCCCGGGCGGTGACACCGTTGTCGTAGAGCCCGGCGCCCCCACGACCGACCGGTCTTCCGTCGTTCACGGACTGAAGGATGCCGTGGTCCCAGAACTCCCAGATGAACCCGCCCTGAAGGCCCGGGGTGGCCTCGATGGCGGCCCAGTGGTCGGCCAGCGTGCCGTTGCTGTTGCCCATCGCGTGCGAGTACTCGCACTGGATGAGCGGCTTGGTCTGCTCCCCGGACAGCGCGTGCGCCACGCAGTCCTCCAGCGGCGCGTACATCGGGCAGGCGATGTCGGAGGCGACGTCCGGATCCGCCCAGCCGCGCTTGGCGGCCCCCTCGTACTGCAGGGGCCGGGTCGGGTCGTGCCGGCGCAGCCAGCCCGCGGCCGCGTCGTGGTTCGCGCCGTAGTCCGACTCGTTGCCCAGCGACCAGATGATCACCGACGGGTGGTTCTTGTCCCGCAGCACCATCCGCGACACCCGGTCCACGAAGGCGTTCAGATAGCGCGGGTCGTCGGCGATCTCATGGGCGTGGTCGTGGGACTCGATGTCCGCCTCGTCGACCACGTAGAAGCCGAGTTCGTCCGCGAGATCCAGCAGACCGGGGTCGTTGGGATAGTGCGCGGTGCGGATCGCGTTGAAGCCGAAACGCTTCAGCAGGACCAGGTCCGCGCGCATGTCCTCGTACGACACCGTGCGCCCCGTCAGCGGGTGGAAGTCGTGCCGGTTCACGCCCCGGACGAAGATCCGCTCCCCGTTGACCAGCAGGTCCCGGCCGGCCACCTCGACGTCCCGGAAGCCGACCCGGTGCCGGGAGGTGTCGGCCACGCTGCCGTCGGCGCGGTGCAGGCGCACCGTCAGGCCGTACAGCTCGGGCGTCTCGGCGGTCCAGGCGCGCACCTCGGGCACGCGCGTGTGCAGCCGTGCCTCGCCGAGGAAGGCGGAGACCCGCTCGTCCTCGGCGTTGAGCCGGTCGAACTCCGTGTCCCGCGTGAGCGCCGACCCGTCCAGCTCCCCGCTGACGTACCAGCCCTCGGGCAGCGCCCCGCCCGCGTCCCGCACCCGGCAGTCGACCCGCAGGTCCCCGTCCCGCGACGCGCGCACGGTCACGTCGGCCAGGTGCAGCGGGTCGGTCGCGTAGAGGAGCACCGAGCGGGTGATCCCGCCGTGCCACCAGTGGTCCTGGTCCTCGATGTGCGAGGCGTCCGACCACTTGACGACGGTCAGCCGGACGACCGAGCGCGCACCGGGGCGCACGACGTCCGACAGATCGAACTCGGCGGCGAGATGCGAGTCCTTGGACACGCCGACGGGCCGCCCGTCCACGTGCACCAGCAGCACGCTCTCGGCAGCCCCGACCTGCAGCACGATCCGGCGTCCGGCCCACTCGGCGGGGACGTCGACCTCGCGCTCGTAGACACCCGTCGGGTTGTGGTCGGCGGGCGAGAGCGGGGGGTATTCCGTATACGGCATACGGATGTTCAGATACTGCGGAAGGTCGGCCGTGGACCGCAGTGGGTCGTCGGTGTCCTGCATGGTCCATACGCCCGGCACGACCGCCGTCGACCACGCACCGCCGACCGGCGCTTGGGGAGCGGACAGCAACTGGAAACGCCAGTCACCGTCCAGGGAGTGGGCTCCGGCGCGCCGGTCGACGGCGTTCATGGGCAGCCGTCCCCAGGAGGTCACCTCGGGTGCCGTCCAGGGGCGCAGCGCCAGTAGGGGGTCCGTCACTTGACGGCTCCCTTGGCGAGGTCCCCGATGATCTGGCGGGCGCCGACCGCGAACACGATCAGCAGGGGGAGGAGTGCGAGCAGGGCGCCGGTCATGACCATTCCGTAGTCCGTCGTTCCGTGGGTTCCGTTGAGCTGGGACAGCGCGACCTGGAGGGTGACGTTGTCCGGGTCGGTGAGGGCGATCAGGGGCCAGGCGTAGTCGTTCCACTGGCCCATGAAGGTGAAGATGCCGAGGAAGGCCAGGCCGGGGCGGACCACCGGCAGGGCCACGTGCCAGTACTGGCGCAGGAAGCCGGCGCCGTCGATGCGGGAGGCGTCGAGGAGCTCGTCGTGGATGGCGCCCTTCATGTACTGGCGCATCCAGAAGATGCCGAACGCGTTGGCGGCCGCCGGAACGATCAGCGAGGTCATCGAGCCGATCCAGCCGAGCTTCGCCATGATGACGAACTGCGGGATCGCCGCGAGCTGCGCGGGCACCATGAAGATGGCCATGAGCAACGCGAACAGCAAGCGCTTTCCCGGGAAGGTGAACTTCGCGAAGACGAACGCGGCCAGCGAGTCGAGGAACAGCACCAGGACGGTCACCGAGCCCGCCACGAGGAGCGAGTTGGCCATAGAGCCGAAGAAGTCGACGCTGTCGAGGAGATGGCGGACGTTGTCCGCGAAGTGCGAGCCCGGCAGCAGCTTCGGCGGGTAGGAGAAGATCTCGCTCGACGTGTGCGTCGACATGATCACGGCCCAGTAGAACGGGAAGGCCGACAGCAGCACACCGGCGATCAGCGTCGCGTGCAGGGCGACGCCCCGGCGCCGGGATCCCTTGATGGATGCCATGGGGGTGGGCCTCCTAGTCTTCGCCCCGGCGCTGCACCAGGCGCCAGTTGACGATCGAGAAGAGGACGACGACGAGGAAGATGCCCCACGCCACGGCGGCGCCGTAGCCGAAGTCGTTGTTGTCGAAGGTCTGCTGGAAGAAGTAGAGGACCATCGTCCGCCCGGCGTGGTCGGGACCGCCGGAGAACGTCGAGTCGTTGGAGGTGTTCTGCAGCAGGACCTGCGGTTCGGAGAAACTCTGCAGACCGGTGACCGTGGAGATGACGAGCACGAACAGCAGCACCGGCCGCATCAGCGGCAGCGTCACCCGGAAGAACGTCTGCACCGGACCGGCGCCGTCCATACGGGCCGCTTCGTACAGTTCACCGGGGATCGTCTGCAGTCCGGCGAGGAAGATGATCGCGTTGTACCCCGTCCACTGCCAGGTCATCAGCGTGGCGACGGCGACCTTGATGCCCCAGGGCGTGTTCAGCCAGGCCACCTGCTCCACCCCGACGGCCCGCAACAGGGCGTTCACCAGGCCGAAGTTGGTGGAGAACACCGATCCGAAGACGATCGCGATCGCCACGACCGAGGTCACGTTCGGCAGGAAGTACGCGAACCGGTAGGCGTTCTTGAACCGCACGGCCGAGTTGAGCAGGACGGCCGTCACCATCGCCAGGAAGACCATGGGGAAGGTGGCCAGCGCCCAGATCACGACCGTGTTCCCGATCGAGCTCCAGAAGTCGCCGTCGCTCAGCAGGTAGGTGTACTGCGACAGGCCCGCCCACTCCATCGGGCCGAGCCCGTCCCAGCGGTGGAAGGACAGATACAGCGAGAAGCCGACCGGGACCAGGCCGAAGCAGAGGAACAGCAGATAGAACGGCGAGATGGCCGCGTACAGATGCCAGTGTCCGCGGAACCCCCGGCGGGGTCGGGGGGCCGAGGTCCGCTCCACGGTGACGGCGGGCTTTTCCAGCGCGGTGGCCATCAGTGGCTCACCCCCAGGTGGTCCGCGATCCGCCGGCACTTGCTCATGGCGTCCTTCCATGCCTGGTCGGGGTTCTTGCCGAGGACGCCGACGTTCTTGATCTCGTCCTTGACGGGCTGGCCGAGCGCCACGTCGTACGGGCTGTTGTAGGCGACGGCGATCTTTCGTGCCGCGGGCCCGAAGACGTCCATGGTGACCTGGCCGCCGAAGAAGTCGTCGGGCTCGCGCAGTTGCCTCAGTCCGTACGCGGCGGGAGTGGACGGGAAGAGGCCCGCGTCGACGAACCCCTGGGCCTGGTTGGCCGCGTCCAGCATCCAGGTGATGATCTCGAAGGCCTGCTCGGGCTCCCGGCAGGCCTTGGTGATCGCCAGGAACGAACCGCCGTTGTTGGAGGGCCGGACCGGCATGTCGGCCACCCGCCATCGGCCCTTCGTCCTCGGCACGCCGTTCTTGAGGTCGTTGGTCGCCCACGAGGCGCCGAGCTGACTGGGCAGCTTGCCGTCCTGGACGGCCGACAGCTGGTCGGGGGTGCCGTTGACGAGGTCCGAGACGATCCCGCGCCGCTTGGCCTCCACGGCGAGTGCCCAGGCGGCGCGCACATGCTCCTGGTCGCCGATGAAGTGGCGGTCCTTGTCGACGTACCGCTCGCCGCCCTGCTGCACCGCGTTCTCGAACACGGAGTTGACGTCGGTGAGCAGGTACGTGCCCGGGATCCGCCGCTTGAGCCGCTCGCCCGCCGCGAAGAACTTCTCCCAGGTGTCGAGCTCCTTCGACACGTCCTGCGGCTCGTACGGCAGTCCGGCCCTGCGGAAGACGTCGTACTGGTAGAAGTGGGCGACCGGTCCGCAGTCGATCGGGAAGCCGATCATCGTGCCGTCGTCGGCGATGCCCTGGTCCCACTTCCAGGCCAGGTACCGGCTCCGGTACTTCTCCGCGCCGAGCGTGCGCAGGTCCACGAACTGGCCGGCGTTGGGCAGATAGGACGCCATGTCCTCGCCCTTGAGTCCGGCGACGTCGGGGATGTGGGCGCGGCCGGCCATCGTGGTGATCAGCTTGGAGCGGTAGTAACCGCCGATCTTGATGGCCTGGA
This sequence comes from Streptomyces sp. NPDC000345, assembly GCF_042898825.1. Taxonomy (NCBI): domain Bacteria; kingdom Bacillati; phylum Actinomycetota; class Actinomycetes; order Kitasatosporales; family Streptomycetaceae; genus Streptomyces; species Streptomyces sp. NPDC000345. Next base: position 556,694 of record NZ_JBIAZE010000002.1, read on the forward strand.
GGTCGACCGCGCCGCCGTAGCGGGCCTTGGCCTTCGCGACGACGGTGTCGCCCAGGCCGCCGTCCCAGTACCACAGGACCATGTTCCGGCCGGTCGAACCGGTCGGAACGGCACAGCCGGACGCCAGGCCGCCGAGCGCCGTGGCGGCCGTGCCGGCCAGACCGGCGCGCAGCAGGCCTCTACGTGAGAGCCGCAACGCTCCCACCGCCTTTCGGATCTGTTCGCGTCTTCACAGACGGGATGCACCACCAGGGGCGAGCTTCGGGGGAAGGACCGGCGCCGGTCAGGGCAGCCGGGCGGGCGGGGTGACCGGGGCGTACCGCACGGGCGGGCCGACGTCCGCCGGGATGCGGCCGGCGAGGAAGCCGTACGCCCGTCTCACCTCCGGGTCGGTCACCGAACGCCACCAACGGTCGACGCCGTACCAGCCGGGCGCGGCCAGCGCCCCGCCGTGATGGCGTACGGACAACCCGGCGGCCAGGACGGCGAACCGCAGCCGTTCCTCCAGCGGCCAGCCGCCGAGCGAGGCGGCGACGAAACTCGCGCCGAACACGTCACCGGCACCCGTCGCGTCCAGGACATCGATGTCAAGCGCGGGGACCTCCGCGTACTCGCCGGTCGTCTGGTCGACCGCGACGGCGCCGTCGCCGCCCCGGGTGACGACCGCCACCGGCACCAGCTCCGCGAGCGTGCCGAGCGCCGCGAGCGGGCTGTCGGTGCGGGTGTAGGCCATCGCCTCGGCCTCGTTGGGGAGGAAGGCGTGGCACAGGGCGAGCTGTTCGAGGAGGTCGGGGGACCACTGCCGGGTGGGGTCCCAGCCGACGTCGGCGTAGATCCGCGTGCCGTTCGCCGCCGCCTTCGCGAGCCATTCCCGTGGCTCGGCCTCGATGTGCACGAGGGCGGTGCGCGCTTCGGGCGGGTCGCCCATCAGCGCGTCCTGGGAGTACGGCGGCTCCTGGCCGTGGGTGACGAGGGCCCGGTCGTGCGAGGGGGTCCCCCCGGGCGCGGGCGGCCGGGAGCGGGGGAGAGCGAGGGCGACGGTGACCGGGGTGGGCCAGCCCTCGGCGACCCGGGAGAGCGAGAGGTCCACGCCCTCCTGGCCGGCGAGGACCTCGTGGCAGTGCGCGCCGTAGAAGTCGTCGCCGAAGACCGTGGCCAGGGAGGTTCTGAGGCCGAAGCGGGAGGCGGCCACCGCGAGGTTGGCGATGCCGCCGGGGCCGCAGCCCATGCCGTCGGTCCAGATCTCCTCGCCCGGCGTGGGCGGTCCGCCCAGTCCGGTGAGGACGAGGTCGTAGAAGAGCAGCCCGGTCAGCAGCACATCGGGCCGGTCGTCGTCCACGGAGGCGTCCTCTCGTCGGGGAGCTCGCGCCCGTCACGGGAGCTCGTCAGAACTCTTCATTTCGTGACCGGAATCGTGCGACGCCCGCAGCCGCTGGTCAATACCTGAGCAGAACTGCGCATAGAAATGATTGAAGCTGACGAGTAGTGTTCATGGCGTGCTGGCAGAACGACGACATCAACTCATCCTGCGGGCCCTGCGCTCCGGCGGTCCCGCAGCCGTGACCGATCTCTCCGAACAGCTGGGCGTGAGTCCCGCCACGATCCGGCGTGACCTGGTCAAACTCGAGGAGGACGGCCTGCTCACCCGGGTCCACGGCGGGGCCGTGGTCGAGGAGGGCGACCAGCCCTTCGCCGAGGTCGCCGAGGTGCGCGTACCGGAGAAGGACGCCATCGCCGCGCACGCGGCGGCGCTGATCGAGGACGGCCAGTCGGTCCTGCTCGACATCGGCACCACCGCCTACCGCCTGGCCCGTCAGCTGCACGGCCGCCGCCTCACCGTGATCACCAGCAACCTGGTGGTCTACGAGGAGCTCGCCGACGACGAGGGCATCGAACTGGTGCTGCTCGGGGGGATGCTGCGTCGCGAGTACCGCTCCCTGGTCGGCTTCCTCACCGAGGACAACCTGCGCCAGCTGCACGCGGACTGGCTCTTCCTCGGCACCAGTGGAGTGCGCCCGGGCGGGCAGGTGATGGACACGACGGTCGTCGAGGTGCCGGTGAAGCGGGCCATGATCAAGGCGGGCGACAAGGTGGTCCTGCTGGCCGACGCGGCGAAGTTCCCGGGTACGGGCATGGCGAAGGTCTGCGGTCCCGAGGACCTGGACGTGGTGGTGACGAACGCGCCGGTCGACCCGGCGACCCGAGCCTCCCTGGAGGAGGCGGGCGTCGAGGTGGTCGTGGCAGGAAAGGTGCAGACGTGAAGCTGACGATTCTGGGCGGCGGCGGGTTCCGGGTGCCGCTCGTGTACGGGGCGCTCCTCGGGGACCGTGCGGAGGGGCGGGTCACCGAGGTCGTTCTGCACGATCTGGACGACGGTCGACTGTATGCAGTCGCCCGTGTACTGGCGGAACAGGCCGCGGGCGTCCCCGACGCCCCCACTGTGACGGCCACGACCGACCTGGACGACGCCCTGCGCGGTGCCGACTTCATCTTCTCCGCGATCCGCGTCGGCGGACTGCAGGGCCGGGCCGACGACGAGCGGATCGCCCTCGCGCAGGGCGTCCTCGGCCAGGAGACGGTCGGCGCGGGCGGTGTCGCGTACGGACTGCGGACCGTCCCCGTCGCCGTCGACATCGCCCGGCGCGTCGCCCGCCTCGCCCCCGACGCCTGGCTCATCAACTTCACCAACCCGGCCGGCCTGGTCACCGAGGCCATGTCCCGCCACCTCGGCGACCGGGTCATCGGCATCTGCGACTCACCGGTCGGCCTCGGCCGCCGTATCGCCCGGGTGCTCGGCGCGGACCCGAAGCAGGCGTGGATCGACTACGTCGGCCTCAACCACCTCGGCTGGGTCCGCGGCCTGCGTGTCGCCGGCCGCGACGAGCTGCCGAGGCTGCTCGCCGATCCCGACCTGCTCGGCTCCTTCGAGGAGGGCAAGCTGTTCGGCGTCGACTGGCTGCGGTCGCTCGGCGCGATCCCGAACGAGTACCTGCACTACTACTACTTCAATCGCGAGGCCGTCCGCGCCTACCAGCAGGCCGAGAAGACCCGCGGCGCCTTCCTGCGCGAGCAGCAGGCCCGTTTCTACGAGGAGATGCGCGACCCCGGCGCGGCGGCCCTGTCCGCCTGGGACCGCACCCGCGCCGAGCGGGAGGCCACCTACATGTCGGAGAACCGGGAGACGGCGGGCGCCGGCGAGCGCGACGCCGACGACCTCTCCGGCGGCTACGAGAAGGTGGCCCTCGCCCTGATGCGGGCCATCGCCCGCGACGAGCGCACCACCCTGATCCTCAACGTGCGCAACCAGGGCACCCTGTCGGTGCTCGATGCGGACGCCGTCATCGAGGTGCCGTGCCTCGTCGACGCCAACGGCGCCCACCCGGTCGCGGTCGACCCGCTGCCCGGCCACGCCACCGGGCTGGTGTGCGCGGTCAAGGCGGTCGAGCGGGAGGTGCTGGCCGCCGCCGAGTCCGGCTCCCGGGCGACGGCGGTGAAGGCGTTCGCGCTGCATCCGCTGGTCGACTCCGTGAACGTCGCCCGCAAGCTCGTCGAGGGCTATGCCGAGGTTCATCCCGGGCTCGCGTACCTTAGGCGCTGACACCTGAGAGAAAGCGCTTTCCGAGCCCGTCGGCTCTCCCCGCCCGGTTCCCTCTTCCCGGTTTCCTGGAGACACCCCATGCACGACGAACGCCGCCGCATCGAGGAGCGCGTCGAGCGCGTCCACAACCAGCGCATCAAGCCCGCGATCTACGCGGCCACCGTTCCCTTCGAGGTCGAGGCCTGGCAGGCGCCGGGGGAGCCGGTCTCGTTCGAGGAGGCCGCGGCCGCCGCCTACACGCCCTTCGCGATGGACACTCCATGGGGTCCGCCGTGGGGGACCACGTGGTTCCGGATGCGCGGCCAGGTGCCCGCCGAGTGGGCGGGCCGGCGCGTCGAGGCCGTCATCGACCTCGGGTTCGTCGGCGACTGGCCCGGCAACCAGGCCGAGGCACTGGTGCACCGGACCGACGGGACCCCGCTGAAGGCGGTCAACCCGCTCAACCAGTACGTGCCGGTCGGCAACCCCGCGGCCGGCGGCGAGCGGATCGACTACCTGGTCGAGGCGGCCTCCAACCCCGACATCCTGGCGAACGACTTCGCCGCGCCGACGCCGCTCGGCGATGTACTGACGGCAGGCGACCGTCCGCTGTATACATTCCGCCGCGCCGACCTCGCGGTCCTCGACGAGCAGGTCTGGCACCTCGACCTGGACCTCCAGGTGCTGCGCGGGCTCATGGTCCACCTCGGCGAGCACGAACCGCGCCGCCACGAGATCATGCACACCCTGGACCGGGCCATGGACACCCTGGACCTGGACGACATCTCCGGCAGCGCGGCGGCCGTCCGCGAGGTGCTCGCCCCCGCCCTGGCCCGGCCCGCGCACGCCAGCGCCCACACCATCTCCGGCGTCGGCCACGCGCACATCGACTCCGCCTGGCTGTGGCCGATCCGCGAGACCAAGCGCAAGACGTCCCGCACCTTCTCCAACGTCACGGCCCTGGCCGACGAGTACGAGGACTTCGTCTTCGCCTGTTCGCAGGCCCAGCAGTACGAGTGGGTGCGCGACAACTACCCGCAGGTGTGGGCCCGGATCCAGGAGTCGGTGAAGAAGGGCCAGTGGGTGCCGGTCGGCGGCATGTGGGTGGAGGCCGACGGCAACCTGCCCGGCGGCGAGGCGATCGCCCGCCAGCTCATCCACGGCAAGCGGTTCTTCATCGAGCACTTCGGCGTCGAGACCAAGGGCGTCTGGCTGCCCGACTCCTTCGGCTACACCGCCGCCTACCCGCAGCTGGCCAAGCTCGCCGGCAACGACTGGTTCCTCACCCAGAAGATCTCCTGGAACCAGACGAACAAGTTCCCCCACCACACCTTCTGGTGGGAGGGAATCGACGGCACCCGCATCTTCACCCACTTCCCGCCGGTCGACACCTACAACGCCCGCTTCAGCGGCGAGGAGATGGACCGCGCGGTCCGCAACTACAACGAGAAGGGCGCCGGTACACGCTCGCTCGCCCCGTTCGGCTGGGGCGACGGCGGTGGCGGCCCCACCCGCGAGATCATGGAGCGGGCCCGCCGCCTCGCCGACCTCGAGGGCTCGCCCAAGGTGGTCATCGAGCACCCCGACCAGTTCTTCGCCAAGGCCCGCGAGGAGTACCCGGACGCCCCGGTGTGGGTCGGCGAGCTCTACCTGGAGCTGCACCGCGCCACCTACACCTCCCAGGCCCGCACCAAGCAGGGCAACCGGCGCAGTGAACACCGCCTGCGCGAGGCCGAGTTGTGGGCGACGACGGCCGCCCTGCACGCGCCGGGCTACGCCTACCCGTACGAGAGGCTGGACCGGCTGTGGAAGACGGTGCTGCTGCACCAGTTCCACGACATCCTGCCGGGCTCGTCGATCGCCTGGGTCCACCGGGAGGCGGAGGCCGAGTACGCGCGCGTGGCCGGCGAACTGGAGGCGCTGACCGCCGAGGCGGTCGCCGCGCTCGGCACGGGCGGGACCCGGGTGTTCAACACGAGCCCCTACGACCGGGCGGAGGTGATCCGCACCTCCACGGGCGCACCGGCGTACGTGGAGGTGCCCGCCGGCGGCAGCGCGCCCCTGGCCGCCGCCGGGTCGCCGCAGCCGGTCACGGTGTCCGGCCGGGTCCTCGACAACGGGCTGGTCCGGGTGGAGGTGGCGGAAGACGGGACACTGTCCTCTGTCTACGATCTGCGGGCGAACCGCGAGGTCCTCGCCGGCCGGGGCAACCTGCTCCGCCTGCACACCGACCTGCCCAACTACTGGGACGCCTGGGACATCGACAAGCACTACAGGAACCGTTTCACCGACCTGCTCGACCCGGACTCGGTCACCGTCGTCGACGACGACCCGCTGCTCGGCGCGATCCGGGTCACCCGCTCCTTCGGCAAGGGCTCGACCCTCACCCAGACCGTCACCGTCCGGGCCGGCAGCCCCCGCATCGACATCGAGACCGACATCGACTGGCACGAGGCCGAGAAGATCCTCAAGGCGGCCTTCCCCGTCGACATCCGGGCCGCGCACTCCTCCGCCGAGATCCAGTTCGGCCATGTCCAGCGGCCCACGCACACCAACACCACCTGGGAGTCGGCCCGCTTCGAGGTCTCCGGCCACCGCTGGGTGCACATCGGCGAACCGGGCTACGGAGTCGCGGTCCTCAACGACTCGACGTACGGCCACGACGTCTCCCGCACGGTCCGCGAGGACGGTGGTACGACGACCACCGTCGCCCTCAGCCTGGTGCGCGCCCCGCGCGTCCCGGACCCCGGTGCCGACCAGGGCCGGCACCGGTTGACGTACTCCCTGCTGCCGGGCGCCACGATCGGGGACGCGGTCGCCGAGGGCTACGCGCTCAACCTGCCGCTGCGCGTGGCGGAGTCGGCGGGCGCGGCCGAGCCGGTCGTGACCGTGGAGGGCGAGGGCGTGACCGTCGAGGCGGTCAAGCTCGCCGACGACCGGTCGGGCGACGTGGTCGTGCGGCTGTACGAGTCTCGCGGCGGCCGGGCCCGGGGCGTGCTGCGCACCGGCTTCCCGCTGGCCGGCGCCCAGGTCACCGACCTGCTGGAACGGCCGTGGGAGGAGGACAGGGCGGCGGCCGTGACCCGTGACGGCGCGGTCGAGGTGACGCTGCGCCCCTTCCAGGTCCTGACACTCCGGCTGCGGCGCGGCCAGTAGGGCGGCGGCGGGGCGGCGGGGTCGCAGGGCCTCAGGCCCGAAGGCCACCGGGCCCGAAGGCCACCGGGCCCGAAGGCCACCGGGCCCGAAGACCACCGGGCCTGTAGGCCACCGGGCCTGTAGGCCACCGGGCCCTCAGGCCACCCGGGCACGTGGCCGCAGGGGGCCCGAAGTCCCGGACAGGCCGGTAGGGCCCGAGGAGAGGGCCAGTGGGCCGCAGAGGCCGACCTCCGTGGCCTCGGGCGGCCTGGGAGGGCCCGGCCTCGGCGTCCGCAAGGCCCGGCCTCAGGGTCCGCGGGGCCTGACTCAGGGTCCACCGGGCCCGGCTTCAGGGTCCGCGGGGTCCGACTCAGGGTCCACCGGGCCCGGCTTCGGGGCCCGCGGGGTCCGACCCCGACGGGCGGGGCACGACCGCCGTGCTCCGCCCGCCCAGTGAAGTCACCCGACAAGTCGAGGAGTTCAGCCGTGCCCATGCAACCCTGGTTCACCGAGGCCAAGTTGGGGATCTTCGTCCACTGGGGGATCTACGCCGTCGACGGCGTCCAGGAGTCCTGGTCCTTCTACGACGACATCGTGCCGCACGAGCGGTACATGTCCCAGCTCGACCGGTTCACCGGCGCCCGGTACGACCCGCGCGCCTGGGCCGACCTGTTCGCCCGCGCGGGCGCCCGATACGCCGTACTGACGACGCGTCACCACGACGGCGTGGCCCTGTGGGACACCGCGTACGGCGATCTCCACCTCGGCCGGGACTACCTCACGGGATACGCCGACGCCCTGCGCGAGAAGGGCCTCAAGGTCGGTTTCTACTACTCCCACTCCGACTGGAACCACCCCGACTACGCCAGCACGCGCAAGCCTGGACGTCCGCCGGAGATGGAGGACAACCGCTACTCCGAGTGCCCGGCACAGGAAGAGGACCTTCAGGCCTGGGAACGCTTCCTCGCCTACCGCGACGGCCAGATCCGGGAACTGGCCTCCCGGCACCGGCCCGACCTGATGTGGTTCGACGGCGAGTGGGACCGCAGCGAGGAACAGTGGCGCATCCCCGAACTCGCCGCGCTCATCCGCTCGTACACGCCCGACGTGGTCTTCAACGCCCGCATGCTGAGCGAGGGCGACTACGCCACCCCGGAGCAGGGCGCCCCGATCGTCCCGCCGGACGGCCCGTGGGAGCTGTGTCTGACGATCAACGACTCTTGGGGCTACCAGCACCACGACCACAACCACAAGTCACTGGCCCAGCTGATCCGCTACTTCACCGAGACCATCGGAGGGGGCGGCAACCTGCTGCTCGATGTCGGTCCGATGGAGGACGGCACCATCCCGCAGCCGCAGGTCGAACGCCTCGAAGGGCTGGGGGAGTGGATCCGCAGGCATGCCGACGCCGTCTACGGGACGGTGCGCGGGCTGCCGGCCGGGCACCACTACGGCCCGAGCACTCTTTCCGCCGACGGCCGCACCCTCTACCTCACGCTGTTCGACATCCCGCGCGCGGAGATCGGCGTCCGGGGGCTGGCGACGCCCGTCCGCAGGGTCACCGTCCTGGGCACCGGTGCCGAACTCGGTCACCGGGTCGTGGGCGGGCTGCACGAGGCGGTGGGCGTGCTGTGGATCGACCCGCCGGCCGTCTCCGACCTCGACCCGCACGCCACGGTGCTCGCCGTGGAACTGGACGGTGAACTGGAGCTCTACCGGGGTTCGGGCCGCTTCTGAGACTCCCGACGGCCCGGGCCGTTTCCCAGGCCCCGACGCCCGGACCGTTTCCCGGGCCCCGACGGGCCGGGCCGTTTCCGAGGCCTCCCACGAGTCTCGCCGGGCGCCACGCCCAGGACATCCACAAGGGGTCACAGAAACCTTTAAGAAAGGGGTAAGAGGCCAGATCAGAGGCGGAATACGGGATTTCGCGGCCCCTGCGCGTCGTCCGCGCGACACCTGGAGTTCGCCCGGGGCGCCTGGGATGCGGGCGCACGGCGCAAGAGAGAGGTGTCACGGTGAACAATCCGCGCATGTGCGCGATAGGCAAGGGGCTGAAGCGACGAGGAAGGCTGATGAGGGAGGCGGTGAGCCCGCCGCGGCGCACCCTGAACGCCGTGCCCTCACCGCGCAGCGGGCCTGCGTCCGCCGCGGCCTCGTACACCGCGCCGCCGACGCCCCGCCTGGTGGAGTCCCCGGTGTTCGTGCTCTCCTCGGTGCGCTCCGGGTCGACGCTGCTGCGGGGCGTCCTCAACAGCCACGGCCGGATCCGCGCACCGCACGAGATGCATCTGCGCACCCTCCACGTGAGGCCAGCCGTGACTTCACCGCCGAGGCGATGCAGGCGCTCGCACTCGACCGCACCGAGCTGGAGCACATGCTCTGGGACCGGGTGCTGCACCTGGAGCTCGTCCGCAGCGGCAAGGACGTCATCGTCGACAAGACGCCCCCGAACACCCTCATCTGGCCCCGGTTGCAGAGGTGTTGGCTCGGCGCCCGGTACGTCCTGCTGCTGCGTCACCCCGCCGCGGTGGTCGCCTCCCTCACCCACCGTCGCAAGGACCCCGACCACGAGGCCGTCCGTGCCGAGGTGCTCGGCTACGCGGAGAAGCTGGAGGAGGCGCGGCAGAGCCTCGTTCACGCGCATGTCGTCCGCTACGAGGAGCTCACCGCCGAGCCGGAGCGCGCGGTCAGGGGACTGCGCGCGTACCTCGGGGTGCCGTGGGAGCCCGCCATGCTGGAGTACGGCCGGGGCCGGCACGGCACCTTCCGGCCGAAGCTGGGGGACTGGTCCAGCACCATCAAGTCGGGCCGCATCCAGCGCGCCCGCACCGCCGACCTCTCCCTCGCGCTGCCGCCGCGCCTCGACGAGATCGCCCGGGCCTGGGGCTGTCCCACGCAGTGACCCGGGGCATCGGGCGGGGGACGAGGACCCCGGACAGGGGCGAGCGGTCGGCCGCTCCCCGTGACAGCGGCCGACCGACCCGATCCCCCGTGCCCGGGGATTCCTTTCGGGCCCCGGCTCCCCCGTTGACCCTGTGGTGCTTCCCCGTGGTGCTTCCCCCAGGGAACTTCGTGGATCCCTGTGCCACACCGCGGGCCCACCGGGGTCCCCCGTGCTCCCCCGTCGTCCCCCGTTCTCCCCGGTGGCCCTCGCGGTGACATCGTTAAGAGCACCCACCCCGGGCCCTGATACACCTTCCGTGAAAAAAAGTCCCCCGGATCTGGATCCGGGGGACTTCGCGGGCGGACGTGGCCGGCCGGGCGGGTGCGGTCCGCCCGGCCCGCCGGGGACTCAGCCGGTGAAGCCGGCCGTGATGGAGGTGAACTGCCAGGTGCTCTGGCTGATGCCGGAGCAGTTGCTCACCACGCCTCCGCCCGGGCACGGCCGGTCGCGGTTGACGGCCCAGTAGGCGAGCCGCGCGATGTGGTGGGAGTTGGCCCAGTCGCGGATCTGCGTCCAGATCGCCGGGGTCGTGTTCTCCTGCTGGTCGGACAGGCCGTTCATGCCCGAGATGCCGATGTGGGCGTAGGCGGTGGCGTCGTCCCAGCCGAAGGTGGACTTCAGCTTGGCCTTCAAACCCTCCGTCGCGTTCACGGTGTTGCCGTACATGTCGGAACCGCCGCCGAAGTCGAACGGCATGATGGTGAAGACGTCGATGTCGGCGCCCAGCGACTTGGCCTGCTCGATGAGCCGGTTGCCGTAGTACGTCGGCCCGGTGGTCGACGTCCCGAAGGTGACGATGGTCTTCAGGCCGGGGTTGTTGGCCTTCACCGTCTTCAGCGCGGTGAGGATCCGCGCCTGCACGGCCTCGTTCTCGAACTCATCCGTGTTCTCGATGTCCATGTCGATCGCCTTCAGCGAGTAGGCGTCGACGACCTTCTGCAGCGCGCCCGCGAGCGCACCGGCGGAGGAGCAGTTGGCGCCGAGCTTGCTGCCCTGCCAGCCGCCGAACGACGGCACGATGTCACCGCCCGCCGAGCGGACCTGGTTGATGACGGTCTGGTCGACCCCGCCCGTCAGCGGCCGGGTGCTGTCCCACATCGGGTTGCAGCCGCCGCCGTCCAGCATGAACGCCATCGTGAACCACTTGACGCCGGTCGAGCTCATCACCGTGGACACGTTCGGCGGATCGCCCCAGCCCTCGTACAGATAGGGCGCGGCCTGCTTGAACGTCGTCCCGCCGCTGCCCGCGTTCGTCGTCACGGACACCGAGCCGGAGGAGGCGGAGACGTTCCCGGCGGCGTCGCGCGCCTTCACCGAGAAGGTGTAACCGGTGCTGGGCGACAGCCCGCTGACGGTGGCCGAGGTGCCGGCGACGCTCAGTACCTGGGTGGACCCGCGGTAGATGTCGTACGCCGTGACCCCGACGTTGTCCGTCGAGGCGTTCCAGGACAGCGACACGCTGGAGGAGGTCTTGCCGGTGGAGGTCAGTCCGGACGGCGCGCTGGGCGCCTGGGTGTCCGAGCCGCCGCCCCCGCCGCCCGGCCCGTCCAGACTGATGTCGTCGGCGTAGTAGGTGCCCTGGGCGTACCAGCCGTGCACATAGACGGTCGCGCTGGTCTGCGAGGCCCCGGTGGTGAAGGACACCGACAGCGGGCTGTACGCAGAGGTCGACGACGTCCAGGTGGAGGCGCCGCCGTCGACGCCGAGGTAGACGTAGCTGCCCCGCACCCAGCCGCTCAGCGTGTACGCCGTGTTCGGCTGGACGGAGACGGTCTGGCTGCACCTGGCGTTGTCGCTCGAACTCACGGCCCCGGCAAGGGACTTGGAGCCGCCGTGCACGGGCGAGGAGACGACCGAGCCGAGATTGCCGGTGCAGGACCAGGGCGACGGCGCCCCGGACTCGAAGCCGGGGTTGGTGAGGACGTTGGCTGCCTGGGCGGTGCCGGGGAGGGCGATGGCCCCGGCGAGCGCGAGGGCCGCGGAGCCCATCAGGGCGAGAACTCGACGCCAGGGGCGTCTGTGGGGTGTCGTGCGCACGCGGTCTCCCTGAAGGTATGGGGTGCTCGGGAGTGCAGGAGGTGCAAGAGGGTGCGCAACAAAGTTGGTATGGACCAATCCGCCTGTCAAGGAGAGAGGCAGAATTGGTCCATACCGGTGAGATGATCCGTGCGAGGGGGCGGGAAACGGTGCGGGCCGCCGCGACGGACCCGCACCCGCCTGCCGCCTACAGCGGCAGTGCCTCCGCCGCGGCCGCCGCGGGCGCCGTCGTCTCCACGGAGTCGGCCTGCGCGGGCACGGCCGGCAGCAGCGGCTCGGCGGTGTTCTCGATCCGCTGGTGCGGCAGCGACACGGCGCGCAGCGGCCGGGGCCCCGACACCACCGTGTAGTCCTGCCCGAGGAACGGCGGCACGACCTCGCCCGGGTCCTCGCCGAGCGCCAACTGCACAGCGGCCCAAGGGGCGTTGACCCCGCACAGGGACAGCTGGTGCAGTCCGCCGGCCGGACGGGTGTTGACGTCCATCAGCACCGGCCGGTCGCCGAACATCCGGAACTGGATGTTGGACAGGTAGTGCAGCCCGAATCCCTCGGCGATGCGCCGGGCCGGCTCCAGCCACTGCTCGTGCAGCGTGAAACCGCGCCGACGGCCGTTCTTGGTGCGACCGATGGCCATCCGCAGATGATTGTCGGGCCCGGTGAGGCAGTCCACCGACACCTCCGGCTGCTCCAGACGGGGCATCACCAGCCAGTCCACGGTCTCGTCGGCCTGCTCGAGCACCTCGACGACCGGATCCAGCTGGACGTACGGGGTCGGGAAGCCGCTGAGGTGCATGAGCGAGAAGGGGGAACGCGTGATCACGCGGAAACCCACCCCGCCCGCGCCGGACGCCGGCTTGAAGCACGCCCTGTGCCCGGCGTCCTCCAACTCCTCGACGGCGGCGACGAGTTCGCCGGCACTGCGGACCCGGTACCACGGCGGCACGGGCACGCCGATCGCCTGGACCGCCTCGTAGGCGATCACCTTGTCCTCGAACACGGCGACGGCCTCGGGCGTCGGCGCCAGCAGGGCCGTGCCGATCGCCTCGAAGTCGGCGCGGTGCGCCACGATCGCCGCCTGCTCCATCCGGGGTACGAACACGTCGATGCCGCGGCGCTGGCACTGGTCCAGCGCGTACTCGACGTAGGCGGCGGGGGACAGGCCCTCGGGCTCCAGGTCGGCGGTGTCGGCGGCGGCCAGCACGGGCGAGTCCGCGTCGCCGTGCGTCGCGTGGATCTCGACCGCGCGATCGCTCGGATTTCGCCGCAGCTGATCCATGAAGAACACGTTCTCCGCGTACGTGCGGTTGAGCCAGACGCGTACGCGAGAGACCATGCGAGGCCGCCTTTCACGGTTCGCGGGCAGGGCAAAGCAGGCCCGTGCCCGGGCAGGGGGAATGGAGGGTCACCAAACCGCCCTGCTGAAGGGGCATTCATGGCGGTGGTGTTGGGGCGATCATACGGGGTCCCAGGGGTGCCGCGTGCAACGCGCGTGTTACGGATTTTCTGATCTTGTTCACGAATGTCGAGAGCTCGGGTAATGACCTGACCCGCCGGTAACCGAACGATCGCGGTCGGCGACCGGGTGTGGCCTTGTCCCGAGGGCGCGAATGTGCTGTCGTGGTGACCTTCGCGGGTGGGTGAACGGAGGGACGCGAGGTGACGTCGACGGCCGGTGGTGCCGGACAGCTGCTGGCCGTCAGCGATCTGCACATCGGCTATCCCGAGAACCGCGCCCTGGTCGAGCGCATGGTGCCGGAGACGGACGACGACTGGCTACTGGTGGCCGGGGACGTCTCGGAGAACGTGGCCGACATCCGCTGGGCGCTGAAGACCCTCGCCGGCCGCTTCCGCAAGGTGGTCTGGGCCCCCGGCAACCACGAGCTGTGGACCCACCCCTCCGACCCCGTCGCCCTGCGCGGCGTCGCCCGTTACGAGCACCTCGTCGGCCTCTGCCGCGACCTGGGCGTGATCACCCCCGAGGACCCCTATCCGGTGTGGGAGGGCCCGGGCGGCCCGGTGGCCGTGACACCGCTGTTCCTCTTGTACGACTACTCGTTCCTGCCGGCCGGATGCACGACCAAGGCGGAGGGGCTCGCGTACGCGGAGGGGACCGGCATCGTCTGCAACGACGAGTACCTGCTGCACCCCGACCCCTACCCGACCCGCGAGGCCTGGTGCCGGGCGCGTGTCGCCGAGACCGAACGCAGACTCGCCGAACTCCCGGACGACCTGCCCGTCGTCCCCGTCAACCACTACCCGCTGCACCGTCACCCGATGGACGTACTGTGGCACCCCGAGTTCGCCATGTGGTGCGGCACGGAGCTGACCGCGGACTGGCACCGCCGCTTCCGCGTCGCGGCCATGGTCTACGGCCATCTGCACATCCCGCGCACCACCTGGCACGAGGGCGTCCGCTTCGAGGAGGTGTCGGTGGGCTACCCGCGCGAGTGGCGCAAGCGTACGCAGCCGCCGGGCCGGCTCCGCCGCATCCTTCCTGCGGGGCCGGGGCCGGGGCCGGGGCCGGAGCGGGAGAGCGCGCCGAAGACGCCGGAGGAGACCGGGACGGGGAAGGAACCGCGGGCGGAGGGTGGGATCCGGTGATCGAGGAGCTGCTGCCGGAGTCCGTGGTGGTCGTCGAGGCCTTCGGGGAGGACGGCGTCCGGGAGTTCGGGGACGCGCCGCTGTACCCCGAGGAGGAGGCGCTGATGGCCCGCTCGGTCGCGAAACGCCGCCGTGAGTTCACCGTCGTGCGCTCCTGCGCCCGGCGCGCGATGGAGAAGCTCGGGGTGCCCCCGCAGCCCGTGCTGCCCGGGGAGCGCGGCGCCCCGCAGTGGCCGGACGGTCTGACCGGCAGCATGACGCACTGCGACGGCTACGCTGCCGCGGCCCTGGTCCGTGCCGCGGACCTGGCCTCCGTCGGCATCGACGCCGAGCCCCACCAGCCGCTTCCGGAGGGAGTGCTCTCCGCGGTCGCCCTGCCCGTCGAGGAGCAGCGGCTGCGCCGCCTGGGCGCGGACCGGCCCGAGGTGCACTGGGACCGGCTGCTGTTCAGCGCGAAGGAGTCCGTCTACAAGGCGTGGTTCCCTCTCACCCGTAAGTGGCTGGACTTCAGCGAGGCCGACATCGACGTCTCGGCGGGGTCCGCCGGGCAGGCGCGCGGCACCTTCCACGCGCGCCTCCTCGTGCCCGGACCGGTGGTCGGCGGCCACCGGGTCGGGTACTTCGAGGGCAGCTGGACCGTCCGTCGGGGGCTGGTGGCCACGGCGATCGCCGTCCACGGCGTCTGAGGCCGGCCGGGGGGACCCGGAGCCGGTGGCGATCCCCCGCCGCCGGCCGCGTCCCCCGCCTCACCCCCTGCCCCGCCCCGGCCCCCGGCGACCGCTCACGGCGTGGGGCACCAGCTGTGCAGCAGCCGGAAGAACTCCTCCTCGTTGCCCGTGAGCCCCGCCTCGGACAAGGCCCGCTCCGCCTCGGCCAGTACGATGGGCGGGACCATCGGAGGCAGCCGGTCGTGCGGCGGGCCGCAGGCGTCGCACTCGTCGCCGAACTCCTCGCCGAAGGCGGCCCGTACGGTGTGCAGCAGGCGCAGATAGGCCTGGACGGCGGTGCGCTCGCGATCGGTCAGTACGGCAGTGGGCATCGGTCGGCTCTCCCCGTGTCGGCGTCGTCTCCCACGCGCCCGGTGGGCGCGTACGCCGCCCCACGACGGCGCACCTCCCAGCTTGCCGCCCACCACTGACAATCCGGCCCAGCCGCCCGCCGGTTCGCCCGCTTAGCGGAGGCGAAACCTCCCCGAAATGCCCTGGGGGAAAGGGCCCCTACGCTGGGAGGAAGCGCTTTCAGCCAACTGCCGAGGGCTCCAGGACACGGGAGGAGGGCGCGTGGTCGACGTTCCGATGCGGCGCCCGGCGCGCGCCGCACGACTGCGCCCTATGGGCGCCCCCGAGCCGGCACTGCAATACCGGGTCGTGCACGGCTACCGGCGTGCCTTCCGCATGGCCGGTCAGGGCCCCGCCCTGGTCCTGATCCACGGCATCGGGGACTCCTCGGCCACCTGGGCCGAGCTGATTCCCGGCCTCGCCCGCACCCACACCGTCATCGCTCCCGACCTCCTCGGTCACGGCGCCTCCGACAAGCCCCGCGCCGACTACTCGGTGGCCGCGTACGCCAACGGGGTGCGCGATCTGCTGACCACGCTCGGCATCGAGTCGGCGACCCTGGTGGGGCACTCGCTCGGCGGGGGAGTGGCGATGCAGTTCGCCTACCAGTTCCCCGAGCGCACCGAACGGCTCATCCTGGTCAGCGCCGGCGGAGTCGGCCGCGAGGTGACCCCCGCCCTGCGGCTCGTCTCGCTGCCCGGCGCCCATCTCGCGCTGTCCGCGCTCCGCTTGCCCGGCATGCGGCTCCAGGTGGGCCTCGCCGTCAGGCTGATGAAGCTCCTGGACACCGATCTGGGCCAGGACGCACCCGACTTGCTCAACCTCGTCGACGCGCTGCCCGACGAGACCTCGCGCAACGCGTTCATCCGCACCCTGCGCGCGGTCGTCGACTGGCGCGGGCAAGTGGTGACCATGCTCGACCGCTGCTATCTGACCGCGGGGATGCCGACCATGCTGCTGTGGGGGGACCGGGACAGCGTGGTGCCGGTCCGGCACGCGTACGGCGCGCACGAGGCGATGCCGGGCAGCCGGCTGGAGATCTTCGAGGGCGCCGGACACTTCCCGTTCCACAGCGACCCCGCCCGGTTCCGCGCGCTGGTCGAGGAGTTCACGCGCACCACGGCCCCGGCCGACTGGAGCCGCGACCACTGGCGCGCACTCCTGCGGGAGGGCCGTCCGGCGGTGCAGCCGGGCCTGCCCGGAAAGGCCGCACGGGATCTGCGGGAGGTGAGCCGGCGCAGTGCGACCTGACCCTCGTACCGGCATCCCGGGACAGGACCGGAATCCCGGGGCCGTGCGCCACGGGGGCGAGCGGGCCGGGCCGTCGTGCGGGCGGGGTCAGCCCGGCGGGCCGTGTCGGCCCCGCGGTCGGTGTCAGCCCTGTGGTCCGTGTCAGCCCTGTGGGCCCAGGTATCCCAGCGAGGCCTCGATGCGGCCCGCGAGGTGGTCGCGGCCGCGGCCGCGCGGGCACGAACCCGCCAGCCAGGTACGGCACTTGCTGGCCAGGAGCAGGCCGAAGCTCTCGGCCTCCTTCTCGTCGGACAGGTCGAAGCGGGTGCGTGCGGCGACCCTGCGGACCGTGGCCTGGAGGTCGGCCCCGTCGTTGAGTAAACGGGCGGCGACCGAGGCGCCCTCGACGTGGTGACCGCAGTGGCCCGCGTTCATGTGCCACAGCTCGTGCCCGAGGATCACCAACTGATGGTCGGGCGCGGTGCGTTCCTCGATGACGACGAGGTCCTGGTCGGCCATGTCGAGCCACAGTCCGCTCGCCGTATCGGTCGGGAAGGCCGCCGTGCGGAAGTGGACGGGCCGGCCCCGGCGTCTGCTCATCCCGTCGCACAGGGCGGTGTACAGCTCGGCCGGCGCGGCGGGGGCCGGCAGGGTCAGTTCGGAGACGAGTTCGCCGCACAGGCGGCGCATTTCCCTGGCGATGCCCACTGTTCTCCCCCGGATCACGACTCGGGCCGCTTCACGCTCTCCAGGAGCATGTCCAGCCACTCGGCGACCTTGTCCCGGTGCTGGTCGGTGGGCAGCTGTGCCGCCCGCCAGGCGATCCCGCGCACGCCGTGGTCCTGCAGCAGCCGTTCCAGCGGGTCCTCGGCGGCCGCTGCCGCCTCCCGTGCGGCGAGTTTCTGCAGCAGCTCCTGCTCGGTGTGCTGGAGGGCGCCCGCGAGCGCCTCGGGGTCCTCCGCCGTGAGGAAGCCGGCGTGGACCCGGAAGAACCGCTGGAGCGCGTCGCAGTGTTCCATCGTGGGGCGGCGGTCGCCGTTGATG
Source organism: Streptomyces sp. NPDC000345 (assembly GCF_042898825.1). Lineage (NCBI taxonomy): Bacteria > Bacillati > Actinomycetota > Actinomycetes > Kitasatosporales > Streptomycetaceae > Streptomyces > Streptomyces sp. NPDC000345. The sequence continues at coordinate 574,320 of NZ_JBIAZE010000002.1, forward strand.
AGGGCGCCCGCCTGCTGCCGCGACATGCCGGCGCCGTCGGCGATCTCCTGCTGGGTGTACTTGCGGCCGTTCGGCTTCAGCCGGGTGCGGCGCAGCAGGTCCAGGCGCTGCAGGAACCGGGCCTGGACATCCGGCTCGCCCGCCGGCCGGCCGCTCAGCAGGGCCTTGACCACGGACTCCGGGACACCGCAGGCGACGGACAGGCGCGCGGTGTCGAAGACCTCCGCGTGCGGCACGCCGAGCCGGTCGGCGAGCTGGGCGACACGGGCGACGACGGCCGACAGCAGCACCGTCGCCGTGGCGCCCGGAACCTCGAAGCCATCCGACACCGACAGGTCTCCTACGTCTCTCACGTCCCTCTCACCGGCACAGGCGATCGCCGTGAACTGCGTGGAGACTAGCCGGTCTTTCGAACTCACATCCAGGTCTCGCCACAACTGTGGCCAATTTCAGCCGTCAACGAGCGCCGAATGCCACGATAGTTGACACCTCATGTATGCGGGCAGCAGGATCGGGGCGCCGCGTGAAGGCGGCACAGGCAAGAGGGGTGACCTCCCGATGGCGTTTCAGGCAGGAGGGCAGCGGTCCGCACCGCGGCCCGTCCCCGAGAGTCCCGAGGCCCGGGCGTATCTCCAGGACTACGCCGTCTACTTGGAGGCAGTCCCCTTCCCGTCCGTCGTGCTCGACCACCGCTGGGACGTGGTCCTGGCCAACACCGCTTTCGCGTCACTTTTCCGTGGCGTCGGGCCGCACCCGACGGCCCAGCCGGGCGACAACTTCCTCCGGTTCGTCCTCTTCCATCCGGACGCGGCCTCGGTCCTCGGCGACCACGAGGCCAGCTGGTGCCTGCCGATGCTCGCCTGTTTCGCGGCGGCCGTGGAGCGCCACGGGCACGACGCCGGTCTGCAGGCGATCCGGCGCGAGATCGCCCAGGACCCGATCATGGAGGCCGCGTACCGGCAGGGGCTGCCGCACTGGATCCGCGTGGTCGGCGAGGGTGCCGTGGAACACGACGGGGCGGTCCGCCCCCTGTATCACCCCGACCCGCGCCGGGGCACCACCGAGTGCCGTATCGTCGGCGAGACCCCCCGGACCCTGCGGGACATGGGGTACACGCGGCTGACGATGGTGCTGCGTGAGCCCCGCCCGGCGCCCGCGCCCCGCAGAACCCGTACCATCCGGCGCGGCGCGAGCCACCTCAGCGTGGTCCCCGCACCCCGGGCCTGACCGGGCACCGTCGGCGTTCAGGTCGCCGACGGCGCCCTGGTCGGGCGAGTGTGCCTAGAGGTCCTTCGTGAGGGCGTCCCGTACCGCGACAGGCTTCCCGCCCCGCGCCGCGCCAGGCTTCCCGTCCTCCGGCGTGCCAGGCTTCCCGTCCCGGGGTGAGCCGCGTTTCGCCGCCTGGATCTGCTCGTACACACGGGTGCGCAGCTCGGCGAAGCGCGGGGCGACCCGGGTGCGCAACTGGTCCCGGTCCGCCGGGAGATCGACCTTCAGCTGCTCCTGGACGACGGTGGGGGAGGCGGACAGGACGACCACCCGTTCGCCCAGATAGACCGCCTCGTCGATGTCGTGGGTCACGAACAGGATCGTGATGGCGCGCTCGCGCCACAGACCCCGGACCAGGTCCTCCAGATCGGCGCGGGTCTGGGCGTCCACGGCGGCGAACGGCTCGTCCATCAGCAGGACCCTGGGTTCGTAGGCGAGCGCCCGGGCGATCGCGACCCGCTGCTGCATACCGCCGGACAGCTGCCACGGATACGCCCCGGCGGCGTCCGCCAGCCCGACCGACTCCAGCGCGTCGGCCACCAGCTCCCTCCGGCGCGACTTGGACAAATTCTTCTGCTTCAAGGGGAGTTCGACGTTCGCGCCGACCCGCATCCACGGGAAGAGACTGCGCCCGTACTCCTGGAACACGAACGCCGTCCCGGGCGGCGGACCGGTCACCCTCCGCCCTTCGAGCAGCACTTCACCGGAGGTCGGCGCCAGCAGTCCGCCCATGCACTTCAGCAGGGTCGTCTTGCCGCAGCCCGACGGGCCCACGAGACAGACGAGTTCGCCCGCCTCGACGGTGAAGGTCAGGTCGCGCACCGCCTCCACCCGGCGCCCGGATCCCTCGTAGACCTTGTTCAGGCCGCGTACGTCGAGCATGGACCGCCCTTTCACGAGGGTCACGGGGACCGCCGGGTGGATGCGTGCAGACCGTGGTACCAGCCGAGCAACCGCCGCTCGACCAACTGGAAGAGGACCGACAGCACGAAGCCCAGCAGACCGAGCAGCAGGATCCCGGTCCACATGTCGGGGATGGCGAAGCCCCGTTGGAACTGCACGATGGTGAAGCCGAGCCCGTTGCTCGCGGCGAACATCTCGCTGATCACCATCAGGATGATCCCGATGGAGAGCGCCTGGCGCAGGCCCGCGAAGATCTGCGGACTCGCGGATCTCAGGACCACGCTTCTGAGCCGCGCGACGCCGGTGATGCCGTACGACCGGGCCGTCTCGGCCATCACCGGGTCCACCGCCCGTACGCCCTCGACCGTGTTGAGCAGCACCGGCCACACACAGCCGCTCGCGATGACGAGGACCTTCATGGTGTCGCCGATGCCCGCGAACAGCATGATCACCGGGACCAGGACCGGCGGTGGCACCGCCCGGAGGAACTCCAGGACCGGCTCGCACACCGCCCGCACCCGCCGGTACGACCCGATGACCGTGCCCAGCGCGATCCCGGCCACGGCCGCCGTGGCGTAGCCGCCCGCGAGCCGCAGCACGCTCGGCCGTACGTCCGAGCGCAGTCGCTCACCGGTCCACACGTCCGGGAACGCCTCGAGGATCGTACGCAGAGGCGGCCGGTAGACGTCGGTGCTGCCGTCCGAGGCCAGCCACCACACCGTGACGAGCACGGCCGGCAGCGCCCCCGCGAACAGCAGCCGCAGCAGCAGCCGTCTCACACCGCCACCTCCCCGCGCACCGACTGGTGCCAGGCCAGCGCCCGTCGCTCGACGGTCCGCGCGCCCACGTTGATCAGCAGCCCGAGGAGACCGGTCACGACGATCAGCGCGTACATCTCGGGCACCGCCTGCGAGGTCTGCGCGACGGCGATCCGCGCGCCCAACCCCGGTGCGCCGATGACGAGTTCGGCGGTGACGGCGAGGATCAGCGCGACGGCGGCGGCGAGCCGCACACCGGTCATGACATACGGCAGCGCGGTCGGCCACAGCACATGCCGGATCCGGGCCCAGCCGCCGAGGCCGTAGGAACGGGCGGTCTCCTCGGCGACCGGGTCGACGTCCCGGATGCCGTACAGGACCTGGATGAGGACCTGCCAGAAGGCGGCGTAGACCACGAGCAGCAGGACCGAGCGGAGTTCGGTGCCGTAGAGCAGGACCGCCAGCGGGATCAGGGCGACGGACGGGATCGGGCGCAGGAACTCGATCGTGGAGGCCGTCGCCTCCCGCAGATACGGCACGACCGAGACGACGACTCCCGCCACGACGCCGGCGCCCACCGCGATCGCCAGACCCAGCGCCCAGCCGGTGAGGGTGTCGCCGAGCGCCGTCCAGAACCCGGGGTCGGCCAGCTCCTCGCCGAGGGCACCGGCGACACGGCTCGTGGGCGGGAAGTAGGCCTCCTTGACCAGGCCGAGCCGCGGCACCGCCTCGCCCAGGGCGAGGAAGGCCGCGAGCCCCGCCGCACCGAGTACGGCGTTCTCGGCCCTCACGGCAGCAGCTTGTCCAGGTCGGGCGTCGTCTTGAAGAGCTTGTCCCGCTCGCCCAGCTTCTCCAGCGCCTCGATGGAGGAGCGGTTCGCCTCGGCGGGCCACTTCGGCAGCGTGACCTGCGCCAGCACCGACGCGGGGATCTTGGTGTACGTGGTGACGATCTGCCGGACCTCGTCCGGGTGGGAGTCGGCGTACGCGAGCGACTCCGCCGTGGCCTCCTGGAACTTCTTCACCACGTCCGGGTTCTTCGCCTCGTACTGCGCCGAGGTGAAGTACATGGCCACGGTGAGGTCGGGCGCCACGTCCACCAGTGGCGAGGCGATCTCCACCCCGCCCTGGCTCTTGACGGTCGCGAGGGCCGGCTCGACCACCATCGCCGCGTCGATCTGCCCGCTGTCCAGGGCGGCCGGCATCTGGTCGAAGGCGAGCTCCACGAACTTCACCCGGTCCGGGTCACCGCCCGCGGTGCGCACCGACGCCCGCACCGCGGTCTCGTTGATGTTCTTCAGGGTGTTGATGGCGACCTTCTTGCCCTCCAGGTCCTTCGCGGACCTGATCGGGCTGCCCTTCTTCACCGTGATCGCCCCGAAGTCCTCGCCCTGGACGCCGGTCGAGGCGATGCCGTTCGAAACGGCCTTCACGGGCACGTTGTTGGACTGGGCCACCATCAGTGACGTCATGTTGCTGAAGCCGAACTGGAACTGGCCGCTGACGACGCCCGGGACGATCGCCGCGCCGCCCTGTGCCGTGGTGATCGACAGCTTCAGGCCGTGCTTCTCGTAGAACCCCTGCTCGATGCCGAGGTAGACGGGCGCCACGTCCACGATCGGGATGAGGCCCAGTTTGACGGTGGTGACCCCGCCGGACGACGAACTCCCGCCGGACGAACCGGAGTCGTCGGACGAGCCACAGGCCGCGGCGGCGAGCAGGAAGGTGCCGGCCGCGAGACCGGCGAACAGACGACGCATGGCTCCCCCTGTGCAGAGACAACGGTGTTCCGACAGGCTGTGCGCACACCGCACAGTAGTGCTCGAGCGGCGTGCAGGGAACGTAGATCGTGCCGTCCGACGGGGTCAATGGTTTTGGCTGACGAAATTGTTGACATTATGTGCCCGGCGCACGGACACCCGTCGCTCAGAGATCCAGGACGAGCTTCTCCCCCCGGCACCGCGACACGCAGATCATCATCGTCTCCCCGGCCTCCCGCTCCTCGGGCGTGAGCACGGAGTCGCGATGGTCCGGTGTGCCCTCCAGCACGTCTGTCTCACAGGTGCCGCAGGTGCCCTCGGCGCAGGAGTAGAGCACCTCGACGCCGGCGGCGCGCACGGTGTCGAGGACGGAGGCACCGGGCGGCACGGTCAGCGTACGGCCGCTCCGGGCCAGCTCGACCTCGAACTCGGCCTCCTCGCCTGCCGGTTGCTCCTTGGGCTGGAACCGCTCGACATGCAGGACCCCGGACGGGCAGCGCTCCTCCACCGCGTCGAGCAGCGCACCCGGACCGCAGCAGTAGACCAGCGTCCCCTCGGGCAGCGTGTCCAGCACCAAGCCGAGGTCGAGCAGCCCCGTCTCGTCCTGGGGGGCGACGGTGACCCGGTCGCCGTAGCGTGCGAGCTCCTGCGTGAAGGCCATGGACGCGCGACTGCGACCGCCGTAGAGCAGCGTCCACTCGGCGCCGGCCGCCTCCGCCGCCGCCAGCATCGGCAGTACCGGGGTGATGCCGATGCCGCCCGCGACGAAGCGGTACCGGGCGGCCGGGCGCAGGGCGAAGTGGTTGCGCGGGCCGCGCACCCGCACCTTGTCACCCCGCCCCAACTGCTGGTGCACATAAGCGGATCCGCCCCGCCCGTCCGGCTCCCGCAGCACCGCGACCCGCCATGCCGTGCGGTCCGCCGGGTCTCCGCACAGCGAGTACTGGCGCTCCAGTCCGGGGCCGAGGACCAGGTCGACATGGGCGCCCGGTTCCCAGGCCGGCAGCGGCTCGCCCAGGGGGTGGCGCAGGGTGAGGGCGAGCACGCCGTCGGCGGCGGACTCCCGCCGTTCGACGACGAGTTCGGCTTCGTAGGCGTCGCTCATGACGTGCTTCCTCGCGGCTCGTGTTCCGGCTGGGCTGCCGTCGGCTGTCCCGGACGGTGTCCTTCGGGGTGGCCGAGCATCCACTCCCACATCTCGACGGGGTCCTGGGCGGTGTGCCGGGCGCCGCAGTGACAGGTGCCGTGCAGGACGTCCGTGCCCGGCAGCCAGTCGATGCGGTAGATCTCGCCGGTCGGGCTGCTCACAGGACCCGCTCCGACGGCTTGTCGCCCTCCTCCACCAGCCGGGCGAGGATACGGCGGGCGGCCAGCCCGCCGGTGTCGATGTTGATGCTCAGCTCCTGGTAGCCGGCGCGCTCCGAACCCAGCGTCCTCTGCAGGAGGTTGAGGGCGTCGACGTCCTGCATGACCACGGTGTGGTTGTTGCCCCGCAGGAACTCGGTGACCTCGTCGTCGTCCGTCGCCCAGTCCCGCGAGACCATCCAGAAGTCGTACACCTTGCCGTCGGACGACGGGGTGATCGCGTACGTGATCTCGGTGTGGAAGCCGTTCGGGTCGCTGCCGTCGGCCTCGGGCAGGACGCCGACCGGGGCGATCCGGCTGTGCAGCAGGTACAGGCACGGCGCGTGGTACTCGATGTCCTGCCAGCGCGTGATGCGCCCCTCGATGCCGGTCGAACGGGCGTAGAACGGCGGGCACTCGGCGTCGTCCATGCGCCGGCTGACCCGGACGATGCCGGCGCCCTCGTCGACCTCCGTGGTGATCGGCGTCTCGGCGACCTCGGGGGTGCCGATGTAGCCGCCGTGCAGATAGGTCTCGTGGGAGAGGTCGAGGAGGTTGTCGACGAGCAGGCCGTAGTCGGCGTCGATCGGCTCCATGCCGCGGACGGTGACCCACCCGGGGGAGTCCAGGTGGCGGGCCCGCGGGATGCTCTGCGGGTCCGCCGGCGCCGGGTCGCCGATCCACACCCACACCAGCGAGTCCTGTTCGACCACCGGGTAGGAGGCGACCCGCGCGGTGCGCGGAACGCGCTTCTGCCCCGGCACGTACACACACGTTCCGGTCGTGTCGTACGTGAACCCGTGATAGCCGCACACGACGCGGTCGCCGTCGAGCCGGGTCGGCGCCTCGGACAGCGGGTAGCGCCGGTGCACGCACCGGTCGTGCAGCGCGACCGGCGTCCCCTCCGCCTCGGTGCGATAGAGGACGAGGGGCTCCCCGAGGATCGTCCGGCCCAGCAACTCCCGGCCCACCTCGTGGCTGTAGGCGGCGACGTACCACTGGTTCCTGGCGAAACTGGTCATGTGCGGCATGGCGTTCCCGTCCCTGAGAGCGGGGCGTCGTCGCCCCGCGTGCCGTGGTTGGAATCAGGGTCGTGATGCCCGCGCCCCCTCGGCAAGACGGCTTCTGCCAGACGGAAGAAGTTCCGGAAAGCGCCGGCCGTCGACTGGCCGGCCGTATGTGTCTCCCGGCGTGTCCGGACCGGGAACTGCCCACCGGGTCTGACCGCGCGACGGGACTCTCCGAGGAATGTGCCCACCGTTTCCGGTCGAAGTTGTGCATTCCCTTGACGCTGGTAAGAAATGAGCCCTACATTCCTCGACGCCTTCGCTCAGCGCGCTGAGCACGGGCTCCGGCCCCCGCCCCCCCCACTCGCCCAAGGAGCCGACCATGTCCGCCGTCACCCGTATCCGGACGCGCCGTACTCGCCTGCGTGTCGCCCTGGCCGCCGTGGCCGCGCTGGCGTCCGTGGCCCTCACCCCCCTCCCCGCGCCCGCCGCCGAGGCGGACGCGTCGGTCAGCGGCCACCTCACCGGCACCCTCGCCGACGGCGCCACCTGGGTCGCGGATGTCCCCGAGCGCTGGAACGGCACCCTGCTGCTGTTCAGCCACGGCTTCGGCCCCACCGTCGCCAGGAACGCCCCCACCGAAGCCGTACGCGCCGAGTTGCTCGCCGAGGGCTATGCGCTGGCCGGGTCGTCGTACGATCCCCACGGCTCGATGTGGGCCCTGAACAGCGCCGAACGGGACCAGTTCGCCACGCTCGACGCCGTCACCGAGAAGATCGGTACCCCGCGGCGCACGCTGGCCATGGGCAATTCGATGGGCGGGCTCGTCAACGCGCAGCTGGCCCGGGACGGCGGCGGCCGTATCGACGGAGCGCTCGGCCAGTGCGGCCTGGTCGCCGGCGGCACGGACCTGGACAACTACCAGCTGGACGCCGAATACACCATCGCCCGCCTCCTGCTGCCCGGACAGGACGTCGAACTCGTGCGGTTCGACAGCTCCGCCGACGCCGCCGCCACCGCCGACCTGCTCACCAGGGCGGTCACCGCCGCCCAGAGCACCCCGCAGGGCCGGGCCCGGATCGCGCTGGCCGCCGCCTTCCTCAACCTGCCCGCCTGGTCGCCCGGAAAGGACCGGCCCGCCGCGACCGACTGGGCGGGCCAGGAGGAGCAGCAGTACGACTGGTTCGCGCAGGGCATCCTGTCGTTCGTCGAGGGCGGCCGGTACGCCGTGGAACAGTCCGTCGGCGGCAACAACTCCTGGAACCGGGGCGTCGACTACGCCCGTCTGCTCGCCGGCTCGGCACACGCACCCCGGGTTTACGCCCTCTACCGGGCAGCCGGCCTCGATCTGCGTGCCGACCTGCGCACGCTGACCGAGGGCGCCACGATCACCGCCGATCCCGCGGCCGTGCGCACCGCGGAGCGGACGTCCTCCGCGGGCCAGGGCCTCGAGGTGCCCCTGCTCGACATCCACACCACCGCCGACAACCTGGTTCCGGTGGAGCAGGAGAGCCGCTTCGCCGCCCGTGTGCGCGCCGCTGGCGACGGCGCCCTGCTGCGGCAGGCGTACGTCGAGCGACAGGGCCACTGCGCGTTCACCACCGCCGAGACCGTGGCCGCCCTGCACGCCCTCGAACACCGCGTCAGCACCGGCCGGTGGGACGACGTCGCGACCCCGGCCGCGCTCCAGCGCTCCGCCACCGCGCTCGACCTCGACGGCGCGGCATACGCCCCCTACCGCCCGGCGCCCCTGACGGTCGGCCGCGACCGCCCGGCTCTCCCCGACCACCGCTGACGTCGGGCTGCGGCAGGGCGGGCGCAGGCGCCCGGAGGAACACCGCCCGGGGTTCAGCAGGGCTTGCGCCACACCCCCAGCTCCAGCTTCTTCTGCATCGAGGACAGCTTCAGGCGCCGCGACCGGGCGCAGAAGCTGCTCGTGGGCTGCGCGTACTCCACGTGGAACACCGCCTTGCCGGCCGCGACGAACGGGGTGAGCCGGTCGCACTCGCCGAACTGGGCGCACTCCTCGTTGACCGCGAAGTCGAAGTCGGACAGGAGCTGGGGGATCTGCGCCAGGTCGTTCTTCAAGCCCACCGACAGGCCCCGCTCGTGCGCGATCTTCGCGATCATGCGGTTGTAGCGGAGCTGGTCGCGGGCGGTGAGCGGGAAGCCGGTCTCGTCGGCGTACCCCTCCACGAGGTCCGGTTCCACCGCGTCGAAGCCCTTGTCGCGGCACATGTCGAAGCGCCGCTCCATGATCGGCCGCAGCACGGAGAGCTTCCGGATGTCCAGCCAGCGCTCGCCCGCCCAGCCGTTCCGGTCGCCGAGGACCGACCGGGGGAAGGCGTCCTCGTCGGGCCGGAAGTCCTCCCAGGCGCCGACGTTGACGTAGCAGATGACCTTGCGCCCGTCCCGGTGCAGCCGGGCCACGTCCGCGGCCGTGTTCTCGAAGCCGTCGATGTCGTAGACGGGCACGTCCACCGACGGGTCGGCCCTGCCGTCGAGCTGCCACTGCCAGGCCAGCCCGGGGCGGGGCCTCCACCGGGCCCCGGCCGAGGAGTCGGCCGTACCGGAGGGCGAGCCGGCGGACGGAGGTCTCCCGCCGTCCCCGTCGCCCGCTGCGGAGCAGCCCGCCAGTGCCAGCGCGGCCGCCAGCAGGACCGCTCGTACCGTGTACCTCATGGCTCCCTTCCGGTCAGCGCCGGGGTCAGTCCGCCCCAGGGGTTGGGCAGTTCGCCCGTCACGGGACCGCACACCGCCGCGCCCCGCTCGCCCGCGGTGCGCACCGCGAGCGGCACCAGCGCCTCGGGCACGCCGTAGACGAGATGGCAGAGCCGCTGCGGCGGGTGCCGCGCCGTCCACCCCGGGCGGCTGAACGCCGAGACGTACGTGGACCAGTGGCCCTCGAAGGTGACGGTCAGATCGGCGAGGCGGGCGTAGCCGGGCGCGGGGTGGACCCCGGGGTTGAGGACGACCGTCCCGGCACCCAGCTTGCGCACGGTCCGCACCAGCCGGCGGCAGGCGGGCAGCCCGTCCGGGGTCGCCGTGACCTGGTCGAGGAAGCAGCCGTCGGCCGCGTACCACTCCTGGTGCCGGCGGACGTCGGCCACGACGTCGGCGCGCTCGCGTATGCCGTAGTCGGTGTCGACGTAGCCGAGGACGCGCGCGCCCGCCTCCCGCAGGGCCCCGGCCGCCGCGGCGAACGCGGGGTCGGGGCCCTCGCCGGGCCCGTTGGCGGGGTTGAGGATCACGCCGTACGTGCGCCCGGCCGCCTGGATCAGGCGGTGCCACGCGCCCGGGTCGTCGGCCGGGTGCACGTACAGCGGAATCAGCAGGCTCACGGCGTGCCGTCGCCTTCCCACAGCGCGGCCAGCGCCTCGTCGAGGGTGTGCGAGGGCCGCCAGCCCAGGGCCTCCTCGGCCGCGCCGACGGCGGAGCACTGCCAGGACACCTCGCCCGAGCGCACCGAGCGGCCGCCGCCCGTGGCCTCCTCGAGACGTCCCCGGAAACCGGCCTTCGAGGCCAGGCCGATCACCAGCTCGCGCACCGGGACCGCCCGGCCGGCACTGATGTTCAGAATCCGCGGCAGCGGGCCGGGGGCCGTGACCGCGAGCTCCGCCGCCCGCGCCACGTCGCGTACGTCCACGAAGTCACGGTGGGAGGACAGATCGCCGAGCCGCAGCACCGCGTCCGGGTCCCGGCCGGCGTCTCTCAGCAGGGCGGCCAGCCGGCCCGGCAGCCCGGCGGGCGGAGCACCCGGCCCCACCGGGTTGCCCACCCGCAGCACCACCGCGTCCAGGCCGGAGGCGGTCACCACGGCCGTGCCCGCCAGCTTGGTCGCGCCGTAGGGGCCCACCGGGCAGGTGGCCGCGGACTCCGTCACCGGGGTGCCCGGCACACCCGGCCCGTACTCGGCGGCCGAGCCCAGGTGCACCAGGCGCGCACCCGGGGCCGCCTCGCGCAGCGCGGCGCACAGGACGGCCGGACCGCGGGCGTTGACCTCGGCGAGGGTCACGGCGTCGCCGCCGGTCGCGCCCGCGCAGTTGACCACCGCGTCGGGCGCGGCGGAGGCCAGGGTCTTGGCCAGCTCCGCCGGCCGGGCCGACGCGAGGTCGACCGGGTACTCGGCGCCGGGGGAGCGGCCGGCGCCGAGGACCGTCGCGCCCGGCAGGGCGCGCAGCCGTTCGGCGACATGGGCTCCCAGATAGCCGGTGACGCCCAGGACGAGAATGCGCATGTGGTGCTCAGGCTCCCTTGAGGAGAAGGGACTTGCGGGTGGTGAACTCGGCATTGGCACGGTCGTAGTCGTCCGGCCGCCCGATGTCCAGCCAGTAGCCGTCGAACTCGTAGGCGTGCGGCTGGCTCTGAGCCCTTATCAGGTCGAGAACCAACTCGTCGAAGCCGAGCGGCAGTCCGGGCGTGTAGCCCTCCAGCGTCGAGCGGGACAGGCCGTAGACGCCCATGGAGACGCGGTAGTCCATGCTGGGCTTCTCGGTGAAGGCGACGACCTTGGCCGAGTCGGTGGTGAGCACCCCGAAGTCGATGTGCACCTTGCGGGCGTACGTGGCGATGGTGAGCGGCGCCCCCGCCGCGCGGTGCGTGCGCAGCACGTCGGCGTAGTCGAGGTCGGTCAGGACGTCGCCGTTCATCACCAGGAACGTCTCGGGCAGTCTCTCGCGCAGGGTGAGCAGCGGGCCCATGGTGCCCAGCGGACTCTCCTCGGTCGCGTAGTCGATCGACAGGCCCCAGGCGGAGCCGTCGCCGACGTAGGCGCGGATGATCTCGCCGAGATGGCCGATGGCGATGGTGCAGCTGGTGAAGCCGGCCGTGGCCAGCTGGCGCAGTACGATCTCCAGGATGGCGTGCTGGTCGCCGATGGGCACCAGCGGCTTGGGCAGCGCGGTGGTGTAGGGCCGCAGCCGGACGCCCTTGCCTCCGGCCAGGATCACTGCGTGCATGGGACTCCTCCTTCGTGTCCTTGGCGCGCGGACGTGCCGGACTCAGATGTTGTAGAAGCCGGTCTTGTAGCGGGCCAGGTTGGCCGGGTCGCGGAAGAAGTCCACGGTGTGCGCGAGCCCTTCCTCCAGGGTGTGGGCGGGCTGCCAGCCGGTGGCCGCGGCGAGCCGGCTCGCGTCCGCGACCAGCCGCATCACCTCGGAGTTCGCGGGCCGGATGCGCGCGGTGTCCGCACGGACGTCGAGCGCGGTGTCCATCACCTTGCCGATCAGCGCGACCAGGTCGCCGACCGAGATCTCCCCGCCGGTACCGGCGTTGAAGGTGCGGCCCACGACCCGCCCGGCGGGCGCGGTGCCGACGGCGAGGAACGCCTGCGCGGTGTCCTCGACGAAGGTGAAGTCGCGGGTGGGCCGCAGATCGCCGAGGGTGATCGTGCGTTCCCCGGCGGCGACCTGGCCGATCACGGTGGGGATGACGGCGCGCATCGACTGGCGCGGCCCGAAGGTGTTGAACGGCCGCAGGGTCACCACGGGGGTGTCGAAGCTGGCGTGGTAGCTGTCGGCCAGCCGGTCCCCGCCCGCCTTCGAAGCGGCGTACGGGGACTGGGTGTTGACGGGGTGGTTCTCGGTGATCGGCACCGTCTGCGCGGTGCCGTACGTCTCGCTGGTGGAGGTGTGCACCAGCCGGGGCGTGCCGAGGGCGCGCGCCGCCTCCAGCACGTTGAGCGTGCCGGTGACGTTGGTGTCCACGTAGCTGTGCGGCGCCCGGTACGAGTACGGGATCGCGATCAGCGCGGCCAGGTGGTAGGCCACGTCGGCCCCTTCGAGCAGGCCGCGCACCGAGCCCGGGTCCCGGACGTCGCCGAGCACGATCTCCACCTGGTCCAGGACGTCCGGGTGCAGGGTCTCCAGCCAGCCGTACGAGGAGAAGGAGTTGTACTGGGCCATGGCCCGCACCCGGTGTCCGGAGGCGACCAGCGCCTCGGTGAGATGCGAGCCGATGAAGCCCTCGGCTCCGGTGACGGCGGCGAGCGGTGAGGAGGTCAACTCCTGTGTCCTTCCGGTTGTTTCGATGTGGGGGGTGGTTCCGGTGAGCGTGGGGGAGGGGGCGCACGCGCGCGCGACGGGCGCGGTGCTCAGGCGTGCTGCGCGGGGCGGCCGAGCAGCAACAGCGCGCACGCCCACAGACAGAGCGCGGCGGCGCCGCAGCACAGGGCGAGCGCCCCGGCCGGGCCCGGCGGCAGACCGAGGAGCGTGACCGCTCCCGCTCCGCCCGCCGCGCTCAGACAGATGACCGCGGACGGCCAGGCGGCACCGAAGGCCTGCAGCAGCAGGGCGGTCCACAGGGCGGCCGCGAGCGGCAGCAGCACGGCGGGCGTGGCGCCGGTGAACAGGGCCGCCGGCAGCAGCGGCAGGAGGTAGCCGAGCAGACAGACGCTGAGGACGCCGGCCGAGCGCAGGAGGAATCCGGCGGGTGTCGCGGTGGCGCGCAGCGCCGCCACCGACAGCCCGCGGTAGCGGTACAGCAGCCACTCCGCGGGCCCCATGCTGACGGTCAGCACGACCACCGCGTACGGCTCCTCGCGTCCCTCCAGCAGCACCAGCAGGCCGGCGGCCAGCCCGAACAGGCCGTACGGCAGGGACCACCGCAGACGCGGCCGGGCCCCGCCGGGAACGGCGGGTGCGGCGAGGGCCGCCCGGAGCGCCCACGCGGTCGCGGCGAGCGTCCCCAACAGGGCGAGCGCCGCCAGCCCGGCCCGCAGCGGGCCGCCCGGTTCCCACCACGGCAGCACGGCGGCTCCGGCGACCAGCGGGGAGAGCGCCGCCAGCAGCAGCCGCTCCCGCGCCAGCACCAGCAGGACGCCCGCCGCCGCCAGGTACAGGGACTGCGCGGCGGCGGCCAGGACGACGGGTCCGCTCCCGGCGAGCGGCACGGCGGCCGCAGTCGCCAGAACGGCCCCCGCGGGCGCGCCGGCCCGCAGCGTACGGCCCGCCTCCCGCCGCCCGGTCGCCCTCCGCAGGTGGGCCCGGTGACCGAGCGCCTGGCCCCAGGCCCAGGAGAGCAGACCGGCCACGATCAGGGCGGGGGCGTGCCGACCGGCGTTCCACAGGGGCGCGGTGAGCAGATAGGCCAGCCCCGGCAGGGCGAACAGCACGCCCCGCAGCAGGCAGCGCACGGTGTCCGGCCGCCACGGGTCGGCTGCCGGGGCGGGCTCCGGGAACGCCCGCGGCACCTGCTCGTACAGCGCGGCGGCCAGCGAGAACAGGTCGGGGTGGCCGTAGCGCTCCTTGATCAGGGAGGCCGGGAGGCCCTCCGCCTCCAGCAGCGCGGCCACCTCGTACGGGTGGACGGCGGGCCCGATCCGGTCGGCGAGCTCGGCGGCGAGCCGGCTCACCGCCTCCTCGTCGGGGCCGTGCCGGGGCAGCCGCAGGGCGACGGTGGGGTCGTCGCAGGCCCAGCGCGGGCGCCGGCGCGGCGGGCGGGTCTCGGACAGCCGCAGCGCCAGCGTGTCCTGCTCGGATCCGCCGGGTTCGAGGGAGAGCGGCCCGCTCATCGGGCCACCGTGGCGGCCTGCGCGAACGGCTGCGGCGACACGGGGGTCGCCGCCGATTCCTTGTCCAGCGCGGGCAGTTCGAGGTAGATGGCGCGGAACGTGTCGATGGTCCGGCGCAGGGTGAACTGCTCGATCACCCTCAGCCGCGCCGCCTCGCCCATCGCCCGGCGGCGCGCCGGGTCGCCCAGGAGCTCCAGCGCGGCGGACGCCATCGCCCGCGGATCGCGCGGCGGCACCACGAGCCCGGTGTCGCCGACCGCCTCCCGCACCCCGCCCACGTCGGTGGAGACGGTCGCCCGCCCGCACGACATGGCCTCGATCAGCGTGAACGGGAAACCCTCGCTGATGCTGGAGAGCATGACGACGTTGCCGGCCGCGTACGCGTCCTTGATGTCGTCGACGCGGCCCTCGAAGGAGACCGCGTCGGCGTGCCCCAGTTCGGCGGCGAGCGCTGCGCACCGCTCCCGGTACGCCTCCCCGCCGCGCGGGGTGCCGCCGAACAACCGCAGCCGTACGCCGGGGAGTCGCTCGCGGACGAGGGCGAAGGCCCGGACGAGGGTCTCCAGGTCCTTGATCGGGTCGACCCGGCCCGCCCAGCTGAGGGTGGGCCTCTCGGGCTCCGGACCGGCCGGCGGGAACGCGGCCGGGTCCACGCCGTTGTAGACGGTGCGGATCGACTCCGGGTCGGCACCGCCCTGTTCCTCCCACAGCCGGTTGTAGCGGTTGCCCGGTGTGATCAGGGCCGCCCGCCGGTAGCTCTCCTGCGCCAGCAGCCGGAAGAAGCCGAGGACGACCGCCTTGACCGGCCAGCGGTAGGGCGCGGTGCGGTAGCCGAGGTAGCGCTCGCGCAGATAGACGCCGTGCTCCGTCAACAGCAGCGGCACCCCGTGCAGTTCGAGCGCGGCGAGCCCCGGCAGGACCGCGACGCCTCCGCTGACCGCGTGGGCCACGCCGGTCCGCGGGGCGGGGGCCGCGAGCGGGCGCAGCGCGTGCTCGAGGAGGGCGGTCGCGGTGAGCGCGTCGTGCAGGGCCGGCCGGGACTCGCGCACCGCGAGGCCCGGGCGGTTCCACACCGAGGTGAGGATCGTGATCGCACGGTCGCCGCGCAGGAACGGGCTGAGCGCCCCGCCGGCCGCGGCCCGCGCCATCGCGTACAGGGCGGGCGCGAAGCCCCGCTCGGCTCGTGGGTCGAGCAGCGCGGTCAGGAACTCCTCGTACCGGGCGGTGAGTTCACGGCGGGCGCGGCCCCGGGGCGCGCGGCCCTCGGGCGGGTCGCCCCACAGGGGGACGGACAGCACGTGCGAGACATGGGCGGGCAGGTCCCAGACGACCGGCTCGCGCCCGGTTCCGGTGACGGCGATGACATCGAAGTCGAGGTCGGGCATGCCCTGGACGAGCTGGTCGCACCAGACGCTCACGCCGCCGTGACTGTGCGGGTAGGTGCCTTCGGTGAGCAGGGTGACGCGCGACGCGCCGGGGCGTCGCGCGCCGTGGGGAACGTGCATCGATGAGCTCCACGGCCGAGGTGTGGGGTGGTTCGTGTCCGGTGGGCCCCGGGGCAGGGGCCCACCGGTGGGTCCGGCCGCGGACTGCGGCCGGACGGTCCTCCGGTCGGTCGGTGGGCCGTTCAGTTGTCCGCGGTGTACGGGATCTGCTCGGTCACGCCCGCGGGGCCCCGGGTGTCCGGTGCGGGCCGGGTGGCGGCGAGCGCGCCCACCGTCGGCGCGGTGGTGCGTGTGGTCCGCTTCATGCGGTGAAGTCCCCTCCCCGGGCAGGGGTGAACACCGCTCTCATGGAGCGGACGCACCCCCTTGCGGGACGCCGGCTCCCCCTCCGAGGCCGGTCGTCGCCGCATCCGTCGCGTCAACATAGTGAGGTGTCTGTGTAGGTTGTGTGGTCTTGCTGCGAAACGTGACGGAAAAGTGCGCGTATTCCAGAGGTCCGGTAGACAACCGAATCATGTGTTTTCCGTCCGGGGTGCCCGCGGGGTCCGTGGGCGGGAGGGCTTCCCGTGCTGGTCCGGGCCCTGTCCGGTGCACCGGGGGACCCCGTGGGTCCACCGGTCGAACCGCCAATGGTCTATACCGTGAAGGACGGAACGCATCAGGCCGGAAACGGATCACCCACAGGGATGAACCGAAGTTGACGAAACGTCAGGCGTGGTGCGGTCACGAGCGGCGGCCCCGGCGCGGGTGACCCCTCGCGTACGGCCGACTTTCACATCGACGCCACCCGACCCTTCCCTGACGTTCGGTGGCCTTGGAACACTCCTTGCGCGCGCATCACGACACCAACGGCCGGCGGAACACCCCTGCTGCACGAGAGGTCCCTCACCCATGCCCGAAGTCAACCGGCGCCGCTTTCTCCGACTGGCGGGCGCCGCAACGGCGTTCACCGCGCTCTCCGGCAGCATCGAGCGGGCCGCCGCGCTGCCCGCGAACCACCGCACGGGATCGATCGAGGACGTCGAGCACATCGTCGTCCTGATGCAGGAGAACCGCTCCTTCGACCACTACTTCGGCACCCTGAGGGGCGTGCGCGGCTTCGGCGACCCCCGGCCGGTCCGGCTCGCGAACGGAAAGCCGGTCTGGCACCAGTCCGACGGCACCAAGGACATCCTGCCCTTCCACCCCGATGCCGACGACCTGGGCATGGCCTTCCTCCAGGACCTCCCGCACGGCTGGAACGACGGCCACGCCGCCTTCCACGGCGGCAGGTACGACGGCTGGATCGCCGCCAAGTCCGCGACGACGATGGCGTACCTCGACCGTCAGGACATCCCGTTCCACTACGCGCTCGCCGACGCCTTCACCATCTGCGACGCCTACCACTGCTCCTTCATCGGCTCGACCGACCCCAACCGCTACTACCTGTGGACCGGTTTCACCGGCAACGACGGCAAGGGCGGCGGCCCGGTCCTCGGCAACGACGAGGCCGGCTACAACTGGACGACGTACCCGGAGCGGCTGGAGCGGGCGGGCATCTCCTGGAAGATCTACCAGGACGTCGGCGACGGCCTGGACAAGGACGGCGGCTGGGGCTGGATCCAGGACGCCCACCGCGGCAACTACGGCGACAACTCGCTGCTCTACTTCACCCAGTACCAGAACGCCCGGCCCGGCGACCCCCTCTACGACAAGGCCCGCACCGGCACCGACGCCCGCAGGGGCGAGGGCTTCTTCGAGCAGCTCACGGCGGACGTCAAGGGCGGGAAGCTGCCGCAGATCTCCTGGATCGTCGCCCCCGAGGCCTTCACCGAACACCCCAACTGGCCCGCGAACTACGGCGCCTGGTACGTCGCCCAGGTCCTCGACGCGCTCACCTCCGACCCCGCGGTCTGGGCGAGAACGGCCCTGTTCATCACGTACGACGAGAACGACGGGTTCTTCGACCACGTGGTCCCGCCGTTCCCGCCGGCCTCCGCGGCGCAGGGCAGGTCCACCGTCGAGGTCGGCCCGGACCTGTTCCAGGGCGACAGCGGCCATGTCGCCGGACCCTACGGCCTCGGCCAGCGGGTGCCCATGCTTGTCGTCTCCCCCTGGAGCAAGGGCGGTTACGTCTGCTCCGAGACCTTCGACCACACCTCGGTCATCCGCTTCATGGAGCGCCGCTTCGGTGTCCACGAGCCGAACATCTCGCCCTGGCGGCGCGCGGTCTGCGGCGATCTGACCTCCGCGTTCGACTTCGGCCGCAAGGACACCCGCCCGGTCGCCCTGCCCGGGACCGACGGCTACCGGCCGCCCGACCGGGACCGCCACCCGGACTACGTCCCCACCCCGCCCGCCGACGCCGTGCTGCCGAAGCAGGAGCGCGGGCACCGCCCGACCCGCCCGCTGCGGTACGCGCCCTTCGTGGACGCCTCGGTGCATGGCGCGGCCGGGGAGATCACGCTCACCTTCGCCTCCGGCGCGAAGGCCGGTGCCGCCTTCCTCGTCACCTCCGGCAACCGCTCCGACGGACCGTGGAGTTACACGACGAGCGCCGGCAAGACCGTGTCCGACACCTGGAACTCCGCCTGCTCCGGCGGCTCCCACGACCTCACCGTGCACGGCCCCAACGGATTCCTGCGGACCTTCCAGGGCGAGCGGGCCGGGCTGGAGGCGGCCGCGCGGCACGTCGGCGACGGCCTCGAACTCACCTTCACCAACACGACCTCCGGCACGGCCGTGCTGAAGCTGGCCGACGGGTACGGCGGCCGCGCCACCTCGGTGCGGGTGCGCCCCGGCGCCGTCGTACGGCGCTTCGCCGGCCTGGCGCGGAGCCACCGCTGGTACGACCTCACCGTCACGTCCGACACCGACAGGACCTTTGTGCGGCGGTTCGCCGGACATGTGGAGAACGGGCTGCCGGGCGTCAGCGACCCGGCGATCGTCTCGGAGTAAATGCACGGTGCACACCGCATCGTGGGGACTGGTCAGGTCCTGGCGGGCTCGCGGTAGTGTGCCCCGGTGACCACGCATTCGAACACACCTGCAGGCTGGTACCCGGATCCGCACGGCGCGGCCCAGACCCTGCGTTACTGGGACGGCACCCAGTGGACCGACCACACCCACGCCGGCCAGCAGGCCCCGGCCGTGCCGCAGCAGCCGGCCGGCCCGGACCAGCGGGTCCAGCGCCAGGTGCAGCAGCAGGCCGGGGTCGCCCCGAGCGGCCCCCGCGGCGGCACGCTCTTCACCGAGCCGGTGCTGGTGGTGAACCAGAAGGCCAAGCTCATCGAGCTGACCAACGAGTACAAGGTCATGGACCAGCAGGGCAATCAGCTCGGCACGGTCGTCCAGGTCGGCCAGAGCGCCCTGCGCAAGGTGCTGCGCTTCGTCGCCAGCATCGACCAGTACCTGACGCACCGGCTGGAGATCCGCGACGCCTACGCGCAGCCGGTGCTGCTGCTGACCCGGCCCGCGAAGTTCCTCAAGTCGCGGGTCGTCGTGACGCGCCCGGACGGGCAGCAGGTCGGCGAGATCGTCCAGCAGAACGTCTTCGGGAAGATCAACTTCGCCATCAACGCGGGCGGTCAGCAGATCGGCGCGATCAAGGCGGAGAACTGGCGGGCGTGGAACTTCGCCATCGTCGACCACGCGGACAACGAGGTCGCCCGGATCACCAAGACCTGGGAAGGCCTCGCCAAGACGATGTTCACCACCGCGGACAACTACGTCCTGCAGATCCACTACCAGCTGCCCGAACCCCTGCTGAGCCTGGTCGTCGCCACGGCGCTGACCGTCGACACGGCCCTCAAGCAGGACGCGCGCGGGCTCGGCTGACGCCCGTCACAGCGGCGTGAGGTGCTCCGGCCCGGTCGCGGGCCGGGGCAGCAGCGCCGGCTCGGCCGACGCGGTCCCCGGCCTCAGGGCCAGCACCGCCGCCACGGGGTGCTCGTCGTCGGACACGGACAGGGGAACGGGCTCCGGCGTCGCCCGCGACAGCAGCACCACACCCCAGCCGGCGAGGCCCGCACCCGCCACCGCGAGGAGGACCCCGGCCGCCCCGCCCTGGAGCCGTTCGCCCAGGAGGACGACGCCGATCGCCGCGGCCGCCACCGGATTGGCCAGCGTGACCATCGCCAGCGGGGCGCCGAGTCCGCCCCGGTAGGCGGTCTGCGACAGCAGCAGCCCGCCCGCGGCGAACGCCGCGACCAGCAGCGCCACCCCGATCACCGGCACGCTCAGCAGCGAGCCCGAGCGGTCCGTCGCCGCCACTGTCACCGTCTGGGTGAGCGCGGAGGCGACCCCGGAGGCGAAGCCCGACGCGGTCGCGTGCCGCAGCCCGGGCCGGGCGCCGGGCCGCGCCAGCAGACCGATCACCGCCGCCGTGGTGCCCGCCACGGCGACCGCCTCGGAGCCGCTCAGCACGTCCTCGGGGGCCGGTCCCGACGCCGTGACCAGGATCGCGGCCAGCCCGGCCAGGGTGAAGGCGGTGCCGCGCCACTCGGCCGCGGCGACCCGCCGCCCGGCGACCCGGGCACCCATCGGCACCGCGGCCACCAGCGTCAGCGCGCCCAGCGGCTGCACCACCGTCAGCGGACCGTACTTCAGCGCCACCACGTGCAGCAGCGCGGCCGAGGCGTTCAGCCCCACCGAGGCCCACCAGGCACCCCGGCCCAGCATCCGTGCCAGCCCCGCGCCGGGGGACCGGGAGGCGAGCCGTTCCTGGGCGACGGCGGCGGCCGCGTAGGCGACCGCGGAGAACAGGGAGAGGACGACGGCGACGAGGGTGGCGTTCACCGGACCGCTCCCGCCAGCACCTGGTCGCCGGTCTCCGCCGGCGCCGGCCGCGGCAGTCCCCGGCCGGCGGTGGTGGCCGTCCGCGCGGGTGCGGGGATCACCGCGAGCGCGACACCGAGCAGGGCGCCCGCCACGACCGCGTCCAGCCAGAAGTGGTTCGCCGTCCCCACGACGACCAGCAGCGTCACCAGCGGATGCAGCAGCCACAGCCAGCGCCGGCGCGAGCGGGTCGCCGCGATCAGGCCGATGGCGACCATCAGGGCCCAGCCGAAGTGCAGCGAGGGCATCGCCGCGAACTGGTTCGACAGATGGTCGGTCTGCGGCGGTCCGTACACCGAGGGGCCGTAGACCCGCGCGGTGTCGACCAGGCCCGCCGCAGCGAGCATCCGCGGCGGCGCGAGCGGGAACGCCAGGTGCAGCACGAGCGCCGCGGCGGTGACGGCGGCCAGCACCCGGCGCGCCCAGGCGTAGTGCGCCGGGCGCCGCAGGTACAGCCAGACCAGGAAGGCCAGCGTGGCGGGGAAGTGCACGGTCGCGTAGTAGGTGTTCGCGACCCGGACCAGGGTGTGGCCGTGGAGCAGCAGGGACTGCACCGCGCCCTCGCCGGGCAGGTGCAGCCACCGTTCGGCGTGCCGGACGTCGGCGGCGTTGCGGAAGGCCTCGGCGGTGTGGCCGGTGGCCAGTCGGCGCCCGAACTTGTAGACGAGGAAGAGCCCTGCGACGAGCAGGAACTCGCGGACTATCGGCGGCCGCGCCGGCGTCGCCGGCTCCGCCTCCGCAGGCTCGGTGCGGGCATTCATCCCCCGGCCCCTTCGCTGGACGGTGGTGCGTTTGATCGATCGATACGACTGCGTACCGATACGGAAGTGTACCGATACGTTGGAGTACCGGTACACTGGCGTATCGATTGACATGCGACACACTGGAGTGAGGGCCCGTGAGGGCCCCACCCGGGAGCACGGAAGCGAGGAGAAGAGAAGATGACGTCGCAGGCCGCGGACGGACCGGAGCAGGTCACCGCCACGCGCCGCTCCAAGCTCACGCCCCAGCGCGAGCAGGAGTTCTTCGACGCCGTCCTCGAGCAGATCCGCGAGTGCGGATACGAATCGGTCACCATGGAGGGCGTCGCCGCCAGCACCCGCTGCAGCAAGTCCACGCTCTACCGGCAGTGGAAGACCAAGCCCCAGTTCGTCGTGGCCGCCCTGCGCTCCCGGCGCACGGCGCGGCTCGCCGGCATCGACACCGGCTCGCTCGCCGACGACCTGCGCGAGGCCGGACGGGCCGCGGGCCGCTGGTCGACGAACGACACCCAGCTGATGCAGGCGCTCGGCCACGCCGTGCACGGGGACGAGGACCTCGCGCGGGCGCTGCGCGAGGCGCTGATCGACCCCGAGATCGAAGCGCTGCGGGAGATCCTGCGGCGCGGGGTCGAGCGCGGGGAGATCCCCGCCGGCCATCCCGCGCTGGAGTACATCCCGGCGCAGATGTTCGGCGTGGTCCGGGCCCGGCCCGTGGTCGACGGGGAGTACGCCGACCCGGACTACCTGGTCCGCTTCGTGGAGGCCGCCGTGCTGCCCGCGCTCGGGCTGCGGCCGCAGCCGCGCCCGGACTCCTAGGAGTCCACAGGCTCAGGCCGCCGTTCACGGGATGACTGGACGGTGACCTGCTCGCGCCGCACCGTGGGGACGGGGGCGGCGCACCCCCCGGCCGGGTGGGGTTCCCCTTGAGCGGAGGGGCCCCCACCCGGCCGATGTGCCGTACGGCTCAGACGTCCTGGCCGCTGCCGCCGCCCGACGCCACCTTGATGCCCTTGGTGATCGTGTCGATGACGGACACACTCTGGTCGGCGTCCACGCCGAAGCGCAGCACCACCAGCCGCCCGGTGTCCGCCGGCGCCGGGAACACCAGGGACTCGACGTAGCCGTCGGCGCCCTTGCTGGTGACCGCCTGCCAGCGCACCAGGTAGCCCTTCTGCCCGGCCACGGTCACCGCCTTGGAGGCGAGCACCTTGTGCGAGGTGATCTCACCGTAGGTGGTGCCGCCGTACGACTGCTCGGCGTTGGCCGCGATGTCCGCCTTGGCGACCTCCTCGGCGGTGTCGCCCTTGGTGCGCAGCACCTCGGCGGGCGCGGAGTACACGCCGCCCTTGGTGCAGGTCTTGGAGGTGTCGCCGGGGCACTTGTAGGAGGACTCGGACGTCACCGCCGCGCCCGCGCTCCCCTCCTGTCCGTACCAGCCGTCCGGGATGGGGATGCTGATCCCGTTGAGCGCGTCCGTCACCGAACCGCTCTTGATCCTCGGCGCCTCGGACTCCTCGGGTGAGGGCGAGGCCCCGCCCGAGCCGCCGGAGTCCCCGGACCCGCCCGAGCCGCCCGGCCCGCCGAACGGGCCGCCCGAACCGTCGCCGCCGCCCGGACCGCCCTGGCCGCCGGGCCCCTGCGCCGTACCGCCGCCGCCGTTGCCGTCGTCCTTGGACAGCGCGTACACGCCGACCCCGATGCTCGTGAGGACCGCGACGGCCACCGCCACCGCTATGCCCGTGCGCAGTCCGCGCCGCCGGTCCGAGCCCGCCGGGGGCACCGGGTATGCCGGATAAGTCGGGTAGGCCGCATACGCGCCGTCGGTCGGCGTCTGCGCCGGCGGCCCCCATGCGGCGGCCGAGCCCGCGGGGCGGGTCTGGTCCGTCCATGCCTTGCCGTCCCACCAGCGCTCGGTGGCGGGACCGTCACTTGTCTGCCCCGGGTCGGGGTACCACCCGGGAGGAGTCACCTGCGTCATGACCCCACCGTATGAGGCATCGGTGAAAGGCGGATGAGAGGGAGGGCAATCCGTCGGAACCCGAGGCGTGGGCAGACCGACCCGGATGGCGTGAAATCGACGTCAATCAGCCGTGCGTCACCCGCCGTTGTCGTTCCGGGACCTCGGGTGCGGGCCCGTCCGGGCGGACCGGGAGCCGCCCCGTCACCCCGTGGAGGCACGACCTGCGCGGACTGCCTCCGCCGCGCCGCCCGGACGGCTACGCTCGAGTTCTGTACGTCGTCCGGGCGACATCGGGGAGGTAGCGGGATGACGGAGGCACGGCCGGCGGGGGCCGCCCCGGCTTCCCTGTGGGAGCGCGAGGAGGAGATCGCCGCCATCGCACGGGCGGTGGACACGCTCTGCGCCGACCGGTCCTCCTCGGGCCATCTGCTGATGCTCCGGGGCGAGGCCGGGATCGGGAAGACCGCGTTGCTGGCCGAGACCCGTCGCATGGCCGAGGACCGCAACTGCACGGTCTGGTCCGCCCGCGGCGGCGAGACCCTCCGGTCCGTTCCCTTCAACGTGGTACGGCAGCTGCTGCAGCCCGCCCTGCTGTCCCTGATGCCGGAGGAGGCCCGCGAGTACCTCGGCGACTGGTACGACATCGCGGGCCCCGCGCTCGGCATAGCGGAACCCGGCGAGACCCAGGCCGACCCGCAGGGCGTGTGCGACGGCCTCGTGGCCGCCGTGAGCCGGCTGGCCTCGCGCTACTACCCGCTCGTGCTGCTGATCGACGACGCGCACTGGGCCGACCAGGAGACCCTGCGCTGGCTCACCGCCTTCGTCGAACGCCTCGACCGTCTCTGCGTCCTGGTCGTCGTGGCCCGCAGGCCCGACGACCAGGACGGAGAGCGGGGCCGCTCCCTGGACGCGATCGGCGAGGCCGCGGGTCGCGCCGTCAGCAGCATCAGCACCCTCACCCCGGCCGCGGTCGCCGGCCTCACCCGCGCCACCCTCGGGGAACACGCCGACGCCGCGTTCTGCCGCGAGGTGTGGGCCGTCACCGACGGCAACCCCTACGACACCGTCGAACTCCTCGCCAAGGTCAGGGACAAGGGCCTGGAGCCCACCGAGTCCTCCGCCGTGGAGCTGCGCTCCCTGAACCGGGCGGCGCGCGGCGGCGGACTCGTCGACCGCCTGGAGGAACTGGGCGTCGAGGCCACCCGGTTCGCCATGGCGGCCGCCATCCTCGGCGGCGTCGGCATCTCCATCGACGAGGCGTCCCGGCTCGCCGTCATGAGCCGCGAGACCGCGGTGCGCTGCGCCGAACTGCTGCGCACCGCCCGCATCCTGACCGAACCCGACCCGGCGGCCGTCCCCGCCGCAGGCGGCGACCTGGAGTTCGTCCACCCGCTCATCGCCACCGCCGTCTACGACAACATCCCGCCGAGTCTGCGCACCGCGATGCACGGCATCGCCGCCAAGATCGTCACCGAGGCGGGCAAGGGCCTCGCGGCCGCCTCCCGCCATCTCGTCCAGGTCCACCCCGAGGGCGATCAGGAACTCGTCGAGCAGCTGCGCGGGGCCGCCGCCGAACACCTCGCCGTCGGCGCCCCGGACGCGGCCCGCCGCTGTCTGGAGCGCGCTCTGGCGGAACCACCCGACCCGGAGGTCCACGCGCGCGTGCTCTACGACCTCGGCTGCGCCACCCTCCTCACCGCGCCCGCGAAGACCGTCGAACACCTGCGCACGGCGCTCGCCGTGCCCGGACTCCAGGGCGACGAGCGGATCGACGCGGTCTACCGCCTCTCCCAGGCCCTGCTGCACAACGACCAGATGGAGGAGGCCGTCCGCACGGTCGAGGCCGAGGCCGACCGGCTCGCACCCGGCCCGGCGAAGATGCGGCTGCAGGCCGTGCAGTTCATGTGGGAGGGCGTTTACGCGGGTGAGGCGACCTCACCGCCGCTCCGAGCGGCTCGCCGCGCTCGCCGCGACCTGTACCGGACGCGACAACGCCGAGCGCGCCCTGCTCATCCTGCGCGGCTTCGACGCGGTGACCCGCGGGGAGAACGCCGAGGAGGTCGTCGAGTTCTGCGACCGCGCCCTGGTCAACGGAGGCCTCGCCCCCGGTCTCGGCTGGACGGACCAGGAATGGGGCATCGAACTGCTGATGATGCTCTCCAGCTGCTACGCCTACACCGACCGCCTCGACCGCGCCGACGCCCTCTTCAACGAGGCCCTGCGCACCTACGAGTCGGCCGGCTGGAGCGGCGGCCACCTCGCCCTCGCCCATGCCTACCTCGGGCTCGGGCTGCGCCGCAGGGGCAAGCTGCGGGACGCGGAGGAGTCCCTGAGGAAGGCCCTGCACCTCGCCGAACGCGTCGGCCGCGGCCTGCCTCTGTACTGGTCGGCCACCTGCAACCTCGTCGACGTGCTGCTCGCGCGCGGCCATGTCGACGAGGCCTGGAAGGTCGCCGGGGAGTGCGGCTTCGCCCCGCCCTACCCGTCCACGATCGTGCTGCCCGACCCCCGCTCGGTGCGCGGCCGGCTGCTGCTCGCGGTGGGCCGCACCGCCGAGGGCGTCAACGAACTGGAGGAGGCGGAGAAGGCGGCCGCCGTCCGCGGCCACCTCAACCCCGTGATGGTTCCGTGGGCGATCGACCTCGCCCGGGCCCTGGCGACCGAGGACCCGGCCCGCGCGGCCCGGCTGGCCTCCGACGCCCGCCGCCAGGCCGAGCGGTTCGGCACCGACACCGCGATCGGCGAGGCCCTGCGCTGCGCCGCCGCCCTGGAGACCGGCCAGCGCGCGGTCCGGCTGGCCCACCAGGCGGTCACCCTGCTGGAGTCCTCGCCCAGCCAGTACGAACACGCGGCCGCCCGTATCGAGTACGGCATCCTGTCCCGCTCGGTGTCCGAGCTGAACCGCGGCCTGGCCCTGGCCCGCACCTGCGGCGCGGACGGCCTGGTCACCCAGGCGGAGCGCGCCCTGCGGGGGCTGCTGGCCCCGGACGCCCGCTAGGTTCCGCTTGGCCGGTCACGGCAAGGACCGAGGGTGCTCGGCCCGGTTCCGGGGCAGCCGGTCAGCAGGTCGCCGGTGAGGTGGGCCGGTCGGTCAGCAGGTCGCCGGAGAGGTGAATCAGCCGGCCAGCAGGTCGTCGGTGAGGCGGGCCAGCCGGTCGCGCAGCTTCGGATCGTAGGCGTCCTCGTGGGCGCGCGCGGGCCGCGTCCCGTCGAAGTAGCGGCCCGTGCCGTGCTCCTCGGTGGCCAGCGCCAGCACGCCCGGCGCGCCGTCGGCGACCGTGGACCAGGGCGCGACGCCGCCCTCGCGGACCATCGCCGTGTCCATGAAGGTGGCCGGGTGCAGCACGTTCACCGCCACCCCGCTGCCCGCCAACTCCTCGGCCAGGGTGAACGTATGCGCCGCGAGGGCGAACTTGCTGCGGCAGTACGCCGGGAAGCCGCCGTAGCCGCGGGTGAACTCCGGGTCGTCGGGGTCGACGGGTTCCTGGCCGGCCGAGCCCACGTTGACGATCCGCGCCGGCGCGTTCGCCCGCAGCACCGGCAGCAGGGCCCGGGTCAGCGCCACCGGCGCCAAGTAGTTGACGGCCAGCCGCAGTTCATGGCCGTCGGCGCTCACCTCACGGCCCGCACCCGGTGAACCGGAACCCACACCCGCGTTGTTGACGAGCACATCGAGCTCCGGGTGGGTCCCGGCGACCCGCGCGCCCAGCTCGCGCACCCGCGAGAGCGAGGCCAGGTCGGCGACGAAGCCCTCCGCCTCGCCCTCCGCCCGCAGCTCCTCGACCAGGGCCCGGGTACGGTCCGGGTCGCGGCCGTGGGCGAGGACGAGGTGCCCGGAGCGGACCAGCTCGAAGGCGACGTACCGGCCGAGACCGGAGGTGGCGCCGGTGATCAGGATGGTGGACATGCCCCCACCGTAGGCACGCGGCCCGCCGGTGTGCGAGACCCCGCCGGAGCCACGCCCACGGGGATCACCCTTCCTCCTCCAGCACCCGCTGAGCCGTCGCGAACGCCGAGTTCGCCGCCGGGACACCGCAGTACACGGCCGTCTGGAGCAGCACCGCGCCGATCTCCTCGGGCGTGAGCCCGTTGCGCCGGGCCGCCCGCACGTGCATGGCCAGCTCGTCGTAGTGGCCGTGCGCGACCAGCGCGGTCAGGGTGATCATGCTGCGCTCGCGGCGGCTGAGCGTGGGGTCGGTCCAGATCTCGCCCCAGGCGTAGCGCGAGATGAAGTCCTGGTAGCGGGCGGTGAAGGGGGACTGCCGGGCCTGCGCCCGGTCCACGTGGGCGTCGCCGAGCACCTCGCGCCGCACCTGCATGCCCCGCTCGGCATCCCCGTCGAGATGGGCGCGCAGCGCGGTCAGCACCGCCTCCGGCCGCTCCGCCGGCGCGAGGTGCGAGGCACCCGGGATCTCCACGAGGGCGGCGTCCGGCACCGCGTCCGCGATCTCCCGCAGATGCGCGGGCGGAGTCGCCGGGTCCTGCCGGCCGGCGATCAGCAGCGTCGGCACGGCGATCTCCGCCAGCCGCTCGCGCAAGTCGAACGCGCCCAGCGCGTCACAGCAGGCGGCATAGCTCCCGGGGTCGGCGTCGCGGTGGTCGGCCACCAGCTCCGGCACCGTGAACCCGGGGGTGAACCAGCGGGCGTCGGCGGTCCCGGCGAGCTTCTCCAGCCCCTCGCTCCGCACCTGCGCGGCCCGCTCCTCCCACGGCCTGCTGCCGTTGAAGTGGGCCGACGAGCAGATCACCGCCAGCTTCGAGACCCGCTCGGGGTGGTGCAGGGCGAGGTGCAGGCCGACCGCGCCGCCGAGCGACACACCGGCGTAGGCGAACCGCTCCAGGCCGAGCGAGTCGGCGAGGGCCAGCACCAGGCCGGCGAGGTCGCCGACAGTGGCGCCCGGCCCGATCAGACCGGCGGGGGAGCCGCCGTGCCCCGGCAGGTCGTAGCGGACCACCCGGTGGGTGACGGACAGCTCGGGCGCGACCTTGTCCCACAGGGCGTACGAGGTGCCCAGCGAGGGGCCGAGCAGCAGCGCGGGCGCGGAAGCCGGGCCCTCGGCACGGTGGTTGAGCAGCTTGTCGGTCAACGTCGCTCCAGCGCGCGGTCGGTGAGGGCTCCGGCGGAGCCGGTGTAGCGGGCGGGGTCGGTGAGGTCGTCGAGGTCGACGTCCTTCAACTCGGGCTCTTCGGCGAGCAGTTCGGCGAGCGATCGGCCCTCGGCGTAGATGCGCGGGGCCAGTGCGGTGAGCAGCTCCTTGGCCCGGGCCCGCCCGAGCACGGCCGACAGCTCGGCGGACAGCCGCTCGGAGACGATCAGCCCGTGGGTGAGGCCCAGATGGGCGCGCATCGCGTCCGGACGCACCCGCAGCCCCTCCGTCAGCCCGGCCGCGTCCCACGCGGCCCCGCCGACCAGCCGCAGCAGGTCCCGGAGCGGTTCCCACTCGGCGTGCCAGGCACCGGCCGGCCGCTCGTCCTGAGCGACCAGCGACCCGTACAGCACGGCCGCGAGCTGCGGCGCGCGCAGGGCGGCGGCCGCGATCAGCGTGGAGCGCACCGGGTTCGCCTTGTGCGGCATGGCCGAGGACCCGCCTGCGCTCCCCTCCGCCAGCTCGGCGATCTCGGTGCGGGCGAGGGTGAGGACGTCCGTCGCGACCTTGCCCAGCGCCCCCGCCGTGAAGGCCAGGCAGGCGGCGAGGTCCGCGATCGGGGTGCGCAGGGTGTGCCACGGCAACAGCGGTTCCGCGAGGCCCAGTTCCGTCGCGTACGCCGCGGTCAGCGCGGTCGCGTCCGTGGCGCCGTACGCCGTGAAGGCGGCCAGCGTCCCTGCCGCGCCGCCGAGTTGGGCGGGCAGCGAGTCCCGTACGCCCGTGACCCGGTCGCGGGCGTCCAGCACCAGCGCACGCCATCCGGCGGCCTTCAGACCGAAGGTCGTCGGTACGGCGTGCTGGGTCAGCGTCCGTCCGGGCATCGCCGTGTCGCGGTGTTCGGCGGCGAGCCGGGCCAGTGCCCCCTGGACGCGGTCGAGGTCGGTCAGTACCAGGTCCAGCGTCCGCGCCGCGACCAGCATCGTCGCCGTGTCCATGATGTCCTGGCTGGTGGCACCCCGGTGCACGTACGGGCCGTACGCGGTGCCGGCCGCCTCGGTGAGGTCCGCGACCAGGGGGATCACCGGGTTCCCGCCGCCGCGGGCGCGTTCGGCGAGGGAGCGCGCGTCGAACTCCGCGGCCGCGGCCGCGGTGACCGCCGCCCCGGCCCCCTCGGGGGCCAGCCCCAGCGCCTCCTGGGCACGGGTCAGCGCGGCTTCCGCGTCCAGGAGGGCCCGGAGGTAGGCGCCGTCACCGGTCGCGGCGGCGGCGGGGGAGCCGGTCCACCCCGGGGAGAGCAGACCGGACTCGGGCTGAGCAGCTGTCACTGGAACTCCAGGAAGACCGTCTCGCCTTCGCCCTGAAGGCGGATGTCGAAACGGTAGGTGCCCAGCGGGCCGTCCGTGGCGATCAGCGTGGCGCGCCGCGCCGGGTCCAGCTGCCTCAGCAGCGGGTCGGCGGCGAGCGCCGCGTCGTCACCGGGCAGATAGACCCGGGTGAACAGGTGCTTCAGCAGCCCGCGCGCGAACACGCAGACGCTCAGGTACGGGGCGCTGTCACCGCGGGCGCCGGGCCGCAGCGTCCGCGCCGACCAGTGCCCGCCCGCGTCCGTCTGGACGCGGCCCCAGCCGGTGAACTCCACGCCGTTGCGGCCCAGGAAGCCGCCGGACGACGGGTCGCGCCGCATCGAACCGTCGACCTGCGGGACGTTGCCGTCCGGGTCGGCGCCCCACAGCTCCACGAACGCGTCGGGGAGCGGGTTGCCCTCACCGTCGTGGACGTACCCCTGCAGGGCGATGGTGTCCGGGTGGCCGAGGGGAGCGATGTCGCCGCCGCCGGGGAACGGCAGGGCGTGGCCGTAGAAGGGGCCGACCGTGTGCGACGGGGTCGGGAGGACGGTCTCCGGACGGCTCGTGTCGATCTTCGTCATGGCAGGTCAGCGTCCTTCTTCGATCCAGGTGGCGTTCGGCCCGTCGAGCACGATGTCCCAGTGGTAGCCCATCGAGAACTCCGGTACGGACAGGTCGTGGTCGTAGGTCGCGACCAGCCGCCGGCGGGCCGAGTCGTCGGTGACCGACTGGATGATCGGGTCGTAGGGGAACAGCGGGTCGCTCGGGAAGTACATCTGCGTCACGAGCCGCTGGGTGAACGCCGTGCCGAAGAGCGAGAAGTGGATGTGGGCGGGCCGCCAGGCGTTGAGGTGCTGGCGCCACGGGTACGGGCCCGGCTGGACGGTGGTGAAGTGGTAGTGGCCGTCCGCGTCGGTCAGCGTGCGGCCGACGCCGGTGAAGTTCGGGTCCAGCGGGGCGTCGTGCTGCTCGCGCTGGTGGGCGTAGCGGCCGGCCGAGTTCGCCTGCCAGATCTCGATCAGCTGGCCCCGCACCGGACGGCCGTCGCGGTCCAGCAGCCGCCCGGAGACGGTGATCCGTTCGCCGATCGGCTCGCCGCTGTGCTGCCGGGTCAGGTCGTTGTCGATCTCGGTGATGTCGCGTTCGCCGAAGGCGGGGGAGTGCAGCTCCACCAGCTCCGGGTCCTTGGTCACGTCGATGGTGATCGGCGGCTGCTTGGGGTGGCGCAGGACGGAGGAGCGGTACGGCGCGTAGTCGCGGCGCGGGTGGTGCTCGACGGGCGCGCCGTCGGCGATCCGCTTCTCGTACGCGGCGTGCTCGGCCGCGATCTCCTGGTCGATGTCGTGCTGCGTGAGAGTCATGGCGATTCCTGGAGGCCTAACGTTCGAGGACGAGGGCGAGACCCTGGCCCACACCGATGCAGAGGGTGGCGACACCGACGCCGCCGCCCCGGCGGGCCAGTTGGTGGGCGACGGTGCCGGCGAGGCGGGCGCCGGAGGCGCCGAGCGGGTGACCGAGGGCGATGGCGCCGCCCTGCGGGTTGAGGACCGCCGGGTCGAACTCGGGCCACTCGGCGACACAGCCCAGCACCTGGGCGGCGAACGCCTCGTTCAGTTCGAGCACGGAGAGGTCGGTGAACCCCTTGCCCGCCTTGGCGAGCGCCCGCTCGACGGCCTCGACGGGGGCGAGCCCGAAGTAGTGCGGGTCGATCGCCGAGACCCCGGTGGCGGAGACCCGGGCCAGCGGCTCCCGGCCGGTGGCCTTCAGCCCCTCCTCGTCGACGAGCAGGAGCGCAGCGGCTCCGTCGTTGAGCGGCGAGGCGTTGCCCGCGGTGACGGTGCCGTTCTCGGTACGGAAGGACGGCTTCAGCCTGGCCATCGCCGCGAGCGAGGCGTCCGGCCGTACGCATTCGTCGGCGCCGAGGACCACCGGCTCGCCCTTGCGCCGCGGGATCGCGACGGGTGCGATCTCGGCGTCGAACAGCCCCTCGGCCTGGGCCTTCGCGGCCTTGCGGTGGCTGTTCAGCGCGAACTCGTCCTGCTGCTCGCGGCTGATCTTGTGCTTGTCGGCGATCAGCTCCGCCGACTCGCCCAGCGGGACGGTCCACTGCGGGTCCATCCTGGGGTTGACCATCCGCCAGCCCAGCGTGGTCGAGTACAGCTCGGCGTGCCCCGCGGGGAACGGCCGGTCCGACTTCGGCAGCACGTACGGCGCCCGGGTCATCGACTCCACTCCGCCGGCCACGGCGACGGAGGCGTCGCCGGCCGCGATGGCGCGGGCCGCCTGGATCACCGCCTCCAGGCCGGAGGCGCACAGCCGGTTGACGGTGACACCCGGCACGGAGGTGGGCAGGCCCGCGAGCAGCGCGCCCATGCGGGCGACGTTGCGGTTCTCCTCGCCGGCGCCGTTGGCGTTGCCGAAGTAGACGTCCTCGATGCGGGCGGGGTCCAGCGCGGGCGTCCGGGCGACGAGTGCGCTGATGGCGTGGGCGGCCAGGTCGTCCGGGCGCACCGAGGCCAGCCCGCCGTTGTAGCGGCCGACCGGGGTACGGACGGCGTCGACGACGTACACGGTCCTGAGGCCCTTGTTCATGGCTGGATCTCCTCGGCGACGCGGACCTTCGCGGCGGTCTTCGCCACGATCTCCTCTGACGTGACACCCGGTGCGGTCTCCACCAGCACCAGGCCGTCCCCGGTGACGTCGAGGACGCCGAGGTCGGTGATGATCCGGTTCACACAGGCCTTGCCGGTCAGCGGCAGAGCGCAGTCGGCAAGGATCTTGGGGCTGCCGTCCTTGGCGGTGTGCGTCATGACCACGATGACCGTGCGGGCGCCGTGGACCAGGTCCATCGCACCGCCGATCCCGGTGATCATCTTGCCCGGGATCGCCCAGTTCGCCAGGTCGCCCCGCTCGGAGACCTGCATCGCGCCCAGCACGGCGACATCGATGTGACCGCCGCGGATCATGCCGAAGGAGAGCGCCGAGTCGAAGAAGGAGGCGCCCGGCAGGACCGTCACGGTCTCCTTGCCGGCGTTGATCAGGTCCGGGTCGACCTGCTCCTCGGTGGGGTAGGGACCCGTGCCCAGGATGCCGTTCTCGCTCTCCAGCACCACCTCGACGTCCGCGGGGAGGTAGTTGGGGATCAGGGTCGGCAGTCCGATGCCGAGGTTGACGTACTGGCCGTCCCGCAGTTCGCGCGCGGCGCGGGCGGCCATCTCCTGACGTGTCCAGGCCATCAGCTGCTCACCGTCCGCTGCTCGATCTTCTTGTCGGCCGCCTGCTCCGGGGTCAGCGCGATCACGCGCTGCACGAAGATGCCCGGCAGGTGCACGGCGTCCGGGTCGATCCCGCCGGGCTCGACCAGTTCCTCGACCTCGGCGATCGTGATCTTCCCGGCCATCGCGGAGAGGGGGTTGAAGTTGCGGGAGGACCTGTTGAAGACCAGGTTGCCGTGCCGGTCGCCGCGGGCCGCCCTGACCAGCGCGAAGTCGGTGCGGATCCCGCGCTCCAGCACGTACTCCACGCCGTCGAACTCCCGCACCTCCTTCGGCGGCGAGGCCAGCGCGACGCCGCCCTCACCGTCGTAGCGCCACGGCAGTCCGCCCTCGGCGACCTGGGTGCCCACCCCGGCGGGGGTGTAGAAGGCGGGGATGCCGGCGCCGCCGGCCCGCAGCCGCTCGGCGAGGGTGCCCTGCGGGATCATCTCGACCTCGAGCTCCCCGGCCAGGTACTGACGGGCGAACTCCTTGTTCGCGCCGATGTAGGAACCGGTCACCCGGGAGATCCGCCCGGCGGCGAGCAGGACGGCGAGGCCCGACTCCATGGCCCCGCAGTTGTTGGAGACGACCGACAGACCGGTGACTCCCCGCTCGTACAGGGCCTGGATGAGGACGTTCGGCACGCCGCTCAGTCCGAAGCCACCCACTGCCAGCGACGCGCCGTCCGGCACGTCGGCCACCGCCTCCCGGGCCGTGGCGACCACCTTGTCCATCCGTCGAGCCCCATCTCTTCCGAGCGTCCAGCGACCAATTAATCAGGGCACTGAGTATTTCTTCGAGGTTGCCCACACGCTGCCATCGGAGGTCCGACTCGTCAAGACTCCAGGCAGAGGGGATGATGAAGGACACCGGATGGGGAGGCGACGCCAGCTTCCGGGCGGTATCGTTCAGTGCACCGATCGAATCTCACGCTGAGGAGCGCACATGGCCGCGGTGGACCTCTCGAGCCACCCCGGGCACCTCGCCCGGCGGCTGCAGCAGGCGCACTACCTGCTGTGGAACACGATGGTCTCCGAGGAGATCACCTCCCCGCAGTTCGCGGTCCTCAACACGCTCGTCGCCGAGCCGGGCCTCGACCAGCGCACCGTGGGGGAGCGGGTGGGCCTCGACCGCTCCACCATCGCCGAGGTGATCAGCCGGCTCAGCCGGCGAGGGCTGCTCGACAAGGTCCGCGACCCCGCGGACGGCCGCCGCTCCCTGCTGCGGCTCACCGAGGAGGGGATGCGCACCCACCGTCGGCTGACGGTGCGCACGGCCCGGATGAACCAGGTCTTCCTGGCGCCGCTCTCCGCAGCGGAACAGGCGCAGTTCTTCGACCTGATCCGGCGGGTCTCGGACGCGGCGGAGAACCTGCGCAACCCGGCGGAACCCTTCGTCGGCCACAGCTGACCGGGCGCCGTCCGGTCAGGGCGCCTTCGCGAACACCACCCACACCTGCCCCTGCGCGAAGCCGACCGGCTTGCCGTCGTTGGTGGTGAAGTCCGTGCCGTCCCGCGCCGTCGCCCGCTTCCAGCGGACGTCGTGGACCCGCCCGTCGCGCAGCACCTCCGCCCGCCCCGAGCCCACCGTCTCGGTGTACGGCGTGTTGTTGCCGAGGAAGTCGTGGAAGGCCGACTCGCGCACCTTCACGTACTGCACGACCACCGTGGCCGGGGCCACCCGCCGCCCCTCGGCCGTCACGGCCGGCGTGCCGTCCATCGAGACCAGCCAGCGCGACCGGTCCGCCGACCAGGTGAAGGTGAAGCGGGCCGCCGGGTAGCGCACGGTGTACGAACCGCGGGCCGTGCCGCCGGGGGGCGCCGCGCCGTAGCGGAAACCGGTGGTCAGCGCGGCCGCGCCGGGCGCGGAGGACAGCAGGCGCCCCGGACGCAGATAGAGGTTGTGCGGTGCGGCCCGGTCCGGACCGCGGAAGTAGACACCGGCCGCCTCGCCGGGCGTCACGGCGTCCAGCGGCGCCCGGTCGATCAGCGGCAGCAGCTTGTGCTGCGCTCCGGAGAAGGCCAGCACCGGCCGCTCGAACTGGCGCAGCAGCTCCAGGTCCGACTCGCGCGCGCTGCGCACGGGTCCGACGGTCTCCGGCAGCGTGCTCGCGTACACGGCCATCAGCCGGCTCAGCCCGCCCTCGACCTGCTCGACGTACACGAGGTCCGCGGCGTCCAGCCCGGTCTGCGGGCGGGCCGCGTCCGCGTTGTCGATCTTCACGGCGAGCACCTGACCGAGCCCGGTGGACGGGTTCGGGCCGGTGGGTCTCCCCGACGTGCTCCGGCCGTCGTCCTCCGTGGGGTCACGGCCGGTGGTGCAGCCCGCCGCGAGGGAGAGCGCCAGGGCGGCGGCGAGCAGTGCCGCGGTCGCCGATGCCCTCGCCGTCGCCGCGGAGCCCTCCGCGCGCACCCCGTGCGCCGTACGTCTGGAACGCTGCGTGCCTGTCATGGCCACCCCGTCTCGTGTCTTGATTGTGCGCTTGTCTGTTCGGTTGTGGCCATCTGTGGGCATGGGGTGCCGCCGTCACGATTCGCGCGGGAGTGCTCGGGTACCCGGGGCGCAGCCAGGACCCGGGAGTCCCGGACCCGCCGGGGCGCACCGGACCGGCGGAGGGAGCACGGCACCATGAAGGCACTGACCTGGCAGGGGAAGCGGGACGTCCGGGTGGAGACCGTGCCCGACCCGGTGATCCAGGAACCCACGGACGCCGTCATCCGCATCACGTCCACCGGACTGTGCGGCTCCGACCTGCACCTGTACGAGGTGCTCACCCCGTTCATGACCCCGGGCGACATCCTCGGCCACGAGCCGATGGGCATCGTCGAGGAGGTCGGTGCCGGAGTGCCCGACCTCATGGCCGGCGACCGGGTCGTGGTGCCGTTCCAGATCGCCTGCGGCAATTGCTGGATGTGCCTGAACTCCCTGCCCACGCAGTGCGAGACCACCCAGGTCACCGGCGAGGGCATGGGAGCCGCCCTGTTCGGCTACACCCGCCTGTACGGCGCGGTCCCGGGCGCCCAGGCCGAGTATCTGCGCGTCCCGCAGGCCCAGTTCGGCCCGATCAAGGTCCCCGAGGGCCCGCCCGACGACCGGTTCGTCTATCTCTCCGACGTCCTGCCGACGGCCTGGCAGGCCGTCGCCTACGCCGACATACCCGAGGGCGGCAGCGTCGCGGTGCTCGGCCTCGGCCCCATCGGCGACATGGCCTGCCGTATCGCCCAGGTGCGCGGCGCCGGCCAGGTGTTCGGCGTCGACCTGGTCGGCGAGCGGCTGCGGCGGGCCCGGGTGCGCGGGGTGACCACGTTCGACCTGCGCAGCTTCGACAGCGAGAAGGAACTCGTCGCCGCCATCCGCGACGAGACCGACGGGCGCGGCCCCGACGCCGTGATCGACGCCGTCGGCACCGAGGCCCACGGCAGCGCGGCCGCCCGCCTGGTCCAGAACGCGTCGGCGCTGCTGCCGCGGAGGATCGGCGGCCCCCTCGCGGAGCGCTTCAGCATCGACCGGCTCGCCGCCCTGCACACCGCCATCGAGCTGGTACGGCGCGGCGGCACCCTCTCCCTGGTCGGCGTCTACGGCGGCATGGCCGACCCGCTGCCGATGCTCACCATGTTCGACAAGCAGCTCCAGATCCGCATGGGCCAGGCCAACGTCCGCCGCTGGAGCGACGACATCATCCCGTACCTCACCGACGAGGACCCCCTCGGCGTCGACGACTTCGCCACCCACCGCATGCCGCTGTCGGAGGCGCCGCACGCCTACGAGATGTTCCAGCGGAAGCAGGACGGCGCGGTGAAGATCCTCATGACGCCGTGAGGCGGTCCTCGGGGAGGCCGGAGCCACCCTTCCGCAAGCTCGGACGTCGCGCTCCCGGCAGCCGTCGGGCAGCCGTCGGGCAGCCGGGGGCCGTGAGGCGCCGTTCGGGGTCCGTTCGGGGTCCGCGCGGCGGACCGCGGCGGACCGGGCCTCGCCCCCGGCCCGCGCCGGCGCCGACATCCTGGTGGAGTGCCATGGGCCACGCCGAGGCCTCAGCCGGTGTCACCCAGGCGGTGCGTGAGTCTCCCTCAGGGGAACCCGGTGAGTCTCCCTTCCGGAGGCGAGGGCCGGGAGGTCGCCCTTCCTGGAAGCCGCCGGGCACCCGGCGGGGCCGTTCGGGCGCCGCCGGCGCCGGTTGGGGGGCGGCGGTGGACCGCTGCGGGCCCGGAGCCCGGTGCGTCACACCGTCCTGGGCGGCGCCCCCAGGATCTCCGCGAGGTCGTAGCGCACCGGCTCCTCCAGCTGCGCGTACGTGCAGCTCTCCGGGGTGCGGTCCGGGCGCCAGCGGCGGAAACGGGCCGTGTGCCGGAACCGCGCCCCGTTCTCCATGTGGTCGTACGCCACCTCGGCCACCCGCTCCGGCCTGACCGGCACCCAGGACAGGTCCTTCTTGCCCGACCAGCGGCTCGGCGCGCCCGGCAGCCGGGCCGTCTCATGGGCCGCCTCCTCCGACCAGGCCGCCCACGGATGCCCCTGCGCGTCCGCCATCCGCAACGGCTCCAGCTCCTCCACCAGCTCGGCCCGGCGCTTCATCGGGAACGCCGCCGACACCCCGACGTGCTGCAGCGCGCCCCGGTCGTCGTACAGGCCCAGCAGCAGCGAGCCGACCACGGGACCGCTCTTGTGGAAGCGGTAGCCCGCGACCACCACGTCCGCGGTGCGCTCGTGCTTGACCTTGAACATGACCCGCTCGTCCTGCCGGTAGCGCAGGGCCGGCGGCTTGGCGATCACACCGTCCAGACCGGCGCCCTCGTACTGCTCGAACCACTGCCGGGCCACCTCGACGTCGGTCGTCGCCGGAGCCAGGTGCACGGGCGGGGTCGCCTCCCGCAGCGCCCCGGCCAGCAGCTCCCGCCGGTCCGTCAGCGGCACGTCGAGGAGCGCGGTGTCCGCCAGCGCCAGCAGATCGAAGGCCACGAAGGAGGCCGGGGTCCGCTCGGCGAGCGTGCGCACCCTCGACGCCGCCGGGTGGATGCGCTCGGTGAGGGCGTCGAAGTCCAGCCGCCCCTCCCGCGCGATCACGATCTCCCCGTCCAGTACGCACCGCGGCGGCACCCGCTCCTTCAGCGCCTCCACCAGCTCCGGGAAGTACCTCGTCAACGGCTTTCCGGTACGGCTGCCCAGCTCGACCTCGTCCCCGTCGCGGAACACGATCGCCCGGAACCCGTCCCACTTCGCCTCGTACTGCATGCCCGGCGGAATCGCCGCCACCGACTTGGCGAGCATCGGCTTCACGGGTGGCATCACCGGCAGATCCATGCTCCGATTCTGCGCCCGCCCCGGGCGGATCGCCCGGTGTGCGCGCCCTGGGCGTTGCGCCTACCGTGGCTCGCATGGGCGACGCGGTGGAACTGGAAGCAGGCGGCCGGACCGTACGACTGTCCAGCCCCGACAAGGTCTTCTTCCCGGAGCGCGGCTTCACCAAGCTGGACCTCGCCCGCTACTACCAGGCCGTCGCCCCCGGCATCCTGCGTGCCCTGCGCGACCGCCCCACCACCCTGGAGCGCTACCCCGACGGCGTGACCGGCGAGTCCTTCTTCCAGAAGCGGGCCCCGAAGAGCATGCCCGACTGGATCCCGACCGCCCACATCACCTTCCCCAGCGGGCGCAGCGCCGACGAGATGTGCCCCACCGAGGAGGCGGCGGTGCTGTGGGCCGCCCAGTACGGCACCCTCACCTTCCACCCCTGGCCGGTCCGCCGCGACGACGTCGACCGCCCCGACGAACTGCGCATCGACCTCGACCCGCAGCCGGGCACCGACTACGACGACGCCGTCCGCGCCGCCCACGAACTGCGCGCCGTCCTCGACGAGTTCGGTGGTCTGCGGGGCTGGCCCAAGACCTCGGGCGGCCGCGGGCTGCACGTCTTCGTGCCGATCGAGCCCCGCTGGACCTTCACCCAGGTCCGCCGCGCCGCCATCGCCGTCGGCCGCGAGATGGAACGCCGTATGCCGGACCGCGTGACGATCAAGTGGTGGAAGGAGGAGCGCGGCGAGCGCATCTTCCTCGACTACAACCAGA
Source organism: Streptomyces sp. NPDC000345 (assembly GCF_042898825.1). Lineage (NCBI taxonomy): Bacteria > Bacillati > Actinomycetota > Actinomycetes > Kitasatosporales > Streptomycetaceae > Streptomyces > Streptomyces sp. NPDC000345. The sequence continues at coordinate 613,601 of NZ_JBIAZE010000002.1, forward strand.
CCGCCCGCGACCGCACCATCGCCTCCGCCTACTCGGTACGCCCCCGCCCGCACGCCCCCGTCTCGGCGCCGCTGCGCTGGGAGGAGGTCGGCGTGGCCCGGCCCCGCGACTTCGACATCGCGACCATGCCGGTGCGGTACGCCGAACTCGGCGACGTCCACGCCGACATGGACGAGCACGCCTACTCCCTGGAGCCCCTCCTGGACCTCGCCCGCCGCGACGAACACGACCACGGCCTGGGCGACCTCCCGTACCCCCCGGAGTACCCGAAGATGCCGGGCGAACCGAAACGGGTCCAGCCGAGCAGGGCCCGCCCCGAGGCCCCCAAGCAGGCATCTCCCCCGGAGTGAGCCGACGCCCACCCGACCGGCCCCCGACGGCCACACCGCCCGACTGCCCCGGTCGCCGCCCCGCGCCGCCCCGCGTCACCGCGTGTCGGTCGTCGGCCGGCGGCGAGAGCGCTCTCACCGCCCGCCGTCCCCGGAGCTATCCTGATCCGCATCCACCGAGGAGGAGCCCCGACGTGACCGAGACCGCGCAGCGTCCCACCCTGGAGGCCGTGGCCGCGCGGGCCGGGGTGTCCCGGGCCACCGTGTCGAGGGTCGTCAACGGCGGCGACGGGGTCCGGGAGCCGCTGGTGGAGCGGGTGCGGCGGGCCGTGGAGGAGCTCGGGTACGTGCCCAACCAGGCCGCGCGGAGCCTGGTGACCAAGCGGCACGGCGCCGTGGCCGTCGTGATCGCCGAACCGGAGACCCGCGTCTTCGCCGACCCCTTCTTCGCGCTCCAGCTCCGCGGCATCAGCAAGGAGCTGACGGCCCAGGACAACCAGCTGGTACTGCTGCTCACCGAGGGCCGCGACGACCACGCGCGCGTCGCCCGCTATCTCGCCGGCGGCCATGTCGACGGCGCCCTGGTCTTCTCCCTCCACCTCGACGACCCCCTCCCGGGCCTCATCCAGGGCGCCGGTGTCCCCACCGTGTTCGGCGGCCGCCCCGGCTGGAGCGACGGCAGCGGCGATGTCGTGTACGTCGACAGCGACAACCGCGGCGGCGCCCGCGAGGCCGTACGCCACCTCGTCGGCCTCGGCCGCACCCGCGTCGCGCACATCACCGGCGCCCTCGACCAGACCTCCGCCGCGGACCGCCTCGACGGCTACCGGGACGTCATGGGCGAGGCCGACCCGGGGCTCGTGGTGGCGAGCGACTTCACACCCGGCGGCGGAGAGCGCGCGATGCGCGCACTCCTCGACCGCCGCCCCGACGTCGACGCGGTGTTCGCCGCCAACGACCTCACCGCCTCCGGCGTTCTGCGCGTCCTGCGCGAACACGGACGGCGCGTGCCCGAGGACGTGGCCGTGGTCGGCTTCGACGACATGCTGCCGGTCGCCGAGGGCACCGACCCGCCGCTGACGACGATCCGTCAGGACATCGAGGAGATGGGCCGGATCATGGCCCGCCTCCTGCTGCGCCGCCTCGACCCGCACACCACCGACGACCCCCCGGCCGGCGTGGTCCTGCCGACCACCCTGGTCCGCCGCGCCTCGGCCTAGGGTCTGCCGCGAAAGCGGCGCCCGCCGCGCGGTGCCGGGCACGCTCCCGGCGCTCCCGGGGCTTCCGGGCGGCATGCCGAGAGCATGTTCCCCGACGCTCGGCCCCTCGCGGGCGGGAGGGGCCCCATCGACGCCGCGCGGCCGCACTGCGGGCGACGACGCCACCTGCGCCACAGGCCCGCGACACGGTGCCCCCGGCGTCGCGCACGCGGGTGACCGGGGCCGGCCGTCCTCAGGCTTGCGGCGGTGCGCTTCTGATCACCGCGAAGCGGGCCCCGTACGGGTCGGCCAGCCTGGCCATGCGGCCCACGCCCTCGACGTCCGTCGCCGGCATCCGGACCGTGCCGCCCCGCCGCTCGGCCTCGGCGACGACCGCGTCGACGTCCGTGACCTCGAAGTACGGCAGCCAGTACGCGCCCGACCGCGCCTCCACCGGGTCGTCGGCCAGCGGTACGACACCCCCGAACATGGCGTCCTCGCCCGCTCCGGCGGGGTTCACGCACGTGTAGGTGCCGCCGGGGAAGGGGACGGCGGAGGTCTCCAGGCCCAGCGTCGCGTGGTAGAAGGCGGCCGCGGCGGCGATGTCGGGCGTGTACAGCTCCACCCAGCACAGCGAACCGGGATCGCCCGCCACGTCCACGCCCTTGGTCAGCCCCGGCTGCCAGAGACCGAACAGCACCCCGGCCGAGTCGGCGAGGATCGCCATCGTGCCCTTCCCCATCACGTCCATGGGGGCGAACAGCACCCGGCCGTGGGCCTGTTCGGCGGCCTTGACGGTGGCGTCCGCGTCCGGTGTCCGGAAGTACACCGTCCAGGACGGCGGGCCCTGCTCGGGCGGGTTCTGCATGCCGCCCGCCACGGTCCTCCCGTCCAGCTGGAGGAAGCCGTAACCGCCGGCCTCGGGCCCCGCCGACCGGAAGCTCCAGCCGAAGAGGGCGCCGTAGAAGGACGTGGCGCCCTCGATGTCCGGCGTGCCGAGGTCGATCCAGTTCGGGGCGCCGTCGACGAAACGGGTGGTGAGCATCTTCGCCCTCCTCACAAGGGTCCCCTTGTCTGCACTGCCGAGTCTCGCACCGCCCACTGACAATCGCTGCCGGAGCGCGGCCACCGGCGCGGCGGCCCGAGCGGTCACCCGTGGTCACCGTGCGCGGCCCCCGCGTTTGCGGGCGCCCCGCGCGCCGCCGTGCGCCACGGCGTGCCCCCGGCCATCATCGAGGCGGCCGGAGGCCCTGGCGCGCCGCGTATATCGGGCGTTGATCGGACGTTTTTCGCCGCGCGCCACGATGCCGGCATGCATACCGACACGATCCCCACCCCCGACCTCGGCTGGCAGCAGGAGGCGCTGTGCGCGCAGACCGGGGCGGACTTCTTCTTCCCGGAGCCCGGCAGTTCGGTGCGGGAGGCCAAGCGCATCTGCGGCATGTGCGACATGCGGCCCGCCTGTCTCGAGTACGCCCTGGCCAACGACGAACGCTTCGGCGTCTGGGGCGGTCTGTCCGAGAAGGAGCGCCTGCAGATCCGGCGCACCTCCCGCTGACCCGCCGTCACGCGACGGACGGAGGGCGACCCGAAAATCCGGGCGACCGCATCGCGGGGGTGCGGTTAGGATCCGGGAGCGCCTCCGGACGCAGCGCGGAGGCAGTCGCGCCGGCTCGCCCAGCCGGACACGCCGGGTTCGCATCCGGTCGTCCGGGCGCGCGAAGGGTCCCGTAGAGCAGAGGCAGACTCGCCACCCTCTCAAGGTGGATACGCCGGTTCGAATCCGGTCGGGACCACGGCAGGGCGAGCACGGGGGCGGGACGGATGGGCGAGCGGAGCACGGCGGCGGTCACCGAGGCGGAACTGGCCGCCTTCCACCGGGTCGTGGGCAAGCTGCGCGCCCTGCCCGTCGACGATCCCGTACGGCTGCGGGCCGAGCAGGTCGCCGCGTCCTTCGCGCGCGACGGCCGGCTCGGACGGCGCAAGGCCCGGGGCGCCGAGGTGTCCGCCGCCGACGCCGCCGCGATGGCCGCGACCGCGACCGGTGCCCCGGACCGCCGCGAGGACGCGCCCCTGACGGACGCCGGCACCGGCCGCGCAGGTGTCTTCCAGCGGCCGCGCACCTGCTACGTCTGCAAGGCGCCGTATCGACAGGTCGACACCTTCTACCACCGGCTCTGCCCCGGGTGCGCCGCCGACAACACCGCGCGCCGGGCCCTGAGCACCGATCTGAGCGGGCGGCGGGTCCTGCTCACCGGCGGACGGGTGAAGATCGGCTTCCAGCTGGCGCTGATGATGCTGCGGGACGGCGCGGAGGTTCTGGTCACCTCGCGGTTCCCGCACGACACCGTGCGCCGCTTCCGCGCCGAGCCGGCCAGCGGGAAGTGGCTGGACCGGCTCACCGTCCTCGCCGTCGACCTGCGCGACCCGCGCCAGGTGCTGGGCCTGTGCGAGGACCTGCGCGCGGAGGGCGAGCCACTCGACGTCCTCGTCAACAACGCGGCCCAGACCGTGCGCCGCCCCCCGCAGTCCTACGCCCTGCTGGCGGCCGGCGAGCACGACGCGCTGCCCGAGGGGGCGCGGCAGGCCCCCGGGTTCGCGCCGATGCGCATGCTCCAGGGCGGGACCGCCTCTCTTCCGGCGGCCCTGCGCGAGGCCGACGAGGCGGGTCTGCTGCCCGACCCCTCCCCGGAGAACTCCTGGTCCGCGACGCTCGGCGCGCTCGACCCGGCCGAGGTACTGGAGACCCAGCTCGTCAACGTGCTCGCCCCCGCCCTGCTGTGCGACCGGCTGCTGCCGCTGCTGCTCGCTTCCCCGCACCCGCGCCGGTACGTCGTCAACGTGACCGCCGTCGAGGGCCGGTTCGCCGTGCGCAACAAGATGCCCGGTCACCCGCACACCAACATGGCCAAGGCGGCCCTGAACATGCTCACCCGCACCAGCGCCGCCGGACTGGCCGCGCAGGGCGTCCACATGTGCGCGGTCGACACCGGCTGGATCACCGACGAGAACCCGGCGCCGAAGAAGGCCCGCATGGCGGGAGCCGGCTTCCGCACCCCGCTGGACGTCGTCGACGGCGCGGCCCGGGTGTACGACCCGATCGTGCGCGGCGAGGCCGGAAACCCGGTGTCGGGCGTGTTCCTGAAGGACTACCGGGAGGCGGAGTGGTGAGCGAGGAGCACACGGCGGCCGGGCCGGGGCCGGGCACCGGGCGGGCCGGTTTCGCCGGAGTGCCCCCTGTCGTTCCCCGTCCCCTCACTGATCTGGTCCCGCTGCTCGACTGGCTGCGCGCGGGCCGGCCGGCGGGGGAGCGGCTGGACTTCGCCGCCGGGACGGCCCTGCCGGACGGCCGCCTCGACCTGTGCAAGCAGGGGCTGGGCGCGGAGGGTGCCGCGCTGGTCGCCGAGGCCCTGGCCGACGGCCCGTCGCCCGTACGGCATCTGCTGCTGGGCACCGACGCCCTCGGCGACGCCGGTGCCGCCGCCGTGGCCGCCACGGACGCGCCGGTCGAGACGCTCTACCTCGGCTGCAACGGCATCACCGCCGGCGGCGCCTGCCGGATCGCCGACCAGTTGCGCGCCTCGCCGCAGGTCGTCACCGGCGTCTGGCTCAAGCGCAATCCGCTCGGCGGCGGGGGAGGTCGGGCGGCGGCCGAACTCATCGCGTCCGCACGGACGTTGCGCACCCTCGACCTCGTCCAGACGGGCCTGGACGCGGCGGGCGCCCTCGACCTCGCCGATGCCATGCTGGCCGCGGCCGGCGACGGACGCCGTGTCGAGCGGCTCTTCGCCGGCGGCAACCCGCTGGGCGAGCCGGGGGCCGAGGCGCTCGGCGCGGTGATCGCAGTCGGCGCGGTCGACGAACTCTATGTGTCCGCCGCCCGGTTGGGCGACGCGGGCGCCCTCCGTCTCGCGGACGCGCTGGCCCGGGCGCCGTACGGGCGGCTCACCCGGCTCTCGGTCGCCAGCAACGGCATCGGACCGCGGGCCGCCGCCCGGCTGGTGGGCGCGGCCGCCTCGGCCGGCGTCACTCTGCTGGACCTCGGCCGGGTCCGGGCCGCAGGCGTGCTCGGCGCGGCGGACAACCGGCTCGATCTCGCGGCCGCCGACGCCGTCGGGCAGACGCTGGCGGCCGGCGAACACCGCCTCGCCCATCTGTTCCTGCGCCACACGGGCCTGCGCAGCCGCGAGGCCCACCGCCTCCTCGACCACGCGGCGCGGGCCGGCACGGCCACCCGCTTCGTGCTCGGCCAGGGCGTCGCGACCAGCGTCAAGCGCCGCCTGACGGCCCTGAGCGCCCATGTCCCGCCGCCGGCCGTGCCACGCGACGTGGCCGCCGTACGCAGTGTGCACCGCACGGCACCGGCGCCGGCCGAGGACTGAGCCCCCTCGCCCCGCTGCCACAGGGGGAGCGGAGCGACCGGCGACGGGCCGGGCCACTACGATCTGCGCCAAGGGCGGGGTCGTAGCGCAGAGGCAGGCGCGCCGGTCTCCAGAACCGGAACACGCTGGTTCGAATCCAGCCACCCCGCCCCCTCGGCCGTGGCTCACCCGATGACAGCGGCCGTCGTCACCAACGCGGCTCCGTCCCGCGACAGGCGACGGGAACGCCGGACCGGGCACGCGGCACGGGCGGAGGGTCCCGGCGCGCGCACAGGGAGCCCGGTGTGCAGGGCAGGGCACAGGGGTTCCGTCGCGCGCGGGGCACCGACGGGGCCGTGCCCGAACGGCTCCCCGGCCGGCCGGGTGCCTTGCCGGGCCCGCCCGCGCGCCCGGGGCCGGGGCGGCCGGGTGCCTCGCCCCGCAGGGGAGGGACCCATGGGTGCGGGTTCGGTGCCGAGGGGCGTCCCGTGGACACAGCGTGTGCTGTCGCCGTAGGCAGGATGACGTGGCGTCCCGGGCGGACCGATGCCGTGGGCGGGCTGCCGGGGCGCACCGGGATGCCGATGCGCCCGGCCGGGTGCGGATCAGGCTCCGGCGCGCGCCGCCATCCGTGCCTTGCGCGCGGCCAGCTTCTCGTCGAACTTCCGGGCCTCCGTGTCCAGCCCGTTCAGGAACAGGCCCAGCTCCTCCTGCGCCTGCCGCCCCTCGGTGCCGAGGCCGTCGATGTCCATGACCTTGAGGTGGCGCAGCACGGGCTGGAGCACGTCGTCGTGGTGGATGCGCAGGTTGTAGACCTCGCCGATCGCCATCTGCGCGGCGAACCGCTCGAAGCCGGGCATCCCGTGGCCGGGCATGCGGAAGTTCACGATGACGTCCCGCACCGCCTGCATGGTGAGGTCGGGGGCGAGCTCGAAGGCGGCCTTCAGCAGGTTGCGGTAGAAGACCATGTGGAGGTTCTCGTCGGTGGCGATGCGGGACAGCATGCGGTCGCAGACCGGGTCGCCGGACTGGTGGCCGGTGTTGCGGTGCGAGATGCGCGTCGCGAGCTCCTGGAAGGCCACGTAGGCGACCGAGTGCAGCATCGAGTGGCGGTTGTCCGACTCGAAGCCCTCGCTCATGTGGGCCATGCGGAACGCTTCCAGCTTGTCCGGGTCCACCGCGCGCGAGGCGAGCAGGTAGTCGCGCATCACGATGCCGTGCCGGCCCTCCTCGGCGGTCCAGCGGTGCACCCAGGTGCCCCAGGCGCCGTCCCGGCCGAACAGGCTGGCGATCTCGTGGTGGTAGCTCGGGAGGTTGTCCTCGGTGAGGAGGTTCACCACGAGCGCGACACGGCCGATCTCGGTGACCTTGGACTGCTCCTTGTCCCAGGCCTCGCCGTCCTCGAAGAAGCCGGGGAAGTTGCGGCCGTCGCTCCAGGGCACGTACTCGTGCGGCATCCAGTCCTTGGCGACCTTGAGATGCCGGTTGAGTTCCGTCTCGACCACTTCCTCCAGGGCGTACAGCAGCTTGGCGTCGGTCCAGACGGCGGAGCTGCCGAGATGAGGGGTGGCGATCGTCACGAGGTACTCCAGGGGGACGGGAAAGCGGAGCGGAACACTCCGGCGAGCGGAACCGGAACTTACGGGATCGTAGGCTACGAAGCCGTAGGTTACGAAGCCGTAGGTTAAGGGCGCTGTAAAGACCGCTGATCAGCCGGGCTCGACAACGCAATTCCGGACCGCGCAACAGCCCCGGGATCCGCAGGTCCCAGGGCTGATCAGCCGATCCGTTCACCCGCTCAGGCGTACAGCTCCCGCAGTCGCACCGAGAGACATGTCACGCAGCCCTCGAGCTTCTCGAACTCGCTGATGTCCACCACCACGGGCTCGAAGCCGAGGTCGGTGAAGAGCTCCGCCGTCTTCGGGGCGCCGGCCGACATGAGCAGCTGGGGGCCGCCCAGGAGCACCACGTGCGAGCCGGCCTCCTCGGGCACCGACAGGAAGCGCGGGAACAGCGAGGGCCGGTCCACCTTCGGGATGTGCCCGATCACCGTGCCGTCGGGCAGCGCGGTGACCGCCGACTTCAGGTGCAGCACCTTGCTCACCGGTACGGCGACGACCCGCGCCCCCAGCGGCTCGAACGCGGCCCGCACCTGCTGCACTCCGGCGGCGTTGGTCCGCCCGCCCCGGCCGACGTAGATCGTGTCGCCGACCTTCAGCACGTCGCCGCCGTCCAGGGTGCCCGGCTCCCAGACCCAGTTCACCGAGCAGCCCAGACGGGCCACGGCCTCCTCGACCCCCTGGGTCTCCTCGCGCCGGGACTCGGCGCCCGGGCGCGCGATCAGGGCGACGTTCTTGTACATGACCACCGTGTCCTCGACGAACACGGAGTCCGGGCAGTCGTCGGCCGGGTCGACCTCGATCGTCTCCCAGCCGTGCGCGCGCAGGGCCTCCGCGTACGCCTCCCACTGCTCCAGGGCGAGCTCCACATCGACCTTCTCCCGCTCGATGTGGGTCACCAGACCCTCGGCGAGACGGGGGCCGGGGCGGCGGACGAGGGCCTTCTTGCTGGGCACGGACGGGTCTCCGAATCGGCGGTGGCTCGGGCCCGCCCGGCGGATCACGCCGCGGGCCCGCCCGGCGCCCCTGACACGGCGCCGGTCCGCCATCATGCAGCGCCGGTCCACCAGGACAAAACCCCTGTCGCCGGCCTGTGCCCCTCCTGAGACCGGCCGCCTAGTGCGGATCCGCCAGCTCCTCGAAGCTGCTCTCCCGCAACTCCCCGTCCAGCAGCAGCCAGCGGGTGATGCCGAGCGACTGCAGGAACGGCAGGTCGTGACTGGCCACGACGAGGGCGCCCTCGTAGGACTCCAGGGCCGTGGTGAGCTGGCGGACGCTCGCCATGTCGAGGTTGTTCGTCGGCTCGTCCAGCATCAGCAGCTGGGGCGCCGGCTCGGCGAGCATCAGCGCCGCCAGGGCCGCCCGGAAGCGCTCCCCGCCGGACAGCGTTCCCGCCGTCCGGTCGGCGCGGGCGCCCCGGAACAGGAAGCGGGCGAGCCGGGCCCGGATCCGGTTGACGGTGGCCGCCGGCGCGAACCGCGCCACGTTCTCGGCGACGGTCAGCCGGTCGTCGAGCACGTCCAGGCGCTGCGGCAGGAAACGCAGCGGCACGTGCGCGTGCGCCTCGCCCGCGACCGGCGCCAGTTCGCCGGCGATGGTGCGCAGCAGGGTCGTCTTGCCGGCGCCGTTGCGTCCGACGAGCGCCACCCGCTCCGGCCCGCGCAGTTCGACACCGCCCGCCACGCGCGCGCCGTACGCCAGTTCCAGATCCCGCAGGGTGAGGACGTCACGCCCCGGGGGGACGGCCGTGTACGGCAGGTCGACGCGGATCACGTCGTCGTCCCGTACGGCCTCCACGGCCTCGTCGAGCCGTTCCCTCGCCTCGCTGAGCCGCTCCTCGTGCAGGATGCGGTGCTTTCCGGCGGACTCCTGCGCCGCGCGCTTGCGCGCCCCCATGACGATCTTCGGTTCGCGCTTCTGGTCCCACATCTTCTGCCCGTACCGCTTGCGTCGGGCCAGCTTGACCTGGGCGTCGGCCAGCTCGCGTTTCTGCCTGCGCAGATCGGCCTCCGCGACGCGCACCATGCGCTCGGCGGCCTCCTGCTCGGTGGCGAGGGCCTGCTCGTAGGCGGAGAAGTTGCCGCCGTACCAGGTGATCTCCCCGGCCCGCAGGTCGGCGATCTGGTCGGCGAGGTCCAGCAGCTCCCGGTCGTGGCTGACCACGATCAGCACGCCGGGCCAGGACGCGACGGCCGCGTACAGCCGGCGCCGGGCGTACAGGTCGAGGTTGTTGGTCGGCTCGTCGAGCAGCAGGACGTCCGGGCGGCGCAGCAGCAGAGCGGCCAGCCGCAGCAGCACGGACTCGCCGCCCGACACCTCGCCGACGGTGCGGTCCAGGCCGATGTGGCCGAGGCCGAGTTCGCCGAGGGTGGCCAGGGCGCGCTCCTCCACGTCCCAGTCGTCGCCGACGGTCTCGAAGTGCTTGTCGCGGGCGTCGCCGGCCTCGATGGCGTGCAGGGCTGCGCGCTGTGCGGCGATGCCGAGGGCGTCGTCGACTCTCAGCGCCGTGTCCAGCGTGACGTTCTGCGGGAGGTGGCCGACCTCGCCCGAGATCCGCACGGTGCCGCCCGCCGGGGTGAGCCGTCCGGCGATCAGTTTCAGCAGGGTCGACTTGCCGGAGCCGTTGACGCCGACGAGGCCGGTCCGGCCGGGGCCGAAGGCGACGTCGAGGTCCTCGAAGACGGGGGTGCCGTCGGGCCAGGAGAAGGAGAGGGAGGAGCAGGTGATGGATCGTGTCACAGGGGGCCTCGCGATGGCGTGTGCGGTCAGGGCAGACGCGTGTCGAGACACCGGAGGGCGGCGACCACCGCGGGAGCGGGGAGCGCGGGCATGCAAAGAGCCCTGTTGCGCAAGGACGGCTCGAACGCCGAGGTCGCACGCAGCGCTCACCCGTACGGGTGGCGCGGTGTCTCAGGACCTCAGACGAGCAACGTCCTTCTCCAATCGACGGCAACAGGACCGCTTCAGACGATAGGAGGGGCCGGCAGCCCCGTCAAAGGATTAAAAAAAGCCGCCGGGTCAGCAGGCGTCCCGCATCAGTTCGGCCAGGTCGTGGTCGAGGTCGAGCTGGAGGTGCTCCCGGCCGACCGGGACGAGTTCGCTCGTGGCCCGCAGGAAGCGGCGGATGTCCGAGGAGTGCACGTGCACGACGGCGGTGCCCTCGGGAGCGTGGAACTCCAGCACGGTGCGGTCGTACCCATAGGGGCGGACGCGGACGTCGCCGTGCCCCTCGGCCTCCTCGAGGCCGGCGGAGAGCAGCTCGCGGGCGAACGTCCAGCAGACCTCGACGCCCTCCAGGGTCGCCGGCGCCGGGAAGGTCATGCGGACGGCGAAGGGATCGCTCCGGTCGTAGTGCAGCATGGCGGGGATGCTCGGCATCCGAGGCGCGGCGGCGACCAGGCGGGCCTCTACGGGCTGCTCGATGACGGTGGACAACGCCTTGCTCCCTTGTCGAGGTCGAACGGACTTCCGGGCGGGTGGGACCGGATACAGGAAGAGACGCTGGAACCGGCCGATCCGTGCACACTGATTCCGAGTGACCTCGGTCACCGCCTTCATGCACGGGAGTGACCCACCTCTCCTGCCGTGTCCGGCAGGGCGGTTGAGGCGTGCGAGGGCCTCTGGACGCCACCGGGGCCGTGGGCTAGCTTCCCGCGCCATGAGGCGCTTGGGGAAGACGCGACGCACGGTACGGACGGCGAGGACGGCGAGGACGGCGACGAAGGGCTTACGGGCGGTCGCGGCGGCCTGCGGGGCGCTGCTGGCCGTCCTGACGGCGCCGGTGGCCCAGGCCCACGGGGATCACGGGAACCCCCACTGGGCCCTGAAGGACACCGGGAGCACGTCCGTACGCTTCCGAGGGCTGTCCGCGGTGGACCGGCACACGGCCTGGGTCTCCGGCACCCAGGGCACGGTGCTGCGCACCACCGACGGCGGGGCGAGCTGGCGGAACGTCTCGCCGCCCGGCGCCGCCGACCTGCAGTTCCGGGACATCGAGGCGTTCGACGCGCGCCGCGCGGTGGTGCTCGCGATCGGCGAGGGCGAGGCTTCGCGCGTCTACCGCACCGAGGACGGCGGAGCGACCTGGACGGAGTCCTTCCGCAACACCGACGCGAGGGCCTTCTACGACTGCCTGGCCTTCTTCGACCGCCGCCACGGCCTCGCCGTGAGCGACCCGGTCGACGGCAGGTTCCGCATCCTGTCGACAGACGACGGCGGCCGCTCCTGGAAGGTGCTGCCCGACGCGGGCATGCCGGCCGCCCTGGACGGCGAGGCGGGCTTCGCGGCCAGTGGCCAGTGCCTGGTCTCCTCCGGGCCCCGGGACGTGTGGCTGGCCACCGGCGGAGCGGCACGCGCGCGTGTACTGCACTCCGCCGACCGGGGACTGACCTGGACGGCCGCCGACACCCCCGTCCCGGCGGGCGATCCCGCGCGCGGGGTCTTCGCCCTCGCCTTCCGCGACCGCGCGCACGGCCTCGCCGTCGGCGGCGACTACCGCACCGACCAGCCCTCCCCGCGGTCCGCCGCCACCACCGGCGACGCCGGGCGCAGCTGGCGCCCCGCCACCACCGCGCCGCCCGCCTACCGTTCCGGCGTGACCTGGCTCCCGCACAGCCGCACCGCCGCCCTCGCCGTCGGCCCCTCGGGCACCGACCTGACCACCGACGGCGGCAGCACCTGGCGCACCCTCGACACCGGCTCCTACGACACCGTGGACTGCGCCGCCGGCCTCGGCTGCTGGGCCGCCGGCGAACGGGGGCGGGTGGCACGGCTGGAGAGCTGACCGATTCGGGGTACTCGGACCGCGCACACGAAGGGCAGCGCACCTGGAAGGAGTGAGCGCACATGCCACGCGGTTCCAGCCCGAAGCGGGAGCGCCAGTACGAGCACATCAAGAAGAGCGCGCAGGACCGGGGTGAGAGCACCGGACGCGCCGAGGAGATCGCCGCGCGGACGGTCAACAAGGAGCGTGCCCGGTCCGGTGAGGCGAAGACCGCGAGCCGCACCTCCACGCAGGACATGTCGTCCGGCGAGCGGGGCGGCCGGCGGTCCGGCAAGGGCTCCCAGGGGCCCACGTACGACCAGCTCTACGAGGAGGCCAAGCAGCGCGGCATCAAGGGCCGTTCGGACATGAACAAGAGTCAGCTGCAGCGTGCCCTGAGCGGCGGGAAGGGCTGACGGGCCGCGGGGGGACCCGATCGCGGGCCCGCGCGCGGGAGTCGTACGCTCGTCCTCATCATGACGACCGTGAGCATTCCCGCGGGCTGGCCCGCGACCGAGCAGGAGGCCCGAGCCGTCCAGGACGAGCTGCGGGCCGAGGTGGTTCTCGACGAGCCGGGGCCGCGACCCGGGACGGGGCGGGTGACGGGGGTCGACGTCGCCTACGACGACGAGCGGGACGTCGTGGCGGCCGCGGCCGTCGTCCTGGACGCGGCGAGCCTCGACGTCGTCGCCGAGGCCACCGCCGTCGGGCGGATCTCGTTCCCGTACGTGCCCGGTCTGCTCGCCTTCCGGGAGATCCCCACCGTGCTGGCCGCCCTCGAAGCGCTGCCGTGCACGCCCGGCCTGGTCGTCTGCGACGGCTACGGACTCGCGCACCCGCGCCGTTTCGGCCTCGCCAGCCATCTCGGCGTGCTCACCGGTCTGCCCACGATCGGCGTGGCGAAGAACCCCTTCACCTTCACCTACGACGATCCGGACGCGGCGCGCGGCTCCTCCTCGCCGCTGCTCGCGGGCGACGAGGAGGTGGGGCGGGCCCTGCGCACCCGGGCGGGCGTCAAACCGGTGTTCGTCTCCGTCGGCCACCGGGTGAACCTGGAGAACGCCTGCGCCCACACCCTGGCCCTCACCCCGCGGTTCCGCCTCCCCGAGACGACCCGCAGGGCCGACGCACTGTGCCGGCGGGCACTTCGGGAGGCGACGGGCGGCGCCTGAGCCGTGTCCTGAGTACGCCGTCTGAGTATCCGTACGGATGTGCGCACCGCCCGCCGCCCGCGAGGCTGGCCCCATGACCACGCACCGTGCCCCGAAGCCCCTCGTCGACCCCCACCGGCCCGTCGAGCGCGCCGTCAACGCCGCCCTGGTCCTCGCCGTCCTGGCGGGCCTCGGCTGGATCGCCGGAATGATCTACACGCTCGTCCAGTGGCCGATGTAAGACCCCGGGACGGCGCACCCAGTGCCGCGGCACTAGCGGCTCGCGGCCACCCGGAACCGGATGCCCGCGCGGATCAGCCGTTCGGTCAGGGCGTCGCCCATCGCCACCGCCGTGGTGACCTGACCGGCCGTCGCCGGGAGGTCGTCGCAGGCCAGGGCGAGCGCCCCCTCGGCGAACATCTTCGCCGTCTCGTCGTAGCCGGGGTCGCCGCCCGAGACCTCCGTGTACACCCGACGGCCACCGCCCTCGCCGACGAATTTGACCGAGAACCAGCTGCGCGCCCGCTTCCGCGGGCTCGGCCCCTCCCCGGGCTTGAGCCGGTCCGACAGCCGGCGCCGGGCGGGCGGCAACTGGGCGGCCGCGACGATCGTCCCGACGGCCGCGACCCCGCCCAGGGCCACCGGCAGCCGCCGTACGGCCGCGTAGTGGCGGTAGCGGAAGTCGGGGCCGTAACGTTCCAGCGCCTTCGCGGAGCGCCGCACGATCAGCGGGTCGACGGTCGGCAGGGGCAGCGCCCAGGCGCCGACCTCCGGGGCGAACCGGGGCGCACTCAGCGGCGCCGAGACACGCCGGCCCATCAGGCGCGGCTCGTGCCGGCGCCGGTCCCGCGCGGCGGCGAGCACCTGCCGGCCGCGGGCGAACTGCCCCAGCGCCGAGGCGAACGTTCCGCCCGAGAAGGCCGCGTCGGCGGTCACGAAGCCGTCCACGGTCAGCGGCACGCCCTCCGGCAGCTGCCGGACGGTGAAGTACACGCCCAGGTCGTGCGGGACGGAGTCGAAGCCGACGGCGTGCACCAGCCGCGCGCCGGTCTCCCGCGCGCGTGCGTCGTGCCGGACGTACATCAGGTCCAGGAACTCCGGCTCGCCGCTGAGGTCCAGGTAGTCGGCGCCGGTGTCCGCGCAGGCGGCCACGAGCTCCTCGCCGTACTCCACATAGGGGCCGACCGTCGTGGCCACCACGCGCGCGTGCTCGGCGAGCGCGCGCAGCGAGGCCGGGTCGCCGACGTCCGCCCGCAGCACCCCGGTTCCGGCACCCAGCCGCTCGCGCAGCCGTTCCAGCTTCTCCTCGCTGCGCCCGGCGATCGCCCAGCGCAGGCCCTCGGGCGCGTGGGCGGCGAGGTACTCCGCGGTCAGCGTGCCGACGAAGCCGGTCGCCCCGAAGAGCACGATGTCGTACGGACGGTCCGTCCTCTTTAGCCTGCTCATGACACCCCTTGTCCGTTCGTGACACCTCTTGGCCACGCAGCCCGCGCCGCCGCCGGTGGCTGAGGCTAGCGTGAGGAGGGCGCAGGCCGACGACGAGCCCGGAGGCAGCAGGTGGCCGTGGACAGGAACGCCCTGGAGAAGCGGGAGAAAGCGCGCGAGTCCGCGCTCGGGCTGCCGGGCGCGGGCGAGGAGTTCCCCAGGGGCGAGGAGGCTCACGTCCACGCGCCGGCCCTCCTCCTGGAGGGGAAGGGCGCCCCGCCCGCCGGACCGCTCCGCGGCCGGGTCGGGGAGAGCCGTCGCGCCGTCGTGCCCGGACGGCTCACGGCGGAGCCGGACGCCCGCTGAGCGCGAGCGGCGACGCGCCGCCGAGGCGAGTCGCCCGTAAACTGGCTAAGCGCTTGCTCGCCCAGCTCTTGTGCCCACTGGAACACGTTCTTAACATCACGGGTGTTACATCGGTTGTGTCACAGCAAGGGGGCTGGATGACGACGGGACGCACGCCCGGGCACGGCCCGCTGGCCGGGGTCCGCGTGGTGGAACTCGCGGGGATCGGCCCCGGCCCCTTCGCCGCGATGCTCCTCGGCGACCTCGGCGCCGACGTCGTACGCGTGGACCGCCCCGGCGGCCCCTCCCTCGCCGTCGACCCGGCCTTCGACGTCACCAACCGCAACAAGCGCTCGGTCGTCGTCGACCTCAAGGCCCCGGACGGCCCCGCGCGCGTGCTCGACCTCGTCGCCCGCGCCGACGTGCTGATCGAGGGCAACCGGCCCGGCGTCGCCGAACGCCTCGGCGTCGGCCCCGAGGACTGCCACGCCCGCAACCCCCGGCTGGTCTACGGCCGGATGACCGGCTGGGGCCAGGAGGGCCCCCTCGCCCAGCGCGCCGGCCATGACATCGCCTACATCGCGCTCACCGGCACCCTCGGCATGATCGGCGCCCCCGGCGAGCCCCCGCCCGCCCCCGCCAACCTGCTCGGCGACTACGCCGGCGGCTCCCTCTACCTGGTCGTGGGCGTCCTCGCCGCGCTCCACCACGCGCGCGTGACGGGCACCGGCCAGATCGTCGACGCGGCGATCGTGGACGGCACCGCCCACCTGTCCACGATGATCCACGGCATGCTCGCCGCCGGCGGCTGGCGGGACCGGCGGGCGGCCAACCTGCTCGACGGCGGCTGCCCGTACTACGGCACCTACGAGACCTCCGACGGCGGCTACATGGCGGTCGGGGCTCTCGAACCTCAGTTCTACGACGAGTTCACGGACCTCCTCGGCCTCGGGGACTTCCGCGACGCACGCACGGACTGGACGCGCTGGGGAGAGCTGCGCGAGGCCGTCGCCGCCCGCTTCAGGACCCGCACCCGGGACGAGTGGACGGCGCTCTTCGAGGGCTCGGACGCCTGCGTGGCACCCGTGCTGTCGCTGCGCGAGGCCCCGCACCACCCGCACCTCGCGGCCCGCGGCACCTTCACCGACCACGGCGGCATCACCCAGCCGGCCCCCGCGCCCCGTTTCTCCGCCACCCCCACGGCCGTCCGCTCCGGACCCGCGCAGCCCGGCGCCGACACCCGCGAGGTCGCCCGTGACTGGGACGCGCCGCGGCTGACGGCGGACCTCGTCAAGGCCCCCGCGAACACCCCCGTGGACGACTTCCCGCACCAGGGCGACTGACCCGTTCGGCCCACCCTCCCCGAAAGGCTTGACCAGTGAGCACCGAAGCGTACGTGTACGACGCGATCCGCACCCCGCGCGGGCGCGGCAAGGCGAGCGGAGCCCTGCACGGCACGAAGCCCATCGACCTCGTCGTCGGCCTCATCCACGAACTCCGCGACCGCTTCCCGGGCCTCGACCCGGCCGCGATCGACGACATCGTCCTCGGTGTCGTCGGCCCCGTCGGTGACCAGGGCTCCGACATCGCCCGCATCGCGGCGATCGCCGCCGGGCTGCCGGACACCGTGGCAGGCGTACAGGAGAACCGCTTCTGCGCCTCGGGCCTGGAGGCCGTCAACCTGGCCGCGGCCAAGGTCCGCTCGGGCTGGGAGGACCTGATCCTCGCGGGCGGCGTGGAGTCGATGTCCCGGGTGCCGATGGCCTCCGACGGCGGCGCCTGGTTCAACGACCCGATGACCAACCTGTCCGTCAACTTCGTGCCGCAGGGCATCGGCGCCGACCTCATCGCCACCATCGAGGGCTTCTCCCGGCGGGACGTCGACGAGTACGCGGCCCTGTCGCAGGAGCGCGCGGCGACGGCCTGGAAGGAGGGCCGCTTCGACCGCTCGGTGGTCCCCGTCAAGGACCGCAGCGGCCTCGTCGTCCTCGACCACGACGAGCACATGCGCCCCGGCACGACCGCCGACTCCCTCGCCGGTCTCAAGCCCTCCTTCGCCGACATCGGCGAGCTGGGCGGCTTCGACGCGGTGGCGCTGCAGACGTACCACTGGGTGGAGCGGATCGACCACGTCCACCACGCGGGCAACTCCTCCGGCATCGTCGACGGCGCCTCGCTGGTCGCGATCGGCTCGCGGGAGGTCGGCGAGCGCCACGGACTCACCCCGCGCGCGCGGATCGTCTCCGCCGCCGTCTCCGGCTCCGAGCCGACCATCATGCTCACCGGCCCCGCGCCCGCCACCCGCAAGGCGCTCAAGAAGGCCGGCCTGACCATCGACGACATCGACCTCGTCGAGATCAACGAGGCGTTCGCCGCGGTCGTCCTGCGGTTCGTGAAGGACATGGGCCTGTCCCTGGACAAGGTCAACGTCAACGGCGGCGCCATCGCCCTCGGCCACCCCCTCGGCGCCACCGGGGCGATGATCCTCGGCTCCCTCGTCGACGAACTGGAGCGCCAGGACAAGCGCTACGGCCTCGCGACCCTCTGCGTCGGCGGCGGCATGGGCATCGCCACGATCGTCGAACGCATCTGAAATCCCCGGCGGAACCCACAGACTTCTACGGAGACCCTGTCATGACCGAGAGCACCACCATCCGCTGGGAACAGGACCGCACCGGCCTCGTCACCCTCGTCCTCGACGACCCCGACCAGTCCGCCAACACCATGAACGCGGCGTTCCGCACCTCCCTCGCCGCGGTCACCGACCGCCTGGAGGCGGAGAAGGACACCATCCGCGGCATCATCCTCACCTCCGCGAAGAAGACCTTCTTCGCCGGCGGCGACCTGCGCGACCTCATCCGCGTCACCCCCGGGACCGCCCAGGAGCTGTTCGACGGCGGACTCGAGGTCAAGCGCAACCTCCGCCGCATCGAGACCCTCGGCAAGCCCGTCGTCGCCGCCCTCAACGGCGCGGCCCTGGGCGGCGGCTACGAACTCGCCCTCGCCTGCCACCACCGCATCGCCCTCGACGCCCCCGGCTCGAAGATCGGCTGCCCCGAGGTCACCCTCGGCCTCCTCCCGGGAGGCGGCGGCGTCGTGCGCACCGTGCGCCTGCTGGGCATCGCCGACGCCCTGCTGAAGGTCCTGCTCCAGGGCACCCAGTACAGCCCGCGGCGCGCCCTGGACAACGGCCTGGTCGACGACGTGGCCGCCACCCCCGAGGAACTCCTCGCCAAGGCCCGCGCGTTCATCGACGCCCACCCCGAGTCGCAGCAGCCCTGGGACCGGCCCGGCTACCGCATCCCCGGCGGCACCCCCGCCCACCCGAAGTTCGCCGCCAACCTGCCCGCCTTCCCGGCCACCCTGCGCAAGCAGACCAACGGCGCCCCCTACCCGGCCCCGCGCAACATCCTCGCCGCCGCCGTCGAGGGCGCCCAGGTCGACTTCGAGACCGCGCAGGTCATCGAGGCCCGCTACTTCGTGGAACTCGCGGCGGGCCAGACCTCGAAGAACATGATCCAGGCGTTCTTCTTCGACCTCCAGGCCGTCAACTCCGGCGCCAACCGCCCCCAGGGCGTCGAGCCCCGCCAGGTCCGCAAGGTCGCCGTCCTCGGCGCCGGCATGATGGGCGCCGGCATCGCCTACTCCTGCGCCCGCGCGGGCATCGAGGTCGTCCTCAAGGACGTCTCCCTCGAAGCCGCCGTCAAGGGCAGGGGCTACTCCGAGAAGCTCTGCGCCAAGGCCGTCTCCCGGGGCCGTACGACCCAGGAGAAGGCGGATGCGCTGCTGGCCCGCATCACGCCCACCGCCGACCCCGCCGACCTGGCCGGCTGCGACGCCGTCATCGAGGCCGTGTTCGAGGACACCACGCTCAAGCACAAGGTGTTCCAGGAGATCGAACACATCGTCGCCCCCGACGCCCTGCTGTGCTCCAACACCTCCACGCTCCCCATCACCGCGCTCGCCGAGGGCGTCGAGCGCCAGGACGACTTCATCGGCCTGCACTTCTTCTCGCCCGTCGACAAGATGCCCCTCGTCGAGATCATCAAGGGCGACCGCACCGGCGACGAGGCGCTCGCGCGCGCCTTCGACCTGGTCCGGCAGATCAAGAAGACCCCGATCGTCGTCAACGACTCGCGCGGCTTCTTCACCTCCCGGGTGATCGGACACTTCCTCAACGAGGGCGTCGCCATGGTCGGCGAGGGCCTCGAACCCGCGTCGATCGAGCAGGCGGCCGCCCAGGCCGGCTACCCGGCCAGGGTGCTGTCCTTGATGGACGAGCTGACGCTCACCCTCGGACAGAAGATCCGCCGCGAGACGAAGCGGGCCGTCGAGGAGGCCGGCGGCACCTGGACCGCGCACCCCGCCGAGGCGGTCGTCGACCGCATGGTCGACGAGTTCGGCCGCCCCGGCCGCAGCGGCGGAGCGGGCTTCTACGAGTACGGCGAGGACGGCGCACGCGGCGCCCTGTGGCCGGGGCTGCGCGAGCACTTCACGCGCGAGGGCGCCGGGATCCCGTTCCGGGACATGCAGGAGCGCATGCTCTTCTCCGAGGCCCTGGACACCGTCCGGCTCCTCGAGGAGGGCGTCCTGACGTCCGTCGCCGACGCCAACATCGGTTCCCTGTTCGGCATCGGCTTCCCCGGCTGGACCGGCGGTGTGCTCCAGTACGTCAACGGCTACGACGGCGGTCTCCCCGGATTCGTGGCACGCGCGCGTGAACTCGCCGAACGCTACGGCGACCGCTTCACCCCGCCCGCGCTGCTGGTGGAGAAGGCGGAGCGGGGGGAGACCTTCACCGACGCCCGCTGACATCCCACGAGCCGGACTCCGTAACCCGCGGCGGGCTGACGGGGTTCGGCTCGTGGACCCTCGCGTGACGCTCCTCGCGCCCCGGTCCGGGAACCGCCGAAGGACCCTCCAGGGAAAGAGGCGCGCATGGACGGCGCGGAACGCTCACGGCTCGACTGGCTGGACGCCCTGCGCGCCGTCGCGGCACTCGTGGTGGTGTTCGACCACGCGTCGTACACCTTCCTGCCGGAGCTGCGGCGCGAGCTGGAGCCGCATGTCAGCACCGGCCGCTACGGCATCATGGTGTTCTTCTTCGTGAGCGGCTACATCGTTCCCGCCTCACTGGAGCGCCGGGGCTGCGTCCGCAGCTTCTGGACCGGCCGGATCTTCCGCCTCTGTCCGCTGTGGGCCGTCGCCGTCACGGCGGTCCTCGTCCTCGACCTCGCGGGCGTGGCCCGGGTCCGCGCCGACTTCGGCGGACAGAGCGTGCCGAGCGTGGCCGTCGCCCATGTCACCCTGCTCCAGGAGCTGCTGGGGACGCCGAACCTGCTGCTCGTCCTGTGGACGCTGTCGTACGAGATGGCCTTCTACCTGCTGGTCGTCGCCCTCTTCACGGTCCGCCGGCACGACCGGTCCGCGGCGGTCGCCACGACCCTGGCGGTGCTCGCCGCCGTGGGCGCGGTGGCGGGCGCCGGCCTGCCGGTCTCCGCGCTCTCCCGGCTGACCGGCACCGGCCCGCTGATCGCGCTCGCCGCCGCGGCCCTCGCCGTCGCCCTGTGCTGTGCGAGCGCCGGACCGCCCGCGCTGCGGGTGACCGGGGGAGTGCTGGGCGGGGTGCTGGCGCTCGTACTGGTGGCGTTCGACAGCACGGTGCCGCAGTGGGAGAGCCTGGTGATCCTCGCCGTGATGTTCCTCGGCACGGCCGTGCACCGGGCCGAACACGGCGGGAGCAGCCGGCGGACGGCGGCCCGCACCGCCGTCGTCGTCCTCGGCTGCGCGGTGGTGAGTGCGTACCGCTACGGCGACGGCGCGTACTTCACCCGGCGCGGCTGGATCACGGCGTTCCTGCTGGCCGCGCTCACCTTCGGCGCCGGACTGGCGGTGCGCCGGCGGCGGATCCCGCGCGCGGTGGCCGCACTGGGCGTGATCAGCTACTCCCTCTACCTGCTGCATCCGGTGCTGCTGGCGGTGATCGACGGCACGGCCGGCCGGTGGCGGCGGGACAGCCCCCTGTTCCTGGTGGCCTTCCTCGCCGTGCTGCTCCCGCTGTGCGCGTTGACGTACCGCTGGGTCGAGGCACCGGGCCAGTCATGGGGCCGCAGGCTCACGCGTCGCCCGGACCGTCACTGATCGCGCCCGGACCACTGGCGCAGCTCGTCCCGCAGCGACCGCTGGAACGTCGTCAGCAGGGCCTGCACCACCAGGGGATGCATCTGGGCGGTCAGCGACCTCACGTCCCGCGCGTCCCGCTCGGCCACCGCCCCCCGCAGCAGCCGGGACAGTTCCTGCGCCGCCGCGCGCGCGTGCTCGATCAGCGCGGTGCGCGCCGCGAGGATCACCTCCTGCGACAGCGGTACGTCGAGCAGGCGCACCCCGAGCGGCAGCAGACCGGAGTCGACGCGGAAGGTCCCGGCCCCGGCCGTCTCGAGGACGTCCATCGCCACCAGCTGCCGTACGTCCTCCTCGGACAGCGGCCGCCCCGCCCGCCGCTGGAGCTCCTCCCGGCTCACCGTCTCGACGGTGTCCGGCGCCCAGGAGGCGACGACCGCGCGGTGCACGGCGAGATCGTGTGCGTCGAGACCGGGCGGCAGCCGGTCCAGGTAGCGCTCGATCGCCGCCAGCGTCATGCCCTGCCGCTGCAACTCCTCGATCAGCGCGAGCCGCGCGAGGTGCTCCGGCCCGTAGTGGCCCACCCGGCGCGGGCCGATCACGGGCGGCGGCAGCAGACCCCTCGTGCTGTAGAAGCGGACCGTGCGCACCGTGACCCCCGCACGGGCGGCCAGCTCGTCGACCGTGAGGGGCGGCTCGTCGGTCTCGATCGTCATGCGCAGCAGTATCGCCGTCGCGGGGGCGGCCGTGTGGGAAGTCACGCTCTGTGAGGTGGACCACGTGCGATCGCGGGGCTCTCCGGGATCCCGCTGCCCGGCGCGGCCGGTTTCGAAGGCGGCAAAGGCCGAACCGGCAGAGCTGGCCGGCCCGGCGAAGTAGCAGGTCAGGGCCACTGTCAGTGGCACCGCCTAGGGTGGCGTCATGTCGGGGATCACTTATGTCCGGGGTGACGCCACCGTTCCGTCGGTGAAGGGCGTCAAGGTGATCGCCCATGTCTGCAACGACATCGGGGGATGGGGAAAGGGCTTCGTCCTGGCGCTCTCGCGCCGCTGGCCGGAGCCCGAGGCGGCCTACCGTGCCTGGCACCGCGAGCGGGCCTCCAACGACTTCGGCCTGGGCGCCCTGCAGCTGGTCCAGGTGAAGCCCGACGTGTGGGTCGCCAACATGATCGGCCAGCGCGGTACCCGCAGGGGCAGCAGGGGCGTTCCCGTGCGCTACGAGGCGATCGACACGGCCCTGTCCCGCCTGGCCGACCCGGTGATCGGACTCGCTGCGTCGGTGCACATGCCCCGGATAGGCTGCGGCCTGGCCGGCGGCACGTGGTCCCGCGTCGAACCGCTCATCACCGGGCGGCTCGTGCGGCGGGGCATCGCGGTGACGGTGTACGACCATGGGGAGGGCCGGAGTTGAGCCGTGACACGGATGTCCTGGTGCTGGGCGGCGCGGGGGTGGACACCATCATCCAGGTGCCGCGGCTGCCGCTGCCGTACGCCGACAGCTACCCCATCGACAGCGGGATCCGCACCCGCGCCGGACACACCGGTGACTTCGTCGCCGTCGGCCTCGCCGCCCTCGGCCTGCGCACCCACCATCTCGACTTCCTCGGCGACGACCCGGAGGGCGACCTGGTCCGCGCCCTGCACGCGGAGCGGGGCATCGCCCTCACCGCGGTCCCGCAGCCCGCGGGCACCAAACGGGCCGTCAACCTCGTGAGCCCCGACGGCCGGCGGCTCTCCCTCTACGACACGAGCCGCGCACACGACGGGGACCGGCTGCCGGAGTCCACGGTCCGGTCCCTGGCCGAGGCGAGCCGGCACGTCCATGTGTCCATCACCCAGCCGTGTGCCCTCGCCCTGCCCCTGCTGCGCGAGACCGGCGTGCCCCTCTCCACCGATCTGCACGACTGGGACGGCGAGAACCCCTACCACGAGCCCTTCGCGTACGCGGCCGACGTCGTGTTCGTCTCCGCCACCGCGCTCACCGACCCCGAGGCCACCATGCGCCGCGTCGTCGAGCGGGGCCGCGCCGAGGTGGTCGTCGCCACGGCCGGGGCCGAGGGCGCCTACCTGCTGTCGGACGGCGAGCTGACCCACATACCGGCGGCCGCGCCTCCCGCGCCGGTGGTCGACTCCAACGGCGCGGGCGACGCCTTCGCGTCCGCCTTCCTCTTCGGCCGTCTCCACGGCGAGTCCCCGCTGCGCTGCGCCCGCTACGGCGCGCTGGCGGGGGCGTTCGCGTGCACCGTCCCGGCCACCCGCAGCGCCGCCCTGTCCCGCGACGCGCTCCTGGCGGCCTGTGCCGGATGAACAGGCGGGCGCACCGGCCACGGCCGTGCCGCACGGCCTTCTGACGGGGACTCAGACCGTTCGAAGGCCGTGCACAGTCGGCCCACAGTTGCCCTCTTCTGCAAGGGAGTTGACCCATGTACCGTCCCGCGCATGCCGATACGCATGCGCTTCACGATCTGGAGACCGCTCGCGACCGCCGCCATCACCGTCCTGGTGGCGACCTTCCTCACCCCGGCAGCCGCCCACGGCACCCCGCGTGAGAGCCGGCCGGTGTACTCCTACACGAACGCGGTCCGCGAGGCCGTCTGGGTCGACACCGGACTCGACGGCGACGGCGACGGCAGACGGGACCGCGTCGCCGTCGACATCGTCCGCCCCCGCGAACCCGCCGCACAGGGCCGCAAGGTGCCCGTCATCATGGACGCCAGCCCCTACTACTCCTGCTGCGGCCGCGGCAACGAGAGCCAGCGCAAGACGTACGACGCCGCCGGCGACGTCGTCCAGATGCCACTGTTCTACGACAACTACTTCGTCCCGCGCGGCTACGCCTTCGTCGGCGTCGACCTGGCCGGCACCAACCGCTCCGACGGCTGTGTCGACGTCGGCGGCCGCTCCGACATCCTCTCCGCGAAGGCCGTCGTCGACTGGCTCAACGGCCGCGCCCGCGCGTACACCACCCGCACCGGCACCGCCACCGCCACCGCGGACTGGACCAACGGCAGAACCGGCATGATCGGCAAGAGCTGGGACGGCACCATCGCCAACGGCGTCGCCGCCACCGGCGTGAAGGGCCTGAGGACCGTCGTCCCGATCGCCGCCATCTCCTCCTGGTACGACTACTACTTCGCCCAGGGCGCCCCGCTCTACGACTCAGGACCCGACTGGCTCTCCGACTACGTCGACAGCCCCGACGCCCGCGCCCGGTGCGCGGCCGTCCAGCGCCACCTCGTCGACGGGGCCCCGCGCAGCGGCGACCGGACCCCGCTGTGGACCGAGCGGGACTACGTCAAGGACGCGGGCAAGGTGAGGGCGAGCGTGTTCGTCGTCCACGGTCTGCAGGACCTCAACGTGCGCACCCGGCACTTCGGCCAGTGGTGGGACGCCCTGGCGAAGAACGGCGTCGAGCGCAAGATCTGGCTCTCCCAGACGGGCCACGTCGACCCCTTCGACTTCCGCCGCGCCGCCTGGGCCGACACCCTGCACCGCTGGTTCGACCACGAACTCCTCGGCTACGACAACGGCGTCGACCGCGAGCCCGTGGCCGACATCGAACGCCACCCCGACCAGTGGGTCACCTCCAAGGTCTGGCCGCCGCGCGGCACCCGGACCGCCACCCTGCGCCCGGCCGCCGGCCCGCAGCCCGGCGTCGGCACCCTCGGCCTGCGCGGGGGGACCGGCACCGAGACCTTCACCGACGACCCGCGGCTGAGCGAGACCGACTGGGCCGCGCGGACCGACACCCCGACGCCCGACAAGGCCGGCTTCGTCACCGGGCCGCTCACCCGCGACCTGCGTCTGTCCGGCTCCTCCGAGGTCACCGTCACCGCCACGCCCACCACCGCGACGGCCCACCTCAGCGCCGTGCTGGTCGACCTCGGCCCCGACACCGTCCGGGACTACGCGGCGAGCGGCGAGGGCATCACCACCCTCACCGACCGCACCTGCTGGGGCGAGAGCACGGCGGGCGACAGCGCCTGCTTCAAGGAGACCAGGGCCCGGACCACCGACGTCGACTTCACCGTCCTCAGCCGGGGCTGGGCCGACCTCGGCACGTACGCCGACCCCGGCAGGGGCGTTCCGCTCACCCCGGGCCGGGCGTACACCCTCACCCTCGACCTGGCCGCCACGGACCACGTCGTCCCGGCCGGACACCGCCTGGCGCTGATCGTCGCGGGCACCGACAAGGACCTCATCGACCCGCCCGCCGACACCCCGACCCTCACCCTGGACCTCGCCCGCACCACGGCCAGGGTCCCGTTCGTGGGCGGCGCCGGCGCGTTCGCCGCCGCCACCGCCGGATCCACGGCGGCCACGCCCGACTCCGGACCCCGGGACGGCGCGGGCGCACCACGGCACACGTACCGGATCCCGTAGGACGACCCGCCGCGACCGACGGACCTAGGAGGAGGCGGCCAGCGCGGCCGCCTCCTCCGCGCAGCCCCAGGCCACTGTCACGCCCGCCCCGCCGTGCCCGTAGTGGTGCACCCTCACCCGCCCGTCCGGCAGCACCTCCCGCTCCAGCCGCACCGCGGGCCGGGCCGGGCGCAGTCCCACCCGGTGCTCCAGGACCCGCGCGCCGGCCACCTCCGGCCGCAGCGCCGCGCACCGCCGCACGATCGCCGCCGCCACCGCCGGATCCGGTTCCACGGACCACTCGTCGTCGTCGGCCGTGCCGCCCAGCAGCAGCCGCCCGGGATGGGGGAAGAGGTAGGCCGTCTCCCCGTCGGGTGCGGTGGAGACGGTCCAGGTGCGGACACCGGGGTTCTCCACGACGACGAGCTGCCCGCGCACCGGCCGCACCGAGGGATCCGCGGCCAGCTCACGGGCGCCCAGGCCCGTGCAGTTGACCACGACCGGCGCGTCGGCCTCCGCCAGGTCGGACACGCTCCGCTCCTCCACCGTGCCGCCCGCGCGCAGCAACCGCTCCCGCAGCCACGGCAGATGGACCGCCATGTCGATCAGCGGCAGCCGCGCCCACACGCCGCTCCCCGCCCCGTACTCCCGCGCGGTGGCCCGGCGCAGCACGGGCAGCCGGCCCGCCGCCCAGGCCTCGACGTCCGCCAGGTCGGTCTCGCCCATCACGCCCTCGACCAGCCGCACCCCGGTCGCCCCGGGCCGCTCGGCCAGCTGCTCGTACACCTCCAGGGAGCGCAGGGCCCAGGCTCGCGCCGACGCCATCGGCTCGATGTGGTACGGCCACCACAGCGCACCCGCGACGGCCGAGGTGGTCCGCTCGGCCGGCTCCCGCGTCCACACCCGCACCCGCCGGCCCCGCTCGGCGAGCACGACCGCCGTCGCCAGCCCGATGACCCCGCCGCCGACCACGACGATCTCGCCGTTCCCCTGAGCATCCACGCCCGGACGGTAACCGACCGCACCAGGGGAGGGCGAGAGGGCATCCCGGGCGGCCCGCGTGCAGCCCGCCCACTAGGATCTACCGTCTGATGACTGCCACCCTCGTCGCCAAGAACCTCGCCGCCGGGCACGGCGACCGCTCCCTCTTCTCCGGGCTCGACCTCGTCGTCGCCCCCGGGGACGTGATCGGGCTGGTCGGTGCCAACGGCGCGGGCAAGTCCACCCTGCTGAAGCTGCTCGCCGGGCTCACCGCGCCCGAGCAGGGCGAGCTCCGCCTCTCCCCGCCTTCGGCGACCGTCGGCCATCTGCCCCAGGAGCCGGAGCGCCGGCCGGGCGAGACGGTACGGGAGTTCCTCGCCCGCCGCACCGGCGTCGCCGAGGCGCAGCGCGCCATGGACGAGGCGACGCAGGCCCTGGTCGACGGGGCGCCGGGCGCCGACGACGCGTACGCGACGAGCCTGGAACGCTGGCTCGGCCTCGGCGGCGCCGACCTCGACGAGCGCGCCGAGGAGGTCGCCGACTCCCTCGGTCTCGGCGTCGGCCTGGACCAGCTCATGACGTCCCTGTCCGGTGGCCAGGCGGCCCGCGCGGGCCTCGCCTCCCTCCTGCTCTCCCGCTACGACGTCTTCCTCCTCGACGAGCCGACCAACGACCTCGACCTGGACGGCCTGGAGCGCCTGGAACGCTTCGTGACCGGCCTGCGGGCGGGCACCGTCGTCGTCAGCCACGACCGTGAGTTCCTCACCCGCACCGTCACCAAGGTCCTCGAACTCGACCTCGTGCAGCAGCGGATCACCCTCTACGGCGGCGGCTACGACGCCTACCTGGAGGAGCGGGAGGTGGCCCGCCGGCATGCCCGCGACGACTTCGAGGAGTACGCCGACAAGAAGGCGGCCCTCCAGGAGCGCGCGCAGGTCCAGCGTGCCTGGATGGACAAGGGCGTGAAGAACGCGCGCCGCAAGGCGGGCAACGACAACGACAAGATCGGCCGGAAGTTCCGCAGCGAGGCCAGCGAGAAGCAGGCCGCGAAGGCCCGGCAGACCCAGCGCATGATCGAACGCCTGGACGTGGTCGAGGAGCCCCGCAAGGAGTGGGAGCTGCGCATGGAGATCGCGGCGGCCCCCCGTTCCGGCGCGGTGGTCGCGGGCCTGCGGGACGCCGAGGTGCGGCGCGGCGACTTCACCTTCGGCCCGGTGACCCTGCAGATCGACTGGGCCGACCGGGTCGCCGTCACCGGCGCGAACGGTGCGGGCAAGTCGACCCTGCTCGGCGCGCTCCTCGGCCGGATCCCGCTGGACGCGGGCCACGCGGCGCTCGGTTCGGGCGTCCTGGTCGGCGAGGTCGACCAGGCGCGCCGGCTGTTCCACGGCTCCGAGTCGCTCCTGGACACCTTCCGCGCGGCCGTCCCGGACACCGAACCGGTCGAAGTGCGCACCCTCCTGGCCAAGTTCGGCCTGAAGTCGGACCACGTCCTGCGTCCGGCGGCCACCCTGTCACCGGGCGAGCGCACCCGCGCCGCGCTCGCCCTGCTCCAGGGCCGCGGCGTCAACCTCCTCGTCCTCGACGAGCCGACGAACCACCTCGACCTCCCGGCCATCGAGCAACTGGAGTCGGCCCTCGACGCCTATGAGGGCACCCTGCTCCTGGTCACCCACGACCGCCGCATGCTGGACGCGGTCCACGTGACCCGCCGCCTGGACATGGCGAACGGCAGACTCACGGAACGCTAGCGCCGTGACAGGCCCGAGAGCGGTGTACGTCTGCCACGACGACCGCACGGTCAGTGCCGGCACCGACATCCCGTCAGCAGGCGCCGCTCGCCCGGTCCCCGGAGCAGCCCGTGGCGCAGCACCGGCATGGTGTCGGTGAGCGGGCACAGGCCCAGACCGCAGTCGACGGCGTCCCGGAAGCCGGGCAGCGGCTCTCCGTCGGCCGTTCAGCCGCCGTGCCCGTCGTGCCGCAGATCGAGCGGTCTGGTCCGCTCGGCCGTCTCGACCGTCACCCGCAGCCGACGGGTCACGAAACCGCCGGCGGTGTCGAGGTCGTACGACACCCAGTAGGGCTCCGGCACGGTCCCGACCGCTCGCCGCCGGGCCCGCAGCACCCCCTCGCCGGCCTCCGTCCACGCGGTCCCGTAACCGCCGCTCGCCGTGACGTTCCAGGTGAGGACACGGAAAGTCGTCATACCGTCACTGTACGAGCGGGCCGGGCCCCGGCGCCCTGCCGGGACCCGGCCCACGTCGTCAGCTCCGGCCCTTCTTCGGGTCGAGCAGCCCCGCCCGGCGCAGTGCGTCGGCCATCGCGCTGTTGGCGGGCGGCGGCGCCTGCCGCGCACCGCCGCCACCGCGCTGACCGCCGTTCCCGCCGCGCTGGCCGCCCTGCTGCCGCTGCTGCGGCGGACGCCCGCCGCTCCGCTGCGGCCGGCCCCCGCCGGAGGACCGGTCCGCCTGCGGGGCCGCCTCGTCGTCCAGTCGCAGCGTCAGCGAGATCCGCTTGCGCGGGATGTCGACGTCGAGGACCTTCACCTTGACGATGTCACCGGGCTTGACCACGTCCCGCGGGTCCTTGACGAACGTCTTCGACAGCGCCGAGACATGCGCCAGGCCGTCCTGGTGGACGCCGACGTCGATGAACGCGCCGAAGGCCGCCACGTTCGTCACGACCCCCTCCAGGACCATCCCGGGCGCCAGGTCGGAGATCTTCTCCACGCCCTCCTTGAAGGTCGCGGTCCTGAACGCGGGCCGCGGGTCGCGCCCCGGCTTCTCCAGCTCCTTGAGGATGTCGGTGACCGTCGGCAGACCGAACGTCTCGTCCACGAAGTCGGTCGGCCGCAGGGAACGCAGCACGCCCGTGTTGCCGATGAGGGAGGCCACCTCCTGCCCGGAGGTCTTCACCATGCGCCGCACCACGGGATAGGCCTCCGGGTGCACGCTGGAGGCGTCCAGCGGGTCGGAGCCGCCGCGGATGCGCAGGAAGCCCGCACACTGCTCGTACGCCTTGGGGCCGAGCCGCGGCACCTTCCTGAGCTCCGTACGGGAGGTGAACGGCCCGTTGGCGTCCCGGTGCGCCACGATGTTCTCGGCGAGACCGGAGGTGATGCCGGAGACCCGGGCGAGCAGCGGCGCCGACGCCGTGTTCACGTCCACGCCCACGCCGTTCACACAGTCCTCCACCACCGCGTCCAGCGAACGCGACAGCTTCACCTCGGACAGGTCGTGCTGGTACTGGCCGACGCCGATCGACTTCGGGTCGATCTTCACCAGCTCGGCCAGGGGGTCCTGCAGCCGGCGCGCGATGGACACCGCGCCGCGCAGCGACACGTCCATGTCGGGCAGCTCCTGCGAGGCGAACGCGGAGGCGGAGTACACCGAGGCGCCGGCCTCGGACACCATCACCTTGGTGAGCTTCAGCTCCGGGTGCCTGCCGATCAGCTCACCGGCGAGCTTGTCGGTCTCGCGGGACGCCGTGCCGTTGCCGATCGCGACGAGCTCGACCGCGTGCTCCTTCGCCAGCCGCGCGAGCTTGGCGATCGCCTCGTCCCACTTGTTGGCCGGGACGTGCGGGTAGATCACGTCCGTCGCCACGACCTTGCCGGTCGCGTCGACGACGGCGACCTTCACGCCCGTACGGAAACCGGGGTCCAGACCCAGCGTCGCGCGCGTGCCGGCCGGCGCGGCGAGCAGCAGGTCGCGCAGGTTCGCCGCGAACACGTTCACCGCCTCGTCCTCGGCGGCCGTGCGCAGCCGCAGCCGCAGGTCGAGGCCGAGATGGACGAGGATGCGGGTCCGCCAGGCCCAGCGGACGGTGTCCGTCAGCCACTTGTCGGCCGGCCGGCCGCGGTCGGCGATCCCGAACCTCGACGCCACGATCCCCTCGTACGACGAGGGACCCTCCGTGGGCTCCTCCGGCTCCAGGACGAGGTCGAGGACGTCCTCCTTCTCACCGCGCAGCATCGCCAGGATCCGGTGCGAGGGCAGCTCGGTGAACGGCTCGGCGAAGTCGAAGTAGTCGGCGAACTTCGCCCCCGCCTCCTCCTTGCCGTCCCGCACCTTGGCGGCCAGCCGTCCGCGCCCCCACATCCGCTCGCGCAGCTCGCCGATCAGGTCGGCGTCCTCCGAGAAGCGCTCGGTCAGGATCGCCCGCGCCCCGTCCAGCGCGGCCTGCGGATCGGCCACTCCCTTGTCGGCGTCGACGAACGTGGCCGCCGCGGCGAGCGGCTCCACCGTCGGGTCGCCGAGCAGGCCCTCGGCCAGCGGTTCGAGACCGGCCTCGCGGGCGATCTGCGCCTTGGTGCGCCGCTTGGGCTTGTACGGGAGGTAGATGTCCTCCAGCCGCGCCTTCGTCTCGGCGCCGCGGATCTGCGCCTCCAGCGCGTCGGTGAGCTTGCCCTGCTCGCGCACCGACTCCAGGATCGCCGTGCGCCGCTCCTCCAGCTCCCGCAGATAGCGCAGCCGCTCCTCGATCGTGCGCAGTTGCGCATCGTCGAGCATCTCGGTCGCTTCCTTGCGGTAGCGGGCGATGAAAGGCACCGTCGAGCCGCCGTCGAGCAGCTCCACGGCGGCCTTCACCTGCCGTTCCCGTACGCCGAGCTCCTCGGCGATCCTGCCTTCGATGGACCCTACTTCGATGGACCCGGGTGTCGTCACGATCCCGTACCGCCTTCTCCACTGAGGTTGCGCGGCAATTGTGGCAGGTGGGACCGACAGTCGGGGATCAGGGCGCGGCCGTCAGGCCCGCCGGCTCCTCGCGGAGCCCGAAGCGCCGCCGAAGAGCCGGGCCACTGCCCGGAAGGGCAGCGTCACGACGGTGGCGATCGCGCCACCGATCTGGCGCAGTACGTCTGCGATCGCACGGAACACGAGTTTCCCCTTTCTTCTCCCCCGGGCCGTCCCGGGGCAGAGATCGGGTAACCGCAAGGGGGTCAGGCCATGCCCCGCCGTGGCAGGAAAGGTGGGGAACTCGTCATTGCCGCCATGGGGCCGGCCCGCGAAGAATCGTGTCCATGGCGCAGCGAACCGTCCTCTTCGTCCTCTTCGACGACGTGCAGAGCCTCGACGTCACCGGCCCCCTGGAGGTCTTCACCGGCGCCGAGCAGCACACCCCGGGCTCCTACCGGGTGCGCACGGCGTCCCTGGACGGCGCTCCGGTACGCACCTCCAGCGGGCTGACGCTCGTACCGGACGAGGCCCTCACGCGGGCGCGTGTCCCGCACACGCTCGTCGTGCCCGGGGGGCGGGGCACCCGGCGGGACAACCCGCCGCTCACCGCGTGGCTGCGCAGCCACGCCCCGCGCGCGCGGCGCCTCGTGTCGGTCTGCACCGGTGCGATCCCGCTGGCCGCCGCCGGGCTGCTGGACGGCCGCCGGGTGACGACCCACTGGGCCTACTGCGACACACTCGCCCGCGGCCACCCCGCCGTGCGGGTCGACCCCGATCCGATCTATGTCCAAGACGGCAGCGTCTTCACGTCGGCGGGCGTCACCTCCGGCATCGACCTGGCCCTCGCCCTGGTCGAGGAGGACCTCGGCCGGGACGCGGCGCTGGCCGTCGCCCGTCACCTGGTCGTCTTCCTGCGCAGGCCCGGGAACCAGACGCAGTTCAGCGCCCAGCTCGCCGCCCGGACCGCACGGCGCGGGCCGCTGCGGGAGGTCCAGCAGTGGATCACCGCGCACCCCGCCGCCGACCTCAGCGTGGAGTCGCTCGCCGCCCGCGCCCGGCTCTCGCCCCGCCACTTCGCCCGCGCCTTCCTGGCCGACACCGGCACCACTCCCGGCCGCTACGTCGAAGGGGTCCGTCTGGAGCACGCCCGCCGGCTTCTGGAGGACACCGCCGACGGCGTCGAGGAGATCTCCCGCGCCAGCGGCTACGGCACCCCCGAGGCCATGCGCCGCGCCTTCGTCAAAGCCCTGGGCACGGCCCCGGCCGAATACCGCCGCCGCTTCCGCCCGGCCACCACGCCCTGAACCCGCGCACCTCCACCCGCTGAACCCCCGGGACGCCCACCCCGAAGCCCCCGGACACCCACTCACCCACCCTCGACTGCTCGGGCACCGTCCCCCCGGTCCTGGGGGCCCACCCACTGAAGCCCCTCCCCGTCCGCCCCTCAACCCTCGTTCATCCGGCCTCCATTGCCCTCGGGCACCACCCAAGTGGCCCTGCGTATCGGCCCGCTGAAGCCGTGGGCGCCCGCCACTCGAAGCCGCCGAGCCCCCTGACTGCCCGCCCCCGACACCCCGGAGTTCCGTGCCTTCTGAAGTCCGATGATTCCGGCCCCTGTTGACCCCGAGCCCCCGCACCCCGTGGGCGTCCGCCCGCTGCGGCCCGCCCGAGTCCGCGTCCCGTGAAAGCCCTGGGCGTCCGGCCGCCGCGATCTCGGGCCTGAGCCCCCGTACCTCGTAGGCGTCCGTTCCAGCCCGCCCGAGTCCGCGTCCCTGGAAAACCCGGGGCGTCCGCCCCCCCGTGGCCCCCAACGCGGTGCCGAGCCTGAGCCCCCGACGCCTCCGACCGAGCCCTGTGGCCCTCGACCTGAGTCCCCCTGCCCGGCCCCGCCTCCACGGCTCCGGTCATCCGCCCCTGAAGCCCTCCGATCCCACGCCCCCAGAAACCCCAGGCACCCTCCCGAGAGGACCCCCATGCAGATCGCGATCGTCGTCTACGACCGTTTCACCGCCCTCGATGTCGTGGGCCCGTACGAGATGCTCTCCCGTGCCCCGGGCGCGGAGACCGTGTTCGTGGCCAAGGAGGCCGGGCCCGTCCGGACGGAGACCGGCGCGCTGGCCCTCATCGCCGAAAGGGCACTCTCCGAGGTTCCCGCCCCCGATGTCGTCGTGGTCTCCGGCGGGCCGGGGCAGAGCGCGCTGATGGACGACGCGCACCTGCTCGACTGGCTCCGGGCCGCCGACGCCACCAGCGCCTGGACCACGTCCGTGTGCTCCGGCTCCCTGCTGCTCGCCGCCGCGGGCCTGCTCCGGGGCCGCCGGGCCACCTCTCACTGGCTGGCCCTGGAGCGGCTCGCCGCGTTCGGCGCCGAGCCGACCGGCGAACGCGTCGTCTTCGACGGCAAGTACGTCACCGCGGCCGGCGTCTCCTCCGGCATCGACATGGGGCTCGCCCTGCTCGGCCGGATCGCGGGCGACGACCACGCCCGGGCCGTACAGCTCGGCACGGAGTACGACCCGCAGCCGCCCTACGACGCCGGTGCCCCGCACAAGGCGCCCCGGCACATCGTCGAGGCACTCCGGAAGCGGAGCCGCTTCATCCTGACGTAGTCCAGGTGAAGCGCGGCTCCCTGCGCTCCAGGAACGCGGCGACGCCCTCCGCGGTGTCGCCGCTGCCGCGTGCCTGGGCGGCCCAGTGGGCGTCCCGGTCGGCGCGGCCGTTCACGAACTCCTTCGCGGCGGCCTGCGTCAGCTGCGAGCGCGTCACCAGCACCCGGGTGAACTCCGCGACGCGCTTGTCGAGTTCGTCCGCCGGCAGCACCTCGTCGACCAGGCCGGTGCGCAGCGCCCGCTCCGCGTCGATCAACTCGCCCGAGAACAGAAGGTACTTGGCGGTCGCCGGACCGACCAGCGCCACCAGTCGCCGGGTCGCGGAGGCCGGATAGACGATGCCGAGCCTCGCCGGTGTCACCCCGAACAGCGCGCCCTCCTCGGCGAACCGCAGATCGCACGCCGCCGCGAGCTGGGCGCCCCCGCCCACACAGTGCCCCCTGACGGCCGCCAGGGTCGGCTTCGGGAACGCGGCGAGCGCCTCCTCGGCCCGCACCGCGAGGGTCTGCGCCTCCTCGGCGGACCCCCGGAGCGTGGAGATGTCGGCGCCCGCGCAGAAGGTGCCGCCCGCGCCCGTCAGCACCAGCGCCCGCACCTCGGCGGCGGCGGCCAGCGTCTCCAGCAGCGGGGGCAGCGCGCCCCACATCGCGGCCGTCATGGCGTTGCGCTTCGCCGGGTGGTGCAGGACGACGGTGGCGACCCCGTCGGTGACGCCGTGCAGCAGTTCGGGCTCCATGGCCCGGATGCTAACCTCCGGGCCGGCTGCCCGGGCACAGCGGCCTCGGGGACGCATCGGGCAAGGGCGCCGCCGCACCCGTACAACCCGAAGGCCGCACCCGTACAACCCGAAAAGTGCGTGAAGGCGGCAGCGCAGGGGCAGAAGCGGTCGCTCGTGCGACCCCCTCGGACCGAGGCGGTCGGGAACGCTCGATAGTCGCTGACTTCTGTTCAGTCATCCGGAGTGGAGTGTCGCGGTACCAACACTCGAGTCGTGGTGACAATCGAGCGCGAGGGCGGCGACCGGACGATGGACGACCACGGGCGCGGGCCCGACCCACGCCCAGAGGGCGACGCGGACGCACCTCTCGAGTCCGTGGAGAACCCGGGGCCGCGACCGCTGCCCTACGAAGGCGTCTGGCGCTTCACCGCGGCCGCCGTGGACGCCTCCGTCCCGCAGGCCCGGCACGCCGTACGGGACCTGCTGCTCCGCCAGGGGGTGCCCGTCTCGGACGACCTGATCCAGGGCCTCCTGCTGATCGTCTCCGAACTGGTGACCAACGCCGTCCGGCACGCGGCGCTGCTGTCGCCGGTGCTCGCGGTGGAGGTGGCCGTCGGCGCCGAGTGGGTGCGGGTGGCCGTGGAGGACAACCACCCCTACCGCCCGACCGCCCTGGAGGCCGACCACGAGGAGACCAACGGCCGGGGACTGCTCCTGGTGCGGGAGATCACCAGGGAGGCGGGAGGGGTGTGTGACGTCGAGCACACGTCCGGCGGCGGCAAGGTGATCTGGGCCGCCCTGCCGCTCAAGCCCGTACAGCTGCCCTGAGGATCACCAGCCGGCCGACGGCCCCGTCAGTTCCCGCACGGCGGGCCGGGCCGCGTCCAGCACGGTCATGAACCAGGAGGAGAACGTGTCCTTCGCGTGCCGCTCGGCCAGTTCGGCGGGCGTCACGAAGGCCGTGTCGCCGACCTCCTCCGGGTCCGGCCGCAGCGGCGACTGCACCATGCCGACGAACAGGTGGTTGTACTCCTGCTCCACCAGGCCCGACGCCGGGTCAGGATGGTTGTAGCGGACCGTGCCCGCCTCGGCGAGCAGCGACGGGGACACCCCGAGCTCCTCGAACGTGCGCCGCGCGGCAGCCGCGAACGGCGACTCACCCGGGTAGGGGTGACCGCAGCAGGTGTTGGACCACACACCGGGGGAGTGGTACTTGCCGAGGGCCCGCTGCTGGATCAGCAGCCGGCCCCGCTCGTCGAAGAGGAACACGGAGAAGGCGCGGTGCAGCCGGCCCGGCGGCCGGTGGGCGGCGAGCTTCTCCTCGGTGCCGATCGTGACGCCGTCCTCGTCGACCAGTTCCAGCAAAATCACGTCCGCGGTGCCGTTCGACGAGCTGTGCGTCGCGGTGGCAGGTGTGATCGGCATACCCATCCTTAGCATCGGTCCTCGCGTCCCCAGTCTGCCGTACGAGCTCGGCGCTCCCGGCGCATCGCGCAAACGCCGCGCCCGGTGCGGGCGCGGCGGCGTGCCCCCGCGAGTGATCTTGCCCGGGGCCTCGGACGGGGAACCGTCCTGAACGGGTGTGCGAATCGAGGGGGTGGGGAGGCCCCGCCCGGCGGACCGGCCGGGGCCCGCCTCAGTGGCAGAGCCGCGCCTCGTGCTCCGCGTGACCGACCGGCTCCAGCTGGAAGGTGCAGTGCTCCACGTCGAAGTGGTCGCCCAGGCAGCCCTGCAACTCGTGCAGCATCTTCTCGTGGCCGATCGCGTTCAGCACGTCCGAGCGCACCACCACGTGCGCCGACAGCACCGGCATCCCCGAGGTGATCGTCCAGGCGTGCAGATCGTGGACGTCCTCCACCCCGTCCAGGGCGACGATGTGGGCGCGCACCTCCGCCATGTCGACGTCCTTGGGGGCCGCCTCCAGCAGCACGTCCAGCGTCTCGCGCAGCAGCTTCACCGTCCGCGGCACGATCATCAGGCCGATGACCAGCGAGGCGATCGGGTCGGCCGCCTGCCAGCCGGTGGTCAGGATCACCGCCGCCGAGATCAGCACCGCGACCGACCCGAGCGCGTCCGCCGCCACCTCCAGGAACGCCCCGCGCACGTTCAGGCTCTCCGCCTGCCCCCGCATCAGCAGCGTGAGCGAGATCATGTTCGCCACCAGGCCGAAGGCGCCGAACCAGATCATCAGGCCGCCCTCGGTGGCGGCCGGCGTGAAGAACCGCTGTACCGCCTCGTACAGCACGTACCCGCCCACCACGAGCAGCAGCAGACAGTTGGCGAGCGCGGCCAGGATCTCGGCGCGGGCGTACCCGAAGGTGCGGTTGGTGCTGGCCGGACGGTTGGCGAAGTGGATGGCGAGCAGCGCCATGCCCAGGCCCAGCGCGTCCGTCGCCATGTGCGCGGCGTCCGCGATCAGCGCCAGGGAGTCCGCGAGGACCCCGCCGGCGATCTCGGCGACCATGACGGCGAGTGTGATCGACAGCGCGACGCGCAGCCTGCCGCGGTACGCCGCCGCGGCCGTACCGGTCGTCGGCGCATGGGAATGCGTGTGGCCGTGGTCGTGCCCAGCCCCCATCGGAAGCACCCTCCTGTGGTCGCCCGGCTCACAGTGAACTACGGGTGGGGGGTATCCGGCAACGCGGCACTGAACACCGTTGTCATGTGCCCTGACCTGCGGAAACCAAGTGCAGGTCAGGGCGCCCCCGGCCCGGACTCAGCCGTGGTGCAGCCGCCAGCCCCGCCATGCCGAGCCGACCATCTCGCGCACCCCGAGCCGCGCCGTCCACCCCAGCTCGCGTTCGGCCAGCGCGGCCGAGGCGACCGCGCGCGGGGCGTCCCCCGGGCGCCGCCCCTCGACGACCGCGGGACGCGTGTCGCCGGTCACCTCGCCGATCAGCGTCACCAGTTCGCGCACCGAGACACCCTCGCCGCGCCCGATGTTCACGGTCAGGTCCCCGGCCACCCCGGGGTCCGACAGCCGCCGGGCCGCCGCGAGATGCGCCTCGGCCAGATCGGCGACGTGGATGTAGTCCCGTACGCAGGTGCCGTCCGGGGTCGGGTAGTCGTCGCCGAAGATCCGCGGGGCCTCGTCCCGGGTCAGCCGGTCGAAGACCATCGGGACGATGTTGAACACCCCGGTGTCGGCCAGCTCGGGCGCCGCCGCACCGGCCACGTTGAAGTAGCGCAGACACGTCGTCGCGATGCCGTGCGCCTGCCCGGCCGCCCGCACCAGCCACTCCCCGGCGAGCTTGGTCTCGCCGTACGGGTTCACCGGGGCGCACGGGGTGTCCTCCGTGATGAGGTCCACGTCCGGGTTGCCGTAGACGGCCGCGGAGGAGGAGAACACGAACCGCCGCACACCGGCCTCGGCCACCGTCTCCAGGAGCGTGGCCAGACCGCCGACGTTCTCCCGGTAGTAGCGCGTGGGCTGCGCCACCGACTCGGCGACCTGCTTGTGCGCGGCCAGATGCACCACACCCGTCACGGTGTGCTCCGCGAGGACCTCCTTGAGCAGGACGGCGTCCAGCGACGAGCCCCGCACGAACGGCACGTGCGCCGGCAGCCGGGCCGGGAAACCCGCCGAGAGGTCGTCCAGGACGACGACGCGCTCCCCGGCATCCGTCATGGCCCGCGCGACATGGGCCCCTATGTATCCGGCTCCGCCGGTGATCAGCCACGTCATGGCCGCCCACCCTATGCCGACGCACCGCGCCGCCCGCAATGTCCCCGATGTCGGCTCCGCGGGTGCGCGGTTTGTGGGGCGGGCCGCCGATCACCGATGATGATCTCGGCAAAGGCCGGTTCACACCGTGCCGCACAGCCGTGTCGACCGGAGCTGAACGGCCGGTGAACGCGGTCTTCCCGGCATCCGATAGCCTCTGCCGACATGCCGCCCGCCCGGCCCCGACCGGGGCAGGCCACACGGCGCCCCCCATCGTGTACACGACCGGCGCGGACGCGTCGGGACCCAGGGAGTGAGTTCGGTTGCCGACCGCCATCCTCACCGGTCAGCCGGTCCCCGGTTCGTCGATCGAGGGCGACCTGCGCTCCCTCGGCTTCGACGTCCGGCTCGCGGCCGACGCCGCCGACACCGAGGCGCTGCTCGCCGCGGTGCCGGTCCAGGAGCGGGTCGCCGTCGTCGACGCCCGCTTCGTGGGCCACGAGCACGCCCTGCGCCTCGGCCTCACCGACCCGCGCTTCCCGCTCGCCGCGATCCCGGGCGCGCTCACCGCGCAGCCCGCCGGCCGCCAGGCCCTCACCCGTGCGCTGGCCCGCGAGAATTCCGCGAGCGGCGGCACCGCGCAGGGAGGCGCCCCCGCGCGAGCCAGGTCGAGCGTGGAGGACGTCGACAGCCTCGCCGACCGCGTCGTCACCGCCCTCGACGCCGACGGCGCCGCCGTCCACCGCCCCGAGCTGGGCAGCCTGGTCGCCGTGGTCCCCGCCGATCCGCAGGCCCGCAACGAGGCACGGCAGGCCGTCGCCGCCGTCGACGACGAGGCCGTACGCCTGAAGTCGGCCGTGAAGGCCCGCGACGGCTTCTTCACCACCTTCTGCGTCAGCCCCTACTCCCGCTACATCGCCCGCTGGTGCGCCCGCCGGGGCCTCACCCCGAACCAGGTCACCACCGCCTCGCTGATCACGGCGCTGATCGCGGCGGGCTGCGCGGCCACCGGCACCCGGGGCGGGTTCGTCGCGGCGGGCGTCCTGCTGATCGCGTCCTTCGTCCTGGACTGCACCGACGGCCAGCTCGCGCGCTACTCCCTGCAGTACTCCACGCTCGGTGCCTGGCTGGACGCCACCTTCGACCGGGCCAAGGAGTACGCCTACTACGCCGGACTCGCGCTGGGCGCGGCCCGGGGCGGCGGCAGCGACGACGTATGGGCCCTCGCCCTCGGCGCGATGATCCTGCAGACCTGCCGGCACGTCGTCGACTTCTCCTTCAACGAGGCCAACCACGACGCCACCGCCAACACCAGCCCCACCGCCGCCCTGTCCGGCAGGCTGGACAGCGTCGGCTGGACGGTCTGGGTGCGGCGGATGATAGTCCTGCCCATCGGCGAACGATGGGCCATGATCGCCGTCCTGACTGCGGCCACGACTCCCCGCATCACCTTCTACGCGCTGCTCATCGGCTGCGCCTTCGCGGCGACGTACACCACGGCCGGGCGGGTGCTGCGCTCGGTGACCCGCAGGGCGCGGCGCACCGACCGCGCGGCCCGGGCGCTGGCGGACCTGGCGGACAACGGACCGCTCGCCTCCCTCCTGGCCCGCGGGGCGCGCGTCTCCCTCGGCGCCCCCTTCCTGGTGGCGCTCGCCGGTGCGGCCGTCCTCGCCGTCTCCCTCTTCTCCGGTGTGACCTGGGCCCCCGTCGCGGGCGCCGTCGTCTACGCCGTCACCTCCGGCCAGGCGCTGGCCCGCCCCCTCAAGGGCGCCCTCGACTGGCTGGTCCCCCCGCTCTTCCGCGCAGCCGAATACCTCACCGTCCTGGTCCTCGCCGCCGAAGCGGACGTGAACGGAGCCCTTCCTGCGGCTTTCGGGCTGGTGGCCGCCGTCGCCTACCATCACTACGACACGGTGTACCGCATCCGCGGCGACGCCGGAGCGCCGCCGGCCTGGCTGGTGCGCGCCATCGGGGGGCAGGAGGGGCGGACGCTTCTCGTCGCGGTGCTGGCCGCGCTGCTCACCGGCACGCAGTTCAAGGTCGCGCTCACGGTCCTCGCCGTGGCCGTTGCCCTCGTGGTGCTCGTCGAGAGCATCCGCTTCTGGGTCGCAGCCCACCTGGAAGGCGCCCCATCCGTACACGACGAAGGAGAACCCGCATGATCGGCCTTGTGCTGGCGGCCGGCGCCGGACGGCGTCTGCGCCCCTACACCGACAGCCTGCCCAAGGCGCTGGTGCCGGTGGGGCCCGCGGGCATAGAGGGCGAGCCCACGGTCCTGGACCTGACGCTCGGCAACTTCGCCGAGATCGGTCTGACCGAGGTCGCGGTCATCGTCGGCTACCGCAAGGAGGCCGTGTACGCGCGCAAGGAGGCTCTGGAGGCGAAGTACGGCCTCCGGCTGACCCTGATCGACAACGACAAGGCCGAGGAGTGGAACAACGCCTACTCCCTGTGGTGCGGCCGTGACGCCCTCAAGGACGGCGTGATCCTCGCCAACGGCGACACCGTGCACCCGGTCTCCGTCGAGAAGACCCTGCTCGCCGCCCGCGGCGAGGGCAAGAAGATCATCCTCGCCCTGGACACGGTGAAGAACCTGGCCGACGAGGAGATGAAGGTCGTCGTCGACCCCGAGAAGGGCATGACGAGGATCACCAAGCTGATGGACCCCGCCGAGGCCACCGGCGAGTACATCGGCGTCACCCTCATCGAGGGCGACGCCGCCCCCGAGCT
Organism: Streptomyces sp. NPDC000345; assembly: GCF_042898825.1. NCBI lineage: Bacteria > Bacillati > Actinomycetota > Actinomycetes > Kitasatosporales > Streptomycetaceae > Streptomyces > Streptomyces sp. NPDC000345. Next base: position 654,654 of record NZ_JBIAZE010000002.1, read on the forward strand.
CGCCGACGCGCTGAAGACCGTGTGGGAGACCGACCCGCAGCAGTTCTACGAGCACGGCTACCAGGAGCTCGTCAACCGCGGCTTCCGCATCGACGTCGCACCGATCGGCGACGTTCAGTGGGTGGAGATCGACAACCACGACGACCTCGCCCGCGGACGGGAGATCGCGTGCCAGTACTGACCCGGCTCATCCCCTCTCCGGTCGTCGTGGACATCCGCCCGGGTGCCCTCGACGACCTGGTCGGGGTCCTCGCCGACGAGCGCATCTCGCACTCCGGGAAGCTCGCCCTCGCCGTCAGCGGCGGCTCCGGCGCCCGGCTGCGGGAGCGCCTCACCCCCGCCCTCCCCGGCGCCACCTGGTACGAGGTCGGCGGCGGCACCCTCGACGACGCGGTCCGGCTGGCCGGCGACATAAAGGCCGGCCACTACGACGCGGTCGTGGGCCTGGGCGGCGGCAAGATCATCGACTGTGCCAAGTTCGCCGCGGCACGGGTGGGGCTCCCGCTGGTCGCCGTACCGACGAACCTCGCGCACGACGGCCTGTGCTCGCCGGTCGCCACCCTCGACAACGACGCGGGCCGCGGCTCCTACGGGGTGCCCAACCCGATCGCGGTCGTGATCGACCTGGACGTCATCCGCGAGGCCCCGGTGCGGTTCGTGCGCGCCGGCATCGGCGACGCGGTGTCGAACATCTCGGCGATCGCCGACTGGGAGCTCGCCAACCGGGTCAAGGGGGAGAAGATCGACGGGCTCGCCGCCGCGATCGCCCGCCAGGCCGGCGAGGCGGTCCTCAGGCACCCCGGCGGCATCGGGGACACCGGATTCCTCCAGGTGCTCGCCGAGGCGCTGGTGCTCAGCGGCATCGCCATGTCGGTGTCGGGCGACTCCCGCCCCTCCTCCGGCGCGTGCCACGAGATCAACCACGCCTTCGACCTGCTCTTCCCCAAGCGCGCGGCCGCCCACGGCGAACAGTGCGGCCTCGGCGCCGCCTTCGCGATGTACCTGCGCGGAGCCCACGAGGAGTCGGCCTACATGGCCCAGGTGCTCAGGCGGCACGGGCTGCCGGTGCTGCCGGAGGAGATCGGCTTCACCGTGGACGAGTTCGTCCGCGTCGTGGAGTTCGCCCCCGAGACCCGGCCGGGCCGCTACACGATCCTCGAACACCTCGACCTCAAGACCGAACAGATCAAGGACGTCTACGCCGACTATGTCAAGGCCATCGGTAGCTGAACTCAGACCGGTCGTCCACCCACCGGGGGTGAAGGACCGGCGCAGCGGTGAGCACTGGATGGGACGCCTCTACATGCGTGAGGTGTCCCTGCGGGTCGACCGCTACCTGGTCAACACCAGGGTCACGCCCAACCAGCTCACGTACCTGATGACCGTCTTCGGCGTGCTCGCGGCCCCGGCCCTGCTGGTGCCGGGGATCACGGGCGCGGTGCTCGGCGTGGTGTGCGTCCAGCTGTACCTGCTGCTGGACTGCGTCGACGGTGAGATCGCCCGCTGGAAGAAGCAGTACTCGCTGAACGGCGTCTACCTCGACCGGGTCGGCGCCTATCTGACCGACGCGGCGGTGCTCGTCGGCTTCGGCCTGCGCGCCGCCGACCCGTGGGGCGGCGGCCGCGTCGACTGGCTGTGGGCCTTCCTCGGCACCCTGGCCGCGCTCGGCGCCATCCTGATCAAGGCCGAGACCGACCTGGTGGGCGTCGCCCGCCACCAGGCCGGGAAGCCGCCGGTCCAGGAGACCGCCGCCGAGATGCGCTCCTCCGGCATGGCGCTGGCCCGCCGGGCCGCCGCCGCGCTGAAGTTCCACCGGCTGATCCTCGGCATCGAGGCCTCCCTGCTGATCCTGGTCCTCGCGTGCGCCGACCAGGCACGCGGCGACCTGTTCTTCTCCCGCCTCGGCGTCGCCGTCCTGGCCGGCATCGCGCTCCTGCAGACCCTGCTGCACCTGGTGTCCATCCTCGCGTCGAGCAGGCTCAAGTGAGTGCGCTGAAGGTCGGCGCGGTGATCATCACCATGGGCAACCGCCCCGACGAGCTCAGGGCCCTGATCGACTCGGTCGCCAAGCAGGACGGCGACGCGGTCGAGGTCGTCGTGGTCGGCAACGGCTCGCCCGTCCCGGACGTCCCCGAGGGCGTCCGCACGGTCGAGCTGCCCGAGAACCTCGGCATCCCCGGCGGACGCAACGTCGGCATCGAGGCCTTCGGCCCCAGCGGCCGTGACGTCGACGTCCTGCTCTTCCTCGACGACGACGGCCTGCTGGCCCACCACGACACCGCCGAGCTGTGCCGCCGGGCCTTCGAGGCCGACCCGAGGCTGGGCATCGTCAGCTTCCGCATCGCGGACCCGGACACCGGCGTCACCCAGCGCCGGCACGTCCCCCGGCTGCGGGCCTCCGACCCGATGCGCTCCTCCCGGGTCACCACCTTCCTCGGCGGCGCCAACGCCGTCCGTACGAAGGTCTTCGCGGAAGTGGGCGGACTGCCGGACGAGTTCTTCTACGCCCACGAGGAGACCGACCTGGCGTGGCGGGCCCTCGACGCGGGCTGGATGATCGACTACCGGTCCGACATGGTGCTGTACCACCCCACGACCGCGCCCTCGCGGCACGCGGTCTACCACCGCATGGTCGCCCGCAACCGGGTCTGGCTGGCCCGCCGCAACCTGCCCGCGGTGCTGATCCCGGTCTACCTCGGGGTCTGGCTGCTGCTCACGCTGGCGCGCCGCCCCTCGCGGTCCGCGCTGAAGGCGTGGTTCGGCGGCTTCCGGGAAGGCTGGACCACTCCGTGCGGGGCCCGCAGGCCCATGAAGTGGCGTACGGTGTGGCGGCTGACCCGACTGGGCCGTCCCCCGGTCATCTGACAAGCTCGTCCCCGAGGGCTCCCGGGCAGTACACCGAGCCCCCCGGCTCATGCCGGCCCTGTCAAGGCCGTGCATCCCGAAGACGAAAGTTTCCTACTTGTGAGTGAGACAACGCATGACGGCGGAGTCGCGGTGAGCGCGCCCCCGTCGCCCGACGAGGGCCTCACGGCCGCGCAGCTGGCCGCCAAGTACGGGCTGGCCGTGAGCGGTGCCCGGCCCCCGGTGCGGGAGTACGTCCGCCAGCTCTGGGGCCGCCGGCACTTCATCCTGGCGTTCTCGCGGGCGAAGCTGACCGCCCAGTACAGCCAGGCCAAGCTCGGCCAGCTGTGGCAGGTGGCCACGCCGCTGCTGAACGCGTTCGTGTACTTCATGATCTTCGGCGTGCTGCTCAACGCCAGCAAGGGCATGCCCAAGGACGTCTACATCCCCTTCCTGGTCACGGGCGTCTTCGTGTTCACCTTCACCCAGAGCTCGGTGATGAGCGGCGTCCGCGCGATCTCCGGCAACCTCGGGCTGGTGCGCGCCCTGCACTTCCCGCGCGCCTCGCTGCCGATCTCCTTCGCCCTGCAGCAACTCCAGCAGCTGCTGTACTCGATGCTCGTGATGTTCGTCGTGGTGATCGGCTTCGGCAGTTACCCGGACGCCTCCTGGGCGCTGATCGTGCCGGTGCTGATCCTGCAGTTCGGCTTCAACACCGGACTGGCGCTGATCTTCGCCCGGGCCGGCGCGAAGACCCCGGACCTCGCGCAGCTGATGCCGTTCGTGATGCGGACCTGGATGTACGCCTCCGGCGTGATGTTCTCCATCCCCGTCTTCCTCGCGGACAAGCCCGAGTGGGTCTCCACCGTCCTGCAGTGGAACCCGGCGGCCATCTACATGGACCTGATGCGCTTCGCGCTCATCGACGAGTACGGCGCCGAGAACCTCCCCGACCATGTCTGGGCCGTCGCCGGCGGCTGGGCCCTGCTGTTCGCGGTCGGCGGCTTCCTGTACTTCTGGAAGGCGGAGGAGAGGTACGGCCGTGGCTGACCAGGTACCGGGGCAGCGCGTCCCCACCGTCATCGCCGACGACGTGCACATCGTCTACCGCGTCAACGGCGCCAAGACCGGCAAGGGCAGCGCCACCGCCGCGCTCAGCCGCATCCTCAAGCGGGGCGAGGAGCGCGGGGTGCGCAAGGTGCACGCGGTGCGCGGCGTCTCCTTCGTCGCCTACCGGGGCGAGGCCATCGGCCTGATCGGCTCCAACGGCTCCGGCAAGTCCACCCTGCTGCGCGCCATCGCCGGTCTGCTGCCGCCGGAGAGCGGCAAGGTCTACACCGACGGCCAGCCCTCGCTGCTCGGGGTGAACGCGGCCCTGATGAACGACCTCACCGGTGAGCGCAACGTCATCCTGGGCGGTCTGGCCATGGGCATGTCCCGGGAGCAGGTCAAGGAGCGCTACCAGGAGATCGTCGATTTCTCCGGCATCAACGAGAAGGGCGACTTCATCACGCTGCCGATGCGCACCTACTCCTCCGGCATGGCGGCCCGGCTGCGGTTCTCCATCGCCGCCGCCAAGGACCACGACGTCCTGATGATCGACGAGGCGCTGGCCACCGGCGACCGCAAGTTCCAGAAGCGCTCCGAGGAACGCATCCGGGAGCTGCGCAAGCAGGCGGGCACGGTGTTTCTGGTCAGTCACAGCAACAAGTCGATCCGCGACACCTGTGACCGCGTGCTGTGGCTGGAACGCGGCGAACTCCGCCTCGACGGCCCGACCGAAGAGGTCCTCAAGGAGTACGAGAAGTTCACGGGCAAGTAGCCCCGGATCGGCCCGGGCCCTGCCGGAACTGTCCGGCGGGGCCCGGCGTCTGCAAAGGAAACGTCAACTCCGGCGCACCGTAGGAATCTTGACGCCAATCGGTGTGTTGTTGTGATCTGCGGGACACCCGCGGGATCCACGCTGCGTTGTACAACGTAAGCTGTGACGGGTCCCGAAACGCGTCAAGTGGGGCGATAATGCGCGACACCCTCGGTCTGGGCTGCCGTGCGGACGGCCGGGCGGCGTGTCCGAAATAGTGTGTCTTGGGTCGGCGGTGTAGAACGGGAGATGTGACGGCAATGGCTACGGAAACTCCCCAGCTCAACGCAGCATGTGCCGTCCCTGCCCCGGGCCGCGAACGGTGACGCCGCAGGCCGCGCCGCGCACCGGCGACCCGGAGCGCGCCACTCTCGACAAGGCCGCGGACGAGAACTTCCCGGTGGCCCCGTTCTTCCTGCCCAGGGCCTGGCGCGAGGACCTGATGGCCGTCTACGGCTTCTGCCGCCTCGTCGACGACATCGGCGACGGCGACCTCGCACCCGGCGGTGCCGACGCCCGCCTCCTCGGTGTCGCGGCCGCGGACGCCGAGGACCGGCTGCTCCTCCTCGACGCCTTCGAGACCGACCTGCGCCGGGTCTTCGACGGAGCCGGCGGCGACCCCCGTCACCCCCTGCTGCGCCGCCTGAGGCTCACGGTCCGCCGCCGTTCCCTCACGCCCGAGCCGTTCCTCGCCCTGATCGCCGCCAACCGCCAGGACCAGCTCGTCACGCGCTACGAGACCTACGACGACCTGCTCGCCTACTGCGAGCTGTCCGCCAACCCCGTCGGCCGTCTCGTCCTCGCCGTCACCGGCACCTCGACCCCCGAGCGGATCCGCCGCTCCGACGCGGTCTGCACCGCACTGCAGATCGTCGAACACCTGCAGGACGTGGCCGAGGACCTCGGCCGCGACCGTGTCTATCTGCCCGCCGCGGACATGAAGCGCTTTCACGTCCAGGAGGCGGATCTCGCCGCGAAGAGCGCGAGCGCGTCCGTGCGCGCCCTGGTGGCGTACGAAGCGCAACGCGCCCGCGATCTCCTGAATGAAGGCGCCCCCCTCGTGGGTAGCGTCCACGGCAGGCTGAGGCTGCTGCTCGCAGGGTTCGTGGCGGGGGGAAGGGCGGCGATCCGCGCGATCGCCGCCGCCGAATACGACGTACTTCCCGGCCCGCCCAAGCCCGGCAAGCTCCAGTTGCTGCGCGAGGCGGGCGTGACCCTGCGAGGAGAGGGGTGATCCGGACCGTGGAGTCGTCACCGCACGCGTCCGCACCGGTACTCGCCGCCTACAGCTACTGCGAGGCCGTCACCGGACAGCAGGCCCGGAACTTCGCTTATGGCATCCGGCTGCTGCCCACACCGAAGCGCCGCGCGATGTCGGCGCTGTACGCGTTCTCGCGGCGCGTCGACGACATCGGCGACGGTGCCCTCGGCGACGACGTCAAGACCGCCCGTCTCGAGGAGACCCGCGCGCTGCTCGCCCGGGTCCGCGCCGGCGAGGTCGACGAGGACGACACCGACCCCGTCGCGGTCGCGCTCGCCCACACCGCCCGCGCCTTCCCGGTCCCGCTGGGCGGCCTGGACGAGCTGATCGACGGTGTCCTGATGGACGTACGTGGCGAGACCTACGAGACCTGGGACGACCTGAAGGTGTACTGCCGCTGCGTGGCGGGCGCCATCGGACGCCTCTCGCTCGGTGTGTTCGGCACGGAACCGGGGGCGCGCGGCGCCGAGCGCGCGCCGGAGTATGCCGACACGCTCGGGCTCGCGCTCCAGCTGACGAACATCCTCCGGGACGTCCGCGAGGACGCGGCGGGCGGCAGGACCTATCTTCCCGCCGACGATCTCGCCAAGTTCGGCTGTTCGGCCGGGTTCGACGGACCGACCCCGCCGGAGGGCTCCGACTTCGCGGGGCTCGTGCACTTCGAGGTGCGCCGGGCCCGCGCCCTGTTCGCCGAGGGCTACCGGCTGCTGCCCATGCTCGACCGGCGCAGCGGTGCCTGCGTCGCCGCCATGGCCGGCATCTACCGCCGCCTGCTCGACCGCATCGAAGGCGACCCCGCCGCCGTGCTGCGCGGCCGGGTCTCGCTGCCCGGCCGGGAGAAGGCCTACGTCGCCGTGCGCGGCCTGTCGGGGCTGGACGCCCGGCATGTCTCCCGGCAGACCGTCAGGAGGCACCCCTGATGGGGAGCGTGGGCGGCACGGCGGGCCGGGGCCGTTCCCACGGGCAATCCGCAGGAACCGAACAAAAGTGGCACGCAACCCTCCGGTGCGGCGCGGCGTCCCTGACTGCGACTGCCTGCCGTGCAGAGTTCAAGCACCACGGCGGCCGGTATGCGGAGGAGGGCGTGCGATGAGCGACGAGCAGCTCCCGGAGGGGTCCGGGACGCCCGGACGTGCCGGGCGCACCGCCGTCGTCGTCGGCGGCGGCCTCGCCGGCATCACCGCCGCGCTCGCGCTCGCCGACGCGGGCGTGCGCGTCACCCTGCTGGAGGGCCGGCCCCGTCTGGGCGGTCTGGCCTTCTCCTTCCGGCGCGGCGGACTGACCGTCGACAACGGCCAGCACGTGTACCTGCGCTGCTGCACCGCCTACCGCTGGTTCCTCGACCGGATCGAGGGCGCGGCCCTGGCACCGCTGCAGGACCGTCTCGACGTGCCCGTCGTCGATGTCGCGCGCCCCGAGGGACGACGGCTGGGCAGGCTGCGGCGCGACGCGCTGCCCGTGCCCCTGCACCTGGGACGCAGCCTCGCCGCGTACCCGCACCTCTCCCTCGCCGAGCGCGCCAAGGTGGGCCGGGCCGCGCTCGCGCTCAAGGGGCTCGACCTCGCCGATCCGGCCCTGGACGCGCAGGACTTCGGCAGCTGGCTGACCGCGCACGGTCAGTCGGCACGCGCCGTCGAGGCCCTGTGGGACCTGGTCGGGGTCGCCACCCTCAACGCGGTCGCCGCGGACTCCTCACTGGCGCTCGCCGCGATGGTGTTCAAGACCGGTCTGCTGTCCGACCCGGGCGCCGCCGACATCGGCTGGGCCCGGGTCCCGCTCGGCGAACTGCACGACCGGCTGGCCCGCAAGGCACTCGACTCCGCGGGCGTGCGCACCGAGGTCCGCACCCGCGTCACCTCCGTCCGCGCCGACGGGAGGGGGACATGGGCCGTCGAGGTGCCCGGCGAGACGCTCACCGCGGACGCCGTCGTCCTCGCCGTACCGCAGCGCGAGACGTACGACCTGCTGCCGGCCGGGGCGCTCGACGCCCCCGGACGGCTGCTGGAGATCCGCACGGCGCCCATCCTCAACGTCCATGTCGTCTACGACCGCAAGGTGCTGGACGCCCCGTTCCTCGCCGCGCTCGGCACCCCCGTGCAATGGGTCTTCGACCGCACCGACGCCTCCGGGCTGCGCGAGGGCCAGTACCTCGCGCTGTCGCAGTCGGCGGCCCGGGACGAGATCGACGCACCCGTCGCCGTCCTGCGCGAGCGCTACCTCCCCGAACTCCGGCGGCTGCTGCCCGCTGCGCGCGGCGCCGGGGTGAGGGACTTCTTCGTGACCCGGGAGCGCACGGCGACGTTCGCTCCCGCCCCCGGCGTCGGGCGCCTGCGTCCCGGCGCCCGCACCAAAGTCCCCGGCCTGTACCTGGCCGGAGCGTGGACCGCCACAGGGTGGCCCGCGACCATGGAGAGTGCGGTCCGCAGCGGCGTGAGCGCGGCGGACGCCGCGCTCGGCGCCCTCGGCCGGCCCCGACCCCACCGCCTCTTCGAGTTCGAGGAGGCGGCCAACTGCATCGTCCCGGGGAACACCCCCCGGACCCCCGGCCGAACGCCGGAGGAAACCGGTGTCCCACTGCGAGGTGAGACCCGGTGAAGCTCGATCAGCACGGCTCGGCACACCCCCGCACCCCCTCCGGTACCGCAACAAGAGGAGAAACTGTGCCCACTGTGCCCCCGGCCTCGCCGGCCGCTCGCAGGACCGCGGTGGACGTGACCGCGCTCCTGGAGCGCGGCCGCACCCTGGCCACACCGGTGCTCCGGGCGGCCGTCGACCGACTGGCACCGCCCATGGACACCGTCGCCGCCTACCACTTCGGCTGGATCGACGCCCAGGGCAAGCCGACCGACGGCGACGGCGGCAAGGCCGTGCGCCCCGCGCTCGCCGTGCTGTCCGCCGAGGTCACCGGCGCCGCCCCCGAGACCGGCGTGCCCGGCGCGGTCGCCGTCGAGCTGGTCCACAACTTCTCGCTCCTGCACGACGACCTGATGGACGGCGACGAGCAGCGCCGCCACCGCGACACCGTCTGGAAGGTGCACGGCCCCGCCCAGGCGATCCTGGTCGGCGACGCCCTGTTCGCCCTCGCCAACGAGATCCTCCTCGAACTCGGCACCGTCGAGGCCGGCCGCGCCACCCGCCGACTGACCACCGCCACCCGTGCCCTGATCGACGGCCAGGCCCAGGACATCTCCTACGAGCACCGCGACCGCGTCAGCGTCGAGGAGTGCCTGGAGATGGAGGGCAACAAGACGGGCGCCCTGCTGGCCTGCGCCAGCTCCATCGGCGCCGTGCTCGGCGGCGCCGACGAGCGCACCGCCGACGCCCTGGAGAGGTACGGCTACCACCTCGGTCTGGCCTTCCAGGCCGTCGACGACCTGCTCGGCATCTGGGGCGACCCGGAGGCCACCGGCAAGCAGACCTGGAGCGACCTGCGCCAGCGCAAGAAGTCCCTGCCCGTCGTGGCCGCGCTCGCGGCGGGCGGCCCCGCCTCCGAGCGGCTCGGCGAGATGCTCGCCGCCGACGCCAAGGCCAGCGACTTCGAGAACTTCTCCGAGGAGGAGTTCGCGGCCCGCGCCGCGCTCATCGACGAGGCCGGCGGCCGGGAGTGGACCGCCGAGGAGGCGCGTCGTCAGCACACCATCGCCATCGAAGCCCTGACCGCCGTCGACATGCCCGAGCAGGTGCGGGCCCGGTTCACGGCGCTCGCCGACTTCGTCGTCGTACGAAAGAGATGATCACTATCGGTCGAATAGTCCTCGCGTAGTCGCCGGCCGGTGCAGCGAGGCGAGACCCGCACCGGCCGACGGCGTTCCCACAGCAGCACGACTTCGCACGACTGCACGAAGGGGAAGCCATGACAGCGACGACCGACGGAAGCACCGGGGCTGCCCTGCCGCCCCGCGCTGCCGCGGCCAGCGAAACCGACATCACCATCCCCGTGGCGGCCGGGGTACAAGAAGCCGCCGAACGCGCGATGCGGCGCGCCACCGACTTCCTGCTCGCCCGGCAGGACGCCGAGGGCTGGTGGAAGGGCGACCTCGAGACCAACGTCACCATGGACGCCGAGGACCTGCTGCTCCGTCAGTTCCTGGGCATCCGCGACGAGGCCACCACCGAGGCCGCCGCCCTCTTCATCCGCGGCGAACAACGCGACGACGGCACCTGGGCCACCTTCTACGGCGGCCCGCCCGAACTCTCCGCCACCATCGAGGCCTACGTCGCTCTGCGCCTGGCCGGCGACGCCCCCGACGCCCCCCACATGGCCAAGGCCTCCGCCTGGGTCCGCGACCACGGGGGTATCGCCGCCGCCCGGGTCTTCACCCGGATCTGGCTGGCCCTCTTCGGCTGGTGGAAGTGGGAGGACCTGCCCGAACTCCCGCCGGAACTGCTGTACTTCCCGAGATGGTTCCCGCTCAGCATCTACAACTTCGGCTGCTGGGCCCGGCAGACGATCGTCCCGCTCACCGTCGTCTCGGCGAAGCGCCCGGTGCGCCCGGCGCCGTTCCCGCTCGACGAGCTGCACACCGACCCGGCCCACCCCAACCCGCCCAAGCCCCTTGCCCCGGTGAACAGTTGGGACGGGCTCTTCCAGCGGCTCGACAAGGTCGTCCGCGGCTACCGCACCGTCGCCGTGCGCAGACTGCGCAGGGCCGCCATGAACTCCGCCGCCCGCTGGATCATCGAGCGGCAGGAGAACGACGGCTGCTGGGGCGGCATCCAGCCCCCGGCCGTCTACTCGGTGATCGCCCTGCACCTGCTCGGCTACGACCTCGAACACCCGGTGATGCGCGAGGGGCTGAAGTCGCTGGATCGTTACGCCGTGTGGCGTGAGGACGGCGCCCGCATGATCGAGGCCTGCCAGTCCCCGGTGTGGGACACCTGCCTGGCGACCATCGCGCTCGCGGACGCGGGACTGCCCGCCGACCATCCGCAACTGGTCAAGGCCGCCGACTGGATGCTCGGCGAGCAGGTGGTGCGGCCGGGTGACTGGTCCGTGCGCCGGCCCGGGCTCCCGCCGGGCGGCTGGGCGTTCGAGTTCCACAACGACAACTACCCGGACATCGACGACACCGCCGAGGTCGTCCTGGCGCTGCGCCGGGTCCGCCACCACGACCCGGAGCGGGTGGAGAAGGCGATCGGGCGCGGGGTGCGCTGGAACCTCGGGATGCAGTCGAGGAACGGCGCCTGGGGCGCCTTCGACGTGGACAACACCAGCCCGTTCCCCAACCGGCTGCCGTTCTGCGACTTCGGCGAGGTCATCGACCCACCGTCGGCCGACGTCACCGCGCACGTCGTGGAGATGCTCGCCGTCGAGGGACTCTCCCACGACCCGCGGACCCGGCGCGGCATCCGGTGGCTGCTCGCCGAACAGGAGCCGGACGGCTCGTGGTTCGGCCGCTGGGGCGTCAACTACGTCTACGGCACCGGCTCGGTGGTGCCCGCACTGACCGCCGCCGGACTTCCCGCCCAGCACCCGGCCGTGCGCAGGGCGGTCGCCTGGCTGGAGCGGGTCCAGAACGACGACGGCGGCTGGGGCGAGGACCTGCGCTCCTACCACGACGCCGCCCGCTGGAGCGGCCGCGGCGCCTCGACCGCCTCCCAGACGGCCTGGGCGCTGATGGCCCTGCTGGCGGCGGGGGAGCGGGGCTCCAAGGCCGTCGAACGCGGTATCGCCTGGCTGGCGGAGACCCAGCGCGAGGACGGCTCCTGGGACGAGCCCTACTTCACCGGCACCGGCTTCCCGTGGGACTTCTCCATCAACTACCACCTCTACCGGCAGGTCTTCCCGCTGACCGCGCTCGGCCGGTACGTCCACGGGGAGCCGTTCAGCAAGAAACCCCGGCCGGTCTCCGGTGAGGCGGCTCCCTCCGAGGTCAAGGGGAGCTGAATGAGCACGCAGCCCGTCCCGGCCCCGCTGCTGATCGCCTGCGCGCTGGGCATCGAGCACCTCGCCCTGCGCATGGGCGACCGCAGCGGGGCCGGCGGGCCCGTCACCGTCCTGCGCACGGGCATGGGACCCAGGGCGGCCGAGCGCTCCGTCACCCGGGTCCTCGCCCGTCCGGTGCTCGGCGGGTCGGCCGTGCTGGCCACGGGCTTCTGCGCCGGTCTCGCCCCCGGCATGCACCCCGGCGACCTGGTCGTCGCCGAGGAGACGCGTGATCCGCGCGGCACCGTGCCGTGCGTCGGCACCGAACTGCTCGTCAAGGAACTCGTACGCACCCTGCCCGGGCGTACCGTCCACACCGGTCCCCTCACCGGCTCCGACCACGTCGTGCGCGGTCACGAGCGCGCCGACCTGCTCGCGACCGGCGCCATCGCCGTCGACATGGAGTCGGCGGCCACGCTCCTGAGCGCCGTGCGCGCGGACGGGCGCCCGGTTGCGGCCGTCCGGGTGGTCGTGGACGCTCCAGAACATGAACTCGTCCGGATCGGCACGGTGCGCGGTGGAATATCGGCTTTCCGCGTCCTTCGTTCCGTCCTGCCTGCATTCTTCGAATGGCACCGTAATGTGCTGCTCCCCCGGAGGTGAGCCGAATGGCCATGCCGCTGCGCCAGTCCATCAAGGTCGCTACATACCTGGCCGAACAGAAGATCCGCAAGCGGGACAAGTTCCCGCTGATCGTCGAGCTGGAGCCCCTCTTCGCCTGCAACCTCAAGTGCGAGGGCTGCGGCAAGATCCAGCATCCGGCGGGAGTGCTCAAGCAGCGCATGCCGGTCGCCCAGGCCGTGGGCGCGGTCCTGGAGTCCGGTGCGCCGATGGTGTCCATCGCGGGCGGTGAGCCCCTGATGCACCCTCAGATCGACGAGATCGTGCGGCAGTTGGTGGCGAAGAGGAAGTACGTCTTCCTCTGCACCAACGCCATGCTGCTGCGCAAGAAGATGGACAAGTTCACGCCCTCCCCCTACTTCGCCTTCGCGGTGCACATCGACGGGCTGCGGGAGCGGCACGACGAGTCGGTGGCGAAGGAGGGCGTGTTCGACGAGGCCGTGGCGGCGATCAAGGAGGCCAAGCGGCGCGGCTTCCGGGTCACCACCAACTCGACCTTCTTCAACACCGACACCCCGCAGACCATCATCGAGGTGCTCAACTTCCTCAACGACGACCTCAAGGTCGACGAGATGATGATCTCGCCCGCCTACGCCTACGAGAAGGCGCCCGACCAGGAGCACTTCCTCGGCGTGGAACAGACCCGCGAGCTGTTCAAGAAGGCCTTCGCCGGCGGCAACCGCCGCCGCTGGCGGCTGAACCACTCGCCCCTCTTCCTGGACTTCCTGGAGGGCAGGGTGGACTTCCCGTGCACGGCGTGGGCGATCCCGAACTACTCGCTCTTCGGCTGGCAGCGCCCCTGCTACCTGATGAGCGACGGGTACGTGCCGACGTACCGCGAGCTGATCGAGAAGACCGACTGGGACAAGTACGGCCGCGGCAAGGACCCGCGCTGCGCAAACTGCATGGCGCACTGCGGCTACGAACCCACCGCCGTCCTCGCCACCATGGGTTCCCTCAAGGAGTCGCTGCGCGCGATGCGCGAGACGGTCTCCGGAAACCGGGAGTGAGGTCATGACCGCCGTCTCCCTGGGCGTCCCCGAGGTGCCGGCCCGGCCGATCGCCCGGCGGCGCGTGTCGCGGCAGATCCAGGTCGGCTCGGTGGCGGTGGGCGGTGACGCGCCGGTCTCGGTCCAGTCGATGACGACGACGCGTACGTCGGACATCGGGGCGAC